>NZ_BOPH01000001.1 GCF_016863655.1 Virgisporangium ochraceum
TTTGTGTGTGACCGGTCCGTCCGGTGTGCACTCAATGTATTCGGGTCGCGCTGGCCTTTGGTCCCCCAAACGTGCCACCCGCGACGAGCAGCCCCATCGCCACGAGCAGTGCTCCGCTGGTCACCAGAGAAAGGAACAGATCAGAGACCGCCGCCAATGCGAGGCCGCACACGACGGCGCCCGCGTAGTCCGCTTGAGCGAACAGCGAATGGACCGTCGCGCGCACGGCGCCGTGCGTATGCGCATTGACCCAGATGACGCCGAAGCCGCGCGCCAGCGGAAACGCGCCGGCCGCGAGGACGATCGCGGCGCTGCCACCGACCTCCTCCGGCGCGACCGCGAGCCACCCGACGCCGACGCCCGCGACCAGACACGCGACGGCGTAACCGCGGCGGGCGGTGTGTGCGCCCTCGATGTGCGGCTGCACCAGCCGCAGCGCGGCGGCGCCGGCCAGCGACGTCACGACGCCGAGCCCGGTGAACCAGAGCACCGGATCGACGGACAACCCGACGTCGACCAGCCGGAGCTGGTACAGCCGGCCGACGCTGCCGGCCAGTCCGTTCACCACGAACGTGGCGGCGAGAATCACCAGCAGCACGCGGCTGCCGCGCACCAGAGAGATCCCGCGGGCCAGGATCCTCTTCCGGCGCGCCACGAAACGGGTCTCGCGGAAGGCTGTCGCGACGTAGCCGCCGAGCAGCAGCATCGCGGCACCGGCGAGCACGATCGCGGTGTCGCGCCGGGTGAGCCAGGCGAGGGCGCCGATGCCGAGCAGGCCGACGACGGTTCCGGTGAGTTGGGCGCGCTCGGCGCGGAGGAGCACCGTGGGGACGCGGTCGGGGTCGTCGAGCTCGTCGCTGATCCAGGCGACGTCGGCGCCGCTGGCGAACGTCCACGAGAGTCCCCAGAGCATCTGCGTGAGGAGCAGCGGACCGAACGTCGTGACCAGGCCGGTCGCCAGCATCGCGGTCCCCATCAGCAGGTGCGAGACGACCAGCGACCACTTCCGGCTGAGCGCGTCGGCGACGACACCCGCCGGCACCTCGCACACCAGCGCGACGATGCCCTGCGCGACCCCGATCAACACGAGCTGGGACGCCGACAACCGCGCGTCGACCACGAGGTAGACGCTGGTGACCAGCCACCAGCCGCGGTGCAGGACGGCGCGGCACCACGTCCAGCGGACGAAGCGGGTGCCCAGATCGGTCATGACCGTTCCGTCATACCTGAGGGGTACGGGGGGTGGCTTCCGCGGGGTGACGCGGGCTGGTGGGGTGGCGCCATACCGTGAGCGGGCGGGTGGGGTTCTGCTCGCTCTGCGGCGGGTTATTGGAGAGGGGCTGATGGCGGTGAGGTTCCGGCGAGCGGCCGGCTGGCTGGGCGGGCTGGTCCGCGACCTCGGCCCGGCCGGCGGCGGTCGGGTGTGGGCCGGGGGCTGGTGGCCGCGCGTCGTGATGGGCGTGGGCGTGGGTGTGGTGGCGGTCGTGATCGGGGTGGTCACGGCCGGGCGGGTCGCCGAGGCCTCGCCCGGGTCGGCGGTGCTGGTGCCGGTCGCGCTCGGATTGGCGCAGGGCCTGCCGCTGGCGCTCGCGCCGATGCGGCCGATGGCCGCGTTCTGGGTGTCGCTGCCGGTCGGGGTGCTCGTCAGCGAGACCGTCCGGGCGGGCGGACCCGGGCCGGTGTGGGCCGAGCCCAGCCTGCTGGCACACCTCGGCGTGCTGGCGGTCGTCGGGTTGTCGGTGCGGTCGCGGGTGCTGCCCGTGCTCTGGCTCGTGACGCTGCTCGCCGGCGCCGTCCTGGTGCAGCGCATGCCCGGCATGAACGCGTCGCCCGACCTGGTCGAGATGACCACGCTGTCGGCCGTGGTGCTGGTGGCCGCCGGAGCGCTGCGGGAACGCCGCGAGGCGCTGCGCCGCCTGGCCGACCAGGAGCGCGTGAGCCACGCCGAGCGGCTGCACCGGTCGGTGCTGGAGGAGCGCGCCCGCATCGCCCGCGAGCTGCACGACGTCGTCGCGCATCACATGTCGTTGATCGCCATCCAGGCCGAGGCGGCGCCGTACCGGGTGGCCGACCCGCCGCCTGAACTCGTCCGCGGCTTCGCCACCATCCGGGCCGGCGCGGTCGAGGCGATGACCGAGCTGCGGCGCGTCCTCGGGCTGCTGCGCGACCCCGCGGATACGCCCGGCGCGGGTCCGGCGGAGGCCCCGCAGCCATCCCTTGCCGATCTGGCCGGCCTGGTCGCGTCGGTCCGGTCCGCAGGGGTTCCGGCCGAGCTCGCGGTGACCGGGTACGCGCGTCCCCTCGACCCGGGCGTGGAGCTGTCCGGGTACCGGATCGTGCAGGAGGCCCTGAGCAACACGGTGCGGCACGCGCCCGACGCGAGCGTGCGGGTCGAGGTCGGGTACGGCAGCGGCGCGCTGACCCTGTGCGTCGTGAACAGCGCGCCGTCGACGGTCGGGCCGGCGACGAACGGCACCGGGCACGGACTCGTCGGCATGCGGGAGCGGGTGGCGATGCTCGGTGGCGAGCTGTCCGTGGGGCCGCTGGTCGACGGCGGGTTCGGCGTCACGGCGGTGCTCCCCACGCCGCGCGGCTGGGGGTGACGGCGTGCCGATCCGGGTGGTGATCGCCGACGACCAGGCGATGGTGCGGGAAGGATTCTCGGTACTGCTCGGCGCGCAGGACGGCATCGAGGTGGTCGGCGAGGCCGGCGACGGGCGGGAGGCGATCGCCCGGGTCGAGCGGCTGCGACCCGACGTCGTGCTCATGGACGTGCGCATGCCGGTGGTCGACGGGCTGGAGGCGACCCGGCGGATCACGGCCATGGACGCCGCGCCGAAGGTGGTGATTCTCACGACCTTCGACCTCGACGAGTACGTGTACGCCGCGCTGCGGGCCGGTGCCAGCGGCTTCCTGCTCAAGACCGCCTCGGCGCGGGTGCTGGCCGACGCCGTCCGGGTGGTCGCGGCGGGTGAGGCGATGCTGGCGCCCACGGTCACCCGGCGGTTGATCGCGGAGTTCGCCCGGTTGCGGCCCGCTCCGCCGCCGGTGCGGCCCGACGTGCTGACCGCCCGCGAGACGGAGATCCTCACGCTCGTCGCCGGCGGGCTGTCGAACGCCGAGATCGCCGCCCGCTTGGTGATCGCGGAGCAGACCGTGAAGACGCACGTCGGTCGGATACTGACCAAGCTCGGGCTGCGTGACCGTACCCAGGCAGCGATCTACGCCTACGCCGCCGGCCTGGCCGATCCGGGTATCTGACCTGGTCACGGCGGGTGCCGTCGGGGGCAGCGGGCCAACGACTCGCCACGATGGCAGACTCGTACCGGACTCGCGCGAGGAGACGGAGGGACATGTCGGGCAACGGAGCGTGGTACGGGGGCGACGACCAGCAACCGGCGGCTTCCCGCACCCCGTCCTACCTGCAGGATGAGCCGTTCGGAGACGAGCCCACCGCGGAGCAGCCGCTGGTGCCGCGACCGGTCGTCCCGCAGCCCCGGACAGCGGGCGACGACGGACTCCCGGCGCCGAGGCACCCGGCCGAGGCCGGCACCACCCCGGGCACCATCCCGGGCACCATCCCGGGCACCACAGCGGGGAACGGCGCCGGTAGCGGTGCGGGGAACGGTACCGACCTGCCGCCCCCGTTCCCGGCCTCGATGTACTCGGCCGACGGCGACGTCGCCGACCCGCCACCGCCGTACCCGATGCCGTCGTACCCCGACTCGCCCGACCCGGGCTCGCCGTACCCGGCCTCGTCGGCCGCTTACCCGGCCTCGTCGGAGCCTCACCCGGTCCCGGTGGATCCGCAGCCGGGGGAGGACCCGCCGACCGCGTCGATTCCGAAGATCGGCGCCCACTCCGTGCAGCTCAGCACGATCGAGCTGACCACCGACCCGGCCGACCCCGACGCCCAGCTGAACGCGGCCACCGAGGCCGCACCGGCACCCCGCAACCGGCGCGACCTCAGCGCCGGCATCGCCATCGCGCTCGTGATCCTGATGGTGCTGTGCATCGGGGTGGCCGGGTCCAGCCTGCAGGTCTTCACGCAGGCGTCGGAGACGTTCGAGACCGGCACCTGCGTGGCGCCCGACAAGGACGGCCGGTTCCCCTACAGGCAGGTCGACTGCACCGACCCGGCGTACACGCACCTCGTCGTCGGGGTGGTCGACCACGACACGCTCCGGCCGTGCCGCGGGGTACCCGGCGCCTCGACGCTGTTCAGCACGAACGCCACGGTCGTGTGCCTCGGGGTGAAGGGCGTCGACGGCAGCAGGTCGATCAACGTGGTGCGCGACGGTGACTGCGTCAACGTCGACGGCGACAGGGCGTTGCTGATCGACTGCCGTGACGCGTCGGCGAAGTTCCAGGTCATCAAGCGGCTCACCGCCGTGCCCGAGGGCACCAGCGGACCCTGCGACGGCGTCGAGGGTCTCGTCGACACCTACCAGTGGAACTGGACCTCGTCCGACCCGGTCGACCGGTCGGACAAGAGCATCGACGTGGTGCTGTGCCTCGGGCCGTCGCAGTCGGTGCGTGACGCGGAGGAGGCCGCCCGGGCCGCCCAGTCGACGTGCCGGTTCCTCACCGACGCCGAGGTGTCGGCGGCCGTGTCTGCCGCGACGAGCAAGACGTACACCGTCTCGGAACGGGTCGACGACGGGACCCACTGCCACTACCAGTTCTCCAAGGCGACCGAGACCGTGCGGGTCGGCTTCTTCTCCGGAGCGAAGCTGAACCCCGAGCGCGGCAGCGAAAACTTCACGATCGACGGCCTGCGCGCCGCGTGGGACCCGGGCCGCGGCGACCGGTCGCTCGGCGTCGAGGTGCCCGCCGGCACCATCTACATCAAGGTCACGCTCGCCGGGGTCGGCGACACCACGTCGCGCAAGCTCGCGATCGAGGCGTTCAAGTCGGCGCGGTCCAGGATCAGGTAGCCCCCGAGTCGGCCACGAGAGCGGCCACGGCCAGCTCCGGCGTGGCCGGCGTGGAGCCGTCGGTCACCACCGCGATCCCCAACGCCCGGGCGACGCCGGTCACGGCCGTGGCGAGCGGGCGGCGGCCCGGGTCGGCGAGCACCGACCGGTCCAGCGTCAGCTCGTCGACGGGCAGGTCGGTGAGCAGGTCCAGGGTCGAGCGGCCGGCATCGTCCAGCGCGATCCGGACGCCCATCCGGTGCAGCTCGCGCACCGCGGCGCGGGCCGGGTCGGTGTCGAGCACGTCGGTCCCGACGATGCCGACGGTCAGCCGGTGCGGTGGAAGACCGGTGGCGACCAGCGCGTCGCGCACGTCGGCCACGAGGTCGGCGTCGCGCAGCTGCCGGGGCGACACGGTGACACCGACCCGCGGCGGCGTCGCGCCCGGCCAGCCGGCGGCCTCGCGGCACGCCTCCAGCAGCATCCACCGTCCAATGGGGACGATCAGCCCGGTCTCCTCGGCCAGCGGGACGGCCGGCACCGGGCCCTCGGAGGGATGGTTCCAGCGCAGAAGCGCCCGCATGCCGACGATCCCGGAGTCGGGAACGCCCACGACCGGCCGGTAGTGCAGCACGAGCTGCCCCCGGGTCAGCGCCCGGTACAACCCGTGCGCGCCGGGCGCGGGGGTCATTCCGGGCTCGTAGTGCGCCACGCAGCCCTTGCCGGCGGCCTTCGCCCGGTACAGGGCGAGGTCCGCGGCCCGCATCACGGTGTCGGCGTCGTCTCCGGGTGCCGCCGTGGCGACGCCGACGCTGGCCCGGACGACCAGCTCCCGCCCCTCGATCAGCATCGGCCGCGACAGCGCCGCCAGGGCCCGCTCCGCCACCGCCGCGTCGCCGTGGAACAGGATCGCGAACTCGTCGCCGCCGAGGCGGGCCACCAGGTCCGTCGCCCGTACGCAGTCGCGCAGCCGGGTCGCGACGGTGACGAGCAGCGCGTCACCCGCCGGGTGGCCCATGGTGTCGTTGACCGACTTGAAGTCGTCGAGGTCGACCAGGGCGAGGCTGACCGGCCCGGCACTGCGGGAGAGCCGGTCGAGCAGCAACGACCGGTTGGCCAGATCGGTCAGCGGGTCGTGCGTGGCCTGATGGGCCAGCTGGTCCTGGAACGCGCGGGCCTCGTCGACGTCGCTGACGTTCGCGACGATGCCGCCCACGGCCGGGTCGTCGAGGCGGTTGGTGAGCGTGACGCGCACCCACTGCCACTCCCCCGCGCCGTTGGCGATCCGCGACTCGTAGTGCACCGTCCGGCCCGGCGCGGCGCCGACCGTCGCGAACTTCCCCACCACGTCGGCGAGGTCGTCCGGGTGCACGGTGAACGCCTGCCGGCCCAGCCAGTGCGTCGCCGGCAGACCGGTCAGCGTCTCGATACCGGGGCTGGCGTACGCCGCCCTGCCCTGCTCGTCCAGGATCATGATCGCGTCGGCGGCGTTCTGCACGAGCGACCGGAACCGCCGCTCCTGCCTGGCCAGCTCGCCGAGCAGCCGGGCGTTGTCGCGGAACGCCACGAGCTGCCGCACGATCACCAGCCCGGTCAGCGTCACCGCCGCGGCCGCGACCACCACCCGCATGCCGTCGCCGGCGATCGTCGCGAGCAGCAACGCGTCGACGCTCGCCACCGCGATGTAGGGCGCGACGCTGAAAGGCCGTCGTCGGGCGCGGTTGGTGTCGGGGGGACCGGCGACAGCGCGCCGTTGCAGCACGGCCGCGACGACGAACAGGCCGTACGCGACGGGCCTACCCGCCGGCTCGGCGCCGACCGGCTCGTGCCCGGCCAGCAGCGGGGTCGCCAGGATGCTCAGGGTCGACGCGGCGAGGCCGGCGGCGAAGACCCGCACGGCGGCGGGTGGAACGTCGCGCGACTCCGACAGCAGCACCCGCACCAGGCCGAACACCATCACCGCGTGGGTGGCGCAGAACACGACGCTCGCGACCACCATCTGCGCCGACAGCGCCGACTGGCCGCGGCCGAAGGACAGGTACCAGGCGAACACGACGGTGGCGATCGTCACGGTGGCGGCGTCGAGGAGGAGCCGGAACCGCTCCCCCGTGCTGTGGACGCCGAGCGGGAGCCGGTACAGGGCCACCAGCGTCAGAACCGTCGACACGCCCAGGCCGGTCAGCGCCAGCGGTCCCGGCACGGTCACCGGGCCGTCGAGGTACTGCGGCAGCTCGCTGAGCGTCGCCAGCAGGGTCAGCGCGAACGACACGGTCATCAGCCGCCAGAACCGGCGCGCGACCGCTGCGGCCCCCGGCGACCGCCAGGCCCGGAACGCCGCGACGACGGCCAGCGAACCGGCGACGAACAGCGGGGCCGAACCGAGCCAGGCGGGACCGACCGGGCCGGCCAGGTTCGCCGCGGTCCACCCGATCTCCGCCGCCGCCGCGACGGCCGCGACCACGACGAGAGGGTCCCGACGCACGAGGAACTCGCTCAACGGAACTCCTCATGGGGTGGCGGGTGTCCGGCCCTCCACATCGGCGGGCGGCCGGCCGCCTTGAGGGTTCACGTCGACGGTGACGGCCGTGGCGAGCAGGCCGGCCAGGTGGTCGGCCTCGACGGCGTCGAGCACGATCGCGTACGCGGCCCGCTCCGGGTCGTCGGGGTCGTAGACGACCAGGTCGCGGCGGCCGGTCAGGTGTGAGATCACGCCGACGCGCTGCCGGCGGCCCGTCGTGGCGGTGTGGCTGACGCCGATCCCGGGTAGTGCGACCCGCTCGATGATCACGTTGGCCTCCTTGCGTCCCGGTGGCCTACCACCCTCCCCGGACCGGTGCCCGTCGACCATCCGGGCCGGCACCCAATTCCGGACCGTCGAGAATGGGTGTCGACACCGATGCCGTCCGCGCCGGCACGGGGCACAGTGGACCGTGATGACGGGCATCGTACTGAGCAATGAGGAGGCCATGAGAGGTTCCTTGTTCTGGCGCATCTTCCTGCTCAACGCGGCGGTGCTCGTCATCGCCACCGTTGCGTTGCTCCTGGGGCCGGTCACCGTGTCGACGCCGGTGGTGATCCGGGAGGCGCTGATCCTCGGTGTCGGGTTGGCGGCCATGCTGGCCGCGAACGCGGCGCTGCTGCGCATCGGCCTCGGCCCGCTCGCCCGCCTCACCCGCACCATGGCGACCACCGACCTCCTGCGGCCCGGGAACCGCCTGCCGGCGACGGGTCACGGCCGTCAGGTCCGGGACCTGATCACCACGTTCAACACCATGTTGGACCGGCTGGAGGCCGAACGGGCCACGAGCGCCGCCCGCGCGTTGTCGGCGCAGGAGGGGGAGCGGCACCGCATCGCGCAGGAGCTGCACGACGAGATCGGCCAGACGCTCACCGCGGTGCTGCTGGAGCTCAAGCGGGTCGCCGACCACGCGCCGTCGCCGGTGCGCGAGGAGATCCGCCAGGTGCAGGAGACCACCCGCAACAGCCTCGACGAGATCCGGCGCATCGCCCGCCGCCTGCGGCCCGGCGTGCTCGAGGAGCTCGGGCTCACCAGTGCGCTGCGGGCGCTGGTCACCGAGTTCACCGCCAGCGGCCTGGCGGTCCGCGGCCGGTTCGGCACCGACCTGCCCGAGCTGAGCCGCGAGGTGGAGCTGGTGCTGTACCGGGTCGCGCAGGAGAGCCTCACCAACACCGCCCGCCACGCGCGCGCCGGCCACGTCGACCTGAGCCTGCACCGCCACGGCCAGGGTGTGGAGCTGCGCATCCGCGACGACGGCCGCGGGCTGGGCCGGGCCCCCGAGGGCGCCGGGATCCGCGGGATGCGCGAGCGGGCCCTGCTGATCGGCGCCGACCTCGCCGTCGGTCCACATTCGGGCACGGGAACCGAGGTGCGCCTGCGCGTACCGGATCCGGCGGGCAAACGTGACTGAGACCCGGATCCTCCTCGCCGACGACCACGCGCTGGTGCGCCGCGGCGTGCGGCTGATCCTCGACAACGAGCCCGACCTCACGGTGGTCGGCGAGGCGGCCGACGGCCTGGAGGCCATCGAGCTGGCCCGCGCCACCCGGCCGGACCTCGCCATCCTCGACATCGCGATGCCCCGGATGACCGGCCTGCAGGCCGCTCGCGAGCTGTCGCGCCAGCAGCCCGACCTGCGCATCCTCATCCTGACCATGTACGACAACGAACAGTTCTTCTTCGAGTCGCTGCGGGTCGGAGCGTCGGGGTACGTGCTGAAGTCGGTCGCCGACCGCGACCTGGTGGAGGCGTGCCGGGCGGCGATGCGCGACGAGCCGTTCCTGTACCCGGGCGCGGTAACCGCGCTCATCCGCAACTACCTGCAGCGCGCCGCGGCCGGCGACGCGATCCCGGCCCGGGCGATCACCGACCGCGAGGAGGAGATCCTCAAGCTGGTGGCCGAGGGCCACTCGTCGCGGCAGATCGCCGACCTGCTGTTCATCAGCGTCAAGACCGTGGAGCGGCACCGGGCGAACCTGCTCGCCAAGCTCGGCCTGAAGGACCGGCTCGAACTGGCCCGGTACGCGATCCGCGCCGGGCTCATCGAGCCCTAGGGGTTCACCGCCAGGAACAGGAACGCGGCCAGCAGCACCAGGTGCACCGCACCCTGGAGGCGGGTCGCGCGGCCGGGCACCACGGTGAGCACACCCACCACGACCGTCAACGCGAGCAGCACGATCTGGGTCGGGTCGAGGCCGAGGAGCAGCGGCCCGTCGAGCCAGATCGTCGCGATCGCGATCGTGGGGATGGTGAGGCCGATGCTCGCCATCGCCGAGCCGAGCGCGAGGTTGAGGCTGATCTGAATCTTGTTGCGCAGCGCGGCCCGCACCGCGGCCACCGTCTCCGGCAGCAGCACCAGCAGGGCGATCACGACGCCGACGAACGAGTGCGGGAAGCCGGCCGCCTCCACGCCGGCCTCGATCGCCGGCGACTCCACCTTCGCCAGCCCCACCACTCCCACGAGGGCGAGCAGGAGCAGGCCGAGGCTGCCCCACGCCTCCCGGTTCGACGGCGGTGCCGCGTGCTCCTCGCCGGACGCGTCCTTTGTGGACTCCTCGTTCTCCACGGGGAGGAAGAAGTCGCGGTGCCGCACGGTCTGCGTCACCACGAACATCCCGTACAGCAGCAGCGAGGCGATCGCGGCGAACGTGAGCTGTGACCCGGAGAACTCCGGGCCCGGCAGGCTCGTGGTGAACGTCGGGAACACCAGGCTCAGCGCGGCCAGCGTCGCCACCGTGGCCAGCGCCGCGCCGGTCCCCTCGGCATTGAAGACCGCGAGCCCGTGCTTCACCGCGCCGACGAGTAGGCAGAGACCGACGATTCCGTTCGCCGTGATCATCACCGCGGCGAACACGGTGTCGCGCGCCAGCGAGGACGTCTCCGGTCCGCCCGACACCATCAGCGTGACGATCAGCGCGACCTCGATCACCGTGACCGCGACCGCCAGCACGAGCGAGCCGAACGGCTCACCGACCCGGTGCGCGACCACCTCGGCGTGGTGCACCGCCGCCAGGATCGCGGCGGCGAGCACGAGCGCGACCAGAACCGTCAGCGCGGTTCCGGGCTTGCGCCCCCACACCGCGCCGAGCAGCAGCACGGCCACCAGAGGCGTGTACACGGTCCAGGAACGCAGTACGCCGACCATCGACTCACCTTCGCAGAACGGGTGCGGGTCCGGCCCCAGTCTGGTCGATCGGCCGCGTGCCCGCGCGTCATGTGTCCGGCGGCACCTTGCGCTGGAGCGTCTCCAGGATCCGCAGCGGTTCCAGGACGTCGACGGGGTTGACCGGCAACGGCCCGTTGCCGGTCAACGCCACCGCGAGGCGCGCGTAGAAGTCGCCGTAGGCACCGCGTTCCGTGGGGACCGTCGTCAGCGCGCCGTCGCGGCCCAGTTTCCCGTGTGCCCCGGGAGGCGCGACGCCGTACTCCGCGTCGAGCGGCGACATCCCGGACTTCAGCTGCGCCTCCTGCCCGTCGAGGCCCCACACCGTGTAGGCGGCCTCCGACCCGAGGACCCGGAACCGGAACCCGCGCTGCGCGACCAGGCTGCACATGGACAGGTGCGACCGCACCCCCGACTCGTGGGTGAGCGCGACGAAGCTGTCGTCGTCGTTGACCGCACCGGGCCGGCGCGCGTCGAGTTCGCCGTAGAAGTCGGTGACCGGTCCGAACAACCGCACCGCCTGGTCGATGAGGTGCGCGCCGATGTCGTAGGCGACGCCGCCGCCCTCGGTACCCGGCGTTCCGCTCTTCCACTGTGGACGGGCCCGCGTGCTGTGCCACTCGAACCGCGACTCGAACCGCCACACCTCGCCGAGCGCGCCCTCCCGGAGCAGCTTCCGCACGGTGAGGAAGTCGCCGTCCCAGCGCCGGTTCTGGAAGACCGTCAACGGCACGTCGGCCCGAGCGGCGAGCTCGATCAGCCGCTCGGCGTCGGCGACCCGCACCGCCATCGGCTTGTCGACGACGGTCGGCAGCCCGGCGTCGAGGGTGCGCTCGGCCACCGACACGTGGGTCGGCGTGGGCGACCCGACCACCACGAGGTCGTAGCTGGAGGCGTCGGCGAGGAGCGCGTCGACGCTCGGCACGATCCGGGTGGACGGGTACCGCGCGGCCGCCGACGCGGACCGCTCCGGGTCGGCGGTGACGACCGCGCTCAGCTCGTAGGCCGGGTCGGCCGAGATCAGCGGCGCGTGGAACACCTGGCCGGCCAGGCCGTAACCGACGACCGCCGCACGGATGGGTTGGTTCACGGGTCCGATCCTGCCCTAGTCTCCCGAGTCATGACGACCGTCGCGCAGTTACGGAAGGCCGCCCTCGGCCTGCCCGAGGTCGAGGAGAGCACCGGCTCGTTCTCCGTACGGGGAAAGACGTTCGCGTCGGTGACCGGCGACGGATGGGTCGAGGTCCGGCTGTCCGACGCCGACGCGGCGGCGACCGTCGCCGCCCACCCCACCGCCGAGCGGCTCGCCGGCTCGGCCCGGGTGCCCCTGGCCGACGTCGACGGCCAGCAGCTCAACTGGCTGGTGCGGCGGGCCTGGTTCCACGGCGCGCCGCAACGGCTCGCGGCCGCCCTCGCCGACGCCGACGCGGGCACCGCGCCCGCCGGTAGTGACCTGCCGGCGGCGATCGGACGACCGGCCACCCGGGCGCTGCTCGGCGCCGGACTGTCCACACTGGACCTGGTCGCCACCCGCAGCGCCGACGAGCTGCTCGCCCTGCACGGCGTCGGCCCGAAAGCCGTTCGTGTCCTGGCCGAGGCGCTGGCCGAGCGCGGCTCCGCGCTGCGCTGACTATCCTGCCCCCATGGGTGACATCGACGACCTGGCGCCGTTCGTCGGCGAGTGGACGGTGGAGGTGCGCTGTCGGTCTACTCGGTCGACCCGAAGGGCGGGTTCGTCCAGCACTACTTCGACTCGCGCGGTGTCACCCGGCTGTACGCGATGACGTTCACCGACGGCGTGTGGACCCTCGTCCGGGAGTCGGCCGACTTCTCGCCGCTGGACTTCCGCCAACGCTACGTCGGAACCTTCAGCGCCGACGGCAACCGCATCGACGGCGCCTGGGAGATGGCACAGCCCGGCGCCGACTACGAGGTCGACTTCCAGATGAACTACATGCCGGTGGGCTAGTCGTCGACCTCGACGCCGAAGCTGGTGGCCAGCTCGGCGAGGCCGTACTCGTAGCCCTGGCCGACCGCGCGGAACCGCCACCGGCCGGCCCGCCGGTAGAACGTGGCCAGGATCAGGCTCTGCTCCGTGGTCGCGGCGTCGAGGGTGGCCCGGATGTGCGGCGCACCGGCACCGGTGCGCGCCACCAGCTGGATCGGCCCGACGGTCGAGAACGTGTGCCCGGCCGGGATCGCCGCGGCCAGCGTCACGCGTTCGACGTCCAGGGGCACCCGGTCGAGCCGCACGTCGACCAGCGCCTCGTCGACGAGGTCGAGGGTCAGCTCCACCGCGCCGCTCGCGGCGGCGGGCGCGTTGTAGAAGACGAAGTCCGAATCGGCCCGCACCTCGTCGTCGGCGTCGGTGAGGAACGCGACGACATCGACGTCCACGGCCGCCGGACCGGTGCGCGGCCACGCGACCGACACGGACCAGTGGCGTACCTCGTCGGGCAGGTCGACGACGCCTCCGCGGGGCAGCACCACGCCGGCGCGGGCCGGCTCCCGGTCCTCAGGCACGGCTCCTGACGGTACCGGAGCAGCCGAAACCGGCTCGAACGTCTCCGGGTCACAGATCGGCACACCGAGCGCGGCGATCCGAGCCCACCGGCGCTCCTTCTCCGCGCCGGCGAGCGGAACCACACCGGTGACCCGGGGCGTCAGGTTGATGGCCGCGATCCCACCGAGCGCACCGATCCGCGACCGCAGCTCGGCGGCCTCGGCATGCAGCCCACCGAGTACGAGCAGGCACCGTCCGCTGAGCGGACCGGTCACCTTCACGGCCCGCCGCGGCGCCGGCGCCGGGTCCGCACGCTGAGCCGGCGGTTCGGGCTCCGCGACCGGCTCGCCCGGAGCGATGTCGGCGAGCAGGCCGATGAACGTCAGCTCGTCGACCACCGGCACGCCGTGCCGCGCGGCGCCGCGGGACTTGCCGGTGTCGAGCTCCGGATCGTTGGCCACGAGCAGGCTGGTGCGCCCGCTGACCCCGTTCATGACGTCGAGCCCCGCGTCGGTCGCGCGGGTCGTCAGCACCTCGCGGAGCGCGGCGGTCTCCCCGGTGATCGCGACCTTCATCCCCTGCACCAGCCGGCCGCCCGGCGACCACCGGCCGGCGTACACCCACCGACACGCCCGGCGGGGCTGCCGCACCGGGTAGGCGCCACGCGCGTCGGCCGGGTCGCAGCCGACCAGCGGCAGCGCCAGCTCGACCTCGTCGGCCGCGGCGAGCAGCTTCAGCAGCACCTCTGACATGACCCGCATGTCGTCGACCGCGTCGTGGGCACGGGCCCGCGGAATCCCGTAGTACGACGCCACCGAGCCCAGCGTCAGGCTGGGGACCGGGAGGTCGAGCTGCCGGGTCAGGTCGATCGTGCACAGCCGGCTCGTCACGGGCAGCTCGTGGACGGCCCGCCGCGACTCCGCGGCGAGGAACTGCCAGTCGAACCGGGCGTTGTGTGCGACGAGCACCCGGTTGCTCAGCAGGTTCCCCAGCTCGGCCACCACCGCCGGGTACCGGGGCGCCTTCGCCAGGTGCTCGCGGGTCAGGCCGTGGATCTCGACCGGGCCCGGATCACGCTCGGGGTCGATGAGCGTCGACCACGTCCGCTGCAGCACGCCGTGCGAGCTGACGTGCGCCACGGCGACCTGGATGATGCGGTCCTCGGCCGGGTTCAACCCGGTGGTCTCGACATCGACCAGTGCGTACTCGTACGGGTAGCGCCCCGCGACATTCTCCAACCAGGGCCTGGCTTCCACGACCACGCAGGAACCGTAGTGCCACAGGCGTCACCCCGTCACCATCCGTGGCGGGGAATCAGCCGTCCGGCGGAGCTAAGGCCGACCGACCCGGCGCCGATGGGAACACAGAGTCCGGCCACCGACCGGTGGCCCGGGTCGCGGGGGTGGGCGGTCCGGTGGTGTTGGCGTGGTTGACGGTGCCCGTGGGGCAGACCGTGGCGGCCTGGGCCGCGTGGCGGGCCGGGTCGGTGCCCGGGCTGGCACCGACCGGACGGCGGTTCTGGCGGCACCTCGCGGTGGGCATGCTGCTGATCGCGTTCGGGTCGGCCGGGCTCACCTGGGCGAAGTTGCACCCGCTCGCCGGCTACCACGACCCGCTGCGGTACGGCACGGCGCCGCTGCTCGTCGCGGCGGTGCTCGTGGTCTCGGCCGCGGTCCTGCGGTTGCCGGTGCGGGCGGTCAGCGGGTCGACGCTGCTGCGGGTCGGGTTGGACACGGCCTGCGTGGTCTGCACGGCCGGACTCTTCGCCTGGCACTTCGTGGTGCGGCAGGTGTTCGTCGCGGACGCGTCGCTCGAGGTCGAGGTCGAGGTGGTCCTGCTGTGCCTCGCCGGGCTGGCGATCACCGTGGCGGTGCTGAAGGTCGTGCTGCTCGGCGGTGAGCCGATCGACTCGCGGGCCATGCATGTGCTCGCGGCCACCGCGGTTCTCGGCGCGCTGGCGTCGGTGTCGGCGCCGCTGCTCACCCACCGGGACTGGCACGGGCTGCACCCGGTCTTCACGCTCGCGGAGGCGCTCCTGGTGACGACCGCGGCGGGGCTGCAGCACCGCGCCGGACCATCCACCGTGGACTCCCCCGGCGCGGTCGGCACCGCGGTGCTGCTGCCCAGCCTGCTCCCGTACATGTCGATCGGCGCCAGCGCCGTGCTGCTCACCGCCGCCGCCTACGGCAACGACGAGGAGGTCGGGATCATCTCCACCGGCACCCTCGTGGTGATCGCGATCGTGGTGGCCCGCCACGTCCTGGCGCTGCGCGACAACGACCGCCTGGTGACCGCGATGCGTGACCAGGAGGAGCAGCTGGCCCGCGAGGTCACCCACGACCAGCTGACCGGGCTGGTCAACCGGGCCTCGTTCACCCGGCTGCTCGAGTCGGCCGTCGCCGCCGGCCGGCCGATCGCCGTCCTCCTCATCGACCTCGACGACTTCAAGCTCATCAACGACACCCACGGCCACGCCGTCGGCGACGAGGTGCTGGTCGCCGTCGCCGCCCGCCTCACCGACGCGGTGCGCGGCGGTGACATCGTCGCCCGGCTCGGCGGCGACGAGTTCGCCGCGATCCTCCACCTCACCCAGCGCGCGCCGAGGACCGACACCGACCCGACGACGCCGGCCGTCGCGGTGGCCGACCGCATCCGGGACCTCCTCACGGTTCCGCTGCACACCGCCGGGCACGACCTGCTCGTGCACGCGTCCGTCGGCGTCGCCGTGCCGGCACCGGGCGAGGACCCCGACGCGCTGCTCCGCAACGCCGACCTGGCCATGTACGCGGCCAAGGACCGCGGCAAGGGCGGCCACGTCCTCTACACCACCGGCATGACCACCCGCATGATCGCGCACGCCGAACTCGGTGCCCAGCTGCGTGAGGCCATCGCCACCGACCAGCTCTTCCTGACCTACCAACCGATCGTCGACCTGCCCAACGGGCAGATCACAGGCACTGAGGCGCTCGTGCGGTGGCGGCACCCGGTGCGCGGCACCGTGCCACCGGGCGAGTTCATCCCCGCCGCCGAGCAGACCGGGCTCATCGTCCCGCTCGGCCGCTGGGTGCTGCGGCACGCGTGCGCGCAGCAGGCCGCCTGGATCCGCGAGCACGGCCCGGCGGCGCCGCTGTCGATCGGCGTGAACGTCGCCGGCCGGCAGCTCACCGACCCCAGCTTCATCAGCGACGTCGACGCCGCCCTCGGCGACGCCGGTCTCGACCCGACCTGGCTCACGATCGAGGTGACCGAGACCGCCGTCATCGACGACGACACCGCGATCACCACCATGCACCAGCTCCGCGACCGCGGGATCCGGCTCGCCCTCGACGACTTCGGCACCGCCGCGTCGTCCCTCGGGCTGCTGCTGACCTGCCCGGTCACCACGCTCAAGCTCGACCGCACATTCGTCGAGCACATCACGACGGTCACCCGCCACCAGGCGGTCGCGACCGCCGTCGTGCGCATGGCCGAGGCGCTGTCGCTCGACACGGTGGCCGAGGGCATCGAGACCGCGGAGCAGGCGAACCTGCTCACCGACCTGGGCTACGACCGCGGCCAGGGCTACCACTACGCCCCGCCGCTGACCGCCGACCGGCTGGAGCCGACGTTCGCCGCTGTGCGGGTCCCCTAGAGATCCTGAACGCGGCGACGGCCGTACCGCACCAGCGCGAGCCCGACCACGACGAGCACCGTGCCGGCGCCCGCGACCGCGGCCACGTTCCCGCCCGTGATCGGCAGCAGCGACGCCGACACCGGCGTACCGCCGACCGCCCGCGACGTGGTGGTGCCCTCGCCCGAGGTGGCCGCGACCCGCACGGCGTACTGGGTGCCGTTGCTGAGACCGGTGATGACGCAGGAGGTGGACGTGCTCGACGGGCAGCCGGCCGAGGCGGGAACCGTGGTCACCTCGTAACCGGTCAGCGGGGCGGTGCCCGGGTCCGGCTCCGTCCAGGTCACCGTCAGGCGGCCGTCGCCCGGTGTCACGGTCACCACGGGAACGTCGGGGGTCAGGCGGACGCGGGCCGGAACGTCGGAGTCGGCGGCGGGCGTTCCGTTGCCGAGCTGCGCCGTCGAGTCGTCGCCCCAGCAGTAGGCGTGCCGCTCGTCGTCGGTCGCGCAGGACAGGAGCGTCCCGGCGCCGATCTGCCGCGGCGTGGCACCCGCGAGCGCGCCGCTGTCGTAGACCCGCACCGGTTCGAGCCGGTCGGTGGTCTGGTTGTCGCCGAGCTGGCCGTTGTCGGCGGCGCCCCAACACCAGGCGGCGTCGAGGTCGGTGAGCACGCAGGTGTGGTTGCCGCCGGCGGCGACGGTGGTGATGTCGGCGGCGGCGATGACGCCGTTGGGGTCGGCCTGTGCGGGCACGTCGAGGTCGGTGTTCGTGGCGTCGTCGTTGCCGAGCTGGCCGCGTCCGTTCTCGCCCCAGCAGTACGCGTTGCCGTCGTCGGCGAGCGCGCACACGTGCAGACCACCGGCCGAGATCGCGGTCAGCGTCCGGCCCGACAGCGCGCCGCCGGTGGCGACCGCCGCGGGTTCGGCTGAGTCGTTGCCGCCGTCGTTGTCACCGAGCTGGCCGGAGCTGTTGTCGCCCCAGCAGTAGGCGTTGCCGTCCACGTCGAGCGCACAGGTCGACTGGGCGCCGGCGGTCACCGCGGTCAGCCTCTTCCCGGACAGCACGCCGGCGGTGTCGACCGCCACCGGAACGGGCGAGTTCACCGCCCCGCCGCCGTCGCCGAGCTGGCCCTGGCTGTCGGCGCCCCAGCAGTACACCGCGCCGTCCTCATCGAGCGCGCAGACGTGCGAGGTGCCCACCGCGACGTCGACGACCGCCTTGCCCGTGAGCGCGCCGCCGGTGACCGGCACCGGCACGTCGGAGTCGGTACCGGCGGCGTTGTTGCCGAGCTGTCCGGCGGAGTTGGACCCCCAGCACGACACCTGCCGCACCGTGTCGACCACGCACGTGGTGTCGCCACCGGCGGCGAGCCGGGCGACGGTGCCGTTGGTCAGCGATCCGCCGTCGACCATGCGGGCGGTCGCGCCGGTCGTCGGCGCGGTGCCCGTGCCCAGCTGTCCGCTGGCGTTGGCCCCCCAGCACCAGACGGTCCCGGACGGCCGCACCTTGCACCCGTGCCCGGTGCCGCCGACGATCTGGCCGTCGTCGACGGCCAGCGCCTGGACGGCGGACGCCGGTGCGCCCGGCACCACGACCGGCGAGGCGGCGAGGAGCGCGACAACTACCGCACGGAATACAAGTCTCACTCTCCGTAAACTACTGATAGCCTGCGGAGGTTTCGGCCTTACCGGATAAAAGGGGCCGTTCAGCCGACCTTCTCACCGCACCTGACCACGCGGATGGAGCGGCTCCGCCGGGATCAGGACCCCAGGTAGGCCAGCACGGCCAGCACGCGGCGGTGGTCGTCGTCCGACGGGGGCAGGTCGAGCTTGGTCAGGATGCGGTTGATGTGCTTGCTCACCGCCTTGTCGGTGATGACCAGCCGCTCGGCGATCGCGGCGTTCGACCGCCCCTCCGCCATCACCGCCAGCACCTCGCGTTCGCGCGGAGTGAGCACCGCGAGCTGGGCCTGCCGCCGGCCGCCGCCCAGGAGCTGGGCGACCACGTCGGGATCCATCACGGTGCCGCCGCCGGCGACCTGACGCACCGCGTCGATGAACTGGCCGACCTCGCCGACGCGGTCCTTCAGCAGGTAGCCGACCGAGCCGGCGCCGTCGGAGAGCAGCTCACGGGCGTAGACCGGCTCGACGTACTGCGACAGGATCAGCACCGGCAACGCCGGCACCATCCGCCGGGCGGCCACCACGGCCCGCAGCCCCTCGTCGGTGAACGTCGGCGGCAGCCGCACATCGACGACCGCCACGTCGGGACGCAGCGCGCACAGCGTCTCCGGAAGGCCGTCGGCGTCGGCGACGGCCGCGACCACGTCGAACCCGTAGGCGGTGAGCATGCGGACGAGGCCGTCGCGCAGCAGCACGAGGTCCTCGGCGATCACGACCCGCACGGAAGCTCCATCTCGACCAGGGTAGGACCCCCGGCCGGGCTGGAGACCCGCACCGTGCCGTCGAACGCCTCGAACCGCCGCCGGATTCCGGTGAGCCCGGTGCCGCCCGCCGGGTCGGCGCCGCCGCGGCCGTCGTCGCGAACGCGCATCACGAGCCGCGCGCCCTCGTCGACGACAGAGACCCGCACGACGGACGCGCCGCTGTGCTTG
Source organism: Virgisporangium ochraceum (assembly GCF_016863655.1). GTDB lineage: Bacteria > Actinomycetota > Actinomycetes > Mycobacteriales > Micromonosporaceae > Virgisporangium > Virgisporangium ochraceum. The sequence continues at coordinate 19,325 of NZ_BOPH01000001.1, forward strand.
ATGGCGTTGGTGACGAGCTCCGCCAGCGCGAAGTACGCCGCCGCCTCCACCGGTGCGGGCAGGCGCCGGTCGACCCGCACGTCGAGATCGACGGGTATGGAACTGACGATCGACAGTGCGAGCACCGCACCGGGCAGGCCGCGGTCGCTGAGGATCGGCGGGTGGATGCCGCGGACCAGGTCGCGCAGCTCGCCCATCGCGCTGCGCGCGTCGGCCCGGGCCTCGGCGAGCATCGCCCGCGCCGTCGCCGGGTTGCTGTCGAACAGGTCCTCGGCCATGCCGAGGTTCATGGCCAACGCGACCAGCCGCGCCTGCGCGCCGTCGTGCAGGTCGCGCTCGATGCGGCGCAGCTCGGCCGCCGACGCGTCGACCACGGCCGCCCGGGTCTGCGCCAGCTTCTCGACCCGGGCCGCGAGCCGGGCCGCCTCGGTCGGCGCGAGGAGCGACTCCGCGACCCGCCCCTCGGCGACGATGTACCACCGGGCGAACAGGTACGGGATCAACGCGGTGGCGAGCCCGAGCGGCACCATGAGGTACGCCGTGCGCATGTTCGTGACCGGGATGCCCTGGTACATCAACGGGATGCCGGCCGGGGTGAACCTGCGGAGGAACGGCGTCAGCACGCCCAGCACCGCGCTCGGCCAGCCCGCCAGCAGGATGATGCCGATCGGCGCCAGCGCCGCCTGCGCGGCCAGCCAGGCCGTGTCGCGCCGGGTCGCGGGGTCCGCGCGGATCGCCCGGTCGCGCTCGTGCGGGTCGTCGGGCAGGGGCGTGTAGAGCGACGGGACCGGCGGAGCGCACCGCCCGCGCTGCGCCGCGGCCAGTTGCCGGACGCGACGCACGACCCGGCCGAGCACGGGCCGCCGCACCCCGGCCGCGCCGAGCAGCAGACCCACCCCCGTCGCCACGAGCAGCCCGAACGCCGCGACGCCGACGGCAATGCTCAGCAGCACATGCCGGGCCTCCCGCCAGATTCTCACGGCGTCGACGCTAGGTGACCGGCACCGCGCCATCAATCATGCGTGGCCATCTCTCGATGGGGGTGCTGGCACCCCATCGATACGGTGTGCCGGTGCGCCTCGGTATCGACTTCGGCACGTCGAACACGGTGGCCGTGCTGCTGTCCGGTGACGGCGGTGTCCGTCCGCTGCTCTTCGACGGGTCGCCCAGCCTGCCGTCGGCCGTGTGCCGCCAGCCCGACGGCGCGCTGCTCGTCGGCCGCGACGCCGTGCACACCGCGCGGCGCTACCCCGAGGCGTTCGAGCCGCATCCCAAGCGGCTCGTGGACGAGCGCAAGGCGCTGCTCGGCACCGCCGAGCTACCGGTGGCCGTGCTGATCGGTGCGGTGCTCCGGCGCGTCGGCGAGGAGGCCGGGCGGGTCGCCGGCGGCGAGCCGTCGGGCGTGGTGCTGACCCACCCGGTCACCTGGGCGGCACCGCGCCGCGGGGTGCTGCTGGCCGCCGCCGGGGTGGCCGGGCTCGACCGGCCGGAGCTGGTGCCGGAACCGGTGGCGGCGGCCCACCACTTCGTCCGGCGGGCCGGTGCCGTCGCGGTGGGCTCGACCTCGACGCCGCGATCGTCGGCCTGCTCGGCCGGGCCTGCTCCGGCCGGGACCCGGCGGCCTGGGCGCGGCTGACCGCACCGGTCGACGCCGACGACCGGTGGGCCGCCCGGCAGCTGTGGGACGACGTGCGGTCGGCGAAGGAGATCCTGTCGCGGACGGCGACCACGTTCGTCCCGGTGCCGGCGCTCGGCGTCGACGTGCCGCTCGGACGGCCGCAGTCCGAGGAGCTCGTGCGGCCAATCCTCGAGCAGACCGTCGACGTCACCGGGCGCGCGGTACGCGCGGCCGGCGCCGGTGTTCCCGCGGCGGTGTTCCTCGTCGGCGGATCGTCACGGATCCCGCTCGTCGCCACGCTGCTGCACCGCCGGTTCGGCGTCGCGCCGACCGTGGTGGAGCAGCCGGAGCTGGTGGTCGCGCAGGGAAGCGTGGCGGACCCGGTGGCACCGCGGCGTCCGTTCGCGTTCGAACGCCTGCCGCCGGCCGAGCTGCCGACGAACGGGCCGCCGACGGACGACTGGCCGGACGCGCCGCCCGTCCCCGGCTCGCGGGCGCAACGGTTCAGCCGGCGGGCGGTCGTCACGGCGACGGTGCTCGGCGGCGCGGCCGCCGCGGCCGGTGGGTTCGCGTGGTGGCGGCAGCGTGACGAGCCGCTCGGGTACGACTTCCGCGGCCAGCTCGACGGGTCGGCCCGCGACGTCGAGGTCATCGCGTTCAGCCCGACCGTCGACAACCTGCTCGCGACGGGCGGCTCCGACGCCCGGGTGCGGTTCTTCGACGCGACGACGTTCGCCGCCCTCGGCGAACCGTTGACCGGGCACAGCGAACGGGTCTCCGCGGTCGCGTTCAGCCCCGACGGGAGCCTGCTCGCGTCGGCCGACTCGACCGGTGCCGTCCAGCTGTGGGACGTGGCCGGGCGCACACCCGTCGGCAGCTTCGCGAGCGGCGACGGAGTCGTCGTCAACACGATGGGCTTCGCGCCGAACGGAACCCTGCTCGGCGCCGGGTGCGCCGACGGGTCGATCCGCTTCTGGGACGTCGCGACCCGCGCTCCGGACACCGGGACGCCCCTGGCCGGCCACGGCGGAGCCGTCCTGTCGCTGGTGTTCGGCGGCGGCGGCCTCGTCACGGGCGACGAGAACGGCACGCTGTCGGCCTGGAACCTGGCCGACCGGCTGAAGTACGACGCCGCCTTCACCGGGCACACCGGCGACATCCGCGCCCTCGCGCTCCACCCCGACGGACGGACCATCGCGTCGGCGAGCGGCGACTCGACGGTGCGGCTGTGGGACCGCGCGGGCTACGCCGCGGGCGACCCGATCACCCTCGGCACCAGGAGCCCCGTCGACGACGTGCTGTTCACCCGCGACGGCGGCACGATCATCACCGTCAGCAACCGGCTGCGGGTGAACTTCTGGGACACCGGCTCGCGCCGGAAGGTCGGTTCGGACATCCCGGTCTCCGCCACCCGGCTGGCGCTCAACCGCATCGGATCCCGGTTCGCCGCCGCGTCGACGTCGGGCGTGAGCATCTACGCCATCCATCGAAACACTTAGAAATCTACATTTGTGGATCTATACTGACCTCCTCGACGCGAGGAGGCCACGGTGTCCATTCGCTTCTCAGTGCTCGGTGTCGCGCTCGTCGTCCTCATCGCCGGCTGCGGCGGCGACGACGGTGGTACCGCCCCCGGCGCCAGCGGGGTCGAGCTGGTCAAGAGCGGGAAGATCGTCACGTGCACGCACCTTCCGTACGAGCCGTTCCAGTTCGAGCAGGGTGGAAAGACCGTCGGGTTCGACGTCGACATGATCGACCTGGTCGCGAAGAAGCTCGGCGTGGAACAGGAGATCTTCGACACGCCGTTCGAGGGCATCCAGTCGGGTGAGGCGTTGAACTCGCGCAAGTGCGACATCGCCGCGGCGGCCATGACGATCAACGACAAGCGCAAGGAGAAGATCCTGTTCTCCGACCCGTACTTCGACGCCGACCAGGCCCTGCTCACCAAGAAGGGCAGCGGCGTGAAGTCGCTGGCCGACCTGAAGGGCAAGACCCTCGGCGTGCAGTCGGGCACCACCGGCAAGACCTACGCGGAGCAGAACGCCACCGGGGTCACGCTCAAGGACTACGAGGACCTCGCGCTGGAACTGAAGGCCGTGCAGACCGGCCAGGTCGTCGGCGCCATCAACGACATCCCGGTGCTGCTCGACTTCGCGAAGAAGAACCCCGACGTCGAGGTCGTCGCCACGTTCACCACCAACGAGAAGTACGGCTTCGGCATGAAGCTCACCGGTAGCGAGGAGCTCGCCAAGGTCGTCAACGAGGTGCTGGCGACCGCGAAACAGGACGGCACGTACAACCAGCTCTACAAGAAGTGGTTCGGCGTTGAACCGAAGAGCTGAGGAGCCGAAGCGCTGATGGTCGGCCGGAGGAAGCGCGCCCGGATCGTCCGCGGCGTGCAGTACGGGGTGTTCGTCGCCGTTCTCCTGCTGGTCGTCGTGCTCGCCGACTGGGACGAGATCCGGCGCGCGTTCTTCGACGTCGACGTCATCAGGGAGATCTTCCCGGAGGTCGTCACCACGTACCTGGTGAACACCGTGCTGTACACGGTGGCGGCGTTCGCGTTCGGCCTCGTGCTGGGGCTGGTGCTGGCCCTGATGCGGTTGTCGTCGGTGCCGCCGTACCGGTGGGTGGCCAACATCTACATCGAGTTCTTCCGGGGTGTCCCGGCGCTGCTGGTCATCATCGCGTTCGGGTTCGGCATCCCGCTCGCGTTCGGCGGCGCGACGTTTCCCGGCGGCACGCTCGGCACGATCGCCGCGAGCCTCGGCCTGGTCGCGGCCGCCTACATGGCCGAGACGATCCGCGCCGGCATCCAGGCCGTTCCGCGTGGACAAATGGAGGCCGCCCGGTCGCTCGGCATGTCGCACACGCGGGCGATGGTGTCGATCGTGCTGCCGCAGGCGTTCCGCATCGTGCTGCCGCCGCTGACGAACGAGCTGATCCTGCTCACCAAGGACTCGTCGCTGGTCTACCTGCTGGGCCTCACGCTCGAGGACCGCGAGCTGGCGAAGTTCAGCCGCGACATGCTGACCCAATACGTCAGCATGACCCCGATCCTCGTGGCCGGCCTGTGCTACCTGATCATCACCGTGCCGCTGAGCTTCCTGGTGCGGCGCCTGGAGGCGAAGGCGGCGAGAGCGAAATGATCGAGGTTCGCGACCTGCACAAGTCGTTCGGCGACCTGGAGGTGCTGCGCGGCATAGACTTCCGGGTCGAGGCGCGCGAGGTGGTGTGCGTCATCGGGCCGTCCGGGTCGGGCAAGTCGACGCTGCTGCGGTGCATCAACCTGCTGGAGCAGCCCACGTCGGGACGGGTGTTCGTCGGTGACGTGGAGGTCACCGACGACGACGTCGACATCGACGCCGTGCGGCGGCGGATCGGCATGGTGTTCCAGGCCTTCAACCTGTTCCCGCACCTGACCGTGCTGCGCAACCTCACGATCGCGCAGCGGCGCGTCCTCAAACGGAGCCGGAGCGAGGCGGACCGCATCGCCCGCGAGAACCTGGAGCGGGTCGGCCTGTCGGAGAAGGAGAACAGCTACCCGGCGCAGCTGTCCGGCGGGCAGCAGCAGCGCGTCGCGATCGCCCGCGCGCTGTCGATGGGGCCCGACCTCATGCTCTTCGACGAGCCGACGTCGGCGCTCGACCCGGAACTCGTCGGTGACGTGCTGGCCGTGATGCGCACCCTCGCGGACGACGGCATGACGATGCTCGTCGTGACGCACGAGATGAGCTTCGCCCGCGAGGTCGCCGACCGCGTCGTCTTCATGGACGGCGGCGTCATCGTCGAGGAGGGTGACCCGGCGCAGGTGATCGGCAAGCCCCGCAACGAGCGGACGCGCACCTTCCTGCGCCGGGTCCTCGACCCTGCCTCAGCTCCCGTACCGGAGACCGTGACCGAACGGGTAGAGGGCACCTGACCCGTCGGCCCTCGGGATCGTGACCGGCAGCTTCCCGCTCGGGTTCACCTCGCCGAACAGCACCCGCACCAGCGACTCGACCGACTCGGCCGTGTAGCCGTAGGTGGCGAGATACGTCTGCGCGGTCGGCAGGTAGCCGATGTCGTACGGGTTGCGCATGCCCGCGACGATCACCGGCTTACCGGTGGCCACGAGGGCCCGCACGAACGCCTGCTGCGCGGCGGCCGCCGCCGTGGGCTGTCCGGTGGCGACGTTGATGCTGCCGGCGTTGTTCGTCGACACCACCACCACGTCGTTGCCGGCCGCCTGCGCGACCACCTCCGCGATCCGGGCCGCGGACGGCGTGGTGCCTGTCTCGGCTACGGTCACGGCCTGCCCGCGCTTCGTCAGCGCCGCGCCGAGTGTCTGCGTGGTCGTGACGCCCCACCCGGTCACCAGGACGTTGCGGGGTCCGGCCGCCAGCGGCAGCACGCCGGCGTCGTTGCGCACGAGGGTGGTCGTCCGGTCGGTGATGGACTGCGCGTCGGCGAGGTGCTGCGGCGCGCCGACCACCTGGACCGCCCGGTCCGGGTTGACGTACCGCTTGAGGAACAGGCTCCGCTTCAGCTTCAGCTTCAGGATCCGGACGACCGACTCGTCGAGCCGCTTCTGCGAGATCTCGCCGCTGCGCACGGCGGCCAGCACCGCGTTGTACGCGACGTCCATCTGCGGCGCCAGCACGAGCTGGTCGGCGCCGGCCTTGAACGCCTCCACCGGCGCCACGTTCGGCGGGTACGTGGCGGTGGCGCCGCCCATGTCGAGCGCGTCGGTGACGATGAGCCCGTCGTACTTCAGCTCGTTGCGCAGCAGGCCGGTGAGGATCGGCTGCGACATCGTCGCGGGCGCGCCGCTCGGGTCGACCGACCGGAGCACCACGTGCGCGGTCATGATGGTGTCGACGCCGCTGCGGATCGCCTGGCGGAACGGCGGCAGGTCGATCGCCTCGAGCTGCTCGCGCGTGTGGGTCACCTCGGGCAGACCGAAGTGGCTGTCGACCGCGGTGTCGCCGTGGCCCGGGAAGTGCTTCGCCACCGCGGCGGCGCCGCCGGCGTGGTAGCCGTCGACCTGCGCCGAGACGATGCGCGAGACGAGCGCCGGGTCCTCGCCGACCGACCGCACGCCGATCACCGGGTTCGCCGGGTTCACGTTGACGTCGGCGACCGGCGCGTAGTTCTGGTTGATACCGACGGCGGCCAGTTCCGTGCCGATCACCTCGGCCGACCGTTTGGCGGCCGTCGTGGAGCCGGCCGCGCCGAGCGCCATGTTGCCGGGCATCGAGGTGGCGGGCGCGGTCAGCCGGAAGACGACCGCGCCGCCCTCCTGGTCGGTGGAGATGAGCAACGGGACCGGGATGCGCTGCCGCGCGGCGGCCTGCTGCAAGCCGTTGGACAGGGTGGCGATCTGGCGCGGGTCGCGCACGTTGTCGGGTCCGCGCCGGGCGTCGAAGTAGATCACGCCACCGGGCTTGTACTTGTCGATGACCTGGGCCGGCGTGTCGACGCCGTACAGACGCTGGTTGTTCGCCGAGACGGTGTCGGCGGCCTGTCCGTACACCTCGACGACGAACAGCTGGCCGACCTTCTCCTCCAGCGTCATGAACTTGAGCAGCAGCTTCGCCGCCGCCGTCGCCGGGTCGACAGTGGCCGACGCACCCGACGGCGGTACCGCCAGCACCGAGACGAGCACGCCGACGAGCGCACCGGCCAACCAGGATCTTCTGCGCATGCCAACCTCCGCGGTTCTGGCCCCCCATGGTCACCAGAGAAACTGGTCTATACCGTACGGCAGATCGGCCCGGACGATGGAGTTGATCGATTTAGCATCCGATTCGCTTTACGGCCCATACCGTACATAGCGGACCGATCCCGGCACCGGGGTCGGCACGACGCTGTCCATACGGGGGTCATGGATGCTGGCGCTGTTCCTACCGTCTTCCACCACGTGGCGGAGGCGCTTCTCGGTCGCCGCCACGGTCGCGGTGATGGCCGCGGTCGCCGGCATGGGCCAACCGGCCAGCGCCGCCGAGAAGGACGCGCCCACGCCGGTCCCGTCGAAAGCGGCCGCGCCCAAGGCGGACAAGAAGAAGGCCGACAAGGCCAAGGCCGACAAGAAGACCGACAAGAAGGCGGACAAGAGGGCGGACAAGAAGCCCGCGAAGGCCGCCGACGACAAGCAGGACAAGCAGCAGGCCGGCGACGACGCGTCGAAGGCCGCCAGGCCCGGGGCGCGGACCGAGCCGGCCAAGGCCGGCCGGGCCGCCGCACCGACGCCATCTCCTACGCCGAGCCCGTCGACGTCGCCCACACCTCCGGCCGCGGCAGCGACGCCGACCCTGACGCCTTCGGTGGCCGCGGTCGAGGACCCGCCAACGATCCAGGACATGGCGCCACCCGTGATCACCGGGGTGGAATCGGTGAACGCCGACATCGACGTCACCGTGACCTGGAGCCAGTGGCTGCAGGAGTACCAGCCGTGGTTCAACAACTACGTCGTCACGGCGAGCCCGGGCGGCAAGACCTGCGAAACGGCCGTGAACGACTGGGGCGCGACCAGCTGCACCATCGAGGGCATGGAAGCGGGTGGCTACACCTTCACGGTCGAGGCCGTCACCGAGGGCGGCCCCGGAATGTTCGTCAGCCAGCCGTACGAGAAGGCCGTCGCCGCACCGGAACCCGACGGCGTGAAGCTGACCGCCGCGTTCCGCGACGAGACGATGGAGGACCACGACTGGTCGGCCATCAAGCTGCTGATGAAGCGCACCCCCGGCTCCGAGGTCACCGGCCTCGGCTACACGGTGACGCTGCCCGACGGGCTCGTGGTCGCCGACACCAACGTCAACCTCTACTGCATGGGCAACGTGACGCTCCAGGAGGGCGGCTCCACGATCACCCTGAGCGGCGCGTCCATCATCAGCGAGAACGCCGAGTGCGCGCTCGACGTGGCGGTCACGTCGAGCATGTCGGGAATCTACGGGGTCACCAGCGCCAGCATCAGCGGGCTCACCGGTGGGCTGCTGAACACCGTCACCCCGCAGGAGCTGACCGTCACCGGAGCGATGCCGCGCATTCACGCGTCCTTCGATCCGACCACCGTTCCGGCGATGGCCGTGTCGAACCTGCGGGTGAGCCTCAAGCGGACCGACGAGAACCCCGACTCGTACGAGAAGGGTGTCGGCTACGAGCTCGCGCTCCCGACCGGACTGACCATCGCGGCGGGCCAACCCGCGAACACCTGCGGGGGTCAGCTGGCCGCCGCGCAGGGCGGCGCAACCGTGGCCCTGTCCGGCGTCACCGTCGAGGCCACCGACGAGTGCCACGTGCAGGTTCCGGTGAGCGCCACCAACGGCGGCAGCTACCAGATCGGCGACTACGACTTCAGCAACGTGACGAACGCCGACCCCGATCTGATGTCCGGCTGCATGGACGGCGTTCCCGGCATGGCCAGCGAGGGCTGCGGTCCCACGCTCGTGGTGACGAAGCTGGCCCAGACCGTCACGTTCACGCCGGCGGCGTCGGTGCCGCTGTCGTCCGGCACGTACGCGCTGACCGCGACCGCCAGTTCCCAGCAGCCGGTGGGCTTCAGCGCCACGCCGGAGAGCGTGTGCACGGTCTCCGACAGCACGCTGACGCTCGTCGGTGTCGGCACCTGCCAGGTCACCGCGGCGCAGAGCGGAAACCAGACCTACAACGCCGCCACTCCCGTGCAGCGCTCGATCGTCGTCGTTCCGCCGCCGCCGTCGGCGCCGACGCTCACCGCCGGCGTCTCGTCGCTGACCGCGACGTGGTCGGCGCCGCAGGACAGCACCGGGATCACCGGCTACCGCGTCAGCGCGTCGCCCGGTCAGGCCACCTGCACCACCACCGGTGCGACGACGTGCGTTCTCGGTGGCACCGCCGGCACCACCTACACGGTCACCGTGCAGGCTCTCGTCGGCGAGGCGGCCTCACCCGCGTCCCCCGCCTCGAACCAGGCGACCCCGACGGCGCCGCAGCCGCCGGCGACCGTGCCCGACACGGACCTGACGCTCACCACCGACCAGGGCATCATCACCGAGGCCGATCCCGGCGAGCAGATCGTGTTCATCGGCACCGGTTTCGCGCCGTACTCCACGGTCGTCATCTCGATCTACTCCGACCCGATCGTGCTCGGCACCGCGGTGACCGACGCGCTCGGCAACTTCAGCAAGCCGATCACGGTGCCCCGCAACCTCGCCGCCGGCGCGCACACCGCCGTGGCGCAGGGCGTCGCGCCCGACGGGTCGCCGCGCTCGATGAAGCTCGCGATCCAGGTCGCCGTGAGCGGCGGCGCTGGAAGCGGTGGCGGGCTCGCGGTCACCGGTGTGCCGGTGGTGCTCATCGCGCTCGTCGGCCTCGCCCTGGTGGGCATGGGCGCCGGCCTCACCGCTCACGCCGCGAGGCGCCGCCGGCCGCAGATCGGCTGACACCTGGCGATGGAAATGGCCCGCGGCAACGCGGGCCATTTCCATGCCCACACCTTCGGTAGCGTTCAGCCATGACCGACGCAGACGACGTGCGCGCGGCGTACGAGAAGTACCTCTCCTCGTTCACCGGCAACGACCTCGCCGGCATCGACGAGGTGGTGTCCTACCCGCTGGCACACATCGGCGACGGCCGGGTCGTGATGTTCGACCGCTTCCCGATCGACCCGGCCGGCCTCATGGCCGCCAAGGGCTGGCACACCACCGTCGACAGCCGGTACGAGGTCGTCGCGGTCTCCCCCACCAAGGCGCACGTCGTGCTCTACCAGGGTCGGCGCGTGCGCGCCGACGGCTCGCTCATCGAGACCGTGTCGGCGTTCTACGCGTTCACCCGCACCGACGGCGGCTGGAAGATGTACGCGATCTCCGACGTGGTCACCTGAGCTACCAGCCGAGCGGCGCCGGAATCCGCTGCACCTTGAACGGCAGGTTCGGCGGCTGGCCCTGCTGCAGGCGCAGCACCTGGCCCTCGGCCACGAACAGCGACCCGCCCGAGCGCACGACCGAGGTCGGCTGGTCGAACGTGCCGACCAGCGTGATGGCGCCGGTGCGCACGTCGATGACGCTGAGCGGGCCCGGGTTCTCGGTCACCAGCAGGCGGTAGGCGTCGAGCATCCGGATGCCGTCCGGGTTCTGCAGGGTGCGCGGCAGCGTCACCTTGGTTGCCGGAAGGGCGGAGCCGTCGGGCGCGATGCCGACGCGCACGAGCGTCCCGGAGCTGTAGTTCGTGGTGTAGACGGCGTTGCGGCCGTCGTAGGCGATGCCGTTGATCTGCAGGCCGCCGGTCGGCTCGGTGAACGCCGGATCGGCCGACCACACGCTGAGCGTGCCGCCCACCGCCGACGCGCGGCTCGGCGTGGTGAGCCTGAGGATGCGACCGGGCAGGGCCGGCTGCACCGTCGGGTCGACGGTGTCGGTGATGAACACGTCGCCGCGCACGAGCACGATGTCGGCGCACACGCCGCGGTCGGGCACCGTGTAGGAGGCGACGGCCGCACCGGTGCGCAGGTTGAACGCCTTGAGCTTCGTCGGCTGCTGGAAGCTCAGGTCGATGTCGCACGTCCACAGCACCCTGCGCACGTCGTCGACGAGCACCCCGGCGGTACCGAGGTTGACCCCGACCGGAACGAACGTCTCGGCGGCCCAGACACCGGCCCGGAAACGGACCACCTCGCCGGTGGTGATGCTCGCGACGTACAGGTCGCCGTTGGCGGCGGCGGTGATGCTCTCCGGGTGGTAGTTGTTCCCGGGAACGACGAGCGTGGCGGGTGGGCGGGCGCCCCCCGCGTCGGCCGCCGCCGCCGTCGGCAGCACCGCCACCATCGCCAGTCCGGCTCCGAGCGCTGCAGCCAGCACACGTCTTCTCATGAAGGCCCTCTCATGCACGAGAGCACGAGGGCATGCACAGGCATCTCTTTGCACAACGCCCCCGTGCGTCTGCGGAAGATGATCGCGCCAAGCAAAGCCTATCGATGTCAGGAGCGCAACCTCAGGCGTCGAGGAGTGACGCCAGATACGCCCGCTGCACCCCCTGGTTGAAGCCCGCGCCACCCTCGTGGCCGTTGAACGGCCAGACCGTGATGTCCTTGCGCTCCCCCGCGTAGTGGTTGAACGCGGCGAAGACCGTCGAGGGTGGACAGACGGCGTCCATCAACGCCACCGAGAACAGGGTCGGCGCGGTCGCGCGCGCCGCGAAGTTCACGCCGTCGAAGTAGCGCAACGTCGAGAAGACGCGGTCGGCCTGGCTCCGGTGCGTCCGGCAGAACGTGACCAGCTCCTGGTACGGGTACGCGTCGGTGATGGCCGTCGCCCGCCGGTAGTGGCACAGGAACGGCACGTCGGGCAGCGCCGCGGCGAGCCCGTCGGCCAGGCCGGCCGCCGCGAGCGTGATGCCACCGCCCTGGCTGCCGCCGGCTACGACCACCTTCGTCGCGTCGACCACCGGGTGCTCGCGCACGGCCTCGACGGCCCGCACCGCGTCGGTGAACACCCGGCGGTAGTAGTAGGTCTGCGGGTCGGTGACGCCACGGGTCATGAAGCCGGGGGTCTGCGGCGTGCCGGCGGAGTCGGGGTCGGGGGTGTCGGCCACCGACGAGCCGGCGCTGCCCTGTCCGCGGGTGTCCATGACGAAGTGCGCGTAGCCCGCCGCGCTCCAGAACAGCCGCTCGTGGGCCAGCCCGCGGCCGCCGCCGTACCCGATGTACTCGACCACGCAGGGCAACGGCCCGCTCGCGTCCCGCGGCACCAGGAACCAGCCGCGCACCGGCTGCCCGTCGAACCCGCTGAAGGTGACGTCGTGCACGTCGACCGTCGCGAGTCCCGCGTCGTAGGGCACGAACCGGGCCGGGGTCGCCCGTTCGCGCGCCTGGTCCAGCGTCGCGGTCCAGAACTCGTCGAAGTCGTCCGGTTCGTCGCGCTCCGGCAGGTACCGCCGCAGCTCCTCCTCCGGCCAGTCGACCAGCATGTGCTCTCCCACCTCTCGGGGTCCTCGTCCTGTCCAACATCATCCTGGCAGGCCGGACGGTGTCGCCCTTTCCCGGGACGTGTAGCGCGCGGCCCGGTCACCGACGCTCTATCTGCGCGACGCGGCGCCCCGCCGTTGACAGCGCCGCTTGGAAGCTCCTCCTGAAGGCGTCTCCTGAAAGCGCCTCTTGAAAGGCGGATGGAAGGCCGCTGAAAGCCGCCACCGGCAGGCTGGCGTCCCATGGGGGAACCGTGATCCGCGTAGACATCATCGACAGTTCGCCCGTGTTCCTCGTCGGTCTGACGCAGGTGCTCGAGGCCGACGGGATCCGGGTCGTGGGAGCCAGGACGTCTCCGCACGAGCCCGTGTCCTGGCTGGCCGACGCGATCCTGGTCGACCCGGACGTGCTGGCCGAGGTCGACGAGGTGCGGTTCGTGCGGCAGTGCGCGCAGCTGGCGGCGGTGCTGGTCATGTGCGCCGGACCGGTCACCGACCCGCAGCGCTACCGCCGGGCGGGTGCCGCCGCCGTGTTGAGCAAGCGGACCGCCGCACCGGACATCGTCGCCGCGATCCGCATGGTGGTCGCACCCGGGTCCCGGCGCCCGGCTCCGTCGGCGTGGCCCCTCAACGTGGCGCCCACCCGCACCGGCTCCGACCGGTCGGGGTCGGCCCTGTCGGAGCGGTCGACCGTGTCGGAACGGTCAGCCGTGTCGGAACGGTCAGCCGTGTCGGAACGGTCAGCCGTGTCGGAACGGTCAGCCGTGTCGGAACGGTCAGCGCTGTCGGAACGGGAGGAGCAGGTGCTGCGGCAGATCTCGCAGGGCCTGACGCACAGCCAGATCGCCACCCGGCTGGGGATCAGCCGCCACACCGTCGACACGTACGTGAAGCGGATCCGGGCCAAGCTCGGCGCCGGCAACAAGGCCGAGCTGACCCGCGCCGCACTTCTCGGGCGCGTGACCGACCAGCGCTGAGCTCCGACCGGATCGTCCGGTCAGCGCGCCGGAGCCCGAATTGGTAGCTTGCAGGGTCGGTTGGCGTCAGCAGGGGGTCATGGTCCGCGTTCGTTACGGGGTGCTCGGTCCGCTGGAGGTGGGCCTGGGAACGGAGCGTGTGCGTCCGCGCAGCCGCCGGCAACGCGCGGTCCTGTCGCTGCTGCTGCTGAACGCGAACCGGGTCGTGCCGATCGACGAGCTGATCGCCGCGTGCTGGGAGCAGCCGCCGGCCACCGCGCGGGAACAGACCCACGGCGTGGTCTTCCGGCTGCGGGGCCTGCTCGGCGAGGCCGGTGCGGCCCTGCGCACCGCGCCGCCCGGGTACCTGCTCGAGGTCGCCCCCGACGAGCTCGACCTCGAGGTGTTCGAGCGGCTGCTGGGCATCGCCCGCGCCCACGACGCCGCCGGAAACCCCGCCGCCGCCAGTGACCGCATCCACGAGGCGCTGGACCTGTGGCGCGGGCCGGCCCTGCCCGACCTCGACGCGCCCCGGATGGTCGCCGAGGCGGGCCGGCTCGACGAGCTGCGGTTCCAGGCCCTCACCAGTCGCATCGAACTCGACCTGCGCCTGGGCCGGGAGCAGCGGCTGGTGCCCGAGCTCACCGCGCTGGTGGCCGAACACCCGTACCGGGAGGACCTCCGCGGCCAGCTGATGCTCGCGCTGTACCGCACCGGTCGGCAGACAGAGGCGCTGGCGGTGTACCGCGAGGGCCGGCAGCTGCTCCACGACGAGATCGGCGTCGAGCCCGGCGAGGAGCTGCGGGCGCTGGAGCAGTCGGTGCTCAACCGCGACCCGGCCCTCGGCACGCCGGAGCCGGAGCCGGCCGCCGGTAACCCGAAACCGGCCGCCGGCCAGGAGCCGGTCGCCGGCAGCCCCAAGCCGGCCGACGACGGGCCGGAACCGGTCTACCGCAACGACCTGCCGCCCGACGTGCACGACCTCACCGGACGCGACGCCGACCTGGCGCTCGTGCTGGCCGCCACCCGCACCGCCGACCAGCCGGTGGTGGTCACCGTCGACGGGATGGGCGGGGTCGGCAAGACCACGCTCGCCGTGCACGCCGCGCACCGCCTCGCCGGCGACTACCCCGACGGGCGCATCTTCCTCGACCTGCGGGCGCACAGCGTCGGGCAGGAGCCGCTGGACCCCCGGCAGGCGCTGGGCGCGCTGCTGCGGGCCGACGGCGTACCCGCGGAGCTGGTGCCCGACCAGTTCGAGGAACGGGTGGCGCGGTGGCGGGCCCGGTTGGCCGGCCGGCGGCTGCTGCTCGTCCTCGACAACGCCGCCTCGGCGGCGCAGGTACGGCCGCTGCTGACGACGGCACCCGGCTGCGCGACGATCGTCACCAGCCGGCGCCGGTTGACCGGGCTCGACCGGGTCACCAGCATCTGCCTGGAGGAGCTGTCGCCCGACGCGGCGGCCACGCTGTTCAGCACGGTGCTCGGTGGCGACCGGGCAGCCGCGGAGCCGGTGGCCGTGGCCGACGTCGTGCGCCTGTGCGGATACCTGCCGCTGGCCATCCAGCTCGCCGGCGCGCGGCTTCGGCACCGTCCATCATGGACGGTGGAGCACCTCGCCAGCCGGCTCTCCGACCGGCACCGCCGGCTCACCGAGCTGTCGGCCGAGGACCGCAGCGTGGCCAGCGCGCTGGCGCTGTCGTACGAGCCGCTGCCCGACGCCGAACGCTGGCTGTTCCGGCTCCTCGCCGTCGTTCCCGGCGACGACTTCCACCGGCGCACCATCGCCGCGGCCGCCGACCTCGACGGCGACGACGCCGAGGACCTCCTGCAGCGGCTGGTCGACGCGCACCTGGTGGAGCAGCGCGTGCCCGACCGGTACCACCTGCACGACCTCACCCGGCAGTTCGCCCGCGAGACGGCCGAGCGCGAGGACTCCGCGGCCGACCGCACCGCCGCGTTGGACCGCGTGCTCGACCACCTCTTCACCGCCGCGATGCCGGCGGTCGACCGGGTCGCGCCGCTACGGCACCGCATCGCCGTCGAGTCGGTGCGACGGCCGGACCTGCTGCCCGACACGGCCAGCGCCGGCGCCGCCCGCACCTGGCTGGAGACCGAACGCGCGACGATCGCCGACGCCGTACGCATGGCCCACGAATACGGCCGCGACACCCGGTGCTGGCGGTTGGCCCAGGCGATGTCGCCGTTCTACATGCTGCGCTCGTACTTCGACGACTGGGCCGCGACCCACGACACCGCGCTCGCGGCCGCGCGCCGCTCGGGCGACCGGTTGGGCGAGGCCATCACGTTGGCCGAGCTCGGCACCGTGGGCTGGGTGACGGCGCGGTACGCGGAGGCGACCGAGCTGTGCGAGCGGGCCCTGGCGATCCACCGCGACATCGGCAACGTCAACGGCCAGGCCGCGACGCTGCGCCTCCTGGGCAGCATCAGCCAGCGGCAGGGCCGGTACGCCGACGCGCTGCGCCACCTCGACGGGAGCATCGCGCTGGCCCGGGAGCTGTCCGACCGTCGCATGGAGGCCAACGCGTTGAGCAGCGCGGCGATCGCGCACTTCCGGTCGGGACGGGCGGAGACCGCGGCCGAGCTGTTCCGCAGCGCCCTCGACCGCTACCAGGAGGTCGACGATCCGGGCGGGGTCGCCGCCACGCTGACCAACCTCGGGTACGTGCTCATCCAGGCCGGCCGGTGCCGGGAGGCGCGCGGCCACCTGGAGCGGTCGCTGGTGCTGCGCGACACGGTCGGCGACAGCCACACCGGCCAGACGCTGACCAACCTCGCGATCGTCCACCGCACGCTCGGCAACCCGCGGCGCGCGTTGGAGTACCACGACCGGGCGCTCGAGTCGTTCCGCCTGTGCGGCGACCGCAGCGGCGAGTCGGAGGCGCTCAACGACCTCGCCGACACCCTGGCGGCCGTCGGGCCGGACGGGCAGGCGCACCGGCACTACCGGGAGGCGCTGGAACTGGCCGTCGACACCGGCAACTCCTTCCAGCAGGCCAGGGCCCACGAAGGGTTGGCACGGAGCATCAACGACGACTCGCCGTTCCGTGACGAGCACCGCCGCCGCGCCCTGGCGATATACACCCAGCTCGGCGCGCCCGACGCCGAACGTGTCCGTTACAAAACCGTGACCTGAGGCAAGCTACCCACCGGTAACGAGCGAGCGGTACGGTGCGGTACCGCATTGAGTCGCGCCAATGCGCTGCTCAGGCACCTCCGGGAGGCCACATGTTCCGCGCCTGCCTAGCCGCCGCCGCCCTCGTCCTCACCGCGACCGTCGGCGTTGCCGCACCCGCCCACGCCGCCCCTACCCCGCCCGCCTTCTACACGCCACCGACCACCCTGCCCGCGGCGAACGGCGCGCTGGTGCGCACCGAACCGCTCCCGCTGGCGCTGAGCCTGCCCGGGATCACCGGTCCGCTGCCGGGCCGGGCGACCCGCCTGATGTACCGCTCGACCGACTCCACAGGCGCGGCCGTCGCCGTGACCGGCGCCTACATCGAACCCACGGCACCGTGGTGGGGCGGGGGCGCCCGGCCGCTGGTCGCGGTCGCCCCCGGGACGCTCGGGCAGGGCGACCACTGCTCCGCGTCGCTCGGCCTGCAGTACCCGATCGTCCTGACGCCCGACACGGTGTCGGTCGGCTACGAGATCCTCGCCATCTACCGGTTGCTGGTGCGCGGGGTCGCGGTCGTGGTCACCGACTACGTCGGTCTCGGTACCCCGAACCTGATGCACACGTACGTCAACCGCATCGATGGTGGACGAGCGTTACTGGACGCGGTACGCGCGGCCCGCGCGCTGCCGGACACGTCGCTGACCGCCCGCTCGCCGGTGGGTCTGTACGGCTACAGCCAGGGCGGCGGCGCGACAGCCGCGGCGGCCGAACTGCAGCCCGGCTACGCACCCGACGTCCGGTTGGCCGGCACGTACGCCGGTGCGCCGCCGGCCGACCTCGCCGAGGTGACGGCCGGGATCGACGGCACCGACCTCGCGGGCGCGCTGGGTTTCGCGGTGAACGGCTTCCTGCAGTCCGAACCCGCCCTGCGCCCGGTGCTCGACCGGCACCTGAACGCGGCCGGCCGCACGGCGCTCGCCCGGCTCGCGACGATGTGCGTCGGCGACGCCATCTTCGCGTACGGCTCCACCCGTAGCACCGCCTGGACCGTCGACGGTCGCTCGCTGATCGACGTGGCACGGTCGGAACCGGTGGTGCGGGCCGTCTTCGCGAAACAACGCATCGGGACCGGCAGACCGGCGGGACCGGTACGCATCGCCACCGGTGTCACCGACAACCTGGTGCCGCACCGGCAGGCGCGCACGCTGGCCGTCGACTGGTGCCGTCTCGGCGGCGACGTCACCTACGAGGCGGTGATCCTGCCGGAACTGGGACGCGCGCTGCTGAACCACTTCGCGCCCCTCCTGACCGACCAGGAGCCGGCGATCAGCTGGCTCGTCGACCGGCTGGCCGGCCGGTGGACGCTGTCGAACTGCTGGAGCATGCCGATCCAGCCGTGACGACGCTACGAGGCGCTGGGGCTGGGGCTGGGGACGGGGCTGACACTGGGGCTGACAACGTCTCCGCCCTGCCCGGCGCCTCCGTCCGGAGTCGCCGGGAGTACCTCCTCGGGAAGGCAGCCGCGCCGTTCGACGTAGACGTCGGTCCGTTCGCAGCCCATCGGTACCCCGATCGGCACCGGATTCCCGCCGCGGTCGTAGACGCGCACGTTCGTGACCGGCCGCCCGTCCGGGGTGTAGACGTACACCTCCTGCCCACCGTCGTAGACCGCGCCGGAGTCCTGGTAGCTGGGCGGCGTGTAGTAGTAGTCGCCGTCATCGAAGTACATGAAGCCCAACCCGACCACGAGCAGGGCGACGCCCGCCGCCGCGAGCCACGCCGGCCGGATCCGGCGCGTCAGCCGCGGCGGCCGCCGGCCGTACCGGATCGACACCATGACCAGGAGCAGCACCACCGCCCACCCGGTCATCCCGGCGGCGCCGTCATGCGGCACGATGCCCGCGCCACCCATGAACAGGTTCAGCACGACCAGCGCGACCAGGTAGCCGCGGAGCACCCACCACGCCGGCCGCAGCTGCACGAGGAACTCGACCAGGCTGTCGTACCCGATCAGCTGGCCCACCTGCTCGTCGAACGTCCGCAGATGTGGCCGCAGCGCCGCCATCGCCGCGTCGAGCCGGCTCGCCCGTCGCTTCGGCGCCGTGACATCGAGGCCCGCGGCCGCCCGCAGCTCTGCCGCGTACGCGGCCGGTGGGCCGAGCCGGTCGTCGAGCGACACCGGATCGTCGGCGGCGATCTCGGCGAGGTGGTCGGGCAGGTCTTCGAGCAGCTCCTGCCGTACCTGCTCGGGAAGGTCGGCGAGAGCGGCCGACACGCCGGCGAAGTAACGGTCGATCTCGGCGGTGCTGACGTTCATGCGGAGGTCCCGTCGAGGAGTTGGTCCATTGTGGACACGAAGCCGCGCCACACCTTGCCCGACCGGTCGAGGTGCGCCCGGCCGGCGGCGTTGAGGGCGTAGTACTTGCGGTGTGGACCCTCGTCGCTCGGCACCACGTACGTGGTGAGGTATCCGGCCTGGAACAGGCGACGCAGCGTGCCGTAGACCGACGCGTCACCGACGTCCTCGAGGCCGGCCGTGCGGAGCCGGCGCAGGATGTCGTATCCGTACCCGTCGTCGTGCCGCAGCGCGGCGAGCACGGCCAGGTCGAGCACGCCCTTGAGCAGCTGGGTGACGTCCACGCACCGCACACTAGCTCGCTATGCGAAGTACCGTCAACAGCGGAGTTGCGCGGCGCTTTGATGCGGCCCCGCACAATGGCGGCATGCGTGTCGACGATCCGTCCGGGCGGACCTGGTGGGTGGGCCGGCGCTGGCTGCCGTGGAAGCCGCGCAAGCGCGCCCGCGTCAGCAGGTTCAACGACGGCGCGCTGGAGTTCCTGGAGGTGGTCGAGCACCCGGTGCTGCTGGTGGTGTTCCTGCTCTTCCTGTTCCCGATCCTGGCCGTGCTCCTGCTCCTGCTGCTGGAGTGGCTGGCGGTGCTCGCGGTGCTGCCGCTGCTCGTGCTCGCGCGCCTCGCCCTGCCGGTGCCGTGGACGGTCGTCGCCCGCCGGCGCGACTCCGACGGCACGCGGTTCCGGTACGCGGTCTCCGTGCGGGGGCTCGCGGCGTCACGGGCGCTGATCGCCACCGCCGCCGACGAGATCGCGCGCACCGGCGCACCGACGTCGTTCGGGGCGCCGAACGTGCGCCCCGGTCGCCGCCGTGGCCGGGCGGTCCGCCCGGCCAGGTCGTCCCGGTAGCGGCCGCCGGTCAGGCGATGCGGGTGCCCTTCGTCAGCTCCCGCACCGGGGTCTGCAGCCGACGGACGGTGATCATGACCGATCCGGCGCCGAGCAGCAGGTTGAACGCGAGGCCGTACGGCCACACCGGCGACGTCGGCCAGTCGCCGCTGCCGTCGTAGCTGTCGTAGTAGGCCCGCTCCTCCTCGGGCGAGAAGCGCATCCGGCGCACGTCGCGGCCGATCTCGCCGAGCGGGTCGCCGACGGGCGGCGCCTCCAGGTCGCCGGTCTTCGGGTCACGCTTCATCGGCACCTGCGGCGCGGAGTCGGCCAGCACCACGAACGGGTTCGGGGCGACGAGCCACCAGACCCGGTCCTCGCGGTCGCCGTAGTACCCGCCGCCCGACAGCGGGAGCGCCAGCACGAACGCGAGCAGCGTGCCGAGGCTCAACGCGAACACCGTGACGTACGACAGCAGCGCCGAGGTGATGCTGCGGGCCAGCATCGCCGACAGCGCCTGCGACACGGCACAGACCACCCCGACCAGCAGGGCCACCACGAACAGCACCACGGCCGCCCGCCAGATGCCCACCCCGCCGCGCAGGATCGACCAGCCGACGAACGGCAACGTCAACGCCAGCGCGCCGACCCCGACGGCCCACCCGGCGAGCAGCTTGCCGACCGCGATGTCCCCCGCGGCCAGCCGGGTGATCTGCAACGTGGCGAGCGTGCCGCGTTCCCGGTCGCCGTTGATGGACTGCGCGGTGAGCGCCGGGCTGATGATGAGCGCGAGCGCGAGCACGAACAGCATCAGCGCGCCGAACAGCGGGATGCCCTGCCACCGCTCGCCCGCCCAGGCGAGACTGCCCCGGTACGACGAGAACGACGACGAGAACCCGGCCTCGAACAGCACCGTGAACAGGAACACGACGCCGACCCACGCGGCCATCAGCCAGCGCCACCGGCCGGTGCGGTACCGCACCAGGAACTCCTGCCGGAAGACCAGCGCCACCCCGTGTCTGCTCATCGTGCCTCCCGTTTCAGAACCGGTCCTCGGTGAGCGCCAGGTAGGCGTTCTCCAGCTGGCTGCCGATGGGTCCGTACGCGACCACCCGCACCCCGTCGGCGATCAGGCCGGCGAGCAGGTCGGCCGCCGCGTCCTCGGTCATCAGCGGCAGCTCGATGCCGCCGGTGGTCGCGTCGCCCGCCTCGACGCCCCGGCGGTGCAGGGCCGCGCGGAGCGCCTCGTCGTCGATGGCGCGCACCCGCCACGTGACCGCGCTCGCGCGGACGAGCACGCGCATGTCGTGCTGCCCCGCGTCGCGTCCACCCGTGATGAACACGACCCGGTCGGCGATCTCCTCGAGCTCGGTGAGGATGTGGCTCGACACCAGCACGGCCGCTCCCTTCGCGGCGAGTCCGCGCAGAACGTCACGAAGCTCGATGCGCGACCGGGGGTCGAGACCCGACGCCGGTTCGTCGAGCAGCAGGACGGCCGGGTCGTGCAGCATCGCGCGGCCCAGCGCGAGCCGCTGTTTCTGCCCGCGGCTGAGCACGTGCACGGGACGCCCCGCGTAGTCCTCCAGGTGGGTGACGCCCAGCGTCTCGGCGACCCGCGCCCGGCCGACCGTGTCGGGCAGCCGGTACGCGTCGGCGAAGAACTTCAGGTACTCCCAGGCGGTCAGCTGGTCGTAGACCCCGAACGCGTCGGGCATCCAGCCCATCCGGGCCCGCACGCCCACGGGGTCGGCGACCGGGTCGAGCCCGGCCACCCGGACGTGGCCCGAGTCGGGCGCCAGCAGGGTCGCGAGCATCAGCAGCAGCGTGGTCTTGCCGGCGCCGTTCGGCCCGACCAGGGCCGTGACCTCGCCGTAGGGCGCGGTGAGGCTCAGCCCACGGACCGCCTCGACGTTTCCGAACCGCCGGGTGAGGCCCTGGGCGTCGACACCCAGATCGTGAGCGATCATGTGGGACCTCCGCGGCCGGGCTGTGCGCGCTACAGCCGTAAAGACGCGGCGCTACCCCGCTTCGGTTCCTACCTTCACCGAATCCGCACAGAATCAGGCTGCCGCCGCCCTCCGGACGAGGCCGACGAGCAGCTTCTCGGTCGCGGGGGTCAGCTCCGTGAGGGCGGTAGGCGGTCGGCCACTGACCGGTTCAGGTGTAGCGGGTCCAGACGGCGTCGTCGTCGCCGGCGAGGAGGGTGCGGACGCGGTGGGCCAACTGCTGGGCCACGTCGGCGCGGCCGTCGAAGGCGCCGAACGTGCTGGTGGCCATCTGCAGGTCGCGCACGGCACGCAGCGCCGGCCAGCCGGGCCAGGCCGTGACGTCGAAGCCGTAGGCGTCGGCGAAGGCGGCGTAGGCCGCGCGGGGTCGGCCCATCCGCTCGGTGCCGTGTGCCGGCGGGGTGAGGTCCCATTCGCGGGGACCGGCGCAGACGCTGTCGAGGTCGCACAGCAGGGCCTCGCCGCTCGTGGCGAGCAGCAGGTTCCCGGTGTGGACGTCGCCGTGGAGGACCCCGGCCGGCAGGTGCCAGGCGACGTCTGCCAGCGCCCGCTCCACGGCGTCGCACCGTTCGCGCAGGGCGGCGACGAGGTCGTCGAGGTCCAGGCCGACCTCGTCGCGGCACCAGGGGCGCATCCAGTCGGCACCGACCGCGCGGTCGATCCGGCGCCGGGCCTTGGCGACCGGCTCCCACGGCGGGAGGTCCGCGTCCAGCGTCTCCAGCCGGTGGATCGTCCGCACCGGTCCGGCGAGGTCGACCGGTTCTGGTGTCCGGCCGGTGGTGGGTACGTCGAGCCACACCGTCGCCGCCCATCCACCGGCGACGATCGGTTGCGGACCCACGTCGGCCAGCCGGATCGTCGGCGCGTCGACAGCGGCCAGCGCCGTCGCGTGGGACACGGTCCGTTCCGCGGTCGCGGGGCTGGCGTTCATCCGGATCACGAACGGCGGTACCCGGTAGACCGCGTTGATCGTGTATTTGACCGGTTCCGCCCGGGCCGCGTCGGCACCGATCCGGTCACATACGACACGCAGGGTCTCGTGCAGCCTCCGGGCGACCGTCTCATCCAGCCTCGTGGCCATGCCGTCCCGTCCCTTCGCCGAGCGGATATGACCCGAATGTAGGGGCAGACAGGCGGCCGGCGATACGGCATCATTTCGCGGCGTGATTCGTCTCTACGGGCTGCTGATGCTGATCGACCTGGCACTGCTGGTCATCGCGCTGATCGACTGTCTGTCCACTGAGGAGTTCAGTGTCCGGAACCTGCCCAAGGTCGTGTGGGTGTTCGTGATCCTGCTCTTCTCACCCATTGGGGCGATCGCCTGGTTCGTGGCGGGTCGGCCGCAGAAGTCCCCGATCGGCCGGGGTGGCCAGTGGCGGCCCGGCGCCGGCTTCCCGGAGCGCGAGCGTCCCCGTCCCCTCGCACCCGACGACGACCCGCAGTTCCTGCAGTCGGTCGAGCGCAGCCGCCGGGCCGACGAGGAGCTGTTCGACAAGTGGGAGGCCGACCTGAAGCGCCGCGAGGAGGAGCTCAAGCGCCGCGAGGGCGATCAGGCCTGAGATCCGCGGTCCGGCGCCCCGGCCTCGGGGTTTCGCGGGGCCGGTCGTGTCAGGCCGGCGCGAACAGCGGCGCGAGGTCGACGTAGATGCGGTAGTCGGTGATCAGGCCGGCGTCGTCGCGGGTGAAGATGGTGACCGCGGGCACCCGGACGCACCGGTCGTCGGCGCGGTCGTACTCCACGGTCAGCTCGGCGACGGTGTCGGCGCCGTCCTCCCAGCGGTTGCGGAGCTCGTGACGCAGGCCGCGGATGCCGGCGAAGAAGCCCTCCACGGCGGCGGCGATGCCGTCCGGACCGACGATCGGGTCGGCGTTGCCGAACACGAACCGTCCCTCGGGTGCGAACAGCGCGGCGAACCCCCGCGCGTCGCGCTTGTCGACGATGGCGAACACGTATGCGGTGAAGTCGGTGGACACGTCGGCCACGACACCACCACCGTCGACAGGGCGCCATACGCAGATCTCCGTAGTCAGAGCCTCGACCACTGCGGGATCGGGCGGCCGTCCGACCGCAGGGTGTCGTCGTCGGGGCCGCGCCGCGGCCAGCCGGCCGGCGAGTCCTCCCACGCCTCCTGCCGTCCGCGGACGGTGAGATCCATGAGCGCGTAGCTGTAGTCCATGGCCTCCACGCCGCGGCGGGTGGTCCAGTAGGTCTCGAAGACGCGGTCGCCGTCGCGCAGGTAGCAGACGAGGTGCATCATCCCGACGTGGCGGCCCTCGAGCAGGGTGTCGAGGGCGCCGCCCTGCGCGGAGTACCACGGCATGGTCCAGCGCATGAACCGGTGGTAGCGCCGGCCCTCGTCGTCCGGGCCCTGGCAGACCACCGCGTAGGTGATGTCGCGGGAGTGCAGCGGCGCCAGCTCCGCGACCTGTGTGGTGTACCAGGTGCAGCCCTCGCACTGGTCCTCCGTCGGCCGGCCGGCGTTCCACATGAAGTAGTAGAGGACGAGCTGCGTGCGGCCCTGGAACGCGTCGAGCAGCGTGACCGTTCCGTCGGGCCCGGTCAACGGGGTGTCGGCGGGCACCTCGACCATCGGCAGCCGGCGGCGGGCCGCGGCGATCGCGTCACCTTCCCGCGTGTGTGCCTTCTCGCGCGGACGCAACCGGTCGACCTCCGCCTGGAACGCGGTCCGGTCGACGATCGGCGGCAAGCTGTTCATCGGTATCTCCCTCTGCGTGGGGTGCGGTCAGAAAGCCGGACGCCCAGGCGACCGGAACAGCGACGACGGCGATGACGAGACCCGCGACGACAGCGGTTCGCACGGAGAACGCTCCGACCGCCACGCCGCCGGCGAACGAGCCGAACGCGATGCCCACGTTGGCCGCCGACGCCGGAAGCGACTGCGCCAACGCGCCACCGGGGCCGGCCAGGCTCGTCACCCGGTACTGCAGCGACGGCGCCATACCCATGGCGAACCCGCCGATCGCCAGCAGCAGCACCGCGACGAGCACCGCCACGGTCCCGACGAAATACAACACGAGCAGACACACCGCCACACCGACGGTTCCGACCACGAGCGTGCGCGCCGCGTCGGTGTCGGCGAAGCGTCCACCCCCGTACGAACCGACCGCCGTGGCGACCCCGTACGCCAGCAGGAACACGCTCACCACCCCACCGGAGACCCCGGTGACCGTGTGCAGGAAGGGAACGATGTACGTGAGCGTGGCGTACACCGACGAGAACACGAGGAACGTCAGGGCGAGCAGTGCCAGCACCCGCGGCGCCAACGCGTACCGCACCTGGCTCGCCGCACCCGCGCCGGTGCCCGGTACCGACGGAATGACCGCCAGCGTCGCCACCAGGGCCACCGCGGCGAACGCGCCGGCCGCGAGGAACGAACCGCGCCACCCCAGTGTCTGGCCCGCCAACGTGCCAAGGGGAACACCGATCGCGCCGCTCACCGCGGTCCCCGAAATGACCACCGCCATGGCGCGACCGGCGCGTTCGGCCGGAACCACGGCGGTGGCCGCCGCGAACGCCGCCGCGATGAACAGACCCTGCAACGCGCCGGTGAGCGTGCGCGCCACGAGGAACACGGCGTAGCTCGTGGTGAACACCGCGACCGCGGTGCCGGCGACGAACAGAACCAGCGTCGTGGCAAGGATCGTGCGCTTGTCGAGCCTTATCGTCAGGGCGGTGAGAATGGGACCGCCGAGCGCGAGGCCGAGCGCGTAGACCGTGACGAGCGTGCCGGCGGCCGGGATCGAGACCTTCAGATCGGACGCGATGAGGTCGAGCACGCCGACCACGAGCAGCTCGGTGCTGCCCATCACGAACATGCCGAGGAACAGCGTCGCCAGTTTCACGATTCGTCCAATCTGTTGCGCAGCGCGGCCAGCGGGCCGTCCCAGTCGCGGGCGAGCGCGGCGAGGAACTGCTGGGCCACCTTCATCGGCGCGGAGTCGAGCCGGTACCGCACCCGGCGCCGCTCGCCGGGTTCGGCCACCACGAGCCCGGCGTCGGCAAGGAGGCCGAGATGCTTGGCGATGCCCTGCCGGGTGATCGGCAGCCGGGCGGCGAGATCGGTGGCGGTGGCCGGGCCTTGTGCCGCGAGCGTGGCGAGGATCGCCCGCCGGTTCGGGTCGGCCAGGGCGGCGAAGACCTCCTGGGCCACCGCCTCCCGGTCATCCATTGAGGTAGGTGACGAGCTCGCCCAGTTCGTTGGTCCAGCCCTCGGTGTTGCCGCCGAAGGCGGCCTTGTGTTCGGTGTCGCTCAGCTGCCCGAAGCCCGCCTCGACCACGGTGAGCGTGGTGCCGGTGCCGTTCGGTTCCAGCGTGAACTCCACGTAGGTGCGGCGCGGGTCGCTGTCGGGCAGCCCGTAGATCGGCCACGTGTAGGCGAACACGCGCGGCGGCTCCACCCTCTCGATGGTGAGGACGGCGGTGTCGCCGCTGTCCCAGCTGAGCCGCGCCTGTCCACCGACGCGGAGGTCGACCTCGGCGCGGTTGCCGAACCAGGTACCCAGGCCCTCGGACGTGGTGAGCGCGTCCCACACCTTCTCGGGCGCGTGGGCGAGTTCGAGGGTCCGCTCGATCCGATCGGGAAAAGCCATGCCTGCCTCCTGGGTAGCAACCATCTGGTTGCCACTTAAGATATGGCAACCAGATGGTTGCGTCAACCCCGAGCGCGGTCGGTCGACGCGGTCCTCCCCGCGGCCACCGTGGTCGACGGTCGCCAGCCACCGGGCACGCATGAACATCATCAGGCCAAAGTGATGTTCATACGTGCCCACTCATCAACGATTGTGAATGTGTGGGCCGTCAGGTGCCGCGTCTCGTACAGGCCGAGTTCCCCGCCGCCCGGGAGACGGATTGATCACGGACGGTACGCAGGGAGTCGGCCAGCTCGGTCAGCGCCGCCTTGCTCGCCGCGTAGGCCGACCACCTCGGCACGGCGTGCAGTCCCGGCGCGGCGTTGACGAACACCACGTTGACGGCCAGCGTCTCTGTCCACAGTGGAGCGGGCGTCTCCTCGACGCTCGCCACCTCGACCACCGCGGACCCGATGGCACCGGTCGAGCCGGTGACGAGCATCGTTCTATCCATGCGTCAGGATACGGTCGAGGCCGTCGAGGATGGTTCGCAGGCCGAAGTCGAGCAGCAGGTCCAGTGAGAAGTCGTGGTCGCCCGTCGCGTAGCGGGCCATCATCGGCAGGCGGCCGCTCGCCATCACCGCGGCGAACCGCTCCTGCTGGGTCTGCATCCACTGCTCGTCGGTCATGCCGGTGTCCTGCTCGGCCTGCGCCTCCTCGGCCAGGTTCACGGCCGTGCCGCGCACGTAGTTCGCCACCATCACCGCGGCCCGGAACTGCAGGTCCGGATCCGCGGTGGCGCGGCCGAGCGACCGCATCACCCACTCCGTGTGCGCCATCGCGTTCGGCGCCAGCAGCGGCCGGGTGAACGAGATCGCCTGCGCGAGCCACGTGTGGCGGCGGTACATCGCCCACTGGAGGCGGGCGACCGCCTCGACGCACGCGCGCCAGTCGGCGGTGTCGGGATCGAGGTCGGGCGGCGGCGGGTTGGCGGCCATCACCTCGTCCATCATCAGCAGGATCAGCTCCTCCTTGTCGCGGACGTGGCGGTAGATGGACATCGTCGGAATGCCCAGGGCGCCCGCGAGCCGGCGCATCGACAGGCCGGTGAGCCCCTCGGCGTCGGCGATGGTGATCGCGGTGTGCACCACCGTCACGCGGTCGGGCGCCGTCTCGCGCGGTGCGGCGGCGCTGCTGACGACGGTCCCCACGCCGGGTTTCGCCTCGACCAGGCCCTGCTCCCGCAGGCGCGCGATGACCTTCGTGGCGGTGGCCATCGCGACGCCGTACGCCGCCATGATCTGCCGCGTCGACATCACGCGGTCGCCGGGCGCGAGCGCGCCGGCGGTGATGCGCGCGGCGAGGTCGTCGGCGATCTTCCGATAGGTGGGGACGCTCATGAGCACTTCCTAGTGCACTAGTGCACCGGCTGTCCAGAAAGAGTGGTGCTAGCCCCACCCCGAGAGCCAGGTTGGCTCTACCGACCCCTGGCTAGTGCGCTCGTACGTTGTATCCAGACAACGTACGAGTGAGAGGGGAACACCATGACCGACGCCGTCCGACTGGAGTCGCTCCACAAGACCTACGACGAGACCGTGACCGCGCTCGCCGGCGTGACGGCGACGTTCGCCACGGGGACGTTCACCGCCGTGATGGGCCCGTCGGGGTCCGGCAAGAGCACGCTGCTGCAGTGCGCAGCCGGGCTCGACCGGCCGACCGGCGGCCGCGTGTTCATCGGCGGCACCGAGGTGACCGCCACCAACGACACCGCGATGACCAAGTTCCGCCGGCAGCGGGTCGGCTTCATCTTCCAGGACTACAACCTGCTGCCCTCGCTGACCGTGGAGCAGAACGTCGTGCTGCCGCTGAAGCTGGCCCGCCGCAAGGTCGACCGACGGCGCTGCCGGGACGTGCTCGCCCAGCTCGGCCTGGGCGACAAGCTCGACGCGCGTCCCGAGAAGCTGTCCGGCGGGCAGCGCCAGCGGGTCGCGGTGGCGCGCGCCCTGGTCGCCCGGCCCGCTGTGATCTTCGCCGACGAGCCGACCGGCGCCCTCGACCTGCGCAGCGCGCAGGAGGTGCTCGCGCTGCTGCGGGCCGTCGTGCACCAGCACGGTGGGACCGTCGTGATGGTGACCCACGACCCGATGGCCGCCGCGTACGCCGACTCGGTGCTGTTCCTCGCCGACGGCCGGCTGGCCGGCGAGCTGCGCGCCCCGACCGCCGACGCGGTGGCCGAGCGCCTCGCGCACCTCGGCGACCTGGTGGGAGCACAGCGATGATCGCCACGGCCCTGCGGAACCTGCGCCACCGCCCCGGTGGCTTCGTCTCCACGTTCCTGTCCGCGTTCCTGGGCGCGGCGCTGCTGATGGCGTTCGCGTCGCTCATCGACACGGCGACCGACGTCGACGCGGCGAGCGGCAACGAGTCGCTCGTCACCACGGCGAGCGTCGGCGGAGGCTGGTGCCTTGTCATCGTGGCGTTCGCGGTGACCTCGACACTCACCCTGGCGATCCGCCAGCGCTCCGAACAGATCCAGCTGCTGCGCCGGATCGGGGCCACCGGTCCGCAGCTGCGCCGGATGATCGTCGGCGAGGCCGCGGTCGTGGCGGTCGTCGCGTCGGCGGTCGCCGTGCCGGTCGGCCTGCTGCTCGGCCGGGTGCTGGTGAACCTGCTGCAGAACACCGGGCAGGTCGCGGAGTCGGTCGACCCGGTGTTCGGGCCGACCGCGCTCGGCACCGGGTTCGGGGTCACGCTGCTCGGGTCGGTCATCGCGGCGGTCGCCGCGGCCCGGCGCGGAGCGGGGCCGGCGCGCGCCAAGGCGGCGCGGCCGGTGCTGCGCCGGATCGGCGCGGTCCTCTTCCTCCTCGCGGGGACGAACTGCGCGGTGCTCACCGCGACCGTCATGGACGGCAAGGGCATCGACGCGATGCAGACCGCGGGACAGGCCGGCATCTGGGCCTCGATCGGCCTGGCGCTGCTGGCGCCGGAGCTGCTGCGCCTGGTCACCGCCCTGCTGGGGTGGCTGCCTCGGCTCGTCGGCGGCGTCGCCGGCGAGCTGGCGGTGCTCGGCGTCCACACGCGTGCCCGGCAGCTGGCCGGCGCGGTGATGCCGGTGCTCATCTTCACCGGGATCGCGACCGGAACCGTGTACATGCAGGGCATCGAGGACGCCGAGGCGGCCGGTCAGGTGCAGCAGGAGTACGCGCAGGACATCCAGACACTCAACTACGTCGTCGTCGGGATGATCACCCTGTTCGTGGCCATCATGCTCGTGAACACCCTCATCGCGGCCACGGCGAGCCGGCGGCGGGAGTTCGCGCAGCAGCGGCTGGCGGGCGCCACCCGGGGCCAGCTGACCGCGATGGTGGCCCTGGAGGCCGCGCTCGTCACGGTGACCGGCGTGATCGGCGGCGCGGTGGG
This sequence comes from Virgisporangium ochraceum, assembly GCF_016863655.1. GTDB lineage: Bacteria > Actinomycetota > Actinomycetes > Mycobacteriales > Micromonosporaceae > Virgisporangium > Virgisporangium ochraceum. The sequence goes on from NZ_BOPH01000001.1 coordinate 49,153, forward strand.
CTCGCTGTTCACGGTGCTGCCGTTCGCCTCGGCCCGGGCCGGCAGCTTCGTGCCGGACGTGACCCCGGCGGCGTTCGCGATCGTCGTCGCCATCGCCGTGGTCCTGACCGCGGCGGCGACGCTCGGTACGACCCGCCGCTCGGTCCGCGGACCCGCGACGGCGGCGATGAGGGCCTGAAGGAACCGAACCGCGACGGCGCCCGGGGTCACCCCCGGGCGCCGTCGCGCAGGTACGTGAGGACGGCCAGGATGCGGCGGTTGTCGTCGTCGGTCGGTGGCAGGCCCAGCTTCGTGAAGATGCCGGTGATGTTCTTCGCCACCGCCGCCTCGCTGAGTACCAGGGTCCGCGCGATGGCCGTGTTCGAGCGGCCCTCGGCCATGAGCGCCAGCACTTCGCGCTCGCGGGGACTCAACCGCTCCAGGGGACTGCTGTTGCGCTTGAGCAACTGCTTCACCACCTGCGGGTCGACCACCGTGTCGCCCGCGGCGACGCGCCGGACGGCGTCGACGAACGTGGCCACGTCGGTGACCCGGTCCTTCAACAGGTAGCCCACGCCGGCCGCCGACGGCGCGGCGAGCAGTTCGCCGGCGTAGGTCAGCTCGATGTACTGGCTGAGCACGAGTACCGCGAGTCCGGGCCGGCCGCCGCGCAACGCGATCGCCGCCCGCAGGCCCTCGTCGCTGAAGCCGGGCGGCATGCGCACGTCGGTGATCACGAGGTCGGGCTCGTACGCCGACACCGCCGAGACGAGCGAACCGGCGTCACCGACCGCGGCCACGACGTCGATGCCGAACCGGGTGAGCAGCCCGACGACCCCCTCCCGCACCAGGACGCCGTCCTCGGCCAGCACTACCCGCACGGCAGCCCCGCCCGCACCACGGTGGGCCCGCCCGGTGGGCTGTCGACCAGCAGCCGACCGCCGACGGCCGCCACCCGGTCGGCGAGGCCGGCGAGCCCGCCGCCGAGACGCGCGACCGCGCCACCCACACCGTCGTCCTCGACCGCGACGAACAGCCGCCGGTCGACGATCCGGGCGTCGACGCACGCCATCGACGAACCGCTGTGCCTGACCACGTTCGTCAACGCCTCCGAGACCACGAAGTAGGCGCATGCCTCGATCATCGCCGGGAGCCGCGCGTCGATGTCGGCCGTCACGGTCACGGGAACCGGCATGCGGTCGGCCAGCGACGCCAGCGCCGCGGGGAGCCCGCGGTCGGTGAGGATCCGCGGATGGATCCCCTGGATCAGCTCCTGCAGCTCGGTGAGCGCCTGACCGGCCTCGTCGTGGGCCTTGGCCACCAACGCGGGCAGCTCGTCGGGGCCGGCGAGGCGGGCCAGCCCGAGTGTCATACCGAGGGCGACGAGCCGCTGCTGGGTGCCGTCGTGGAGGTCCCGTTCGATGCGCCGGCGTTCGGCGTCGAACGCGCCGACCAGCCGGGCGCGCGAGCGCATGAGCTCGCGGACGTCGTGCTCACCGCGTCCCAGCAGGAACCGGACCGGCGCGGCCCGCAGCCGCGCGTAGTGACCGAGCAGGTACGCCGCGGCCGCCAGACCCAGGACGCCGACCGGAACCGCCGCCCAGGCGGCGCCCTGACCGCTCAGCAGCACGGCCTTGACTATCTTCACCTCGCCGCCGTTCAACGCCGACGTGACCGGCGCGGTGAGCAACGACAGCGGCAGGCCGAGCAGGCACCCGAGCACCAGCAGGTCGACCGGCCAGAACACGCTGAAAGCCAGCAGGTGCGCCAGTTCCCGCCATGTCGCCGGCTCGCGGTAGCGGCAGCCGAGCCACGCGAACAGGCCGGGCCGGTCGGGGTCGCCGTGCGGGTCGTCGACCGTGATCCCCGCGAGCCGCAGCCGCCACCGCTCGGCCGCGCCGGCCGGAATCCCCAGCAGCGGCACGGCGAGCAGGATCGGCAGCCCCACGAGCACCGGCAGCCCGGCGATCCCGAGCGCGAGCAGGCCGACCCACACCACGAGCAGCACGGCACCGACCGGTACGCCGGTGGCGAGCCACAGCAGGGTCCGCGCGCGCTTCACGGACCCGAGAGTACGGACCGGAGACGGCGGGGGCGGTAGAAGAACCTCTACCGTCGGAGTCGAACCCGCACGGCGGCGCCCGCGGCCCGGACCGCGTGTGCTGGACGGCATGACCGTCGAGCTGACCAACGTGCGCCGCGCCTACGGCGACGTCACCGCCCTGGCGGGCGTGACCGTCGCGTTCGGGCGGGGCACGTTCACCGCCGTCATGGGCCCGTCCGGGTCGGGCAAGTCGACGCTGCTGCAGTGCGCGGCCGGTCTCGACCGCCCCGACTCCGGCACCGTCGTGGTCGACGGCACCGAGCTGGGAACGCTGGGCGAGGCGGGGCTGGCCCGGTTGCGCCGCACCCGGATCGGGTTCGTGTTCCAGGCGTTCAACCTGTTGCCGATGCTCACCGCCGAGCAGAACGTGGGGCTTCCGCTGCGACTGGCCGGCCGGCGGCCCGGCCGCGCGACGGTGCGGGGCGCGCTGGCCGCGGTCGGGCTCGCCGGCCGCGAGCGGCACCGGCCCGACGCGCTCTCCGGCGGGCAGCAGCAACGGGTCGCGATCGCGCGGGCGCTCGTCACCGAACCCGCGGTGGTCTTCGCCGACGAGCCGACCGGCGCGCTCGACAGCACCTCCGGCGCCGAGATCCTCGGCCTGCTGCGGCGGTTGGTCGACAGTGGACAGACCGTCGTGATGGTCACCCACGATCCGGTCGCCGCCGCGGCGTCGGACCGTGTGCTGACGCTCACCGATGGCCGCATCGTCGGGGACCGGCCGTGCTGACGCTCGCGTCGCTGCGGTCGCGCTGGGCCGGCCTGGTCGCGCCGGTGGTCGGGCTCGCGATCGGGGTCGCGCTGGTCGCGGCGACAGGTCTCGTGCTTTATGGGACGGCCACCGCACACGTCCGGGCACCGGAACGCTTCGCGCATGCCGCCGGGGTGGCCGTGCCCCTCGACGAGGTGACGGTCGAGACGGAGCACGGGCACCGCAGCCGGCCGCTGGCCGTGCCACGGGGCCTGTCGGCGGAGCACCTCGCGGCGTTGGGACCGGGCGTGGTGGACCGGTGGGCGTACGCGGAACTTCCGAACGGTGGACGGGGGCAGGTGGGCCGGCCGTGGCCGGTGGCCCGGTTCAGCACGCACCGGCTGGTGGCCGGCCGTGGACCCGCCTCCGACGGGGAGGTGGTGGTCTGGGCCGGCGGCGCCACCGTCGGCGAGCGGGTCACCGTGCTCACCCTCGACGGTCCGCGGCCGTACACCGTCACCGGGGTGCTGGCGCCGGCCCGGTTCGAGCGGGCGCTGTTCTTCACCGACGCCGAGGCCGCGCGCCTCCACCCGCGCGTGGACGCGCTGGTGCTGCCCGTATCCGTGCACGCGCCGCCGGGCGTGGAGGTGCGCTCGGGGCAACGGTTGCGCGCGCTCGACCCCGACGCGCGCGACGACGCCGAGGCCCTCGTCGCCGCGAACGCCTTTCTCGGTACGGCGGGCGGGATCGCGGTGTTCGTCAGCGGGTTCGTGGTGGCGTCGGGCTTCGCGTACGCGGTGGCGCGCCGGCGCCGGGAACTGGCCCTGCTGCGGGCGGTGGGTGCGACGCCGGGCCAGGTGCGCCGGCTCGTCGTCGGCGAGGGTCTCGCCGTCGGAACGCTCGCGTGCGTGGCCGGATGCCTGCTGGGCCGGCCGGTCGCGCTGGTGCTCGCGCGGCTCCTGCGCGACAACGGGTTCGCGCCCGACTGGTTCGTCGTCCCCCACACGCGGCTGCCGCTGGTGCTGGCGGTGGTGGTGGGGCTGCTGGCCGCGCTCGCCGGGGTGCTTCCCGCGTCGTGGCGGGCCGGCCGTACGCGCCCGGTCGAGGCCCTGCGCGAGTCCACGGTGGACGGTCGGGGGATGCCGCTCACACGGTGGGTGTGCGGGCTGGCCGCGCTGGCCGGTGGCGTCTACGTGCTGTGGGCGCCGGTGCTCACCGAGCCGGCGGCGGCCCTGAAACGCAAGGGCTACGTGCCCGGGGTGATGCTGCTCGTGGTCGCGTTCGCGGTGCTGGCACCGGCGCTCGTCTCTCCGGCGGCGCGGCTGCTCGGGTGGCCGCTGCGCGGCGTCGCGGGACTGCTGACGCGCGAGACGGCCATCGCCGCCACGCGCCGCACGGCGGCCACGGCCGCGCCGGTGCTCCTGACCGTCGGGCTCGCCGCCTGCCTCCTCGGCGTGACGTCGACGATCGACCACGCGAAGGCCGCCGAATCGGTGCCCCGCACCGGGTTCCTGGTGGTTCCGGCGGGAACGCCCGGGCTCGACCGGGCGCTGGTCGACCGGCTGCGGGCGTTCCCCGGCGTGGCGGTCAGCGCCAGCTACCCCACCGCCCTCTACGACCTCGAGGACGGGGTGGCGCTGCTCGAACGGCAGGCGCAGGCCGTGGATCCCGGTGCGCTCGCGGGCCTGCCCGTGCTCGCCGGTTCGCTCGCCGACCTCCGCGACGACACCGTCGTGGTCGACACCGAGTGGAACCGCCGTGTCGGCGAGCGGGTGCATGTGTGGCGCGGCGACGGCTCCCCGGTGACGTTGCGGGTGGCGGCGGTCGTCCGCCCGGGTGTCGGCGGGAACGGCGCGTACGTCACCCGGGCGCACGTCGCCGGTCCGTTGGCGTCGCGCGCTCTCGTGCGTCCACAGCCGGGAACCGCGCCCGAAGCGGTGGCCGCCGCCCTCCGCGCGGCCGTGACCGGACACGGCGCCGACCTTCTCGCGCCGGGCCCGGGGCGCGGAAGCCGAGTGACCGCCGCGGGAATGTGGGTGGTGGTAGGGATCGCCGTGGTCTACGCGGCACTGTCCATTGTGGGCACCGTGCTGATGGCCGGCCGCGAACGGCGGCGCGAGCTGGCCCTGCTGCGCCTGGCCGGCGCGACGCCGGGCCAGGTGATCCGCGTGGTAACCGTCGACGCCGTGTTCGTGACGGCTCTCGGCGTGCTGCTCGCGGCCGCCGCCGCGGTGCTGACCCTGGGCGGGCTGTGGGTGGCACTGTTCCGGCTGACCGGCTCCGTACAGGCGGTCGCCGTGCCGGGTGGAGTGGCCGCGGTCGCGGCGATGGCGGCCGCGCTCGTGGTGGCGACGTCACTGCTCGCGGCCGGGGTACAGCAGGCTGTACCCCGGCCCGGCAGGCCACGGGATCGATCGATGGCGCCGACTCTTCCATTCTGATGTGGACGTTTCCGTCCACAAAGGAGTGTTCCCATGGTCAAGTGGCATCGATGGGCGACCGCCGCCGTTGGCGGGGCCAGCACCCTCGCCCTGTCCGTCGCCCTGTCCGCCACCGCGGTCCCGTCCGCGTTCGCGGACGAGCGGGCGGACCAGCGGCAGACCGGCCGGCCGAACCCCGCGGTACAGCGCGGCCTCGACGGGCTCGTCCGCGACGACCGGTTCCCCGGCGCGCTCGCCACCGTGCGCGGCCGCGACGGGCGCAGCCACACCTACACGGCCGGCGTCTCCGACACCGTCACGAAACGTCGGGTGCCGGCCGACGGCCGGGTCCGGTTGGCCAGCAACACCAAGGCGTTCACGGCGGTCGTCGTGCTGCAACTGGTCGGCGAGGGCAGGGTCGGTCTCGACGAACCGGTCGAGACATACCTGCCCGGCGTCGTACGGGGACCGGTGGACGGGCGCGGCATCACCGTGCGGCACCTGCTCCAGCACACCAGCGGGATCGCCGACTACGACGAGCCCATCATCGGTACCGACTACTTCGCCGTGCGGCACCGGCACTTCGAGCCGCGCGACCTGGTCGACGCCGGCCTCGCCCAGCCCGCCGTCGCGCCGAAGGGGACGTTCAGCTACAGCAACACCAACTACATCCTCGCCGGGCTGATCGCGCAGAAGGTCACCGGGCGGCCGATCGGCGAGGAGATCACCAGGCGCGTCCTGAAGCCGGCCGGCCTGCGTGACACGTACTGGCCCCAGCTCGGCGTCGAGACGATCGACGGCCCGCACCCGCACGGGTACATGGCGACCGCGCCGGACGCGCCGTTCGTCGACGTCACCGAGCAGGACACGTCGCTCGCCTGGGCGGCGGGCCAGCTCATCGGCACGCCCGGCGACCTCAACCGGTTCTTCGGCGCGCTCCTCGACGGTAAGCTGCTGCGCGCCGAGCAGCTCGCCGCCATGAAGTCCACTGTGGATGCTCCGGGCTTCTCGACCGTCGACGGGCCGCGCTACGGGCTGGGCATCGGCACGTTCCCCCTCAGCTGCGGCGGGTTCGCGTGGACGCACGGCGGGAACGCGCCCGGCTACACGACCGTCACCGGGACGACCGAGGACGGCCGGTCGGCGACGATCGCGGTCACCGCGCTGCCGACCGTCATCGAGGCGGTGCGACACCTCGACAAGGCTCTCGACACCGCCCTGTGCGCCTGACACCGATACGACGACGCGATGCCCCCGGGCGGGGGCGTCGCGTCGTGTTCTCAGCCGAAGACCCGCAGTTCGTAGACGCGGGTCGCGCCGTCGGTGGTCTGTGTCGGTGTGCCGACGGCGAGCCGCACGTAGCGGGCCGACACACCGCTGACCGGATGGGTGGTCTCCCCCAGCGTGTTGCCGCTGACGGCCACCGCCTGCGTCCACGTCACGCCGTCGGCCGACACCGAGATCGTGAAAGCCCGCGTGTTGTACGCCGCCGCCTCCCCGCCCGCACCGGCGTGCGCGACCTCGAACCGCGTCACGGCCCGGGCGGCGCCGAGGTCGACCTGCAGCCACGCACCCGGTGCGACCGAGCAGAACTTGTCGGTGTTGCCACCGGTGACGCTGCCGTTGACCGCCTTCTCCGGACCCTCCGACGCCACGCAGGGCGCGCTGCCGGTGGCCGGCCGGCCCAGCGCCAGGTTCGTCCCCGCGCCGACGGGCGCACCGACGGCGACGTTGTCGAACGCCGCGGCGGCGTTGAACACCCGCACGCCGGTGGCGCCGCTCGCGAATGTGCTGTCGGTGACGCTGATCTTCGGCGTGACGAGGTCGTCGACGTACACCGAGATCTGCGGTCCGATCGCGGTGACCCGCAGCCGGTGGCTGCCACCGGCGACCGTGGCCGACCCGAGCTGTGTCCACGAGTTCGCGGCCCGGCCGAGCACGACGCGGCCGGCCGGGCTGATGCCCGCGTAGTAGCCGCGGTAGCTGTCGACGCCCACGGCTGGCTGCGTCACGCGGAACAGGAGGCCGGCGTCGCCGTTCCCGGCGGTGACCGTGACGTCGGCGTCGTAGGTGAAGTTGCCGAAGTTGGTGTCCAGCAACGCCTTGCCGCCCAGCGACTGGGTCGCCGTGTAGCGCCCGCCGGCGGCCGTCCAGGTTCCGCCGTAGGTGCGCCAGCCGTAGGCGTTGCCGTCGGCGAAGTTGTCCTTCACCCGCATCGTGACGCGCTGGATCGTCCCGTCGGGGTTGAAGACCATGCGGTCGTAGGCGAGCTGCCGGTGGTTGCCGTCGGTCTCGCTGAGCGGACGGCGGTGGTAGACGATGTACCAGACGTCGGTGCCCGGCACGTTGAGCACCGAGTTGTGCCCGGAACCCCGTGCCACGGCGGCGTCCTGGGCGAGCACCTTGTCGAGCTCGGTGAAGGGCCCGGTCGGCGAGTCGGCGATCGCGTAGGAGACCGAGTAGTCCGGCCCGGTCCAGCCACCCTCCGACCACATCAGGTAGTACCGGCCGCCACTCTTGAACATCTGCGCGCCCTCGACGTAGCCGGACGGGGTGATCTCCTTGTACGTGCTGCCGTCCGGGAACTGCCCGAGGCTCACCATGTGGGGTTGAGCCGCACGACGTTCGCGTGCCCCCAGCCGCCGTAGTACAGGTACGCCTGTCCGTCGTCGTCGATGAACACGTCCTGGTCGATCGGCTGCGCGCCGTTGACGAACTGGCTGACGAGCGGCCGGCCGATCGCGTCGCGGTACGGACCCTGCGGCCGGTCGGCGACGGCGACGCCGATGCCGCCGAGCTGACTGTCGTTCTGGATGTCGTTCGCGGCGAAGTACAGGTAGTACCGGCCGTTGCGCTCGACCGGCGCGGGCGCCCACACCGCGCGGGTGGCCCAGGAGACGTTCGCGGTCGTGAGCACGTTCGGGTGCTTCGTCCACGTCACCAGGTCGGTCGAGGAGAAGGCGTCGAGATAGGTCTGCTCGGCGTAGGTCTTCGACGTCGTCGGGAAGACCCAGTAGGTGTCGCCGTAGACGGCGACGTCGGGATCGGCGTACCACCCGTCGACGAACGGGTTGCCGGCCTCGGCGGTCGACTGGTCGGGAACCGCGGCGACGGCGGGCGTCGGCGTGGCGGCGAGGAGGGCGACGGTGAGGAGAACAGCGAGACGACGCATCATCGGTGACGGCTCCGATGGTCGGGGAGATTGCGTAGAGACTGCCGTCGATCACCGGCTGGCGTCAATAGGTGTCGATGCGTCGAGGTCGCCGGCTCAGGCGAAGACCGGCGTGTCCTCGTGGGTGAGCCACGGCACCACCTCGTCGGCCGGCATCGGCTCCGCGATCAGGGTGCCCTGCCCGTACGCGCATCCGGCGCCGCTCGACAGGGTCCGCTCGGTGGTGGTCGCGATGCCCTGTGCCACGACGTCGACCCGCAGCGTCCGCGCCAGGTGCGCGATGCCGGCCACGAGGTCGTACCGGCGGATCGACCCGCTCATCGTGTCCACAAAGGACCTGTGGAGCTTCAGAACGTCGACCGGAACCCCCTGCAGGCACGACAGGGACGGGTGGCCGGTGCCGAAGTCGTCGATCGCCACCCGGATGCCGGCGCTGCGCAGGATCGACAGGTCCTCGCGCACCGGCTGGGAGTCGGCGATCAGGCTCCCGGTGACCTCCAGGGTGAGCAGGTGCGGTGCCAGCCCGTACCGGCTGATGAGCGTCAGCACGTGCTCGACGAAGCCCGGCGCACGGAACTGGTGGTCCGGCACGTCGACGCTCACGTACGGCGGCTCGGCCAGCGCCTCCTGCCATCCGGCCGCCTCGCGCACCGACCGTTCGAGCGCCCACGCCCCGAGCGGGGCGGTGAGCCCAGACTCCCCGGCGAGGTCGACGAGCGCGTCCGCCGGCAGCGGCCCGCGCACCGGGTGCCGCCACCGCACGAGGCTCTCGAAGCCGTGTGCGCGGCCGGTCGCCAGGTCGACGATGGGCTGGAAGCACAGCTCCAGCCCATCGGTGGCGATGGCGCGCCCGAGCTCCGTGCGCAGCCGCGCCCGGTCGAGGATCTCGCGGTGCAACGCCGCGTCGTACCGCCGCCAGAAGCCCGTGCCCGTCGCCTTCGCGGTCCGCAGCGCCACGCGGGCCCGGCTGATCAGCTCCGCCGGGTCGTCGGTGTCGACGGTCGTGGCGAGGCCGATGGTCAGCCGCACCGTGATCGTGCTGCCGGAGACCTCGAACGGCGCCGTGAAGCGGTCGAGCAGACCGGCGACCAGCCGGTCGATCCCGGCGACCTCGGCGGCACCCGCGACGAGGACGCCGAACTCGTCTCCGTCCAGGCGGGCGACGGCATGGGCACCGTCCACGATGGACCGCAGCCGCGCGCCGACCGCCCGCAGCAGCCCGTCGGCCAGCTCGGGCCCGACGGTCCCGGCGACCCCCCGGAGATCGTCGAGGTCGGCGAGGAGCACACCGGTCACACCCGGTGCGGCGGTGGCGCGCCGGGTCTCGTCCCGGAAGAACAGGTGGCTGCCGAGCCCGGTGAGCGGGTCGAGGTAGGCGCGCCGTTCCAGCTCGTGCTGCTGGCGGCGCCGCTCGGTCACGTCGCGCAGGGTCAGCACGACGCCGTCGACCGACGGTTCGTGGCGCAGGTCGCGGATCGAGACCTCGACCTCGACCGGCCCACCGGTGTGCCGCAGCACGGTCCAGTCGCCCGCGGAGTCGATGACCGTGCCGAGCCGGACGGCCTCGACCGCCGCGGACACCGCGTCCCGTTGCTCCGGAACGAACAGGTCCCACACCGGGCGACCGGTCACGTCGTCGACTCCGAGCAGGCCGGTGGCGGACGGGCTGCCGTAACGGATGCGTCCCCCGTCGTCGACGATCAGGATGACCTCGGCCGCGGTGAGCACCAGCGTGCGGAAGTACGCCTCGCTGTCGCGGCGGTCGAGCTCGCGGATGAGCGCGATGCGGTCGATCGCGGTGGCGGCCTGGCCGGCCAGCACCGGCACCGCCTGCCGCAGGTCCACGAGCACGTTGTCGTCGGAAGCTCCGCGCGGCAGCAGGCGTCCCACCGACTCGTGAACGACGGCCGTGACCGTCTCGACATCGGTCGCCGACAGCAGCGCCTCGCACGCCCGGCGCAGCTCCCGTTCGCGGTCGAGGGCCCGCCGCAGACCGGCGTCCACATGCGACATTCGCGTGACGGCGAGCGCGACCAGCACGGCCGACACCACCGCGACGACGACGCCGTCGCGGACCTCGCCGGTCGACGCCTGCCCGAGCGGGATCAGCGGCGCGACGAGCGACGCGGCGCCGATCGCGAGCCGTCGGGCGGTGCTGTCACCGGTACCCACCGGCCGCGGCTCGGTGAGCGTCCGCATCGACGGGTGCAGCGCGGCGGCGCCACCGCTGACGAGGAAGAGGATCCAGCCGAGGCGCCAGTCCACGGGCAGTTCGAGCCCGTACAGGATGTCGGCGACGAGCGGCCCCGCGCCGGAGAGCAGGAACAGGGCGGCGCTCCACCCGCGAACCGCGCCGACCATCGACCGGGCGACGACGGCGAGGAGTGCCGGATAGGCCACGGAGACGGTCCCCCGCACCACGGTCAGGCCCGGCGCCGGCAGGTGCGGCTCGACCACCAGCACCCACGAGAGGAGCCCCGCGCCGATCGCGAGGATCGACGCGTCGATCAGCGCGGTGCGGTCGGCGGCGAACCGTCTCGATGTGACCAGCGCCACCACCAGGCACGGAAGCAACCCGGCCTCGGCCCACCACGGGGAAGCGGCGCCGTGCGGGACCGCACCGGGCAGAGACACCGCGACCGCACCCACCGCGAGGGCCACGGTGCCGCCGGCCCACCACAGCCACGGCAACGCCCGCCGGGGTCGGTGCAGCCGCCAGCCCGCGACGATCGCGGCGCAGCCCAGCAGCCCGAAGAGGCTCCACGTCACGACGTGCCACGCGGGCACGGCGAAGTACAGCCCGATGAGAACGGCCGCGGCAAGCCCGTGACCCCACGCCAGCCGCCTCGCCACCGTCACCCCCGCACTGTCACCCCGACCCGGGGGCTGCCCGTCTGTCCCCCATCGGACCGGAAGTCGCAAACCTGAGCGTTTGTGTCTACCCGTTACCTCCGGGCGCATCAGGGGTCGGCACGGGCTGTCCACCAGCGTCGATCGGGGTAGGGTCGGCTCCTGGCTACGGGGCGAGCGGCCAGGTGGGGGTCCATTGTGGACAGTCTGACGACCGGGATCGTCGTCGTCGTCACCGTCGTCGTGATGGTGGTCGGCATGGCGGCGGCGGCCCGACGGTTGCTCGGTGCCAACTTCGGGTTGGTGCGGCTGTTCCTGGCCGGCGCGATCGCGTTGCTGGTCGCCGGGCCGATCTCGCAGTCGCTGGCCCCACACACGGTGCTCGGTGACGACTCGGTCGTCCCGTTGTGGTTCCTGCTCCTGTCGATCGCGTGTGCGCTGCTCGTCGCGATGATCCTGCTGGTCGTCGCGGAGGCGCTCGTGCCGACCGGGCGGGTGACGCCGCTGCTGTGGGCACGCGGTCTGCGGGCGCGCCTCGCCCGTACCCGGCGCTACCTGCAGATCCTCACCATCGCCGTGCGTCACGGCCTCGGCCCCTACCTGCGCGGCCGCGACCCCGCGACGGCCGGTTCCCGCTCGCGGCTCGCGCGGTCGCTGCGGCAGGCGCTCGACGCCGGCGGGGTCACCTTCGTCAAGCTCGGCCAGGTGCTGTCGACCCGACGTGACCTGCTCCCGCCCGAGTTCGTGCGGGAACTGGGCGCCCTGCGCGACCAGGCCGCGCCGGTGCCGTCGGACCTCATCGAGGAGGTGCTGCGCCGCGAACTGGGCGCACCGGTCGACCAGCTGTTCGCCCGGTTCGACCCCGAGCCGCTGGCGGCGGCGTCCGTCGGGCAGGTGCACACCGCCCGGCTGCTGTCCGGTGCCGACGTCGTGGTCAAGGTGCAGCGCCCGGGCGTCCGGGCGGTGGTCGAACGGGACCTGGACATCGTGCGACGGCTCGCCGCGACGCTGCACGCACGTACCAGGTGGGGACGGGCGGCCGGGCTGGTCGACCTCGCCGACGGCTTCACCCGGGCGATCCGGGAGGAGCTCGACTTCCACGTCGAGGCGCGCAACATCGCCGCGGTGCGCGCGTCCGTCCTGGACGAGAAGGAGGTGGTCCTCCCGGAGCCGCACGAGGCCCTGTGCACCGAGCGCGTTCTGGTGATGCGGCGGCTGCGCGGGGTCCCGTTGGCCGGTGCCCGCCCGGTGATCGCCGCGCGCGGCCTGGAACCGGCGGACGTGGCGCGGACGCTGCTGTTCTGTGTACTGCGCCAGATCATGATCGGTGGCGTCTTCCACGCCGACCCGCACCCGGGCAACGTGCTGCTGCTCGAGGACGGCCGGCTCGGGCTGCTCGATTTCGGCTCGGTGGGCCGGCTCGACGCCGCGATGCGCCAGGCCCTGCAACGCCTGCTGCTCGGTCTCGACAGCGGCGATCCGGCGACGGTCTCCGACGCGCTGCTGCTGATCGTGAACCGGCCCGACGAGGTCGACGAGGAGCGGCTGGAGCGCTCGCTGGGCCAGTTCATGGCGCAGCACCTCGGCCCCGGGGCACCGGCCGGCGCGCAGATGTTCGTCGACCTGTTCCAGCTCATCACCCACTACCGGCTGTCGGTGCCGCCGGAGGTCGCGGCCGTGTTCCGCTCGCTGGCGACGCTCGAAGGCGCCCTCGGCGACGTCGCGCCGGGCTTCAACGTGGTGGTCGAGGCGCGCGGCTTCGCCGGCCGGTACCTCGCCGAGATGCTGCGCCCCGCCGCGCTGCGCCAGGCCGCGATGGACGAGCTCACCACCCTCCTGCCCCTGCTACGCCGGCTGCCCCGCCGCATCGACCGGATCGCCGGCGCCCTCGAACGCGGCCGGCTCAACGTCAACGTGCGCCTCCTCGCCGACGAACGCGACCGCCAGCACATGATGGCGCTGCTGCACCGCTCCCTCACCACCGTGATCGGCGGCGTGGCCGGCATCATGGCCGTGATGCTCCTGGGCATCGACGACGACCCCCGCGTCACCGAGGAGGTCGGCCTGTTCGACCTGTTCGGCTACGGGCTCCTGGTGGTGGCGGCCGTCCTGGGTCTCCGGGTCCTGGTCGCCATCTTCCGCACCGACCACGACTCCTGGTGAGGGTGTCACCGGCCGCTGACGCGTTGCGGGCCGTTGCCCTCGCCGGGGTCCGGCACCAGAGGGTTCGTCGGGTGGTAGAGGCCGGCCGGGTTGTGGTACCAGAGCCAGACGTGCATCGTCACGAGCTTCGGGTGCCAGAACGTGAACGGCGACGTGCCGTCCGGGCTGGTCCGTGTGCAGTCCGCTTCCGCCGCGGCCGGCACGAACGACCCGTCGCGGTAGTGGCAGGCCGCGTCGAAGGAGCCGTACGTCGCTCCCTCCAGGGGCGGTGTCGCGGGCCGCTCCGGCCACACCCATTCGAGCGCACCGAGCTGCCACCGGGTGCCGTTCCTCACATAGACGAGGATCGGCGGCCGCGTGACGTCGAAGCCCTCGATGTCCCCGTTGAGATAGTGGTAGCCCATCCCCGGCATCATCGGGGTGATGATGCGGTACCCGGCGGCGTCCGCCGCGCCCAGGTCGTCTACGTAGCGGGCGGTGGCGGCGCGGGCCTTCGCGAGGCTGGAGGCGAGTTCCGGTGACGCCGTCACCGTCGTGTCGTGGTCCGGTCCGCCCGGTGGTTCGGCGTCGTCGTTCGTACAGGCCGCGAGGGTCACGGTGACCGCCACAGCGGCGGCCCAGCGGCGGATCACCGCCCGGCTCCCGGTGAGAAGTAGGGGTCCATGTCCATTCCTTCCGTGTGTGACGTCGAGTGGTGCCACACACCGTAGGAACGGGGGCCGTGTCGCCGTAGCGGAAGCGGGTACCCGGATTGCCGGCGCCGAACCCCTATGTTGGGAGGCCCCTATGTTGGGAGGCCCTATGTTGGGAGGCCCAGCCGGGCGGCCTCGGAGACGGCGTGGCGGCGGTTGCCGACGCCGAGCTTGCGCAGGACCGCCGAGACGTGGTGATGCACCGTCTTCTCGGCGACGTAGAGCCGGGCGGCGATCTCGGCGTTGGAGAGCCCCTGCCGGATCAGTGTCAGCACCTCTGATTCCCGCCTGGTGAGGCGCGCCGGGTTCGTCATCGTCTCCGCACGCGGACCACGCGGGAGTCCGCGGACGCCGAGTTCGCGCAGTCTCCGCGCCACGACCCCCGCGGTCCGGCGCGCACCGAGCCGCTGGAACTCCGCGAGGGCACGGCGCAGGTCGCTCTCGTCGTCGGACGCCGCGCGGGCGAGGGCCGCGTCGTACGGACAGTCCAGACCCGTCCACGCGTCGGCGGCGGCCGCGGGGTCACCCGTCAGCTGTGACGCGTACGGCCCGACGGCCACCGGCGCCGGCTCCCGCACGCCGGCGAGGCGGCGCAACCACGCGAGTTCGCCCACGATCCAGTGGGCCTGCCGCTCGACGGCGCTGTCCAGCGCGTGGCGGGTCAGCCCGTCGACGGCGCCGCAGCGACCGTCGAGCCACGCGGCCTCGGCTCGCGCCGCGGCGACCGGAGCGTGGAACTGCAGTTCGTCCTGTCCCTCGGTCAGTGCGAGCGCCTCGTCCAGCAGCGGCCCGTGGTCCGGGTCGCCACGCCGGGCGCCGACGAGCCCGAGAGTGGTCAGCGCGAGGATCCGGAGCAGCGGCACCGACCGGGCCGACCGGAGCACGAGGGCGGCGTCCTCGGCCGCGTCGTCCCAGTCACCACGGTCGAGCCTGGCCCGCGCCCGGTACGCCAGGACGTAGAGCTTCCAGCCCTCGAGGCCGAGGTCGTCGCACCGCCTGACGCCGCGGTCGAGCCAGGTCGCGTGGCCGTAGGCGCGGGTGCGGGTCATCGCCCAGCCGGCGTGGATGAACGCGCGGCCGACGTCCTCGTCGAGCCCGGCCCGCTCGGCGAGGGCCAGGCTGCGTTCCAGCTTCTCCCACCCGTCCGGACACCCGGCGAGGATCCGCGCGGTGCCGAGGATGTTGAGGCAGTAGGCGGTCACCTCGGTGTCGTCGAGTCTCCCGGCGAGCTCGAGCGCGCGGTCCGCCCATTCGACGGCCTCGTCGAGTCGCTCGGCGTTCAGGTGGCCGGCGGCCTCGATGCCGTACGCGAGCGCCAGTTCCCGGCCGGGTGGCAGCCCTTCGAGCAGGCGCATCCCGGCTCGGGCCGCGACGTCGGCGTCGTCGGTGCGCGCGGCGCACCACAGCCGACGCGACAGCTGTGACAGCGCCGCCCCTTCACCGCGCCGGTCGCCGATCGCGTGCCGGAGCGCGATGGCCTGCTCCAGCGTCTCGACCGCCGTGTCGATCCGGTCGGTGAGGTAGCACTCGTGCGAGCGGCCCTCGAGCAGGGCGGCCCGGGCGTCCGCGGGCAGCCCGCCCGCGAACCGCAACGCCCGCTCGTACTGTGCGGCCGACTGGCGGTGGGCGCCGGTCGACGACGCCTTTTCGGCCGCGGCGGGCGCGTACCTGAGGACCGCGTCGGTGTCGCCGGCCGCTTCGGCATGGTGGGCCAGCCGCGCCGGGTCCGCCACGCCCGCGAGCGCCCGCAACGCTTTCCGGTGCAACGCCAACCGGCGGTGCGGCGACAGCGACTCCTCGACGGCCAACCGGGCGAGCTCGTGCCGGAACACGGCTGCGCCCGGCACCATGTCGAGGATTCCGGAGTCGAGGCAGCGTTCGAGGCCGTCGGCGGCGTCCGGCACCAGCGCGTCGAGGAGCCACAGCTCCGCGTGGGGAAGCGCGATCGACACAGCTTCGATGACCGTGGTCGCGGTGGCGCTCAGCCGGGCGGTCCGGGCCATGACCGCGTCGCGGACGGTCCGTGGGATGTCACCGTCGCGGGTGGCAAGGACCTCGGTGACGAAGAAGGGGTTGCCCGCGGTGATGCGGTGCAACTCGGATGCGTCGAGCCCGTGCGGTTCGGCCAGGGCCGAGACCGTCTCGGCGGACAGCGGTTCCGCGGTGAGCCGGCGGATCGAGGGCGCACCCCGCAGCTCGCCGACGACCTGCCGGAGCGGCCGCGCCCGGTCGAACTCGTCGTCGCGGTAGGTGCCGATCAGAAGGGCCGGGACGGACCCGATGCGGCGACCCAGGAGGCTGACCACGTCGAGGGTCGCCTCGTCTGCCCAGTGCAGATCCTCCAACACGACGATCGTGCCCCGACGTTCCTGCGCCACCCGCATGATCGACGCCGCCACCTGGTACGGCTTCGCACCCGCGTCCACCAGCTCTTGCAGCTCGCCCCCGACGAGCCGTGCGATGTCGGCGACCGGCCCGAGCGGCCGGGGCGTGAACAGCGGATCGCAGGCCCCCCAGAGCACCCGGCCACGCGTGCCCAGGTCCGCGCAGAATCGCCGGACGAGCGCGGTCTTCCCGCCGCCCGCCTCGCCACTCACCAGGATCAGCGAACCGCCGGAGCCACGTCGGACGGAGTCGAACGCGCCGCGCAGGACGTCGAGGTGGCGGGAGCGCTCGAACAGCTCGATGGTGTGGTCGCTCTCCACGCCCGAACACAAGCAGATTCCCGCACCCAAGTCGATAGCCCATACACCGACACGACAGGGCTCCGATAGAGACAAGTGAGCGCTCAAACAAGAAGCCACCCGCTACCGGATGGCTTCTGACCTGCGAATTTTGGGTGGAGCCGAGGGGACTCGAACCCCTGACCCCCACACTGCCAGTGTGGTGCGCTACCAGCTGCGCCACGGCCCCCAGACATCCCCGGCTCACCACCGGGGCACCCGCGCAATAGTACACACCCCACCACCCGGGCCCGCACGGGGATACCCGCCGTCAGTTCAGCGCCGGATCGGTCGGGTAGTGGGCCACGGCCGCCAGCAGGCCGCCCTGACGGCGGAGGACCATCGGCCACAGGTCATCGGGACGGCCGGCGAACGCGTCACCCGGCAGGGCGTCGAACACGAACCAGGAACCGCCTTCGATCTCGCCTTCCAGCTGGCCGGGCGACCAGCCGGCGTAGCCGGCGAACACGCGTACACCGAGCACGCTCTCGCGCAGCGTGTCGGGGTCGGCGGACAGGTCGACGGTGCCCACGGCGCCGGCCACCCGGTTGAACCCGGCCAGCTGCTCGATCCCGGGACGCGCCCGCGCCAGGCAGATGGCCGCCTCGGGCTGCACCGGCCCACCCTCGAACACCACGGCCGGCTCCTCCGCCAGCGTGCCCCAGGGTCCCAGCACCTCGGAGACGGGCACCTCGGTGGCCCGGTTGAGCACCACCCCCAGCGCACCGCCCTCCTCGTGGGCGACGAGCAGCACCACCGTCCGCTCGAAGTTGGGGTCGCGCAGCGACGGCGTCGCGACCAGCAGGCGCCCGGTCAGTGACTCCATCGACCTGCCTCGCGCCACACCGGGACGTCCGGGGCCGGCGTCCCCGCCGGGCCCGCCGGAAGAGCCACGCCCGCCGGAAGAGCCCGAAGATCCCGAGCCAGAGCCCGAAGGACCAGAGCCCGAAGAACCAGAGCCGGAAGAACCAGGCCCGGAATCTCCAGGCCGCGTTCCCCCGGGGCCGGAAACACTGGGACCCGCAAAGCCCGGCTCCTCGAACCGAACCTCATCGAGCCGCGGATCCTCACGCCGCGGATCCTCGAACCAGGACTCGTCAGACCCAGGAGCGCCAGGAGCGCCAGCCCCGGGAGAACCCGACCCGGAAGAACCCGACGGCCGCGACCCGAACCTCGGCGTGTTGGTGCCCCGACCACCCGGGCGGCCGCCACCCGGCCGGCCACCACCCGGCTGGGGTTCCCCAGCCTCAGACTCCTCGGCCCCGGATCCGGGCCGAGGTTCACCGAACCTGGGATCACCAGACCCCGGACCGCCCGACCCCTCGAACACGTCCTCAGCCTGCCACGTGAAACTCGTCGCCGTGGAGATCCTCGGCCGCGTAGCGGGGGTCGGCCAGCGTCATCAGCTCGCGACGCACAGGCGTCATCACCATGCCACGCACATTAGCCTGGCCGGTCCTCCGCGGTTAGCCTCAGCCGGTGGACATCGCAGCGACAGCCGTAATCGGCGGGTCGGGGCTGTACGCCCTACTCACCGACGCCGAGGAGCACACGGTCGAGACTCCGTACGGCCCACCGTCCGACGCAATCACCGTCGCAACCGTCGGCGACCAGCGGGTGGCGTTCCTGCCCCGGCATGGCCGGGACCACCGGTTCCCCCCGCACCGCATCCCTTACCGCGCCAACCTTTTCGCGCTCAAGCAGCTCGGAGTCCGCCAGATTCTCGCGCCCTGCGCGGTGGGTGGCCTGCGCGCCGACCTCGGTCCGGGCACGTTCGTGGTCCCCGACCAGCTCATCGACCGTACGAGCGGCCGCGTCCAGACGTTCTACGACACCGGCGCCGTGCACGTGAACTTCGCCGATCCGTACTGCCCCGTCGGCCGCACGACCCTGCTGACGGCGGCGGAGAGCCACGGGATCGCCGCCGTCGACGGCGGCACGATGGTGGTCGTCGAGGGGCCGCGCTTCTCCACACGCGCCGAGTCCCGGGCGTACACGGCGATGGGCGGAACTGTCATCAATATGACTGGTCACCCGGAAGCGGTACTCGCCCGCGAACTCGCGCTCTGCTACTCCGCGATCGCGCTGGTCACCGACCTCGACGCCGGGGTGGAAGGCGACCACGGGGTCACGCAGGAGGAGGTGTTCCGCGTATTTGGCGAGAACACCGAGATACTGCGAAAAATGCTGCTGGACGCGGTGAGCGCGCTTCCCGCCACCCGCGACTGCCCGTGCGCGTCGTCCCTCGACGGCATCCAGGTACCCGACCAGCCCTGATCAGACAGACAGGGGCGGGCAGACACTGGATGGCCGCTGACGACCGGGGCATCGTCGACCCGGCCCTCAGCGGCCATCCACACCGGCCCGCCCCTCACGGCGGGCCGGAGCTCATTCAGCGCCAGCGCTCGTAGCGGAGCTGGCCACGGATCGCGCCGTTGTCGCCGTCGACCTGGACGTTGTAGCGGCTCGGCCAGTTCGCGATCGCCCGCGCGACGCGTGGGCTGATCTTCCGGCAGCCCTCGGCGTGGCTGCCGTAGTTGGCCAGGCCGACCTCGACGTCGTCGTCGCGGTCGTTGGGGTCGTTCCGACCGCCGACGTACACGAAGATCCGCATGGGATCCTCGACCCGGCGGACCCAGAAGTCGTAGCAGACCTCGCCGGTCGACGGCCGGATCTTGAGGTCCACCTCGCCGGCACCGTTCCGGTCACGGGCTTCACCGACCACGCCACGACCACTCAGCGACGCCGACAGGTGGACCTGACGACCCCAGTCGTGGTCGTGGTCGTCGTCCCACGGGTGCGCCATCGCCGGAGCCGCGATGGCGGGCCCGGCTCCGAGCGCGGTGCCAACCGCGAACGTAAGGAGAACTCGACGGACGGAAAACATGCCATACCTCCACAGACGGATGCGGTGGAGGAACCTTGGGGAGGAATTTGGCTATTCGTGGTGCTTGTCGTTCGTTGCAGAAGCCTAGTACGTATTGTCTGATTCCGCTGCAAAACGGGCAAGTGAGCGGTTCCGGGTGCACCTCTGTTGAGCCGATCGGGGCATCGGTGCGTGTCACCATGTACGACCACGCCCGGTTTTGGAGCCGACCATGAAGCTCAAAGGTCTCGCGATCGTCATCGCTGGTGTCCTCGCCCTCACCGGTGCGCTGTTCGGCCTGGCCACTGTCGCCGCCGAAGAGGCACGCAAAGACCGCGACCAGGCCGCGCAGACCCAACGCGACGCGAGCCAGGCCCCCACGCCGCCGGCCTCCACCGACGCCAGCGGGTCCGCGAGCGCCCAGCCGGGCCTGGCCGCGCCGGGCGGAGCCACACCGGGCGTGCCCACGCCGGACCCGAACGCGCCGATCGTCACCTACGCCGGGAAGGTCGACGGTCGCACGGCCGCCATCGCGATCGCGGTCCGCAACGGGCAGGCCATCGCCTACCTGTGCGACGGCGGCCGGCTGGAAGCCTGGATGCAGGGCCCGGCCGGAGACGGCCAACTCGCCCTGACCGGCAAGAACGGCGCATCGGTCACCGGCACGCACGACGGCGCCGGCGCCACCGGCACGGCCGTCGCCGGCGGTCGCACGTTCACTTTCAAGATCAGGATGGTGCAGGCGCCGGCCGGGCTCTACCGCCTCGCCGACAAGGTCG
The DNA here is from genome assembly GCF_016863655.1 of Virgisporangium ochraceum. Taxonomy (GTDB): domain Bacteria; phylum Actinomycetota; class Actinomycetes; order Mycobacteriales; family Micromonosporaceae; genus Virgisporangium; species Virgisporangium ochraceum. The sequence goes on from NZ_BOPH01000001.1 coordinate 69,589, forward strand.
CCAACGCCGCCGTCAACGGCGGGTGGATCGTCGCCGACGGCGAGCAGACCGGCACCCTGACCGTCGACGGCGTCACCGGCGCGGCACCGCCGCTGAACACCGAGACCGGCGAGACCACGATCAACGGCGTCGTCGTCAAGCCGAACCGGGCCCAGCCGCCGGCCTGACGCACCGGCAGATCAGTCGTTACGGGTGGGCGCCGGCGACGGCGTCCACGGCTCGCGGGCGTTCCGGTGCGGAAGCTGGCCCTGGTCGGCGGCGTCGGGTTCCCGGCGCGGCAGCTGGCCCGGCAGCTCCGGCATCGTGGCGGGCGGCGGCGGATAGGCGCCCGCCGGCCGGCCGTCGTACTGGGCCTCGGTGATGGGACGCGGAACGGGGTGCACCGGCTCCGCCGTGAGACCGGCCCAGCGCCCACCGGACGCGGGCGGCTCGGTGTGGGAGAACGGCTCGGTCTCCCGGAGGCTCGCGCCCAGCCCGGCGGGCGCCGGATCCCCGGGCATCGGCCCGGCCGCGGGAACTCCCCCGCCCGACGGCGCGAACCCGGCGCCGAAGCCACCGGACCCGGACGGCCGGGAGCCGCGCCCACCCGACCCGGGCGACGCGGAACCACGGCCGGGCCCGGCCGACGCCGAGCCACCGCGGCCGCCCGACCCGGCGGGCGCCGAGCCACCGCGCCCGGCCGACCCGGCCGCCGCGGAACCACCGCGCCGGGCGAACCGGCTGGCCACCGAGCCACCGCCACCAGCCCCGCCGGCGGTCGCGTCGGCGGGCGCGCTCTCCTGAGCCGTCGGACCCATCGGCGCCGCCGACGGCGTGGACGCCCAGATCCCGACCGGCCCCGGCTGACCTCCGCCACCCATGCGGGACTCGATGAACGCGGCACCCGCCCGGTCCTCGTCGGTGGGTGCGGCGAGCACGGAGTACACCAGTCCCATCACCACGAGCACCACGGCCAGCGCGATCGGACCGATCAGCGTCGTGCTGCTGGCACCGTTGACCGCGCCCTGCTCCGACAACCGCACCGACATCGCCGACATGCCCGTGTAGTGCATGCCGGTGACCGCCACCCCCATCACCATGGCCGAGCCGAAGATCAGCGCCCCCGACCGCACCGTGACCGAGAGCCACAGCGCGACGGTCGCCGCCACCACCGCGATGACGATCGAGGCGATCACCCGGACCGGGTCGTAGGAGATCTCGCCGTCGAGGCGCATGGCCGCCATGCCGATGTAGTGCATCGCGTTGACGCCCAGACCGGTGAGCAGGCCGCCGCCGACGATCTTCAGCAGGCTGGGCCGGCCGAGGCCGACGATGAACAGGCCGGCGCCCACGACCGCCACCGCGACGACGACGCTCAACGCCGTGATCGCGAGGTCGTAGCGGATCTCGCTGCCGACGACCCCGAAACCGATCATCGCCATGAAGTGCATGACCCAGATTCCGGTGCCACCAATGGACACCGATGCCAGCACCAGCCAGGAGATCCGCTCACGGGCCGTAGCGAGACGCCGCGCCCGAGACGTGCAGATAAGCCCCAACAATGATCCAAGTACTGACAGACAGTAGGCCATGATGGGGGTAATCCACCCGTACGCGAAATGGTGGATCTCTGCCATTGGCGTCTCCCGGCCCGCGCTGCGAACGACTGCTTCTCTGGAATCATTCGCACGGCCATGGTCTAACGCAACATTTCAGCGATCACGAATTCAGGGCGTGACCGAACGGCCACTACAGGCCTCCCAACAGCCACGATAAAAACCGGTAGCGCCCAGACCTCGCCAACGCCATCATTTACACATAAGCGGTGGTCGTCATTACCGACGCGACGAAAACCGAGTAATTCGGTCACTCGGTACTGGATCTCGGCGCGCCGGTTCGGCGGCGATCGGAGCTCATGACGAAGGCAGCCGGTGTGGGGCGAACCCTCGCTTCCCGCCTCACACCGGAGGCCTTCAGCCGTGCGCGAGATACGCGAAGAATAGCTAAGAAAAGACCGATTAGAAAAAGACTGATCAGAAGAGAACGGTTGCGAACGTGTCGACCTGGCGGAAACCGCACCGCGCGTACACCCGGCGGGCGGGTTCGTTGAAGTCGTTGACATAGAGGCTCACCGTCGGCGCCACCCGGCGCAGCACGTCCTCCACCACCGCCGCCATGCCGGCCGTCGCCAGGCCGTGGCCCCGGAACTCGGGGTCGGTCCACACGCCCTGGATCTGGGCGGTGTGCCTCGTCACCACGGCGACCTCGGCCTTGAACACCACGCGACCTTCGTGGAACCGGGCGTACGCACGGCGCGCGCGGACGAGGTCGAGCACCCGGTCGTGGTACGACGGGTCACCGTCGGCCGCCGGGGCAACCCCGACCTCCTCGGTGTACATGGCGACCGCGGCCGGATAGAGCGCGTGCACCTCGTCCAACCGGACCAGCCGCACGTGAGGATCGGTACGCACCTCGGCCGGACGGTCGGTGGCGAGCAGCGGCTGGCACCCGCGTACCTCGCGGGCCGGCCCCCACGTCGGCGCCAGCCGGTTCCACATCTCCAGCACCGCGTCGGCGCTACCGACGATCGACGAGCAGCCGCGCGGCTCGCCGGCCACCAGCTCGGCGAACGCGACCGCCGCCGGTTGCGACGCCGACACCGGCACGACGTTCGCGCCGACCCAGCACAACGCGGTGAGCCTGCGTCCGTACCCGAAGATGCGCGCCTCGTGCCGCCACCAGGCCATCCGACCCGAGCTGACCCGTTCGGCCACCTGTGCGCCGGCGAACGGCGCAGCATCGAGCAGTCGCCGCACCTCGGCCGCGTCGGTGTCACCCAGCAGCCGCACCGGCACCGTGAGCATGCTGTCTAGACTGCCAGATTTTCGGCCGCCCGTAGGTGCACTGTCAGTGGACGGTGACCGTGGGCCCGAGGCCACGCAGATCCTCGGGCAGCTCCACGCCCATCTCGTCGGCCAGGCGCAGCGCCTCCTCGACGAGCGTCTCGACGATGACCGACTCCGGCACGGTCTTGATGACCTGGCCCTTGACGAAGATCTGGCCCTTGCCGTTGCCCGACGCCACCCCGAGGTCGGCCTCGCGGGCCTCACCGGGACCGTTGACGACGCAGCCCATCACGGCCACCCGCAACGGCGCCGGGAACCCGTCGAGCGCGGCCGTGACCTGCTCGGCCAGCGTGTACACGTCGACCTGCGCCCGCCCGCACGACGGGCACGACACGATCTCCAGCCCGCGCTCACGCAGCGCCAGCGACTCCAGGATCGCGAGGCCGACCTTGACCTCCTCGACCGGCGGCGCCGACAGCGACACCCGGATCGTGTCGCCGATGCCCTCGGCCAGCAGCGCACCGAACGCCACCGCCGACTTGATCGTGCCCTGGAACGCCGGACCCGCCTCGGTGACCCCGAGGTGCAGCGGGTAGTCGCACCGCTCGGCGAGCAGCCGGTACGCCCGGATCATCACGACCGGGTCGTTGTGCTTGACCGAGATCTTGATGTCGCGGAAGCCGTGCTCCTCGAACAGCGAGCACTCCCACAGCGCCGACTCGACCAGCGCCTCCGGGGTCGCCCTGCCGTACTTCTCCAGCAGCCGCTTGTCGAGCGACCCGGCGTTCACCCCGATGCGGATCGGCACGTTCGCCGCCGACGCGGCCGCGGCGATCTCCTTGACCTTGTCGTCGAACTGCCGGATGTTGCCCGGGTTGACCCGCACCGCGGCGCAGCCCGCGTCGATCGCCGCGAACACGTACTTCGGCTGGAAGTGGATGTCGGCGATCACCGGGATCTGCGACTTCCTGGCGATCGCCGGCAGCGCCTCCACGTCGTCCTGTGACGGCACCGCCACCCGCACGATCTGGCAGCCCGACGCCGTGAGCTCGGCGATCTGCTGGAGCGTGCCGTTGACGTCGGCCGTGTTGGTGGTGGTCATCGACTGCACCGACACCGGCGCGCCACCGCCGACGGCGACCGGGCCGACCATGATCTGCCGCGACTTACGCCGCGGCGCGAGGGGCTGCGGCGGTGCCGGGGGCGTGCCAAGGCTGATTGCGGTCAAGGGGGGACTCCTGGGAAGCAGAAAGATCGAACTACCGGAAGATCGTGATCGGGTTAACGATATCCGCCGCAACTGTGAGCAGCGTGAACGCTCCACCAACGAGGATCACGAAGTAGGTGAGCGGCATCAACTTGTAGTAGTCGACCCGGCCCGGGTCGGGACGCTTGAACTTCGCGTAGATCCAGGAGCGGGCCCGCTCGAACCAGCTGATCGCGATGTGCCCTCCGTCGAGCGGCAGCAGCGGCAGCAGGTTGAAGATGCCCACGAAGAAGTTCAGCGACGCCAGGATGAGCAGGAACAGCGACCAGCGGCTCTGCTCGACGGTCTCGCCGCCGAGCCGGCTCGCGCCGACCACGCTGATCGGGGTCTCCGGGTCACGCTCCTCGCCGGTGAGGGCCGCCCACAGCTTGGGCAGCTTCTCCGGGATCTTCTTCATGGCCTCCCAGGTGCCGACGAACGCGTCGCCGGTGAACCCGACCGCCTTGGTGAAGCCCTCGACCGGTCCGTACGTCACCTCGAGCGGAACGACCCGCTTGAGCCCGACACCGAGCGCCGCGCGCTGCTCGGTCTCGGTGGTCGCGACCAGCTCGCCGTCCTTGTTCTTGCGCTCCTTGTAGCGGGTGACCGCCGCGAGGTCGACGGTGATCGTCTGCTGGGACCCGTTGCGCTCGACGGTGACCGGGGTCGCACCCGGCGGCGTCGACCGCAGCGTGTTGAGCAGTTCGTCCCAGTTCGCCACCGGCGTTCCGGCGACCGCGACGACCTTGTCACCGTCCTGCAGACCGGCGAGGCCGGCCGGCGACGCCGGGTCGCCCTCACGGCACTCGCGCCCGGCGGCCTCGGTGACCACGCACGGCTGGATCGCGACCACCGCCGGCTGCGGGTCGGCCAGCGCCGGGTTCGGCATCCCGACGAACGACGCGCAGACCCACAGGATGACGAAACCGAGGATGAAGTGGGTGATCGACCCGGCCGACAGCACGACCGTGCGCTTCCACACCGGGAACTTCCACATCGCCCGGTGCTCCTCGCCGGGCTCGACGTCGTCGTCCTGCGGGGTCATCCCGACGATCTTGACGAAACCGCCCAGCGGGATCGCCTTGAGGCCGTACTCGGTCTCACCGCGGCGGAACGAGAAGATCGTGGGACCGAACCCGGCGAAGTACCGGGTGACCTTCATTCCGAACGCCTTGGCGGTGAGCATGTGCCCCGCCTCGTGCAGGCACACCGAAACGAAGATGGCGAACGCGAAAAGCGCGATCCCCAATGCGTACGCCATCAGGCTCCCCTCAGGAATGTGACGCGATCAGCTCGCGCGCATGGGCCCGCGCCCAGGATTCGGCCGCGAGCACCTCCTCGACGGTACCTGGTTCGGGGTAGTCGGGAGCGTCCCCCAGTACGCGCTCGACGGTGTCCACGATGGCGGTGAACCCCAACCGGCCGGCTGTGAAAGCCGCCACGCACTCCTCGTTCGCGGCGTTGTAGACCGCCGGCCGGCAGCGTCCGGCCCGCCCGGCCTCCTTGGCCAGCTCGACGGCGGGGAAGGCGTCGTTGTCGAGCGGCTCGAACGTCCAGGTCGCGGCCGTCGTCCAGTCGCAGGGCGCGGCCGCGCCGGGCACCCGGTCGGGCCAGCCCAGCGCCAGCGCGATCGGCAGCCGCATGTCGGGCGGGCTGGCCTGCGCGATCGTCGACCCGTCGACGAACTCGACCATCGAGTGGATCACCGACTGCGGATGCACCACGACCTGGATGTCGTCGTAGGCCACGTCGAACAGCTCGTGCGCCTCGATCACCTCCAGCGCCTTGTTCACCATGGTGGCGGAGTTGATCGTGATCACCGGTCCCATGTTCCAGGTCGGGTGGGCCATCGCCTGCTCGACGGTCACGTCCGCGAGTTCGGAGCGCCGGCGCCCCCGGAACGGCCCGCCGCTGGCGGTGAGCACCAGCTTCCGCACCTCGGCGTGCGAACCGGCGCGCAGGCACTGGGCCAGCGCCGAGTGCTCGGAGTCCACCGGCACCAGCTGCCCCGGCCGCGTCACCGCGGCCTTCACGAGGGGGGCGCCGGCGATCAGCGACTCCTTGTTGGCCAGGGCGAGGACCCGGCCGGCGCGCAGGGCCGCCAGCGTCGGCGCCAGGCCAACCGATCCGGTGATCCCGTTGAGGACCGTGTGCGCGGGCCACTCGGCCAGCTCGGCCATCGCGGTGGGACCGGTGAAGATCTTCGGGACCGAGTACCGCCCCTGCGCGTAGCCCTGCTTCTGCGCCTCGGCGTACAGGGCCAGCTGCAGGTCCTGGGCGGCGCTCGCCCGGGCCAGCCCGACCGCGTCGACCTTGAACTCGATGGCCTGCGCCGCGAGCAGGTCGACGTTGCCGCCACCCGACCCGAGCGCCACCACCCGGTACTCCCCGGGGTTGCGCCGAACGATGTCGAGGGCCTGCACCCCGATGGACCCGGTGGACCCGAGCAGCACGATGTCCTTCACACCGGCATTATCGTCGGTTGCCATGCGGCTCACCGTGATCGGTGGTTGCGGGGCCTGGCCGGCATCCGGACAGGCCTGCAGCGGCTACCTCGTCGACCATGACGGATTCCGGCTCCTGATCGACCCGGGCTACGCGGTCACGCCGTTGATCGACCCGGCGACCGTCGACGCGGTGTTCGTCAGCCACGGCCACCCCGACCACTGCGCCGACCTCAACCCGCTGCTGCGTGGGCGCGTGCTCGGGGCCGGCGGACCGCTGCCGGTGTGGTCGCCGCCCGGCGCCGTCGACCCGGTGCTCGCCCTCGACGGCGACTGGGTCCGGTCTGCGGCCCGCCCCCACGCCGTCGAACCCGGCGCGACGTTCGACCTCGGACCGTTCACCGCGACCACCCGCCTGCTCCCCCACCACGTGCCCAACGTGGGCATCCGCCTCACCTCCGACGGCGTCGCGCTGGCCTACACGGGCGACACCGGCCCGTCGCCGGAGATCGTCGCGCTGGCCGACGGCGTCGACCTCCTGCTCGCCGAGGCCACCTATCCGGAGCGGGTCCCCGACGACAACGCGCCGTACCTGAGCACCGCCCGGCAGGCCGGCCGCGACGCGTCGCGCGCTCAGGTGGGTCACCTCGTACTGACACACCTGTGGCCCGGCACCGACGCCGCGGCCTCGACCGACGCGGCGCGGGCCGCCTACGACGGACCGGTCGACGTGGCCCGGCCCGGCCTGGAGGTCAGTGTCCGGTCCTGATGGCCGGCGCCGACGTATCCGCATGACAACCTCCCGCCTCCTGGCGGCCGGCATCGCCGCCGGCCCGGTCTTCCTCACCGTCTGGCTGGTCCAGGCCCTCACCCGGGACGGGTTCGACCCGACCCGGCACCCGATCAGCCTGCTCGGCCTCGGGCCCGGCGGCTGGGTCCAGATTGCCAACTTCGTGGTGACCGGCGCGCTGCTCATCGGTTTCGCGGTGGGTCTGCGCCGGGTGCTCCACCCGGGCCGGGCGGGCACCTGGGCGCCGGTTTTGTTCGCCCTGAACGGCATCGGGCTGATCGTGGCCGGCGTGTTCGTCACCGACGCCGGTGCCGGGTTCCCCGCCGGCGCCCCCGAGGGCGCGCCGGAGTCGATCAGCTGGCACGGGTTGCTGCACGAGGTGGGGTTCGTCACGGCGTCGGTGTCGTGGCTCGCCGTCTGCGTGGTGCTGCTGCGGCGCTTCCGGGCGGCCGGGCGGCGCGGCTGGGCGGTGGCCTGCGTGGTCGCGCCGCTGCTGTGGATCGTCGTGGGCGCGTGGCCCGACGCCGACAGCCTCAGCCTGCGCCTGGTCCTCGGAACCGTGATCTCATTCGGCTTCACCGCGGCCCTCGCGGCGACGCTCGCGTCGGCTCAGGGCTTCGCGATCCGGAACGTCTCGGCCTCCACGCCGTAGCCCTTCGTCGTACGACCGAGGTGGTACAGCCCGAGCCGGTTGCACACGTTCATCGACGCGTCGTTGCCGGGACGGACCACCGGCGAACACCTCACCGACCCCGGTCTCTGTCACCTCGACGGCCCAGACCCCGAACGTCGGGTCCTCCGACCACGACGAGAACCGCTCGACCGCCCGGACCGCCTGCTCGCGGGTCTCCAGCGCCTTCGGGGTGGCGCCCAGCCAGCGGGCGACCTCCCTAGCGGGAGTAGATGTCGAACAGGCGGTCGGTGTCTTCCCGTGTCCACTGCCGGACGGTCAGGCGGGCGTCTCGTAGATCACGCCGATACGGTAGCCAGCTCCCGCTCGGGGACCGGCTTCTCCTCGCGGATGCCGAACCGGCCGTACACCCTGGCGAGCGGCGCCGGCAGCCACCAGTTCGCCCGGCCGAGCAGCTTCATAGTGGCCGGCACCAGCAGCGCCCGCACGATCGTCGCGTCGACGACCAGGGCCACGATCATGCCGAACCCGATCATCTTGATGAACAGCACGTCGCCGGTGGTGAAGCCGCCGATCACGACGATCAGGAGCAGCGCCGCCGCCGTGATGATGCCGCCCGTGCGCTGCAGCCCGCCGGCGACGGCCGCCGTGTTGTCTGCGGCAGTCGGTTTGTCGCCGGGAGAGGCGACGGCGGTGCGGTCCCACTCCTCGCGCACCCGGGAGAGCAGGAACACCTCGTAGTCGGTCGACAGGCCGAAGATCAGCGCCAGCATCAGGATCAGCTGGGTCGCCTCGAGGTTTCCCGTCGAGGTGAAGCCGAGGAGACCGGCGAGGTGCCCGTCCTGGAACGCCCAGACGACCGCGCCGAACGACGCGCCGATCGAGACGACGTTCATGAGGATCGCCTTGAGCGGCAGCACGAGCGAGCCGAACGCGAGGAACAGCAGCACGAACGTGCTGAGCGCCACCAGCAGGGCCATCCACGGCAGCCGGTCGGCGAGGCTGCGCAACAGGTCGACCAGCTGGGCGGTCGTGCCGCCGACGAGCACCTCGGCGCCGGCGGGCGTCGGCAGGTCGCGGATGGCGCCGACCACGCCACGGGCGGTCTCGCCCGACGGCCCGCCGGTATAGCTGACCGCGATCGCGGCCGAGTCGCCCCGGACGGCGACCACCGCCGCCGACGTGACGCCCTCGATCGCGGTGATCCGCTCGGCGAACGCGCCGGCCGCGCCCGCGCCGGCGCCGCTCACCAGAACCTGCACCGGGCTGGCGTCGGTCTGCGGGAACTCTCTCGCCAGGGTCTCGGCCGCACCCCGCGGCGCCGCCGACGCCGGCAGCACCCGCTCGTCGGCCACCCCGAACTCCGCCCGCGTGAACGGCACCGCGAGCACGGCGAGCAGCGCAACGGTCCCCAGAGTGACGAGCACCGGACGGCGCATCACCCCGCGGGCGAGCCGCGCCCAGCCCGTGCCGCCGCCGTCGCGGGTCCGGAAGATCCGCACCGCGTTGATGCGCGGCCCCAGCACCGCGAGCAGCGCCGGCAGAACCGTGACCGACGCGACCATGGCGACCAGCACGGCCGCCATCCCCCCATAGGCCATCGACTTCAGGAACATCTGCGGGAACAGCAGCAGACCGGCGAGCGCCAACGCCACCGTCAGCCCGCTGACCAGCACCGTGCGCCCGGCGGTGTCGACGGTGCGGGCCACCGCGTCCCCGGTGTCGTGACCCTGGCGCAGCTCCTCGCGGAACCGGCTGACCATGAACAACGCGTAGTCGATCGCCATACCGAGGCCGATCAGCGTGATCACGTTCAGCGCGAACACGGAGACGTCGGTGAACAGCGTCAGGATCCGGGTGACCGTGAACGCGCCGAGGATCGCCAGCACGCCGACCAGCAGCGGCGCGCCGGCCGCGACGAGGCTGCCGAACACCAGCACGAGCAGCACCAGCAGGATCGGCATCGAGAACGTCTCGGCGCGCGCGATGTCCTTGCTGACCTGCGCGCTCACGGCGTCGTTCACCGCGGCCGGCCCGCCGACCTCGGTGCGCAGCCCCGCCGCGTCGAGGTCGGGCCGTATGGCCTCGAACTCCTTCGTGTCACCCGACATCGCCGGCGTCGCCAGGGACACGACCGCGTAGGTGGAGCGCCGGTCCGTGGAGACGAAAGCGTCGCTGCCGGTGTCGTAGAAGGAGACCACGGTGGCCTTCTGCCGCACCCGGTCCACCGCGTCGGTGACCGCCCGGCGGAACGCCGGGTCGTCGACGGTCGCCGTCTCCGACGACCAGATCACCACGATGTCGGTGGCCCGCTGCCCGACCTCGGCCGCGATCCGTTCCCGCGCCCGGCTCGACTCGCTGGCCGGGTCGTCGAACCCGGCACCCTTCACCGTGCCGAACACCCCGGTGCCCCATACGCCGCCGACGAGCGCCAGCAGCACCCCGGCGACCAGGACGGCCCATCGGGCCCGAACCACCGTCCGTCCCCACCACGCGAACATGCCCGATTCCCCCTTAGACTCCTTTAAAACACCGATTGCGCTGGTGAATGGTGTTAACTTTGTCAGCGACGTTAGCTGGGGTCAAGGGGTATCACCGTGACTACTACTGTTTCCTCACGGCGCGACCGTCTCCGGGCGGCCACGCTGACCGAGATCATCGAGACGGCGCGGCGGCTGCTCGTCGCCGAGGGGCAGTCCGGGGTCACGCTGCGGGCGATCAGCCGGGAGATGGGCATGACGGCGCCCGCCCTCTACCGCTACTTCGACAGCCTCGACCGACTGCTGGAGCGGCTGTGCGTGTCGCTGTTCGACGAGTGCATCGACCACATCCGCTCCTGCATGGCGGGGGTCGACGGGCCGGCCGAGCGCCTGGGGGTGGCCTGCCGGGAGTTCCGGCGCTGGTCGCTCGACCACCGCGCCGAGTTCACGCTGATGTTCGCCAGCCCGGCCGACGCAGTCGCCCAGCACCGCCCGGAGGGCGAGGTCCACGCGGCCGGGATGCGCTTCTGCGCGGTGTTCCTGACCCTCTTCAACGAGATCCACCCGTTCGCGGCGCCGGCCGACGACGAGCTGCCCGGCGAGCTACGCGAGCAGCTCGAGGCGTTCAAGGCGACCGTCGACACGCCGCTGTCGGTGGGCGCGCTGCAGGTCTACCTGTCGCACTGGATCAGGCTGTACGGGATGGTGGCGCTGGAGGTGTTCGGGCACCTGGGCTTCGCCCTGTCCGACGCCGAGTCGATGTTCGAGACCGAGCTGGCCTCGGTCAAGCGGAGTCTGCGGTCTTCGACGCCCTGATCGTGTGACCGACGCTGGTGAGGCAGCGGCCGCTGGCCAGGTCGAACTTCCAGCCGTGCAGCTGGCAGGTGAGCACGCCGCCGTCGACCATGCCGAACCGGGTCAGGTCGGCCTTGAGGTGCGGGCAGCGGCGCTGCACGGTCCAGTCGCCGATCGTGATGTCCTCGGCGTCGGTGGCGCGCTGGTGCTCGTCGTACCAGCCCTCCGAGTACTGCAGCCGCTCCTCGGACAGGCACTTGAAGAACGAGTAGATGAACTCGTTGTACTGGCCGATCCGCGCGGCGGAGAACCGGCACGACAGGAACAGCGAGTTGACCCAGTCGATCTCCTCGATGAAGAGCAGGTGCTCGACGAGCATGCGCTGCGTCCGGAACCGGTAGCGCACCTTCTCGTCGCCGGAGGCGCGCCGCACCTCCTTGTTCGGGAAGTCGATCAGCACCTCCTCGACGGTCTCGCCGTCGTACCCGACCAGGTCGAACCGCACCGGGCCGCCGATGCCCTTGGCCATGTAGATCGACTCTTCGAGCAGCGGCTCGATGCGCCGCTTCATCTCCTTGAGCACATCGATCTCGGGGTGCTTCCAGGTCTCCTTCTGCGCCTCGATCACCGGCCGCATGCGGGCCTGGTAGTCGCGCAGGTGCGCTTCCTTGTTCGCGAAGAACTCGTCCACAGGCGTGGGATGTTCGGTTTCGCAGCTGTCGGTGGTGAGCGTCGACACGCTGCCCGGCAGCAGCACCACCCCGTTGGTGCCGCCGACCTTGGCGTACTCGCGGATGAACACGCTCTGGTCGGGGAAGATGTTGCCCTCGTCGCCGTGGATGTCGTTGAACTGCCACAGCTCGTCGTCGAGGAAGCACGGCGGTCCGGCGATCGGGAACACGTACGACGCCTTGAGGTCGTCGATGTAGCGCCAGGTGCGGTCGAACTGCCGGTCGCGCTTCTGCTTGCCGAACGCGGTCTTCGCGTTGGCCGGCAGCTCGTAGACCATCGGGTACCAGATCGCGCCGGAGAACTGCAGCATGTGCGCGTGCACGTGGCCGAGCTCGGCGAAGACGTCGAGGTCACTGGGCCGGGCGTCGTTCTGGTTCAGGATCCGGATGCCGTCGTACTCGACCCACAGCGACGAGTCACCGATCGGGCCGTCGTTGGGCGCGATGAGCGACTGGATCATGAACTTGAGACCGCCGTCGAGCTCCTGGACCTCGTTGCTCACGGTCTCGATGAACTTCGTGAATCCGAGGTCCTCCAGCTCGTCACGCAGCTGCGAGGTCGGGTAGTTCGGCAGCAGGACCGTGGCCTTCTTGCTGATGAAGTTCTTCAGGTGCTGAGCGTCGAAGTGGTCGCGGTGCAGGTGCGACACGAACAGGTAGTCGCAGTTGCCGAGCGTCTCCCAGTCGAGCTGGGAGTTGTCGGGAAACGGGAACCACGAGGCGAAGTACGCCGGGTTGACCCACGGGTCGCACAGAATGCTGCCCGCCGGCGTCTGGATGTGCATGCTCGCGTGCCCGGTGCCCGTGATCTGTACCGAAGACATTCCCTGATCCCTCCCGAACCGCCTCAGCCGACGCTACAACAAGGGGTCCCGGCTCCTTCCGGCCGGCGCCATGACAGACTTTGTGCAGGCGAACACACGAAGGAGTCGACGTGGCGGGCGACGAACCGGTTACCTCCCCCGATCAGCACAAGCCGGCCCAGATGAAGGCGCTGCGCGTCGGTGCTGTCGTCACCGCGGTCATCCTGCTGCTCATGACGATGGGGAACCACACCGGCAAGGTCGAGGACATCTTCCTGGTCCTCTCGGCCGGCGCCCTGATCCTCATGCTGATCGTCGACTCGGTGCTGCGCCGCAACGGCCTGCGCTCCTAGGTCTTCGGCGGCAGGCCGTACGACACGGTCTCGTCCGACCAGAACGTCCACGACGCGTGGATGTACTGGTAACAGAACCAGGTCGGCCCGGCGCACACCATCGCGTCGACGTCCTCCCACGTCGCCGGCTTCAGCTTCGACGGCTCCGACGACTGCATCGAGCGCAGCACCGGCGCGTCGAGCATGTAGTAGAACGGGTACTCCCAGCCGTCGACGGTCGACACCAGCCCCACCCGCCGCGGGTTGCGGGCGTTCACGTCGGCGGCGGCCTTCCGGTAGCTCGCCAGCCACTCCGGCCGCATCGCGAACCGCGCCGACAGGTCGTCGCGCACGAACACCGATCCGCCGCCGACCAGCCGCCGCGGATGGCCGTACACCGCCGAGAGCATGCCGGCACACGTCGCCACCACGAGAAGCGCGGCCACCGCCGGGCGCAGGCTCCTTTTCGGTGACCGCGTGAGCGCGGCCTGTCGCTCGAAGACCGAGCCCAGCCACGCCCCCGCGAGCGGCGCACCGACCACGACGATGAACAGGAGCAGCCGGTTGCCCCACGGCTGCCACTTGAACGCCACCGCGTAGCCGAGCGCGGCCACGGCGATCGCCGCCGAGTACACCAGCAGCCGCCGGTCGCCGCCCGGACGCCACCCCCGCACGGCCGCCAGCGCGACCCCGACGCCGATGAGCAGCGCGTGCAGCGGGAGCGCCGCCTTGTCCTCGCTCGGGTACCACGACTCGTCCGGGAACGTCTGCTCGAAGAACGTGGTCTTCGGGTCGTTCGGGTCGCGGCCCAGCGCCTCGGCCAGGTCGACGATCCGCGCGGCGACCCACCGGTTGACCGGCGGCACCGGGATCTCCAGCGCCGTGTGCGCCTGGCGCAGCCCGTTGATCAGCAGGCTGGCCGGGTCGTGCCGCTGCATGGTGAGCGTCTCGCGCATGTTGGGCGGCCCGAGCGGATGCCCGAACGTCTCGATCATGCGGGCGAACTGCGGCCCGCTGATCACCCCGGCGACGGCGATGATCCCGACGGCCGCGAGGGCCACCCGGGCGAGGCCGGCGGTACGCCGCCGCACCGATCGACCACCCGCTCCGGCTTCCCCTGCCGGCAGGGCTTCCTCGGACAGCTGGGTTGCCTCGGGCGGCCACCAGACCCGTCGGGCCTGGGCCAGCGTCCACCAGACCAGGAACGGGCCGGCCAGCAGGCCGCCGGTCGCCTTGGTCAGCGTCACCAGGCCGGTCGCCGCACCCAGCAGGAGCACGGTCGCCAGGTCGGGCCGGCGCAGCGGCACCCGGCCGACCCCGTCGAGCGCCAGCGTCGCCACACACGCCACCCACGCGGCCACGGCCAGGTCGGTCTGCGTGCTCGACGCCTGGAGCACCATCATCGGCACCGAACCGGCCACGAGCGCGGCGAGCAGCTGCCCGCGGCGGCCGACGCCGAGCTGGGCGGCGAGCCGGGTCACCAGCAGCAGGCACAGCACCCCGGCCGACCACTGCAGCAGGTTGTACAGCGTGTCGACGCCGGTGAGCAGCCGCAGGTGCAGCAGCAGGAACTCGGCGCCGGGCGGGTAGGTGATCTGGCGACGCACCCCGGTGGGGAACAGGTCGACGCTGCCGCGCTGGGCCCACTGCTCGATCCGGGGCAGGTGGTAGGTCTGCGAGTCGTAGGTGTTCGGCGGCGAGAACAGGGCCAGCACCAGCTCCGCCGCCACGAGCACCACGATCGCGGCGAGGACCACCCGCTCGAACCCGGGCAGCCCGCGGAGGCGGTCACGCAGGTCCGCCACCCACCGCGCCACCACGTCCCGGGCGCCACCGGTACGGGGGCTCGGGCTGTGCCCGTCTCCCCGGCCCTTGCGGAACCACGCGCCGACGCCCGCGGCCGCGACCGCCGCGACCCAGACGGCGACGACCCCGCCGGTGGTGAGCCGGCCGACGGCCGACAGCCCTTCGACGGTGAGCACGCCGAACGTGCCGACGAGCACGGACGCGCGGGCGACCGCGAGCCGGCGCGGGGCACGGGCGGGGGTGACCGGCCGCACGGCGTAGACCGTCAACGCGAAGGTGACGAGCGGCAGTGCGACCAGCCCGAACCGGACTGGTGTCATGGCGTGTTGAGGGGCCTTCGGGGTCGGGGTCAGCGACGCCGGGACAGTATGTCGCGTGCCTCCTTCAGCGCCGCATCGACCTCCGCCTCGAAGTAGCCGCCGGGCACGAGCTCGAACCGGTTCGGGGCGAGCTCGGCCTCGCTGTTGGGCAGCGGACCACGCCCGGCCAGCCCCATGATCAGCCCTTCGAAGAGCTGGTCGACCTGGGCACGGTCGTAACCACTGCCGAAGCGGCGCAACTGGAAGGTGCGACGCAGCTGGTCGAGGCGCTGGGCGTCACCGGAGAGCGCGGGACCGGTGGGGCCGCCGTACCCCGGCGGCGGACCGCCGAAGCCCGGGCCGGGCCCACCGGGACCGGGACCACCCGGGCCGGGTCCGGGGCCACCGGGACCACCGGGTCCGGGAGGGCCACCGCTGACCGGCGGGCCGTAGGGGCCGCCGCTGACGGGGGGACCACCGCTCACGGGCGGGCCGTACGGACCGCCGCTGACCGGCGGGCCGTAGCCGGCGGGACCGCTGACCGGCGGGCCGCCGCTCACCGGCGGGCCACCGTACCCACGGCCGGGACCGCGACCGGGTGGCGGGCCGTCGGGACCGCCCGGACCACCCGGACCGCGCGGGCCGGGACCGCCAGGGCCGCCGGGACCGGGTCCGCTCGGGCCACCGAAGCCGCCCATCGGGTCGGGACCGGGGCGACCCGGTGCTCCGCCGAAGGTGGCGTCGCCCATGCGGATCTCGGCCGTCATGTCGGCGCGGGCGCGGCGCCCGGGCTCGTACTGGTCGGCGGGACGGGCGCCGGTCGGTTCGTCGTAGGGCGGGTAGCCGCCGTCGCGGGGGCCCATCGCGGCACCCGGGGGGCGCTGCGGCAGCGACGGTCCGGGCGGGGGCATCCGGTCGGGCGGACCCATGCGATCCGGCGGACCCATCCGGTCCGGCGGACCCATCCGATCGGGCGGGGGCATCCGGTCGGGCGGACCCATGCGATCCGGCGGACCCATCCGGTCCGGGGGTCCCATCCGGTCCGGCGGACCCATCCGGTCGGGCGGGCCCATCGGCGCCGGCCGGTCGGGGAGGCCGCCCATGGGGCCGGGACCGGGACCGAGCCGCTCCGGCGGTCCCATCCGCTCGGCGGGGCCCATGCGGTCGGGCGGGCCCATCCGGTCGACGGCGCCGACCCGCTCGGGAGCCGGGCCGCGCTCGAGCATCGGCTGGCGGCCGTCGGGACGCGAGTATCCGCCCCGCTCCTCCATCTCGGCGAGCTGGCGCTCGACCCGGTCGAGGTGCAGATCGACCTGCCACTCGTCATATCCACCGAAACGAACCCGGAAGACGACATCGTGGACTTCCTGGGCAGCCACCGACGCGCCGATCGGGTCACCCGCGAGTGTCGCCTCGACCCGGTCGAGGAACGAGTCGACCTCGTCGACCTTGTACCCACGTCGCAGCGCCCGCCGCCGGAACCGCTGGCCCTGACTCGTCACTGTTCCTCCTGGTTCGCGCCCCGCCGCCGGGCCACCCACAGGGTGGTACCCGGACGCCGGTTCTCCGCACCGTTCACTGTGCCACCTCCACCTGGGAGAGACACGGCTCTAGCCACGTTCGCGGCGCGGACCCAGTGTGAAGTCACGACGCTCGTCCTCCCTGCGCGGGAAGAACGAGGCCCGCGACATGATCGCCTCCGCGACGCCCCGGTGATCATGTCGCCTCCGCGGAGGCGGCCAGCTGCCCGCACGCACCGTCGATCTCGCGGCCCCTGGTGTCGCGCACCGTGGTGGTGACGCCCGCTGCCCGCAGCCTACGGGCGAACTCCCGCTCGACGTCTTTCGGGCTCGCGTCCCACCGGCTACCCGGGGTCGGGTTGAGCGGGATGAGGTTCACATGTGCCAGCCGCCCGGACAGGAGCCGGCCCAGGAGGTCGGCACGCCACGGGTGGTCGTTCACGTCCCTGATCATCGCGTACTCGATGGAAACGCGCCGCCCCGTCTGACGGGCGTACGCGTCGGCCGCGTCGAGGACCTCGGCGACCTTCCAGCGCTGGTTCACGGGCACCAGCTCGTCGCGCAGCTCGTCGTCGGGGGCGTGCAGGGAGACGGCGAGCGTCACCTGCAGCTTCTCCTCGGCGAGGCGGTGGATCGCGGGCACCAGCCCGACCGTCGACACCGTGATGTGCCGCTGGGAGAGGCCGAGGCCGTCGGGAGCCGGGTCGGTGAGACGCCGGATCGCGTCGCGCACCCGGTTGTAGTTGGCCAGCGGCTCGCCCATGCCCATGAAAACGACCCGGGACAGCCGGTCGGGGCACCCAGGGAGTGCGCCGCGGGCCGCTTCGCCGGCGAACCACACCACCTGGTCGACGATCTCGGCCGTCGAGAGGTTCCGGGTGAGCCCGGCCTGGCCGGTGGCGCAGAACGGGCAGGCCATCCCGCAGCCGGCCTGGCTGGAAATGCACACCGTCACGCGATCGGGGTACCCCATCAGCACGCTTTCCACGAGCGCGCCGTCGTGCAGCCGCCACAGCGTCTTCCGGGTGGCACCGCCGTCGCAGGCCTGCTCGGTAACCGGCGTGAGCAGCGTCGGCAGCAGGTCGTTCGCGAGCTTCTCGCGGCTGGCGGCCGGCAGGTCGGTCATCGCCGCCGGGTCGCGCACGAGGCGGCCGAAGTAGTGCGCCGACAGCTGTCCGGCCCGGAACTCACGCTCGCCGAGAGCGGCCACCGCCGAACGGCGGCCGGCGGAGTCGAGATCGGCGAGGTGACGCGGTGGCGCTGGCCGCCGCGTGGGCTTGTCTGGGGACGTTCGGACCGGTGTGAGGCGCAGCAAAGTCATAACGGCTCCCAGTGTCCCACGACCGGCCGCCTACGTATTTATCGCGCTGCGTACATGGGGTGCGATCCGGGCGTCCGGGTGTCACCCCGGCGGAACGAGGTTGGTCAACACCGCGTACGCCACCGGCGCCGCGAGGAGGATCGAGTCGAGGCGATCCATCAGGCCGCCATGCCCCGGGAGCAGGGTACTCATGTCCTTGACCCCGAGGTCACGCTTCAGGAGCGACTCGGCGAGGTCACCGAGCGTCGATGCGCCGGCCACCGCGACGCCGAACACGATGCCCCAGTACCAGTGCCCGTCGAGCATGAACCGCACCAGCAGCGCGCCGCCGACGGCCGCCGTGAGCACCGAGCCCCCGAAGCCCTCCCAGGACTTGCTGGGGCTCACCGTCGGCGCGAGCTTGTGCCGGCCGAGGAAGACCCCGAACCCGTAGCCACCGGTGTCGGACATCACCACGGCGGCGATCATCGCCAGCACCCGCAGGTGGCCGTCGCCCGGCTCCAGCAGCAGCACCACGAACCCGCCGAGGAACGGCACGTAGGCCGCGATGAGCAGCCCGGTGACGACGTCGCGCTGGTAGTTTTTCGGACCGCCGGCCAGCCGCCACCCGAGCACGGCCACTGCCGTGCCCAGCAGGCCGAACGGCAGCCACCCGGCGCCGCCGTACCAGGTGATCACGGCCATCGTCGCGCCACCCACCAGCAACGGGACCATCGGCGGCCGGATCTTCGCGGTGTTGACCGCGCGGACCATCTCCCACGTGCCGACCACGATCGCGACGACGATGATCACGTAGAAGGCGGGCTTGTACAGCAGCAGCGACAGCAGCACCAGGCCGCCGAGCGCCACCCCGACGCCGATCGCGGCGGGGAGGTTCCGACCGGCCCGGCCCTTGCGTTGCGCCGGACCGACGTGCACGGGCCCGCCGTCGACCCCGACCGGCAGCGGCTCCTTCTCCGGCACCGGGGTCGCGAACAGGTCGTCCTGCGCGGAGCGCGGGTGGCCGTTCACACGTGTCCCGCCGCCCTCCACGTCGAGGGGCGGCGGGTCGTCTGTGTTGGTCGCCGCTCGTGGTTCGGGGGTGGGGTCGGATCGGGCCATCAGACCTCGAGGAGCTCGGCTTCCTTGTGCTTGAGGATC
Source organism: Virgisporangium ochraceum (assembly GCF_016863655.1). Taxonomy (GTDB): domain Bacteria; phylum Actinomycetota; class Actinomycetes; order Mycobacteriales; family Micromonosporaceae; genus Virgisporangium; species Virgisporangium ochraceum. The sequence goes on from NZ_BOPH01000001.1 coordinate 88,752, forward strand.
TCGTCGACGTTCGCGACGTACCGGTGGGTGACGTCGTCGAGTTCCTTCTCGGCGCGGCGCCCGTCGTCCTCGCCCGCCTCGCCGTCCTTGACGATCTTGTCGATGTCGCTCTTGGCGTGGCGGCGCACGTTGCGGATGGCGACCTTGGCCTCCTCCGCCTTGTGCCGTGCGACCTTGACCATGTCGCGCCGTCGCTCCTCGGTCATCTGCGGCAGGTGGATGCGGAGCTGAGTACCCTCGTTGTTCGGGTTCACACCCAGATCGGAGTCGCGGATCGCCCGCTCCATGGCGGCGAGCTGGGAGGCGTCGTACGGCTTGACGATCACCATCCGGGGCTCCGGGATGCCGATCGAGGCCATCTGCGGCAGCGGCGTGGGGGTGCCGTAGTAGTCGATCAGGATCTTGCTGAACATCGCCGGAGTGGCCCGACCGGTGCGGATCGCGGCGAACTCCTCCTTGGCGTGCTCGACCGCCCGCTCCATCTTCTCCTCGGCCTCGAGAAGAGTGTCATCGATCACCGGGCTCGTCGCCTCCTTCGGTCTTCTGTGGTACACGCGGTGCGTCGGGGCTCAATTTACGCTCAGCCCGCGGTGATCAGGGTTCCGATCTTCTCACCGCCGACGGCGCGGACGATCGTGTCGGCGCCCTCCGCGGCGAACACCACCATCGGCAGCTTGTTCTCCTGGCAGAGGCTGAACGCGGCGGCGTCGGCCACCCGCAACCCCTGGCGCAGCGCATCGGCGAACGTCACCGTGTCGAGCTTGCGCGCGGTCGGGTCGATGCGCGGGTCGGCGGTGTAGACGCCGTCGACGCCGTTCTTGCTCATCAGCACCACGTCGGCGTGGATCTCCAGCGCCCGCTGGGCGGCCACGGTGTCGGTGGAGAAGAACGGCATGCCGGCCCCGGCTCCGAAGATCACCACCCGGCCCTTCTCCAGGTGCCGGATCGCCCGCCGCGGGATGTACGGCTCGGCGACCTGGGCCATGTGGATCGCCGTCTGCACCCGCGTGTCGATGCCTTCCTTCTCCAGGAAGTCCTGCAGCGCGAGGCAGTTCATCACCGTGCCGAGCATGCCCATGTAGTCGGCCCGGGCGCGGTCCATGCCGGATGCCTGCAGTTCGACGCCCCGGAAGAAGTTGCCACCCCCGACGACGACGGCCACCTGCGAACCCCGGCGCACCGCCGTGGCGATCTGCTTCGCCGCCGCCTGCACGACGACAGGGTCGACACCCACGGCGCCGCCCCCGAACACCTCGCCGGAGAGTTTCAGTACCACCCGACGGCGGCCGGTCACGGCGTCAGCGGTCATCAGGTCCCCCCTAGCTCTTGCAACATCAACTGGCTACGGGAAGGGGGCCGCGCGACTGCGCGACCCCCTTCTCCACAGACACTCAGGCCTGGCCGACCTCGAAGCGGACGAACTTCGTCACCGTGATGCCGGCCTCGTCGAGGACCTTCTGCACGGTCTTCTTCTGGTCGGTCACCGACGGCTGCTCCAGCAGGACGAAGTCCTTGAAGAAGGCGCCCACCCGACCCTCGACGATCCGCGGGATCGCCTGCTCGGGCTTGCCCTCCTCGCGGGCGGTCTGCTCGGCGATGCGCCGCTCCGACTCGACCGTCTCGGCGGGCACCTCGTCTCGGGTCAGGAACCGCGGACGCATGGCCGCGATCTGCATACCCACGGCGCGCGCGTCGGCGTCGCTGGCCTCGTCGCCCTTGCCGGTGTACTCGACCAGCACGCCGACCTGCGGCGGCAGCTGCGGGTCCTTGCGGTGCAAGTAGACCGCGGCGGTGCCGTCGACGGTGCCGAACCGGTTGATCACGATCTTCTCGCCGATGCGGGCCGACTCGCCGTCGACGATCTCGGCGACGGTGCGGCCGTCGAGCGTCGAGGCGCTCAGCGTGGCCACGTCGGCCGGCTTGGTGGCGTCGACGTGCTCGACCAGCTTCTGCGCGAGCGCGATGAAGTCGGCGTTCTTGGCCACGAAGTCGGTCTCGCAGTTGAGCTCCAGCAGCGCGCTGCCGGCGTGGGCGACGAGCCCGTTCGCGGCGGTGCGGCCGGCCCGCTTGTTGACATCCTTCGCACCCTTGATGCGCAGGATCTCGACGGCCTTGTCGAAGTCGCCCTCGGCCTCGGTGAGGGCCTTCTTGCAGTCCATCATCCCGGCGCCGGTGAGGTCGCGGAGCCGCTTGACGTCAGCGGCGGTGAAGTTGCTCATGACTCTCTCTCGATTGTCTGTGAGATCTAGGAGGCGGCCGGGGCGGGCTCTTCGTTCTTCTTGCCTTCGAGAAGCTCGCGCTCCCACTCGGCCAGCGGCTCGTCGGCGGCGACCGTGCCGGGCTCCGGCTTCTCGTCGGCTCCACCGGCGCGCGAGTTCCGGCCGGAGCGGGCGATCAGCCCGTCGGCCACCGCGTCGGCGACGACCCGGGTGAGCAGGGCCGCGGCGCGGATCGCGTCGTCGTTGCCGGGGATCGGGAAGTCGACCTCGTCGGGGTCGCAGTTGGTGTCGAGGACCGCGATCACCGGGATGCCCAGCTTGCGCGCCTCGTCGACCGCGATGTGCTCCTTCTTGGTGTCGACCACCCAGATGGCGGCCGGGAGCTTCTGCATGTCGCGCAGGCCGCCGAGGGTGCGGCTCAGCTTGTCGCGCTCGCGGCTGAGCTGCAGGGTCTCCTTCTTGGTGTAGCCCTGCGCGGTGCCGGTGAGGTCGATGCCCTCCAGCTCCTTGAGCCGCTGCAGCCGCTTGTACACCGTCTGGAAGTTCGTGAGCATGCCGCCGAGCCAGCGGTGGTTCACGTACGGCTGGCCGACCCGCATGGCCTGGGTCGCGACGGCCTCCTGGGCCTGCTTCTTGGTGCCGACGAACAGGATGTGACCACCCTCCGCGACGGTGCCGCGGATGTAGTCGTACGCCTTCTCGATGTAGTCGAGCGTCTGGCGCAGGTCGATGATGTAGATGCCGTTACGCTCGGTGAAGATGAAGCGCTTCATCTTCGGGTTCCACCGCCGGGTCTGGTGCCCGAAGTGGACACCGTTCTCCAGCAGTTCGCGCATGGACACTGCCATGGTCGTGGCCCTCTTTCGCCCTGGTTGTCGCGGATGACCGGGTGGCACCCGCCCTAGCGCCCGGTCGTCGGCCGCGCTCAACCCGGTGTGATCTTCAACCCGGGACCAGGGCGACCGCCGCCTCCTGTGTCGATCAGCTCCCGACCGGAGCCCTGCGAGATCGGAGGAGGGCGCGCGAGGTCGACCACCTGGGGTGGTCGCCGGGGGCAAGTGTACTCCCCGTCGTTTCCGGGCCTCCCCCGCCCAGTCGAGGAGGGCTTTCCTCAGGTTGCGAGCGCGGCGAGAAGGAAGAGCAGAACTCCGAGGGGCACGTAGATCAGCGGCTGCTTGAGCCACGCCGACAGCTTCTCCGGGACCGGTCCGCCCCCGAGCGTCCCGTACAGCCCGTACGCGAACACCGGGATGCCCAGGACCAGGAACGTGCCCGCCACCACCCCGTTGGCCGGCACGTGGTCGGCGAGCGTCGCCGAGGCGAGCAGCCGCAGCGCCGGGATCTCGAACAGCACGGTCAGCGCGATGAGCGTCACCAGCACCACCGGGTTGCGGCTGCGGTAGACCGACGGACCGGCCGGCTGCCGTGGCGGCGGGACCGTGTGCACGGCGGCCGTCGGCGCACCCAGCGGACCCGGCGCGGGGTTCGCCGCCGGCGGGTAGAGCGCCTGCTCGGCGGGCGGGTACGGCGGCGGCTCGGCCGGCGGCGGGTACAGCGACTGCTCGGCGGCGGCCGGGTACGACGGCTGCTCGGCCGCGGCCGGGTACGACGGCTGCCCGGCCGCGGCCGGGTAGAGCGGCTGCTCCGGTCCGCCTCCGTAGGCGGGCGGAGGCGGGTAGGCGGCCGGCGGCGTGCTCACCGGCGGCCGGCGCATGGATCCGACGTCGATCGCCTCCGTGGTGCGCCGCTGCGCCTCGGACGGCTCGGGACCCGGTGCCGGCGGGGCCGACGACGGCTCGAACGCGCCGGTGTACTCCGCCTCGGCGGCACGGTAGGACCCGTCACCGTCGGCGGGCCGGTAGGACCCGTCGCCATCGGCGGCGCCGTGCCGGCCGCGGTTCCAGTCGCCGCCCTCGAACCAGCGTTGGTCGCCATCGCCCGGAAAGTTCCGTTGTGGGTCCACGGAATCGCACCGTAGGGCAGGAGCGGAGGCACCGCCAGATGGCGGCTTAGGCTGATTCCCATGACAGACCCCCTGGTGGCCCGGATGCGCCCCTTCGGCACCACGATCTTCGCCGAAATGTCCGCTCTGGCCGTCCGCACGGGATCGATCAACCTCGGTCAGGGCTTTCCCGACACCGACGGCCCGCCGGAGATGCTGGAAGCCGCCGTGGAGGCCCTGCGCGGTGGCCGTAACCAGTACCCGCCCGGCCCCGGCGTCCCCGAGCTGCGCGCGGCGGTCTCCGCCCACCAGAAGGCCCACTGGGGTCTCGACTACGACCCCGACAGCGAGATCGTCATTACCGCCGGCGCCACCGAGGCGATCGCGGCCGCGATCCTCGCCCTGTGCGAGGCGGGCGACGAGGTCGTCTGCTTCGAGCCGTACTACGACTCGTACGCGGCGTCGATCGCGCTGGCCGGCGCCGTGCGGCGTCCGGTCACCCTGCGACCCGACGGCGACGGCTACGCCTTCGACGAGGCGCAACTGCGCGCGGCCTTCGGCCCCCGCACCAGGCTGGTGCTGCTGAACTCGCCGCACAACCCGACCGGCAAGGTGTTCAGCCGCGAGGAGCTCACGCTGATCGCGGAGCTGTGCCAGGAGTTCGGCGCGGTCGCGGTCACCGACGAGGTGTACGAACATCTGGTCTACGACGGCCTCGCGCACGTTCCGATCGCGACACTGCCGGGCATGCGTGAGCGCACCGTCCAGATCTCGTCGGCCGGCAAGACGTTCTCGTGCACGGGCTGGAAGGTCGGCTGGGCGTGCGGGCCCGCGTCGTTGGTCTCGGCCGTGCTGCGGGTCAAGCAGTTCCTCACGTATGTGAACGCGGGGCCGCTGCAACCGGCGGTCGCGGTCGCGCTGGGGTTGGGCTCCTCTTATGTGGACCGCGTGCGCGCGTCCCTCGAGTCGAAGCGCGACCGGTTGTGCGCCGGGCTGTCCTCCGCGGGGTTCACGGTGCTCAAGCCCGGCGGAACGTACTTCGTCACCGTCGCGCTGGACTCCTCCACCGACGGGGTGGAGTACTGCCGGTCGCTACCCGAGCGGTGCGGGGTCGTGGCCGTTCCCACCCAGGTCTTCTACGACAACGTCGACCAGGGGCGGCACCTGATCCGGTTCGCCTTCTGCAAGCGCGACGACGTCCTCGACGAGGCGGTCCGCCGGCTTCAGCTCCTCGAACGCTAGGACGTGCATGCCTTCCAGCTCCTCGATGAGGTCGACGAGGCAGGCCTCGAGCACCGGTCCCTGTATCGCCACCACGAACTCGTCGGTGGCGTGCGCACCGTCGCGGCCGAGGATCCGCACCTCGCGGATGTCGACGCCGAGGCGGCCGAGAAGGGTGGTGACCTTGCCGAGCGAGCCGGGCCGGTCAGGTAGGCGTACCAGGAGCCGTCGCACCAACATCCGGTAAGCCTGGACAATCGTCATTTCCCGGACGTTACGGCGGGATGTTGATTGCCCTCTGATCATCCGACATGACACAGCGGCACCCGGGGTGCTCCGAGTGCCGCCGCTCTGCGCTTTTGTGTCATCTACCTGGTACTGACAGTAGGAACGGGGCCTACGTACATAAATCCCAATCTCGTGCCAAGAAGTGACGCGTTTCACTTCCCGGGTCCGCCATAACAGATCAGGACGCTTCGCGGGTGCCCGTCCACAGGCACCCTCGCTGTCCACAGTTCGATCATGTTCCCGTTGTCCCGACCTCCCCGGCCCGCGATCGTCGGCCCATGTCACTGGCGAGCAGAGCGGTCGGCGCGTACGGCGAACGCCGCGCCGTCGAGTACCTGGTCCACGTGGCGGGCATGCAGGTGCTCGCCCGCAACTGGCGGTGCCCCGACGGCGAGGTCGACATCGTCGCGCGTGAGGCCGGAACGCTCGTCTTCGTCGAGGTGAAGACCCGCCGCGACCGCGGGTTCGGCCCGCCGGCCGAAGCCGTCGTGGCCACCAAACGCCTGCGGCTGCGCCGGCTCGCGGCCATCTGGCTCTCCGAGCATCCCGGCTACGAGGTCGAGGTCCGCTTCGACGTGATCAGCGTGATGCGTCCACGCCGCGGGCCGGCGCTGGTCGAGCACCTGCGGGCGGCGTTCTGATGGGCTACGCACAGGTCCGGGCGGTCGCCCTGGTGGGGATGGTCGGCCAGATGGTCGTCGTCGAGTCCGACGTGGCCGCCGGCCTGCCGTCGCTCGTGGTCACCGGTCTCCCCGACGCCGCCCTCACCCAGGCCCGCGACCGTGTACGGGCGGCGGTGGTCAACTCCGGTGAGGAGTGGCCCCAACGCCGCCTGACCGTGAACCTGCTTCCCGCGCACCTCCCGAAGCACGGCTCCTCCTTCGACCTGGCGGTGGCCGCGTCCCTCCTGGCCGCCGCCGGCGCCATCCCGGCCGACCCGCTGCGCGAGGCCGTCCTCATCGGCGAACTCGGCCTCGACGGCACGGTCCGCCCGGTCCGCGGCGTCCTGCCGGCAGTAGTGGCCGCGATGCGAAACGGTCTGCGCTACGCGGTGGTGCCGGCGGAGAACGCCGCCGAGGCGGCCCTGGTCCCGGGAATCGTGGTGCGGGCCACCGACACGCTCGCCCGGCTCATCGGTTTTCTCCGCTGCGACGGTCCACTCCTCGACCCGCCCTCCCCCGGACCCGACGCCGACGTCGACGGCCTCGACCTCGCCGACGTCCTGGGCCAGGACCGGGGCCGGCGCGCCGTCGAACTGGCCGCGGCCGGTGGGCACAACCTGGCGCTGTTCGGCCCTCCGGGTGCCGGCAAGACCATGCTGGCGCAGCGGCTGCCCACCGTGCTGCCGCCGCTGTCCGACGAGGCGGCGCTGGAGGTCACCGCGGTGCACTCGCTGGCCGGCGCGCTGCCGGAGGAGAGCCCGCTGATCCGCCAGCCGCCGTTCCAGGCGCCCCACCACACCACGTCGGTGGCCGCGCTGGTCGGTGGCGGGTCGGGGGTGGGCCGGCCGGGTGCGTTGAGCCGGGCCCACCACGGCGTCCTGTTCATGGACGAGGCGCCCGAGTTCAGCCCGGCGGCCCTGGAGGCGCTCCGGCAGCCGCTGGAGGAGGGCGTGGTGCGGATCAGCCGGTCCCGGGCCGAGACGGTCTTTCCCGCCCGGGTGCAGCTGGTGCTCGCGTCGAACCCCTGCCCGTGCGCGCGGCCCGGCGGCGACCAGTACTGCGAGTGCTCGCCGCTGGCACGTCGCCGGTATCTGAGCCGGCTGTCCGGGCCGCTGCTCGACCGCATTGACCTGCAGGTGAAGCTCTCCCCCGCCCGGCCCGAGGCGGTGCTCGGCGACGAGGCGGGCGAGTCGTCGGAGGCGGTGGCCTCGCGGGTCGCCGGCGCCCGTGCGGCGGCCGCGGAGCGGTGGGGCGCCACCAACGCGGGCGTGCCGTCACGGACGCTGCGCGACGCCCGGTACCGGCTTCCGCGCGTCGTCAGCGCACCGCTGGCGAAAGACCTCGACCGCGGCCTGATCTCGGCGCGCGGTCACGACCGGGTCCTGCGCGTCGCGTGGACCATGTGCGACCTCGACGGTCGCGCGCATCCCGAACTGGCCGACGTCTGCGAGGCCCTCGACCTGCGAAGGGGAACACGATGACCACCGAACGGGCGCTCTGGGCTGGGCTGAGCGCGATCGTCGAGCCGGGCAACCGCGAGCTCGGGCAGGTCGTGCGCCGGGCCGGCCCGTTCGTGGCGACGGAGGCGCTGTGCGCGGAGCGCGTGTCCGAGCAGCTGGTCGGCGCGGCCGCCACCCGGTTGGGCCGGCCGTTGACCGTCGCGGCCGTCGAGGAGTTCGGCCACCGGCTGCTGGCCGACGCCGACCGGTTGGGGGTGCGGATCGTCTGCCCGGTCGACGAGGAGTGGCCGGCCCGGTTCGCCGACCTGATCCGGATCAGCCGGGGCTACACGGGGCAGGTGGCCGACCGCGACACCGACCCGCCGCTGGCGTTGTGGGTACGCGGGCCGCACCGGCTCGACCAGGCGTTCGAGCGTTCGGTGGCGGTCGTCGGGGCGCGGGCCGCCAGCGAGTACGGCGCCTACGTCGCCGGTGATCTCGCCGGTGGTCTGGCCGAGAGCGGCTGGACCGTGGTGTCGGGTGGGGCGCTCGGTATCGACGGCGCCGCGCACCGGGCCGCCCTGGCGGGTGGGGGCGTGACGGTGGCGGTGCTCGCGTGCGGGATCAACCGGCCCTATCCGGTCAGCCACACGGCGATGTTCGAGCGGATCGGCGAGGAGGGTCTGGTCGTCAGCGAGTGGCCGCCCGACGCTCCGCCGTACAAGCTCCGCTTCCTGATCCGCAACCGTGTCATCGCCGCGGCGTCGGCGGGCACGGTGCTCGTCGAGGCGGCGCACCGCAGCGGCGCGCGGCAGACGCTGGGCCGCGCCCGGCTGCTGGGGCGTCCGACGCTGGTGGTGCCGGGGCCGGTGACGTCGGCCATGTCGGTCGGCTGCCACGAGGAGCTGCGGGTGGAGGGCACGCGGGCGGTGGCGTCGGTGGCGCACGTCATCGAGGAGGTGGGGCGCATCGGCGTCGACCTCGCTCCGCTGCCGGTGACGCCCGAGCGTCCCCACGACCGGCTCGACCCGATGGCCCGGCAGGTGCTCGAGGGCGTGCCCATGCGCCGGCCGCTGACCGCGGAGGAGATCGCCGCGGCGGCCGGGGTGAGTGGACGTGACGCGCGCCGGTCCCTGCCGCTGCTGGTGACGCTCGGCCACGTGGAGGTGATCGACGACGGCTACCGGTTGGCGCGGCCCGCTTGACTCCCGCGTGCCGGCGGGTGACCGTCCATGGCGTGGGTACCACGGAGGACCGGCACGCCGAGCTGCCGGAGGCGATGCGCACGGCGGTCGACGCGTTCGGGGTCCACCTGGCCGCCGAGCTGAACCGGTCGGCGCACACCGTGCGCGCCTACCTGGGCGATGTGGTCTCGCTCCTGGACCACGCGTCCCGCATGGGCGCCACCACCCCGGCCGACCTCGACCTGCTGACCCTCCGCAGCTGGCTGGCCCGCCTACGCACCACCGGCGCCGCCCGCACCACACTGGCCCGCCGTGCCGCGGCGGCCCGCACGTTCACGGCGTGGGCCCACCGGTCCGGCCTGACCGGCGACGACCCCGGCCAGCGCCTGGCCAGCCCGAAACCCCACCGAGACCTGCCCAACGTGCTCCGCGCCGACCAGGTCGCCGGGCTACTCGAACCACCGGCGGCCACGCGCGCCGGCACACCCACCCCCGCCGCGTCGCAGACCCCCGCCGCCACGCCCACCCGCGCCGCTCCGCAGACCCGCGCCACCACGCCCACCCGCGCCGCTCGACAGACCCCCATCGCCACGCCCACCAACACCACCACACCCACCGACACCGCCTCTGCCGGCGGCCCGGTCGGTGAGGTGGCCGCCGCGGCCAGTGCCGAGGAGACGGCGACCGCGCTGCGCGATCACGCGATCCTCGAGCTCCTGTACGCGGCCGGCATCCGGGTGGCCGAGCTGTGCGGTCTCGATCTCGGTGACGTCGACCGGTCGCGCCGGGTCCTGCGCGTATTCGGCAAGGGCGCGCGGGAGCGGGCGGTCCCCTACGGTGTGCCGGCCGAGCGGGCGCTCGAGGCGTGGCTGCGCCGGGGGCGGCCGACGTTCGTCACCCCGGGAAGCGGTGACGCGCTCCTGCTCGGTGCCAAGGGTGGGCGGCTCAATCCGACGGTGGTGCGCCGGATCGTGGCGCGGGCGGCGGCCGCCGCGGGGTTGCCGCACACCAGCCCGCACGGGCTGCGGCACGCGGCGGCCACACACCTGCTCGAGGGCGGGGCCGACCTGCGCAGCGTGCAGGAACTGCTCGGGCACGCGTCGCTGTCCAGCACGCAGATCTACACGCACGTGTCGATCGAGCGGCTCCGCTCGGCGTACCGGCAGGCACATCCCCGGGCGTAAGATCAGGTGTGCTGACCGTGACGCCGCCCGAGCCGGTACCCGGTGCCCGGCTCCTGTTCAGCCTCGACCCGGCGGTCAGCCACCTCAACCATGGCTCGTTCGGTGCCGTGCCGGTGCCCGTCCAGCGGGCCCAGCAGCGGCTCCGCGACGAGATGGAAGCCAACCCGGTCAGGTTCTTCGCCGGCGGCGCCCTCGACGACCGGGTCACCGCGGCCCGCCGCCACCTGGCCACGTTCGTCGGCCTCGACCCCGACGGCTGCGCCGTGATCCCCAACGCCACCACCGGCGTCTCCATCGTGCTCGGCTCGCTCGACCTCGCCCGCGGCGACGAGATCCTCACCACCGACCACCGGTACGGCGCCGTAGCCATGGCCATCGAACGCGCCTGCCGCGAAACCGGCGCGCTGGTCCGCGAAGTGCCGATCCGCCTCGACGCCACCGACGACGACGTGGTCGCGGCGCTCCGCGCCGCCATGAGCGGCCGCACCCGGCTCGTGGCACTCGACCTCATCACGTCACCGACCGCGCGGCTCATGCCCGTGGCCGCCGTACACGCGGCGCTGCGCGGCACCGGCGTCCCGATGTTCGTCGACGCCGCGCACGCACCGGGCGTGATCAGCAACCCGGCACCGGCCGAGTTCTGGGTCGGCAACCTGCACAAGTGGGCCTACGCCCCGCGCGGCACCGCGCTCCTGCACGTCGCCGCCCGCTGGCGCGGCCGGGTGCGCACGCCGGTGGTGTCGTGGCGCGAAGCCGAAGGCTTCCCGGGCAGCCTCGAGTTCTCCGGCGTCACCGACCCGACCGCGTGGCTCGCCGCGCCCGTGGGCACCTACGTGCTGCGCACGCTGGGGCTCGACCGGGTCCGCCACCACAACGCCGCCCTCGCCGCCTACGCACAGGCGACGGTCGGAGCCGCCCTCGGCCACACCCCCGACTCGCTCCCGACCCCGACGGGCCCGCCCACCGGCACCGCACCCACCGGCACCGCACCCACCAGCACCGGCACGCGCGGCAGGCCGGCCAGCGGCACACCCGGCAGCCCGGCCGAAGGCACGCCCGGCAGCGGCGCGCTGCCGATGCGCATCGTGCCGCTACCGGCCGGCATCGCCTCGACGCCCGATGACGCGATGCTGCTGCGCCGCCGCATCGCCGACGAGCTCCAGACCGAGGTGCAGGTCAGCAGCTGGCGCAACCGCGGCTTCCTGCGGCTCTCGGCCAACATCTACAACCTCGCCGACGAGTACGACCGGCTGGCCGAGCGCCTCCCCGCGTTCCTCAAGTCGCTGTAGCCGAACCCAGCGGCAGCAGCCGGACGCGGCCGAACCCGAGCAGCAGCAGCGGATCGAGGTACGTGTCGCCGCGGCGGAGGCCCCAGTGCAGGCACGCCGCAACCGGGCAGCCCGCGTGACCGGCGGCCAGCGTACCGAGCCGGGTGCCCCGGCCGACCGGTTCACCGGCGCGCACCGCCGCGTCGACGGGCTCGTACGTCGTGCGTAGACCGTTGGGGTGGCTGACGCTCACCACACCCCGACCGGCCACGGTGCCGGCGAAGGCCACGGTTCCCGCTCCGGCCGCCAGCACCGCCGCACCCGGCGACCCGGGCGACCCGGCCAGATCGACACCCCGGTGCCCGGCCAGCCACGGCTCGGGCGGTGGGTCGAACCGCCGCACCACCGTGGGCGCGCCATCGAGCGGCCACCCGAACCCGGCAACCGGAGCAGGCGCCGCCCGCGCCACCAGCGCAGGAGCGGCAAGAAGAAGGAGAAACGCCAGAACCACACCCAGGACCCGCATACACCGAGCCTCGACCCACAGGCCCCCGCCCACAACGACGACCCCGTCCCCTGTGGACAGCCACGTTGGCATGTGGACGACCCCGGCCCACACGCCCGGGCGTGCTACCCGGAGAACCCGCTGTCAGGCAACGAGATCTCGGGCTTCTCGAGCTCCTCCACGTTGACGTCCTTGAAGGTCATCACGCGAACGTTCTTCACGAAGCGGGCCGGGCGATACATGTCCCACACCCACGCGTCGTGCATCTCGACCTCGAAGTAGACCTCGCCGTCGGAGTTGCGCACGTGCATGTTGACCTGGTTCGCGAGATAGAACCGCCGCTCGGTCTCCACCACGTACGCGAACTGGCGGACGATGTCGCGGTACTCCCGGTAGAGCTGCAGCTCCATCTCGGTCTCGTACTTTTCGAGATCCTCTGCGCTCATGTTGAACCGCCCTCCATGCCGACATTCTCTCCCAGCACGAGCTGGGTACGCGCGGCAACGCCGGCGACAGCCACGGTACCTCCCCGCACCCGTCGCCGAACCGCCGGCGGTAGCTCGGCCGCATCCGTGCACGCCGCCACGTTCGCATACGAGAACCGGTGCACGGGGCACGGCCCGTGCGACTTCAGGGCGGCCGAGTGCTCCGGCGTGGCATACCCCTTGTGCTCGTCGAAACCGTAGGCCGGCCACCGCGAGTGCAGGTCCACCATGATCCGGTCCCGGGTGACCTTGGCCACTATGCTCGCCGCCGCCACACAGGCCGCGACCTGGTCGCCCTTCCACACGGCGAGCCCCGGCGCCGTGATCCCCGGCACCGGGAAGCCGTCGGTCAGCACGTAGGACGGCGTCACCGACAGCGACGCCAGCGCCCGCCGCATCCCGGCCAGGTTGCAGACGTGCAGGCCGGTGCCGTCGACCTCACCGGGCTCGATGATCACCACCGACCAGGCGAGCGCCCGCGCGACGACCTCCGCGTACAGCTGCTCCCGCACCGGCGCCGACAGAAGCTTCGAGTCGGTGAGACCGTCGATCTCCCCGCGCCTGCCCTCGGGCAGCACCACGGCGCCGACCACCAGGGGACCGGCGCAGGCGCCCCGGCCGGCCTCGTCGGCACCGGCCACGTGCCGGAACCCGCGCCGCTGCAACGCCCGCTCCAGTGCGTACAGGCCGCCTTCGCGGTGCACGATCGTCCGTGGCGGAGCCAGCATTCACACCACCCCCAGACGGCGCAGCAACGACGGCAGATCCGGCGGATAGTACGCGTCCCGGGACGTCGCGAAGTCCGACAGAGACCACCACGCCACATCGGAGACCGTCGCGCGCTCGATCGCGTCGAAGCCCGACCGGTCCACCGAAAGAGAAGGCACCCGCACGAGGAACCACTGCTGCTCCTGGCGGTACCGCCGCCCGTCGAACGGAAACTCGGTGACGTCGCTCCAGACGGGCGCGCCCAGGCGGTCCACCGTGATCTGAAGCCCGGTCTCCTCGAACAGTTCCCGCACCGCGGCCTCCGCCACCGACTCGCCCGGCTCCAGGCCGCCGCCGACGGTGAACCAGTACCGCCGGCCCGGATCCGCCGGATCGAAACCCTGGAGCATGAGGACCCGACCGGCCGCGTCGACCACGAGCACCCGCGCCGCCCGACGCTCGATCACCGATGATTCGGACATGACCGGATCAGCCTACGCGCGGACGCCGACTACTTCGGATCGGGCACCTTGTCGAAGGTGTTCGGCACCGTGAGCCAGGTGGCTCTGCCCACCGGCCAGAAGATCACGAATGCGCGTCCCACGATCGCGTCCTCGGGAATGGTGGCGCCCGTGAGGTCGCCGTCGCGGACGTACCGTTCCCGCGAGTCGCTGGAGTGCGACCGGTGGTCGCCCATCATCCAGTACCGGCCCTTGGGCACCACGATGTCGAACGGCTGCTCACTGGCCAGGTCGACCACGCCATCGTCGGACGAGTAGATGTACGGCTCGTCGAGCGAATGCCCGTTGATCACCAGGCGCTGCTGTTCGTCGCAGCAGACGATGCGGTCGCCGGGGATGCCGATGACCCGCTTGATGAAGTCTTCGTCGGCGGTGCCGCTGCGCCAGTTCGACGGCGCTTCGAAGACGATGACCTCGCCCCGGTGCGGCGATCGGAAGTTGTAGATCAGCTTGTTGACGAGCACCCGGTCGTTGATGAGGAGAGTCTTCTCCATCGACTCCGACGGAATGTAGAACGTCTGGAGGACGAAGGCCCGCACCACCACGGCGACCACGATGGCGACGATCAGCAGCATCGGAAGCTCGCGCCAGAAGCTGCCACGGCGCCGGGTGGAGGACGACTCGTCAATCACTCCAGAAGCCTACGCTGCTGCGGCCACCACGTCCGCCGGGAACGCGCCGGTATGACCAAACCTGCGAGGATCGGCACCACCAGCACCCACCCGGCCCCGGTGTCGGATTCCTTCCTGACCGGAAGGGGTCCGCTCGCGGTAGTCGTTCCCTCGAAAGAGGTCAGCGCCGGGAGGCCGTGCCACCGGCTGCTCGGCCAGGCCACCGCGATGGCCCGACCGATGACGTTCTCGATCGGCACCGGGCCCTGGCACCGGGAGTCCTGCGACACCCCGCGGTAGTCGCCCATCACGAACAGCTCGCCGGCCGGGACCGTCACCGGGTCGAACTGGCGCGGCCCACAGGCGCCCGGCGTGGGCGGCGCGTCGAGCGGCGAGTCCATCTCCTCGGGGAGGTAGGCCTTCTCGTCGAGCGGCTCGCCGTTGACGAGCACCCGGCCCTGCTCGTCGCAGCACTCGACGGTGTCGCCCGGCAGGCCGATGACGCGCTTGATGAAGTCCTTCTCGCCGGGCTGGCTCAGACCCACCAGGTCGCCGGCTGTGCCGCTGACCTTCGCGAGGAAGCCGCTCCCCTGCGCCGCCCGCGCCTCGGGTGCCCACCGGTTGGTGCCCCGGAAGACGATGACCTCGCCGCGCGTGGGGTCGCGCATGTCGTACACGATCTTGTTGACCAGCACCCGGTCGCCGACCAGCAGCGTGGTCTCCATCGACGACGACGGGATGAAGAACGCCTGCAGCAGGAACGTGCGGATCAGCACCGCGAGGCAGAACGCCACCACGAGCAGCAGCGGCAGTTCCTGCCACAGGGGCATCGCCCGCCGCCGGCGGCCCCGCCGGCGCCAGATCGGCGGGGGCGGAGCGTCGAACTCGGGATCCGGGTCGGTGCTCACGACCCGCGCGGTGCCGGGACTGCCAGGAGGCCGGAGGGGCTCGCGCCGGGCCCGCTCGGAGGCGGTGGCCCGGCGCGGACGGTCGTCGCGCCCGTACACCCGCGAACCGGCGGGACCGCGCAGCTCAGGCGAACCTTCCCAGGCACGGCCACGGGCGGTGGCGGAGGTGCCACCGGCACCGCCGCTCGTGTACCGCCGTGGCGCCTGCGACGCCCGGGGGGCGCGCTCGCCGGGATATGGGTCCATTGAAGAAAAGGGTATCCCGCCCGGACGATATTTAAAGCGCCCCGCGAGCGGGAGAACTAGCCGCGGACCTTCTCGCGCTTCTCCTTGATCTTGGCGGCCTTGCCGCGAAGGTCACGGAGGTAGTAGAGCTTCGCCCGCCGAACGTCACCACGGGTGACGATCTCGATGCGGTCGACGCCGGGGCTGTTGATCGGGTACGTCCGCTCAACGCCGACGCCACCGGTGACCTTGCGGACCGTGAAGGTCTCGCGCAGCCCGGAACCCTGCCGGCGGATCACCACACCCTGGAAGATCTGCACCCGGGACCGGCTTCCCTCGACAACCCGCGCGTGCACCTTGACGGTGTCGCCGGCCCGGAAGGCCGGGATGTCGGTGCGCTGCGACGCGGCGTCCAGGGCATCGAGCGTGTTCATCGCGTGTACTTCCTCGCGGCTCGCGGGCGCGCCGAAGCGCGCAACAGGTCATCAGGGAACCTCACTACTTTGCCACACCATCCCCGGTATCCGGAAATCCGGCCTCGGTGAGGGCCGCGAGATCACGCGGCGACAAAGCATCGGGGTCGAGCAGATCGGGCCGCCGCCGGGCCGTCCGCTCCAGGGACCGGTCGCGGCGCCACCGTGCGATGCGGCCGTGGTCACCCGAGCGCAGGATCTCCGGGACCTCGTGAGCGCGCCACGACGCCGGCTTGGTGTACACGGGCGCCTCGAGCAGCCCGTCGGTGTGCGACTCCTCCACCAGCGAGTCGGCGTTGCCGAGCACGCCGGGGATCAGGCGCGCCACCGCCTCCACGATCGCGAGCACCGCCACCTCGCCGCCGAAGAGCACGTAGTCGCCGAGAGAGATCTCCCTCCCGGAGAAGTGGTCGATCACACGTTGGTCGATGCCCTCGTACCGCCCACAGGCGAAGACCATGTGGGACGCGCGTGCGAGCTCGCCCGCGACGGCCTGCGTGAACGGTTCCCCGGCGGGAGACGGCACCACCAGTACGGAGTCGTCGGAGACCAGCGAGTCGAGCGCCTCGCCCCAGGGCTCGGGCCGCATCACCATGCCGGGCCCGCCGCCGTACGGGGTGTCGTCGACCGTGCGGTGCACGTCGTGCGTCCACCGGCGGAGGTCGTGCACGTCGACGCGCAACAGCCCGGCGGAGCGCGCCCGCCCGATCAGCGACAGGTCGAGCGGCGAGAAGTACTCCGGAAAGATGGAGAGGATGTCGATCTTCATTAGAGGTCGAGCAGGCCCTCGGGCAGCGTCATCACCAGGCGGCCGCCGGCCAGGTCGACCTCGGGCACCATGGCGCTGACGAACGGCACCAGGGAGGTCCGCCCGTCGGGGCGGCTCAGCACGAGCATGTCGTGGGCCGGGCCGTGGTCGATGCGCACGACCTCGCCGATCTTCTCGCCGGCGGGGTCGACCGCGGTGAGCCCGATCAGCTGGTGGTCGAGGAACTCGTCGGGGTCGTCGGGCAGCGGGATGTCGTCGGAGTCGACGCACAGCTGGACCCGGCGCAGGGTCTCGGCCCCGTCGCGGTCCTCGACGCCCTCGAACGCGACGATCAGCCTGCCGAGGTGCGGCTTGGCGTACTCGACCGTGAGCGGGCCGGCCGGGCCCGGGTCGGTGACCAGCACCGTCCCGGGCGCGAACCGTTCACCCGGCTCGTCGGTACGCACGTCGACCACGACCTCACCGCGCACCCCGTGCGGGCGCACGATCTCGCCGACGACGAGCAGCATGCGACTAGTACGAGTCCATGATGTCGACGCGCACCCCGCGCCCGCCGATCGAGCCGATGACCTGGCGCAGCGCCTTGGCCGTGCGGCCGCCGCGCCCGATCACCGTGCCCAGGTCCTCGGGGTGCACGCGCACCTCGAGGCGCTGGCCACGGCGTGAGTCGATCATGCGTACCCGGACGTCGTCGGGGTTGTGGACGATCCCCTTGACCAGGTGTTCGAGGGCCGGACGCAGGACGTCGGCGCGGCGCGCCGACCCTGCCTCAGCTCGCCTGGTCGGCGCTGGCACCGGCAGGCTCCTCGGCGGCGGCGACCGGGGTCTCCTCGGCCTTCTTCTCCTCGACCGTTTCCGCCTTCTTGGCGTCGGCCTTCTTCGGCTCGGCCTTCTTCGTGGGCTCGGCCTTCTTCATCGCCTTGCCGCCCTCGACGCCGGCGGCGGCCTGCGCCTCGGCCTCGTAGATCGCCGTGCGGTCGGCACGGGCGGCCGCCACCTTCAGCGGCTCGGTGGGCGCCGGCAGGCCCTTGAACTTCTGCCAGTCGCCGGTCTTCGACAGGATCGCCCGAACCGGCTCGCTCGGCTGGGCGCCGACGCTGAGCCAGTGCTGCACCCGGTCGGACTTGACCTCGATGCGCGAGGGCTCCTCCTTCGGGTGGTAGATCCCGATCTCCTCGATCGCGCGCCCGTCGCGCTTGGTGCGCGAGTCGGCGACGACGATGCGGTACTGCGGGTTGCGGATCTTGCCCATCCGCAGAAGCCGGATGCGTACGGCCACGGTGATACTGCTCCTACGTTTCGAGGCTGAGCCGTGCGGGTCGTCACGTGGGGACATGTGACCTGCTCGCTCATGGGTGGCGACACGCCCGGGTTAGAGGGCGCGGACGTGTGCCGGATTCCAGCCGGTAATTGTGCCACACCCACCTCCTTTCGGGCCCGCCGGCCCGGGAGGAAGCCAGGCGACTCAGCCGAGGCGCTTCTTCTCGGCCGCCAGGTCGAAGGTCGCCGGCGGGTACTGCGGGTTCTCCGCCGACAGGATCTCGACGAGCAGGCTCGCGACCGCCCAGTTGCGGTACCACTTCCGGTCGGCCGGCACCACGTACCACGGCGCCGCCTCCGAGCACCGCGTGAGCGCCTCGGTGTAGGCGACCCGGTAGTCGTCCCACCGGGCCCGCTCGTCGACGTCGGCCGGGTTGTACTTCCAGAACTTGGTCGGATCCTCGAGCCGTTCCCGTAGCCGGGCGAGCTGCTCGGTCGGCGAGATGTGCAGCATGATCTTGACCAGGATCACGCCGTCGTTCACGAGGTCCCGCTCGAACGCGTTGATCTCGTCGTACCGCCCCCGCCACTCGGTCTCCGGCACGAGGTCGTGCACCCGCACGATCAACACGTCCTCGTAGTGGGAGCGGTTGAAGATGCCGACGTGTCCGGACTCGGGCAGCCGGTTGCGGATCCGCCACAGGAAGTGGTGCCGGAGCTCCTCCTTGGTCGGCGCCTTGAAGCTGGTCACCTCGAGCCCGAGCGGGTTGAACGCGCCGCCGACGTGCCGCACCAGGCCGTCCTTGCCACCGGCGTCCATCGCCTGCAGCACGATGAGCAGCCGCTGGTTGCCGTTCTCGCGGGTCGAGGCGTACATGCGCTCCTGCAGCCCGGCCAGCTCGGTGCCGAGCGTGGCGAGCTCCGCGGCCGACCAGGCCTTCGGGTCGGCGGCCTTGCGGGCCGCCTTCGGCAGGCCCGGGGTCGAGCGGGGGTCGATCGCGGCGAGGTCCGCCGGGGTCGGGGCCTCGAGGAGCTTTCGAAGTGACGCCATGAGCACGATCTTCCTCCTCCGGCGCGACCCGCGCCCGCTAACCTGCTGCGGTGGAGCCGATCCTCAGCAACGTGCCCGGCACGCTTCCCTGGCACGTGTGGCACGAGCGCCATCCGGCGATGTTCGCCAGCCTCGTGGAGGCCCACCCGTTCCCGCCGTCGACGCGCACGGCGCTCGATGAGCTTCTCCACGAGACCCTGACCCCCGAATGGCTCGGCACGCCGTTCCTCGCGGCGGAGAGCGTGTTCTACCGCCGCCTGCTGGAGGCGATCGGGTACTTCACGCCCGACGGTCCGTGGGCCGGGTTCGACCTCTTCGCGTTCCTGAAGGACGCCGACCTGGCCTCGGCGTCGCTGGACCTCCCGGACCTGACCCCCGCCGAGCGGCTGCTCGCCGCGCTCTGGGGCAACCAGGCGGACCTCGGCTTCCAGCTCGGCTCCGCGATCGGCCCGGCCGCGCACCTGGTGGTCGACCAGACAGACGACGCTCTATCGGTACTCACCGGCGCCCCGCGCGTGGGCCTTGTCGCCGACAACGCCGGCAAGGAGCTGCTCGCCGACCTCGGGCTGGTCGACTGGCTCCTGGCCGGTGGCGGGGTCGACGAGGTGACCGTGCACCTCAAGCCCCACCCGTACTACGTCTCCGACGCCACGACCACCGACCTGGTGAAGTGCCTGCGTGCGCTGGCGTCGGCCGGTGGGCGGGCCACCGACCTCGCCACCCGCCTGCACACGGCCGCGGCGGAGGGCCGGTTCGTGGTGGCCACGCATCCGTTCTTCTGCGCGCCGCTGCCGTTCCACGAGGCACCGCCGGACCTGTTCGGCGCGGCCGACGTGCTGGTCTTCAAGGGCGACCTCAACTACCGCCGGCTGGTCGGCGACCTCCGGTGGCCCATCGCGACCCCGTTCGCGTCGACGGTCCCGCCGCTCGACGCCGCGATCGTCGCGCTGCGCACGCTGAAGTCCGACGTCCTGGTGGGCGTCGACGAGAACAGCGTGACGGACCTCGAGGGCGACTGGCGGGTCAACGGGCGGTACGGCTCGGTGCAGGTCGTCAGCCGACCCGCGGCCGGTCCCACCCCTCCGGCATCCGGTCCGGTATCTCCCAGCCCGGGTCGGGGGTGAAGTCGGTCCAGGTGCCGTCGAACGGGAAGTCGCCCGCCTCGATCTTCGGGATCACGCGGCGGCCCTCGGCCCACACCGCGTCGGGGTCGCTCACCCAGTAGTGGTCGGGGAAGCCGAGGCGCTCCGCGAGCTCGTGCTCGTCCTTCCACTGCCACCGGCGGTCGGGCCACACCCAGATGTCGAGGTCGAAGTCGGTGGTGTCGATGCCGGCCACGGCGCCGTCGTCCCACCGCGCGATGGGCCGCTCCAGG
This sequence comes from Virgisporangium ochraceum, assembly GCF_016863655.1. Lineage (GTDB taxonomy): Bacteria > Actinomycetota > Actinomycetes > Mycobacteriales > Micromonosporaceae > Virgisporangium > Virgisporangium ochraceum. The sequence goes on from NZ_BOPH01000001.1 coordinate 109,050, forward strand.
TTGACGTACCAGGCGGCGAAGATGCCCGGTGGACGGAACAGCCACCACACCGAGTGCGACGAGTCGGGCGGCACGAGCTTGAGGATGTTCGGCCCCCGGTGGATGTCGCCGACCATGTGCTTGGGCTCGCGGAGCCAGTCGCTGAACGGCATGCCACGCGGGCCGCGGCCGTCGAGCGTCACCTCGCGCATCATCGGCGTGCCGTGCGGCATCCACATGAGCAGCCCGCGCTCGTCGTCGGAGACCACCCGGACCAGCGGTACCCACACCAGGTCCTTGTGGGTGAAGTGCCGGTGGGCCAGCAGCTGGCCCGGCCGGAACCGGGTCACCACGCGCGGGGCCGGTCCCACCCGGCCGGGATCGTCGTCGGCACGGTCCAGGTGGGGTCCGCCCGGAAGTCGGCCCGCGTGCCGTCGAACGGGAAGGCGCCGGCCTCGATGAGCTTGACCACGTCGGCGCCGGACGCCCGCACGGCGGCCTCGTCGTCGCACCAGTAGTTCTCGGGGACCGCGAGGTGGTCGAGGAACTCGTCCTCGTCCTTCCACCGCCAGGTCCGGTCGGGCGCGACCACGATGTCGAGGTCGTAGTCGACGGTGTCGAGGCCGACGAGGCCGTCGTCGTTGCGCCAGCGGACGCCGGGCCGCTCCAGGTTGACGTACCAGGACGAGTGCCTGCCGGCCGTGAAGAACGTCCACACCGAGTAGGGCGCGTCCGGCGGGTGGAGCATGAGCACGTCGCCGTTCCAGACGCCGTCGTAGAGCGCGTGCTCCACGCGTCCCCAGTGCCGGAACGGCACCTCGCGGAAGGTGCGGCCGTCGGCCGCGCCCAGGTTGCGCCACGCACTGCCCGTGGCGAAGTACAGCCACAGGCCCTGCTCGTCGTCGGCCGCGACGTGCCCCACCCACACGCGGCTGAGCTCGTGCCCGCGCATGTAGTGCCGCCGCAGCGCGGGCGTGCCCGGCGCGAACGCCATGCGCCTAGTACGCCCGCGCGAGGTAGGCGACGAGGCCCGGTTCGTCTTCGGAGTCGGGCACGGTGCCGTCCTCCCGGGTGAGGCAGCGGACGGTGACGCCCTGCTGGTTCGCCTTGTTCTCCCCCTCGACGCCGACCGCGCTCCACGGCAGCCGGGCCCAGCCCGCGCCGCTGGCCTCGATCGCCTCGTCGACCGTCGACACCTCGGCGGTGTTCTCCTCGCGCCGCGTGCGGGCCTCGGTGAGCAGGCTCTCCTGCGCGGTGTGAAGCGCGGCGGTCACCGCGTCGACGGCCTGGTCGAGCGGCAGCGGGGTCTTCGTCCCGTTGTACCGCGTCACGAGCGTGACGTTGCCCTGGCCCAGGTCGCGCGGGCCGACCTCGACCCGCACCGGGTAGCCCTTGAGCTCGGCGTCGACGGCGCGCCGGCCGAACGGCGTGTCGACCCGGTCGTCGAGGATCACGCGCACCCCGGCGTCGCTCAGCGCGTCACGGAGCTTGTTCGCCGTCGCAAGAACCTGGTCTCCGTCCTTGACGACCGTGACCACCGCTTGAACGGCGGCCGCCTGCGGCGGCACGCGGAGGCCGTTGTCGTCGCCGTGGCACATGATCATGCCGCCGAGCATGCGGGTCGACGAGCCCCACGAGGTGGTCCAGGCGAGCTCGCGGCCGCCTTCCCTGCTGGAGTACTCGATCTGGAACGCCTTCGCGAAGTTCTGGCCGAGCTCGTGGCTGGTGCCCATCTGCAGGGCCTTGCCGTCGCCCATCATGCCCTCGAGCGTGTACGTGTTCGTCGCGCCGGCGAACCGCTCCCGGGCCGTCTTCCGCCCGACGACGACCGGGATCGCGAGGATGTTGACCATGAAGTCCTCGTACACGTCGTGCAGGATCCGGCGGGCGTACGCGCGGGCGTCGGCCTCGGTGGCGTGCGCGGTGTGCCCCTCCTGCCAGAGGAACTCCGACGTGCGCAGGAAGACCCGCGGCCGCAGCTCCCACCGCACCACGTTGGCCCACTGGTTGAGCAGCAGCGGCAGGTCGCGGTAGCTGCTGACCCACTTGGCCATGAACTCGCCGATGACCGTCTCACTCGTCGGCCGCACGACAACCGGTTCGCTCAGTTGCTTTCCGCCGCCGTGGGTCACGACCGCCAGCTCCGGCGAGAAGCCCTCGACGTGCTCGGCCTCGCGGCGCAGGTAGCTCTCCGGGATGAAGAGCGGGAAGTAGGCGTTCTGCGAGCCGGCCGCCTTGATGCGGGCGTCCATCTCGTCGACCATGCGCTCCCAGATGGCGTACCCGGTGGGCCGGATGACCATCGTGCCGCGCACCGGGCCGTTGTCGGCCAGCTCGGCCTTTGCGATGACATCCTGGTACCAGCGGGGAAAATCTTCCGCACGGGGAGTGAGCACACGCGCCATGACCGCCAATCGTAGGCGGCGCCGTCATGGCCGCGGGTCCGGGTCACCTGTGGAAGACCACCCGGTTGTCCACAGCCACGAAAGTCGTCCTTCCGCAGCACCGGTGACTCGCCGATCCTGTCCCGATGCCCCGGACGATCGCCGTTCCCCGCGAGCTGACGACCGCTCCGTTCGCCGGCACCGCGGCCGTCGCCGCCGGGCTGCTCACCCGCCGCCAGCTCCAAGGCGACACGTGGTGCCGCCTCCTACCCGACGTCTACGTCTGGTCGGGCCTGGCGCTCGACCACCGCACGCGGTGCCTTGCGGCCGGCCTGCACCTCCGTGGCCGCGGCGCGATCAGCGGCCGCTCGGCGGCCGGCCTCTGGGGCGCCGGCGTCCTCGTCCGTGACGGGCCCGTCGAGGTGACCGTCCCGCTGAGCACGCGCCTCCGGGCGCCGGACGGTCTCGCGATCGTACGGTCTCCGCTTCCGCCCTACGACGCGACCGAACGGGCGGGCGTTTCGTTCACCTCGGCCGAGCGCACCGCCTTCGACCTGGGGCGGAGGCTGCCGGTCGTCGAAGCGGTGGTCGCCGTCGACGCGATGCTCGCCGCGAAGCTGATCACGAAGAGCGGGCTCGCCGCCTTCGCAACGGATCGGCCGGGGTGGCCCGGTATCGACCAGCTGCACACGGTTCTGCTGGCCAGCGACGCTGGCGCGGCGTCCCCGCAGGAGAGCCGGCTCCGGGTCCTGCTACTTGGCAGCGGCCTGCCGAGACCGGTCACCCAGCACGTGGTGCGTACCGCCGTCGGCATCTTCGTCGCCCGGCTCGACCTCGCCTACCCGACATGGAAGGTCGGCGTCGAGTACGAGGGCGACCATCACCGGGGCCGCGGCCAGTTCCAGCGCGACCTCCGACGGATGAACGCGCTGAACGCCTGCGGCTGGACAGTGCTCCGCTTCGGGGTTGCCGACATTCGTGACAATCCGGGCGCCACAGTTGCCGCGGTGCGGGCCGCGCTCGACCGGGTGGGAGCTTATCAACATCATCGGGGCTAGTTGATGTTGATGGCCTCCCACCCGTCTCAAAGCGGGCGGCCGCGGAGTATCAGTGCTACGGGCGCCAGGAGGGTGCGCAGGTCCTTCCTCGGGTCCTCGCCGTACACGACCAGGTCGGCCAGGCCGCCTTCGACCAGGCCGGGGAAGCCCAGCCACTCCCGTGCGCCCCAGGAGCCGGCCCGGAGGACCTCCTCGTTCGACAGGCCGGCCTCGGCGAGCAGGAGCATCTCCTGCACGGCGAGGCCGTGTTCGAGCGAGCCGCCCGCGTCGGTGCCGACGTAGAGGGGTACGCCCGCCTCGTGCGCCTTCCGCACGACGCCCGGCATGCGGTCGCGCAGGGCGAGCATGTGCGCGGCGTACGTCGGGAACTTCTCCTGCGCCTGGGCGGCGATGCGGTCGAAGGTGCGCACGTTCAGCAGCGTCGGCACGAGGGCGGTGCCCTTTTCCGCCATCACGGCGATGTCGTCGTCGCTCAGGCCGGTGCCGTGTTCCACCGAGTCGATGCCGGCCCGGACCAGTGCGGCCACCGACTCCTCGGCGAACACGTGCGCGGCGACCCGGGCACCCTCCCGGTGCGCGGTGGCGACCGCGGAACGAAGGGCCGCCCCGTCCCACGAGGGGGCCAGGTCACCGAGGGAGCGGTCGATCCAGTCGCCGACCAGTTTGACCCAGCCCGACCCGGCCGCGGCCTGCGTGCGCACCTCGGCGTCCAGGTCTTCGGCGGACACCTCGACACCGATGTCGCGCAGGTAGCGGCGGGGCGCGGCGATGTGCCGGCCGGCCCTGGCCAGCCGGGGGAAGTCGACGTCGTCGTCGAAGGCTGGGCCGTACGGAAGCGGCGAGCCCGCGTCACGGATCGCCAGGACCCCGGCGGCGCGATCGACGAACGCGGCCTCGCGGGCCTCGGCCATCGTGGCGGGCGGACCGCCGAGCGTGATCCCGATGTGGCAGTGCGCGTCGACCAGCCCGGGCAGGATGAATCCTTGGTCGCACACCGACACGGCGCCCGGCACCGGTTCGAACGTGACCCGGTCGCCGACGAGCCACACGTCCCGGGTGACGTCGTCGGGCAGGAGTACGCCCCGAACGTGAAGGGCGTCAGTCACGCTGGCGCTTCTGAAGCTGGGAGAAGTCCAGCTTCGGCGGGGTGAAGCCGCCGCCACCGCCGCCCAGCGCGTTCGGGTCGAACCCGGCCGGCAGCTGCGGCATCGCGGCGGGGCGCTGCGGCCGCTGACCGCCGCCCTTGCCCTTGCGCTTGTTCTTCGGCGACTTCGTCGCCTTCCGCCGACCGCCGGGCAGGCCCATCATGCCGCCCATCTGCTTCATCATCTTCTGGGCGTCGGCGAACCTGTTGAGCAGCTGGTTCACGTCCATGACGGTGGTGCCCGAGCCGTTGGCGATGCGCACCCGGCGCGACCCGTTGATGATCTTCGGGTTCGTGCGCTCGCCGGGGGTCATCGAGCGGATGATCGCGGTGACCCGGTCGAAGTGCTTGTCGTCGACCTCGGCCAGCTGGTCCTTCATCTGGCCCATGCCGGGCAGCATGCCGAGTACGTTGGCGATCGGGCCCATGCGGCGCACCGCGATGAGCTGCTCGAGGAAGTCTTCGAGGGTGAACTGCTCGCCGCCCATGAGCTTGGCGGCCATGCGCTCCTTCTGATCCTCGTCGAAGGCGCGTTCGGCCTGCTCGATGAGGGTGAGCATGTCGCCCATGTCGAGGATCCGCGACGCCATCCGCTCGGGGTGGAAGACGTCGAAGTTCTCGAGCTTCTCGCCGGTGCTCGCGAAGAGGATGGGCTGCCCGGTGACCGCGCGTACGGAGAGGGCGGCACCGCCTCGTGCGTCACCGTCGAGCTTGGAGAGGACGACACCGGTGATGCCGACGCCGTCGCGGAACGCCTCGGCGGTGGCCACGGCGTCCTGACCGATCATCGCGTCGATCACGAAGATGATCTCGTCGGGGTTGACCGCGTCACGGATGTCCGCGGCCTGCTGCATCATCTCGGCGTCGATACCGAGCCGGCCGGCGGTGTCGACGATGACCACGTCGCGCATCTGCCGCTGGGCGTGTCCGATCGCGTCGCGCGAGACCTGCACCGGGTCGCCGACGCCGTTGCCCGGCGCGGGCGCGTACACCTCGACGCCGGCCCGCCCGCCGAGCACCTGGAGCTGGTTCACCGCGTTGGGACGCTGCAGGTCGGCCGCGACCAGCAGCGGCTGGTGCCCCTGCTCCTTCAGCCAGCGGGCCAGCTTGCCGGCGAGCGTCGTCTTACCGGAACCCTGGAGACCGGCAAGCATGATCACCGTGGGCGGCTGCTTGGCGAACTGCAGCCGCCGCGCCTCGCCGCCGAGGATGCCGATGAGCTCCTCGTGGACGATCTTCACGATCTGCTGCGCCGGGTTCAGCGCCTGGGAGACCTCCGCCCCCCGGGCCCGTTCCTTGATCCGGTTGATGAACTGCTTGACGACCGAGAGCGCGACGTCGGCCTCGAGCAGCGCGAGACGGATCTCGCGCGCGGTGGCGTCGATGTCGGCGTCGGACAGCTTGCCCTTGCCGCGAAGCTTGGTGAAGATCCCGGACAGCCGGTCGCTCAGGGTGTCGAACACGCGGCAAGTCTACTGTGACGAACTACCCGACACCGCGTCGAGCACGGCCGTCTCGATCTCCTTCCGCCGGTCGTCGGTCCAGTCGGTGCCTTCCAGGTAGAACGCGTCGACCACGGCTGCGCCCAGCGTCGAGATGCGGGCGGCCCGCACGTCGGCACCGGCGTTCTCCAGCGCCGACGCCACCCGCCACAGCAGCCCGGGCGAGTCGGCCGCCCGCACCTCCAGCACCGCCGCGTCGGTGGCGGGGTGCCACTTCAGCACGGCGTCGGACGACGACCGCGGTGCCAGCCGCCGTCCCAGCGGCAGCTCACCCGCCAGCGCCCGCCGCAGGTCGACGGTGAGCCCCTCCACGTCGACGCCGCCGCCGAAGCGCGGCTGCACGGCGCACGATACGTAGGCCAGCTTGTCGAGGGTCGACGTGTCGGCCGTCATGACCTCCAACCGGTGCAGCGCCAGGCAGCCGGCCACCGCGGCCAGCAGCCCGCGCCGGTCCTGCGCGGTGACCGTCACCCGCTCGGCCGTCACCCGCACCGCCGGCAGCGGCCCCTCGGGGCGCGGCGGCGCCGACGGCTGCGGCTCGGGCGCCCGGCCGGCGAGGGCCGCGCCGACCCGGCGCACCAGTTCGTCGACCAGCCGGCCCTTCCAGGTCGACCACGCCGCCGGTCCGGTCGCGAACGCGTCGGCGCGGGCCAGCGCGTACAGCAGGTCCAGCGTCGTGGTGTCGCGCACGGCCTCGGCCACCATGTCGATCGTGATCGGGTCGGCCAGGTCGCGCCGGGTGGCGGTGTCGGGCAGCAGGAGGTGCTGGCGCACGACCCGCTGCACGATCTCCACGTCGGCGGGCGGCAGCCCGATCCGCTCGGCCACCCCGGCGGCGATCGGCGCGCCGACCGTGCTGTGGTCGCCGGGCAGCCCCTTGCCGATGTCGTGCAGCAGCGCGCACAGCACCAGCAGGTCGGGCCGCGACACCTCGCGGGCGTGCGCGGCCGCGTTCGCGGCGGTCTCGACCAGGTGCCGGTCGATCGTGAACCGGTGCACGGGGTTGTGCTGGGGCGCGCTGCGGATGCGGGCCCACTCCGGCAGCCAGCCGGTCACCAGCCCGTACCGGTCGCACGCCTCCCACGTCTGCACGAGGCCGGGGCCGGCGCCGAGCAGCGCGAAGAACGCGTACCGGGCGCCGGGAGGCCACGGCCTGGTCGGTGGTTGCGCGTACCGGGCCAGCCACTCCAGCGTCGGTCTGGCGATGGGACGCCCGGAGCGCGCGGCCGCGGCCGCGACCCGCAACGCCAGGGCGGGGTCGGGACGCGCGGTGACCGCGGTACGGGCGAGGACCGCCTCGCCCTCCTGCTCGATGACGTCCCGGGCGAGCGGGGTCCGGGTCTTCTCCGCGCGCGGTGCCAGCCACCGGTTGGCGGCGCGCCACGCGTCGTCGGACGCGTAGGCGATCGTGCGGGCCGCTTCGGTGATGCGGCGCAGCAGCGCGTCGCCGTCGGGAAGCTCGACCTGCCGGGCCACCTCGGCGCGCTCCTGCGCGAGCAGGTGGTCGCCGCGCCGGCCGCGGGCGACGTGCAGCGCGTCGCGCACGTCGAGCAGGAAGTTGTGGGCAGCCCGGACCGCGGGCCGGGTGCCGTCGGCGACGCCGGCGTAGCCGAGGCCGCGCAGCACGCCGACGTCGCGCAGCCCGCCGCGGGCCTCCTTGAGGTCGCCTTCGAGCAGGAACGCGAGCTCGCCGTACCGGTCCCAGCGCTGCTCGGTGAGCTCGCGCAGCGTCGGCAGGATGCGGCGCGCCTCGCGGCGCCACTTCAGCACGATCGCCTTGTGGAGCTTCTCCGCGAGCGCCCGGTCGCCGGCGAGCAGCCGCGCGTCGAGCAGCCCGAGGGCCGCCTTGACGTCGGTCTCGGCCACGGCGAGCGCCTGCTCGACCGTGCGGGCGGAGTGGTCGAGCTTGAACCCGGCGTCCCAGATCGGGTACCAGACCTGGGCCGGGTCGATCCCGGAGTCCTCGGTGTGCACGAGCACGAGGTCGAGATCGCTGTACGGGGCCATCTCGCGTCGGCCCAGGCCGCCGACGGCGACCAGCGCGGCTCCCGGCAGGTCGGGCAGCAGGGTGGCCAGCCAGGGGTCGAGCGCGTTCGCGCGCTCCACCCGTGCGGCGGCGCCCACCCCGGGGATCCCCGGGGTGGGCGCCGTACCCGTCACTGCCGTCGACCCGCCGTCAGAGCGCGTCGAGCCCACGCTCGCCGGTGCGTACCCGCACCACGTCGTCGACCGAGGTGACCCACACCTTGCCGTCACCGATCTTGCCGGTGCGCGCCGCGGTGACGATCGAGTCGACGACCTTCTCGACGTCGAGTTCGTCGGTGACGATCTCGACCCTGATCTTCGGCACGAACTCCACCGTGTACTCGGCACCCCGGTAGACCTCGGTGTGCCCCTTCTGGCGGCCGTACCCTTGTACCTCGCTGACAGTCAGGCCACTGACGCCCAGCGTCGACAGCGCCTCTTTCACGGCATCCAGCTGGTATGGCTTGATGACCGCGGTCACGAGCTTCATGCCCATTCCCTCCATGTCCCGACGTTAGCGAGTAACTTCTTCGGCCACGGGAGCCTTGTCCAGGGACGTGGCCCCGGACGGCTGCGTGGCGCCGGGTGCGATGCCGGCCATGGCGAACGCGCCGCCACCGCCGGAGGTGGCCGTGGACAGGTCGTAACCCGCCTCGGCGTGCTCGGCCAGGTCGATGCCGTCGACCTCGGCCTCGGAGGTGACCCGGAGCAGCCCGACCGCCTTGAGGATCAGGGCGAGGAGCGCGGCGATGGCGAGCGACCAGACCGTGACGATGGCGCTGGCGGCGGCCTGCCGGCCGAGCTGGGTCACACCGCCACCGTAGAACAGACCGTCGCTGGCGCCGACCACGTCGCCGATGTAGGCGTTCAGGTCGTTCGACGCGAACAGGCCCAGCCACAGCGACCCGATCCAGCCACCGACGAAGTGCACGCCGACCACGTCGAGCGAGTCGTCGTAGCCCAGCTTGTACTTCAGGCTCACCGCGAGGGCGCAGACGACACCGGCGACGATGCCGAGCAGCACGGCCGACCACGGCTCGATGAAGCCACAGGCCGGGGTGATCGCGACCAGGCCGGCGACGGCACCCGACGAGGCACCCACCATGGTCGGCTTCTTGTCACGGAACCACTCGACGACGACCCAGCCGAGCAGCGCGGCGGCCGTGGCGACGAGCGTGTTGATGAATGCCAGGCCGGTGACCTGGTCGACCGCGAGCTCCGAGCCGGCGTTGAAGCCGAACCAGCCGAACCACAGCAGGCCGGCGCCGAGCGCCACGAACGGCACGTTGTGCGGTCGGAAGCCCTGCCCGGGCCAGCCGGCGCGTTTGCCGAGGATGAGCACGAGGCCGAGGGCCGCCGCGCCGGCGTTGATGTGCACCGCGGTGCCACCGGCGAAGTCGAGCGCGTGCAGTTTCGCCGCGATCCAGCCGCCGCCCCAGATGTTGTGGGCGACCGGGAAGTAGACGAGCGTCGCCCAGCCGAACGCGAAGAGCAGCCAGCCGGCGAACTTCATGCGGTCGGAGACCGCGCCGCTGATCAGCGCGACCGTGATGATGGCGAAGGTCGCCTGGAACGCCATGAACACATACGTGGGGATGCCGAGCCCGCTCGGGTTGTCGGCGGTGGCGCCCCAGAGGTCGGTGTCGGCGAGGTAGGTCTTGAAGCCGTGGTAGTCCCCGATGTTGCCGATCAGGCCGCCCGCGGTGTCGGACCCGAACGACATCGAGAATCCGTAGAACAGCCACAGAATGGAAATGAGCCCGATGCTGGCGAAGCTCATCATCATCATGTTGAGCACGCCCTTGGACCGGTTCAGGCCGCCGTAGAACAGGGCCAGGCCGGGGGTCATGAGCAGTACGAGCGCGCTGGAAACCAGCAACCAGGCGGTATGGCCGGCGTCTACTTCAGGCACTCTGGCCTCCTGTATGTCGAATACCCTCCTTCCGGCCCACGACGGCACCCTCGCCGGTACGCCGGAATGGGCGAAAGCATCACGGCCAGGTGTTTCGAAAGGTGCCCAGAGCGGTTTCCGCACCATCACGCAAGGTTTCCAACGTGTGAACGTTTGTTCACACTGACCGAACCGACGAGGCCCGCCGACCGATCAGCGGAGTGCGTACTCGAGAATGTGGCGCTCGTAGTCGATCAAGCGTAGATCGCGCACCGGCCGGCGCAGATGCCCTTTGTGCACGATCCGGACGAACGCCGGATCGCCGGCCGCCGCCATCCGTCGAATGCCTTCGATGTGGTCGACGATCCGTTTCCGGATGACGCGCACGAGGCGATGACGGTCGCGCGGGGTCAGCCCGTACGCGTCGGCGAACATCCGCAGCCGGCGCGGCCGGTTCGGGCGCTTCCAGCCGAGCGTGTACGAGTCGCGGTCGGAGAACAGCGGCGTCCAGGTCCAGGCCGCGTACGCCACGTCGTAGATGCGGGCGCCGGGCGAGGCCAGGTCGAAGTCGATCAGGGCCAGCGTGCCGTCGGGCCGCCAGATGACGTTGTGCGGCGCCGCGTCGTGGTGGCAGATCACCTCGGTGTCGGGCGGCGGGGGTCCGAACGACCGCCACACCGCGCCCGGCGGCGGCCGGAACCCGTACTGCGCGTCGTGGAACATGCGCAGCATCTGGGCGACGGTGGTGAGCGCCTCGTCGGTGACCCAGTGCGGCGCGAGCGGGTACTCACCGCACTCGCCGGTGATGAACGAGAGGACCTCGCGGCCCTTCTCGTCGATGCCCAGCGCCCGGGGCGCGCCCGTGTAGCCGACGTACTCCAGGTGCCTGAGCAGCGAATGGACCGCGGGCGTCCAGGGACCGGCGTTGCGGCGGACCGTGTCTCCGACACGGTGGACCACCGAGGTGTTACCGCCGTGAAGCGGTACTTCCTGCTGGGTCACCGGCCCTCCATCATGTGCGTACGCCCTCGAAGGTTACGCGTCCGTCGCCAGCAACGCCTCGACGAACTGGGCGGGTTCGAACGGCGCGAGGTCGTCTGGCCCCTCGCCCAGCCCCACGAGCTTGACGGGGATGCCCAGCTTGCGCTGTACCGCGATGACGATCCCGCCCTTCGCCGTGCCGTCGAGCTTGGTGAGCACCACGCCGGTCACGTTGACCACCTCGGTGAACACCCGCGCCTGCTCCAGGCCGTTCTGCCCGGTGGTGGCGTCGAGTACGAGAAGGGTCTCATCTACCGGCCCGTGACGCTCCACGACGCGCTTGACCTTGCCCAACTCGTCCATGAGCCCGACCTTGTTCTGCAGCCGGCCGGCTGTGTCGATCACCACGGTGTCGACCTGGGTGTCGATGCCGCGCTTGACCGCGTCGAAGGCCACCGCGGCCGGGTCGCCGCCCTCCGGACCGCGCACGACCTCGGCACCGACGCGGCCGGCCCAGGTGGCCAGCTGCTCGGCGGCGGCGGCGCGGAACGTGTCGGCGGCGCCGAACATCACCGACCGCCCGTCGGCGACCAGCACCCGGCCGATCTTGCCGCAGGTGGTCGTCTTGCCCGACCCGTTGACGCCCACCACCAGTACGACGGCCGGACGCCCCTCGGCTGATGCCTTCAACGACCGGTCCATCGACGGGTCCAGCGCGGTGGTGAGCTCCTCGGTGAGGAGCTTGCGCAGCTCGTCGGGCGACGCCGTGCCCATCACGCGGGCCTGCGTGCGCAGCCGCTCCACCAGCTCCTGGGTGGGTCCGACGCCGACGTCGGCCCGGATCAGGCTCTCCTCGACCTCGTCCCAGGTGTCGTCGTCGAGCTTGTCGCGGCTGAGCAGCGCGAGGAGGCCCCGGCCGAGCGCGTTCTGCGACCGCGACAGGCGGGCCCGCAGCCGGGTGAGCCGGCCGGCAGTGGGCTCGGGCGTCTCGATGGCCGGCGCCTCGACCGCCGGTTCCGGCTCGACCGCGACAGGCGGTTCCTCGACGACCGGCGGTTCGACCACCACGGGCGGTGCGGTTGTCGGCGGGCGTTCGAGCACCTCGGTCTCGCTCGCGCCCGGCGCGCTCGGCGGCAGCTCGCGCCGGCGCTTCGGGACGACGTATGCGACTGCCCCCGCGACCAGCAGGACCAGCAGCACAACTGCGATGACGACGTACTCCATGCCCCGAATCGTCTCAGACTCACCACAGGCGACCGGGTGGCAGGGCCAAGGTTCTTGGCGAATCATGGACCCGTGCCCGCCGTGGAGGAACCACTCGAGTCCGATTCGACCGTTAGCGTCCGCTCGCCGCTGATCCTCGGGCCGGTGCTCCGCCGGGTCGAGGGGGGTAGAGCCACGATCTGGGTCGAGCCGAACCGCCCCGGCACCGTCGAGGTGCGTGCCGGCTCCTCGGTGAACAGCTCCCGCACCTTCAGCGCGCACGGGCACCACTACGGCCTCGTGGTGGTCGAGGACCTGCCGCCCGACTCGGTGGTGCCGTACGAGGTCTGGTTCGAGGGCGAGAAGGCCTGGCCACCGCCCGACTACGACTACCCGCAGCCGGCGATCCGCACCCGTCCGGAGGACGGCGGGGTGCGCATCCTGTTCGGCTCGTGCCGCGAGTCGTCGCCGCTGCACACCGACCGGTTCCCGCCCGACGCGCTCGACGCGTACGCCGTGCGCCTGAGCGGCCAGGTGGAGAGCCCCGAGCCCACCGAGTGGCCCGACCTGATCATGCTGCTCGGCGACCAGGTGTACGCCGACGAGACGTCCACCACGATGAAGCGGGTCCTGGAGGAGCGGCGCGCCCAGCGCCGTCCCGACGCCCCCGACGAGCAGGTCGTCGACTTCCACGAGTACACCCAGCTGTACGTCGACTCGTGGACCGACCCCGACATCCGGTGGCTGTTCTCCACCGTCCCCAGCGTGATGATCTTCGACGACCACGAGATCATCGACGACTGGAACATCTCCGACACCTGGCGCACCGACATCAACCGCGAGTCGTGGTGGGCGACCCGCATCAAGGCGGGCCTCGCCACCTACTGGGTGTACCAGCACCTGGGCAACATCCCGCCCTCCGAGCTGGAGAAGGACCCCGTCTACCAGGCCGTGCTGGCCAACGCCGACGACGCCACCGCGGTGCTCGACGAGTTCGGCACCCGGGCCGACTCCGAGCCCGGCTCGTACCGGTGGAGCTACGCCCTCGACCTCGGCCGCACCCGGGTGGTCGTGCTCGACAACCGCGCCGGCCGCCAGCTGGAGCCGGGCCGGCGGGCGATGGCGTCCGACGCCGACTGGGCCTGGTTGCGTGACGCCGTCGACGGCGACCACGACCACGTGGTGATCGGGTCGTCGCTGCCGTGGCTCATGCCACCGGCGATCCACCACCTGGAGGCGGCCAGCGAGCGGCTCACCGAGTCGCGGCGGCCGTGGGTCCGCAGGCGGGCCGAGAAGATCCGCCGGGCGGTCGACCTGGAGCACTGGGCCGCGTTCGGCCGGTCGTTCGACGCGCTGGCCGAGCTGCTCACCGACGTGGCCGACCGGGAGGGCGGCCCGGCCACCGTGTGCGTGCTCTCCGGCGACGTGCACCACTCCTACGTGGCCCGGGCCGACCTGCCCACCCGCAGCCCGATCTACCAGCTCACCTGCTCACCCGTGCACAACGCGCTGCCCGGGTTCATGAAGCCGGCGATGCGGTTCAGCTGGAGCCGCGCGGCGGCCGCCATCGGTCGGGGCATCGCCAAGGCGGCCGGCCTGCCACCGCCGGTCGTCAAGTGGCACCGCGTCGCCGGTCCCGTCTACAAGAACGCGGTCAGTGAGCTCTGGCACGACGGCCGCGACGCGGTGGTGACGATCGCGGGCACCGAACCCGACAAGCAGCTGCACCGGGTCGCGAGGGTCAGCCTGACGCGGTAGCTACTCGGCGGCGCGCAGGTGCCGCGTGCCCGCCGGGCGGGGTGAGCCGCGCAGCGCCTCCACGGCGGTGTGCGCGGGCATCGGCTTGGAGAAGTGGTAGCCCTGCGCGGCGGTGCAGCCGAGCGCCACCAGGGCGGCGCACTGCTCGGCGTTCTCCACGCCCTCCGCGACGACCCGGCGGCCCAGGGCACGCCCGAGCTCGACGGTGGTGCGGACGATCGCCTCGGCCTCGGGCTGCTCGACCATCCGGGTGACGAACGTGCGGTCGACCTTGACCTCGTCGAGGGCCACCCGGGTCAGGAAGGTCAACGCGGAGCAGCCCGTGCCGAAGTCGTCGACGGACAGCTGGACCCCGAGGGTGCGCAGCTCGGCCAGCACCTCGTCGACCACTTGCGCCTCGCTGAGCACGACGGTCTCGGTGATCTCCAGGATCAGCCCGTTGGCCGGAATGTCGTGCTCGTGCAGCAGGTGTGCCACGTCGGCCGGCAGCTGCCGGTCGTGCAGGCTGCGCGGCGACAGGTTCACCGAGACCGGCAGCGCCGTGCCGGCGTCGCGGAGCCGGGCGGCGAACTCCAGGGCGGCGTCGAGCACGTACCGGGTGAACTGACCGAGCAGCTCGCTCTGCTCGACCGCCCGCACGAAGTCGACCGGGGTCAGCACCCCGCGGCGCGGGTGCCGCCACCGCACGAACGCCTCCACCGACACCGGCCGCCGGCCGGGCAGCCCGACCACCGGCTGCAGTACCAGGTGCAGCTGGTCGTCGCCGGCGAGGGCCTCGCGCAGCTCGGCCAGCAGGGCCAGCCGGTCGGTGCTCGCATTGTCGCGCCCGGCCTCGTACCGGGCGACGCTCGCCCCGCTGCGTTTGGCCTGGTACATCGCGATGTCGGCGCGGCGCAGCAGCTCGGTGACGTCGATCTCGCCGGCCGCGGCAGCCACGACGCCGATCGACGCCTCGACCGACAGCTGCACGCCGGACACCGACGTGGGGCGGGCCAGGTCGGCGGCGAGCAGCCGGGCCCGCTCGACGGCGGCCGACTGGTGCGCGTCGGCGCCCGCGAAGAGCACCGCGAACTCGTCGCCACCGAGCCGTACCACGAGGTCACCGGGCCGCGACCCGGCCGACAGCCGCCTCGCGATGATCTCCAGGAGGCTGTCGCCGGCCGCGTGTCCGAGCGTCGTGTTGACCTCTTTGAAGTGGTTGATGTCGAACAGCAGCAGCGCCACCCGGTCGGCGGCGTCGAGCCCGCGCAGCCGCGCCGTGCCGCGCACGAGCAGCCCCGCCCGGTTGATCAGCCCGGTCAGCGGGTCGTGGTTGGCGTCGTGGTCGCTGCGCTCGGTGAGCGCGCGCAGCTCGCTGTTGGTCGCGGCGTCGTGAAGGGACGCGGCCAGCGCGTCTCCGTACGCGTTGAGCATGAGCGCGTCGCGGCGGTTCATCGGCTGCGACGAGAGGATGCGCAGCTCACCGATGCGGGCACCGCCCACCAGCAGCGGCCGCGAGCTCAGCAGGCGGCCCCGGCTCGTGCCGACCAGCGTGCCCACCGCGTCGGATCCGGCCGACGCTTCGCTGTGGGTCACCACGCCGTCGGCCGCGATCGTGTACACCCGCTGCGGGCCCGGTGGGCCGTCGATCACGATCTCGGCGGTGCGCGCGGCGAACAGCCGCACCGCGCCATCGAGCCCGGCGGCCGCGGCCTGGCTCTCGTCGAGGTGGTTCAGCTCCCGGGTGGCCTCGGCGAACACCTGCCACGAGCGGCGCTCGTCCTCGGTGTTGGCCCGGTACGCGAACGTCTGGTGCAGCAGCCACAGCGACGGCGGGAGCACCAGGAGCCACAGCCGGTTGGCGCTGAAGCCGGCGATCACGGCGGCGGCCACCACCACGTTGCCGACCGCCATCGGCACCTTGGTGCGCACCATGGTGCGGGCCACGCGCAGCGGCCGCTGGTCGTACTCGACCGTGGCCAGACCGGCGACGATGAACGCGC
Source organism: Virgisporangium ochraceum (assembly GCF_016863655.1). Classification (GTDB taxonomy): domain Bacteria; phylum Actinomycetota; class Actinomycetes; order Mycobacteriales; family Micromonosporaceae; genus Virgisporangium; species Virgisporangium ochraceum. Next base: position 124,957 of record NZ_BOPH01000001.1, read on the forward strand.
TCAGCCCCAGGAAGGTCGCCGCGCCGACGGTCATCGCGAGTACGGTGCGCCCGTCGAGGGCGACGTTCGGACGCAGCCCGAGCAGGGCGGCGGCCGTCGCCGCACCGGCGGCCGACACCGTGAGGGCGGCGGTGTTGTTCAGCACCCGGTACGCCACGGCGAGCCGGCCGGTGCGCAGCCGGAGGTACTGGAGCGAGCCGACACCGACGAGGAACACCGCCGGCACCAGCCCGACCGGAATGAGGTAGCAGGCGACGATCAGCGCCGCCTCACCCCAGCCCAGCCGGAGCACACCGGACCCGGTGCGCACCCGCACCGCCATGACGTGTCCGAGCACCACCACCGCGACGACCGCGAGGAGGACGAGCGGCGACGGGACGTCCGCACCGGTGACGAGCGTGTGCGCCACCCCGCCGACCACCGCCGCGACGGCGACCGCGCGCAGGAGGTACCAGCACCACCGCCACACCGGACCGGGTGGCGACTGGGCCGAGGAGCGCTGCGCCGGAATGCGTACCGGATCGGTAACGGCCGATGGCCCGACCAGGGCGCCGGGAATGTCGGCGGTGGCCGTGGACCCGCCGGAAGCCGCCGAATCAGGGAATGCGGCAGGCGTGGTCGCGCGTTTATCGACCACGCGTCACCGCCCCTCCGCGCTGCGTGTTCGCCTGCGCCCCGCCATCCCCGTACCGAGGCCCCAGTCCACTGGGCAGGCTAGAACATCCACGGATCGAACGACAGAGTCACGAAGACAATGCGGGCCGCCCGAACGGCGGCCCGACGGTCAGCTTCCCGGCGCGGGCGACGAGTCGGAGTCCGGCGGCTCCTGCGACGGGAACCGCTCGGGCAGCCGCTTGATCCGCTTGTTCATGTTCCGGACGAGCAGCACGGTCCCGATCGCGAGCAGCACGATGATCAGCAGGCCCAGCGGCCCGGCGAGGCTACCGGAGCGGGTGTCACCGAAGATGTTCTGCGCGATCCCGTCCACGCCGGCTACGGTACGCCTGCCTACGCGGAGACGCGCTCGCGCACCCCCGCGAACAGGTCGTCTTCGGGCGTGGGGCTGTCGACCATCGACCGGACGAGCTCGTAGTCCTCGGTCGGCCAGTGCTTCACCTGCATGTCGCGCGGCACCGCGAACCACTGCCCGTCGGGGTCGACCTGGGTGGCGTGGGCCCGCAGGGCGTCGTCGCGCTGCTCGAAGTACTCGCCGCACTCGACGCGGGTGGTGACCCGCGAGCTCTTGTCGCGCTTCGGGTCGAGGTTCTTCAGCCACTCCCCGTACGGCGACTCGAGGCCCTCGGCCAGCAGCGCGTTGTGCAGCGTCTCGATCCGCCGCATGTTCCACATGTGGTAGTAGAGCTTCAGCGGCTGCCAGACCGGACCCTCCCCCGGGTACCGCTCGGGGTCACCGGCGGCGTCGAACGCCACCATGCTGATCTTGTGGGTCATCACGTGGTCGGGGTGCGGGTAGCCGCCGTCCTCGTCGTAGGTGAGCACCACATGCGGCCGGAACGAGCGGATCAGCCGCACCAGCGGCGCGGCCGCCTCCTCGACGGGCACCAGCGCGAACGCGTCGTCGGGCAGCGGCGGCAGCGGGTCGCCCTCCGGGTAGCCGGAGTCGACGAAGCCGAGCCACTCCTGCCGGATGCCGAGGATCTCGCGCGCCCGGTCCATCTCGGCGCGGCGCAGCTCGGGCAGCTGCTCCCAGATCTCCGGCCGGTCGAGCTTCGGGTTGAGCACGCTGCCGCGTTCGCCCCCGGTGCAGGTGACGACGAGGACGTCGACGCCCTCCGCCACGTACCTGGCCATGGTTGCCGCACCCTTGCTGGACTCGTCGTCCGGATGTGCGTGCACGGCCATCAGGCGCAACTGCTCCCCCACGCTGCTGTCTCCCTCATGAACGGGCCCTCATGAACGGCCACTACCGTGACCCAACGCACCGCACCGGCATATTGTTGCCGGAACCCCCGACAAAAACTTTGGGACGCCGTGACTGATCAAGACGCTACCGCCGCGCCGGTATTCCCGCCCGGCCGGTACGGACGTCGCCGGGCCGACCGCCCGCGCCGTCCGTGGCTGGCCGTGCTGCTCGGCGCGCTGGTCATGGTGGCGTCGGCCGGAATCGGCTACCGCCTGTACAAGCAGTACGGCGACCCGGAGCACGCTCCGCGCATCCTCTCCGAGAGCGAGCGCACCGCCGACCACGTCACGATCCGGTTCGAGGTCCGCGGCGACGGGCGCAACCCGGCGATCTGCATCGTGCGGGCCAGGGCGAAGGACGGCCTGGTCATCGGGTCGGCCGAAGTACCGGTGGCCGCGGGAAAGCGCGTTGTACAGACATATACGCTGGTCACCCGCGAAAGGGCATTCGTGGTGGACATACCGAAGTGCCGGCCCGCGTAAGAAGCGGAGTAACTGGCAGCAATCGCGGGGCTCACGTTAAGTTGGGCACTTTTGCTACCTTGGTTGGTCTGGCTCATATGCAAGTTGCGCCGACCCATGTACTTGCAAAGGGGATCTTCAGTGTCGTCTGAGACCTGGCTGTCGCAGGAAGCGTACGACCGGTTGCAGGCCGAGCTCGATGAGTTCATCGCCAACCGGCCGGTGATCGCTGCCGAGATCAACGCCCGGCGCGAGGAGGGCGACCTCAAGGAGAACGGCGGCTACCACGCCGCGCGTGAGGAGCAGGGCAAGGCCGAGGCCCGCATCCGCTACCTCCAGGAGCTGCTCCGCACCGCGCAGGTGGGTGAGGCGCCGGCGGCCAACACCGGCAAGGTGGGTCCCGGTGTCGTGGTCACCATCCAGTTCGACGACGACGAAGACGACACCGAGACGTTCCTGCTCGGCTCGCGGGAGATCGCGGCCAGCACCGACCTCACCGTCTACTCGCCGGAGTCGGCGCTGGGCAAGGCCATCGTCGGCGCCAAGGCCGGCGACACCGTCACCTACACCGCGCCCAGCGGCGCGGAGATCAAGGTGACGGTGGTCAAGTTCGAGCTGTTCAGCGGCTGAGCTTCAGCGGCTGGGCTTTCACCGGCTGGGCTTTCACCGGCTGGGCTTTCACCGGCTGGGCTTCACCGGCTGGGCTTCACCGGCTGAGCGGCGTCACCGTGTAGCCGGCCGCCCGTAGGGCGCCGGTGAGCCGGTCGGCGTGCGCCGCGCCGCGGGTCTCCACCGACATCGAGATCTCCACCTCGCCGAGGCGCAGGCGGGGATCCTGCCGCCGGTGGTCGACGTCGACGATGTTCGCGCCGAGCGCGGCCACCTCGCCCAGCAGCTTGGCGAGGTGGCCGGGCCGGTCGGTGCACCGCACCGTGAACGTGTAGTAGCGGCCGGCCGACGCCAGCCCGTGCTCGATCACGCGCAGCAGCAGCATCGGGTCGATGTTCCCGCCCGAGAGCACCGTCACGGCCGGGGTCTCGACCTCGCCGGCCACCCCGGCGAGCAGGGCGGCCACGCCCACGACGCCGGCCGGTTCGGCGAGCAGCTTCCCGCGCTCCAGCAGCACCAGCAGGGCCCGGGAAATGTCCTCCTCGGTCACCGTCACGACGTCGTCGACGAGCTTGCTGACGTGCTCGAACGTCACCTCGCCGGGACAGCCGACCGCGATGCCGTCGGCGATCGTGCCGAACTCGGGCAGCCGCACCGGCCGTCCCTGGGCCAGCGACGCCGGGAACGCGGCCGCGCCGGCCGCCTGCACCCCGATGATCCGTATGTCGGGGCGGAGCGCCTTGGCCGCGACCGCGATGCCGGAGATCACCCCGCCACCGCCGATCCCGACCAGGATCGTGCGCACGTCGGGCACCTGCTCGACGATCTCCAGCGCCACCGTGCCCTGACCGGCGATCACGTCGGCGTGGTCGAACGGGTGGATCAGCACCGCACCCGTCCGGTCGGCGAACTCCCCGGCCGCGACCAGCGCCTCGTCGACGGTCGCGCCGGCCAGTTCCACCGTGGCGCCGTAGCCCCTGGTCGCCGCGATCTTCGGCAGCGCCGCACCGACCGGCATGAACACCGTGGCCGCCGTGTCGAGCGCGGCGGCGGCCACCGCCACACCCTGCGCGTGGTTGCCGGCGCTCGCCGCCACCACCCCGCGGGCCCGCTCCTCCGGACTCAGCCGGGCGATGCGCACGTAGGCGCCGCGCACCTTGAACGAGCCACCACGCTGCAGGTTCTCGCACTTCAGCCAGACCGGGCCGCCGAGCTTCGCCGTGAGCGGGCGGCTCGGTTCCATCGGGGTGTAGCGGGTGACGCCGTCGAGCAACTCGCGAGCGGCGTGCACCTCGGCCAGCGTGACCAGTGCAGTCATGCCTGCATGCTCGCACCCCGCCGGTGCTTCGTCCGGGGCTGTCCTGAGGTGCTCGCTCCGCTCGCACGGGCCCCGGGCCTCAACGGCGCAGCCTTCCCTCGTCGCTCCGGCCGCTTCGCTTCCTACGCTCCTCAGTCCAGGCCGCACCGGCCCGCGGCCAGCCGGGTGCGTGGCGGCGCCAGGGGGCGGCCTGTTCCAGCTGGCCGGCCACCGCGAGCAGGGTCAGCTCGCTGCCCGGACGGCCGACGAGTTGCACGGCGGCGGGCAGCCCGTCGGGACGCACACCGGCCGGCACCACGACCGCCGGCAGCCCGGCGAGGTTCCACGGTGCCGCGTAGGGCGCGAACCGGACGCAGGCGGCCAGGTTGGCCTGCCACGAGCGGCGGGCCCAGTCGGCCGCCACCGGCGGCGGGCCGGCCAGGGCCGGGGTCACCAGCACGTCGTACCGGTTCTCGTCGAGCCAGCGGAGCACCCGCTCGCGCCACGACTCGCGGTCGCCCGAGCGCACCATGCCGCGCCGCACCGCCTGCTCGCCGACCGCGATGTGCCGGCGCGACCGCGGCTGCAACGTGCCGACGTCGACGCCGAGGAACGTCGCGTCCTCGTAGACGCCGGCGAACCACGTCGCCGTGCCGCGGGTCTGCAGCCACAGCGGGTAGGACACCTCGGCCCGCACCGCGTTGTGGCCCAGCCCCACCAACTCGCGGACCGACCTGGTCACGGCGTCGCGCGCACCCGCGTCCGGCCGCACGCCCGCCGCCGGCGACCGCAACGAGACCGCGAACCGCAACCGGCCCGGCTCCTCCAGCGGAGCGGGGGTCCGCCCCGCGATCACGCCGAACCCGACCGCGGCATCGCCCACGGTGGTGGCCAGGATGCCGTTCTCGACCATGCCGTACCAGCCGGCGCCGACGTCGGCCGGCACCACGCCGCTGCCCGGCTTGATGCCGACGAGGCCGCAGCACGCGGCCGGGACGCGCACCGACCCGAAGCCGTCGTTGCCGTGCGCGATCGGCACCAGACCGGCCGCGACGGCCGCCGCCGACCCGCCCGACGAGCCGCCCGGCGTGCGGTCGGTGCGCCACGGGTTGCGGGTGATCACGCCGTCGGTGTCGTCGGTGAGCGCCCAGATGCCCAGCTCGGGCATGCGGCTGGTGCCGACGACGATCGCGCCGGCGCCGCGCAGCCGCCGCACCACCTCGTGGTCGGCGGTGGCCACCGGCTGCCGGACCGCCGCCGAGCCGCGCCACGTGGGCAGCCCGGTGACCGGCACGTTCTCCTTGACCGCGATCGGCACCCCGGCCAACGGCAGGTTGGAGAGCTCGGGCAGCTCGTCGACGATCTCCGCCTCGGTGACCGCCGCGGCCGCCCGCACCTCGCGGAACGCGCCGACGATGCGGTCGTAGTTGCGGATCTGGTCGAGATGGTCGGCCACGACCGCGGTCGCCGAGGTGTCGCCCCGGCGTACCGCACGGGCGATCTCGCGGGCGGTACGGCCCACCCAGGCGTCGGGTCGGTCGAGCATTCGTTGCCCCTTAGCTCAGCGCTCTGTCGAGGTCGGCCAGCAGATCATCGACGGTCTCGATGCCCACGGACAAGCGGACGAGGTCGTCGCGCACCTCCAGCGGCGACCCGGCCACGCTGGCGTGGGTCATCCGCCCCGGATGCTCGATCAACGACTCGACGCCGCCGAGGCTCTCGGCCAGGATGAACAGCTCCGTGCTGTTGCAGACCTTCTCGGCGTCCGCGGTACGGAAGCTCACCATGCCGCCGAACCGGCGCATCTGCTTGGCTGCCGTCTCGTGGCCGGGGTGGTCGGGCAGGCCCGGGTAGTAGACCTGGGTCACCTTCTTGTGGTGGATCAGGAATTCGGCGATCCGCTCGGCGTTGTCGCAGTGCCGGTCCATCCGGACGCCCAGGGTCTTGATGCCGCGGGTGGTGAGCCACGCGTCGAACGGCCCGTTGACCGCGCCCATCGCGTTCTGGTGGAACTTCAGGGTCGCGGCCAGTTCGTCGTCGTTGAGCACGAGTCCGCCGCCGATCACGTCGGAGTGGCCGCCGAGGTACTTCGTGGTCGAGTGGACCACGATGTCGGCGCCCAGCGACAGCGGCTGCTGCAGGTACGGCGACGCGAACGTGTTGTCGACCACCAGCAGCGCGCCGAGGTCGCGGGCCAGCTGGGCCGCGCCGGCGAGGTCGGTGATGTTGAGCAGCGGGTTCGTCGGCGTCTCGACCCAGACCATCTTCGTGTTGGCCTGCGCGGCGTTCCGCATGGCGCCGACGTCGGGGCCCTTCGCGGGCGTGAACCCGATCCCCCACTGCTCGTGGACCCGCGCGAAGAGCCGGTAGGTGCCGCCGTACGCGTCGCCCGGGAACACCACGTGGTCGCCGGGTTTCAGCAGGCCGCGGAGGATGGCGTCCTCGGCCGCGAGGCCGCTGGCGAACGCGAGGCCGTGCCGGCCGCCCTCGATCGCGGCGAGCTGGGCCTGCAGGGAGTCGCGGGACGGGTTGGCGCTGCGGCTGTACTCGTAGCCGAGCCGCGGGGCGCCCACCGCGTCCTGTGCGTAGGTGCTCGTCTGGTAGATCGGCGGGATCACCGAACCGGTGCGCGGGTCGGGGTCCTGGCCGGCGTGGACGGCGAGCGTGTCGAAGCCGTGGCTCATCCGTAGAAGGCTAATCCTCGTTACGGTTGCCCCTATGGCCGACTGCCTGTTCTGCTCGATCATCGCCGGATCGGTGCCCGCGTTCGAGGTCGCCTCGACCGACGAGTGCGTGGCGTTCCTCGACATCCGCCCGGTGTTCAAGGGGCACGTGCTGGTCGTGCCGCGTGCTCACGTGGTCACCTTGGCCGATCTTGACCCTGGCCTTTTGTCGCCTTTTTTCGGCTTTGTGCAACAGTTGTCGCGCGCCGTCGAGGCCGGCCTGGGCGCCGGCGGGTCCTTCGTGGCGATGAACAACAAGGTCTCGCAGTCGGTGGCCCACCTGCACGTCCACGTGGTTCCCCGCACCAAGGGCGACGGACTGCGCGGCTTCTTCTGGCCCCGCACGAAGTACGAATCGGACGAGGAGGCCGCGTCGTACGCGTCACGTGTCGGTAATGCCCTGGGCGGGCATTCCTGAGGGTGGCCCGGTGTTAGGCCTGATGGCTTTTCGGGGGAGCGCGAGGGTGGCGAAGCCCCCTCGCCCCGGAGGCACAGAATTGGAGGGTTGTGACCCGTGTTTCTCAGGCATAAGAAGCTCGAACTGCCCACCCCCGACGAGGCCCTGCCGGGCCGTAACACCGAGATCCCCGTGGCCGCGCGCCACACCGTGCTCGGCACCCCGCTGAAGGGCCCCTGGCCCCAGGGGCTGCAGACCGCGGTGTTCGGCATGGGCTGCTTCTGGGGTGCCGAGCGGCTGTTCTGGCGCGTGCCCGGCGTGTACTCGACGGCGGTCGGGTACGCGGGCGGGATCAGCCCGAACCCCACGTACGAGGAGGTCTGCTCGGGCCGCACCGGCCACACCGAGGCCGTGCTCGTCGTGTACGACCCCGACCAGGTCAGCTACGACCAGCTGCTGAAGGTCTTCTGGGAGAACCACGACCCCACCCAGGGCATGCGGCAGGGCAACGACGTCGGCACCCAGTACCGGTCGGCGATCTACGCCACCACCGACGAGCAGCACGCGCGGGCCCTGGAGTCGAAGGAGCTGTTCCAGCGGGTCACCCGCGACGCCGGCTTCGGCGACATCACCACCGAGATCGACCGGGCCGGCGACTTCTACTACGCCGAGGACTACCACCAGCAGTACCTCAGCGACGTGAAGAACCCGAACGGGTACTGCAACCACGGCCCGAACGGCATGAGCTGCCCGATCGGCGTGGTCAGCACCGAGGGCTGATCAGAGCCAGTCCAGGGTGCCGTCGGGCAGGGCGGCGGGGCGGTACGGGGAGCCCGTCTCCAGGCTCGTCGCCACCGCTTCGAGCAGAGCGAGGAACGAGGGCGGCCGGTTCCCGAACCGGGTGCCCTCTTCCGGGACGAAGTCACCAACCCGGCCGCCCATGCCGGGGCGCTGGTCGACCAGCAGGCTGCCGCCGTCGCCGGCCGCCGCGAACGGCACGAAGAGCCGGTGCCACCAGGTGCCGTCGGCCCGGCTGCCGCCGATGGCCCGGCACGACGACAGCCACTCCGTGTAGATCTCGTCGAGCCCCAGGTACCGGTGGAACGGCGGGAACTCGAACCCGGCCCGCGGCTGCGCGCCGTCGTGCCGTAGCAGCGAGGCAGCCAGGTCCGCCGGGAACTGCACCCCGGTCAGCGCCTGCATGGCGCGCAGGTGGGCGGGGTCGGCCCCGGGTCGCAGCGAGGCCGCGGTCAGCGGCGCCTTCGCCGCGAGTCCGGCCTCGATCCGGGTCCAGGCCGCGTTCACGCGCGCGGTGGTCGCCGCGTCGGGCGTCAGCGGGACCGTGCCCGCGCGGGCCGGCACGCAGGGTGCGGCCGCCGGCGTGGGCGGTACGGGACGCGCGGGGCGCGCCTCCGCGTAGCCGACGACCGCCCGGTTCTCCGGCTCGATGGTGGCTTCCCCGTCGGTGAACAGCGTGATCATGTACAGCGCCTGCAGCGCCGCGACCACCAGGATCAGCACCGCGACGGCGACCCGCTTCCCGGTGACCGCGCGCTTCGCGGGCTCGGGCCGCTCCGCGAGCAGCGGGTCGAGCCACTCCCGGGACCGCTCGGCGAAGTCGGGCCGGTCGGCGGCGTCGGCCGGAAGCTCCCCGCCCAGCGTCACCGGTAGGTCGTTGAGGTCTCCGGCCGGTCCCACCGCGACCACGGCGGCCGGCACGTGCCGCCGCTCCAGGACCTCCAGGGTCAGCCGGACGTCGTTCACGGCGTCGGCGTCGGCGGCCACCACCACCGGTGCGCGCAGCGCCCAGGCGACGTCGGCCAGCGTGAACCCGCCCAGCGGCGCCAGCAGGCCGCCCGGTGCCGTCACGATCACCCGGTCGTGGGTCGGCACGAGCGCCTCGGCGATCCGCACCGCGTCGTCGGCGCGGTCGGCGACCGGCACCGCCACGTACGTGGTCGCACAGGTCCGGAGGAGGTTGGCGGCGTCGTCACCGATCACGACGGCGGCGACCCGGTCGCCTCCGGCGGCGGCCAGCGCGGCCGCCACGGTCACCCAACCGGAGGACCCGGCCGCGACCACGACCCATGGCTTCGCGGAAGACCAAGACATCGACGCTCCCCGTTCGGCTGCACACAGCGTAACGGGGAGCGTCGTCTCTATATTGGGCGGGCGAGGGCACACGATCGCGATCTCTGCGGGGGAACCGGTCATCGCGTACCCTCGCCCGCCCGGAAACCCGCCCGGCCCTGGGGAGGGCGCCTGGCCGGAGGCGCCGGGCCGGCGGAGGCATGCCGGTCCCGTGCACGGGCGGGTTTTCGCAGGTGGCGGTTGGCGATGTTGGCGGGCACCGCCGAGGCCACCGGGCTTTCAGTTGTTCCGGAGGTTCTAACGCTCGTGGCCACTTGCGGGTTGCGGCGCCGTGAACCACCGGTGAGCACAAAGTTAGGCCGCGCAGGAGACGCCCAGCGGACAGAGTGTGCGACCGGCCAGCAGGTTCAGCTTCCCGGGCTTTCGTGCGAATAATGGGGCCATGGCCGACGACCCGCCCCTGCTCCGCCGCATCCGGGCGGCCGTGATCGGCGACGACCAGGTGATGTGGGGGCCGTACGGGCCACGGAGGGTGACGTACGCCGACTACACGGCGTCGGGCCGGGCCCTGTCGTTCCTGGAGAGCTTCATCCGGGCCGAGGTGCTGCCGCGGTACGCCAACACCCACACCGAGTCGAGCGGCACCGGTCTGCAGACCACCCGGCTCCGGGAGGACGCGAGAAAGATCATCCGGGACGCCGTGGGCGGCGACGAGGAGACCGTCGTCATCTTCACCGGGGCCGGGTCGACCGGCGCGATCGACAAGATGGTGCACATCCTCGGGCTCCGGCTGCCGGCCGACCTCGACGACCGCTACCGGCTGGCCGACCACATCCCGGCCGCCGAGCGTCCGGTCGTGTTCATCGGGCCGTTCGAGCACCACTCCAACGAGCTCGCCTGGCGCGAGTCGATCGCCGACGTCGTGGTGATCCCGGAGGACGCCGACGGCCACATCGACCTGGGCGCACTGGAGGTGCGGCTGCACGAGTTCCGCGACCGCCAGCTGAAGATCGGGTCGTTCTCGGCCGCCTCGAACGTCACGGGCATCGTCACCGACACCCGCGCGGTCGCCGACCTGCTGCACCGGCACGGCGCGCTGTCGTTCTGGGACTACGCGGCGGCCGCGCCGTACGTCCGCATCGACATGTACGACGGCCACAAGGACGCCCTGTTCCTGTCGCCGCACAAGTTCGTCGGCGGACCGAGCACGCCGGGTGTGCTCGTGGTCCGCCGGGAACTCCTGCGCAACCGGGTGCCGACGGTGCCCGGCGGCGGCACGGTCGACTACGTCAACGCCGCCGAACACCACTACATCCGCGACCCGGCGCACCGCGAGGAGGGCGGCACGCCCGCGATCGTCGAGTCGATCCGCGCCGGCCTGGTGCTCCAGCTCAAAGACGCGGTGGGCGTCGACGTGATCAAGGCGCACGAGCAGCGGTTCCTGCGCGCCGCCATCGACGCCTGGACGGCCCATCCCCACATCGAGATCCTCGGCAACCTCGACGCCGAGCGGCTGTCGATCCTCTCGTTCGTGGTGCGCCGCCCCGGCGGCCGGTACCTGCACCACAACTTCGTGGTGGCGCTGCTCAACGACCTGTTCGGCATCCAGTCGCGGGGCGGCTGCTCCTGTGCCGGCCCGTACGGGCACCGGCTGCTCGGCATCGACATCGAGCGGTCGCACCGGTTCGAACGCGAGATCCTCGACGGGTGCGAGGGCATCAAGCCCGGCTGGGTGCGGGTGAGCTTCAACTACTTCATCTCCGACGCCGTCGCGCGGTACATCGTCGACGCGGTGTCGTTCGTGGCGACGCACGGCTGGGCGCTGCTGCCCGAGTACCGGTTCGACCCTTACCGCGGCCTGTGGCGGCACCGCGACGGTCTGGTCGAGCCGCCGCTGCGGCTCACCGACCTGATCTACACCGACGAGGGTGACCTGCACTGGCCGGGCCGGGCGGCCGAACACGAGCGGGCCGGCGAGGACGCGCTGGCCGGATACCTCGACGAGGCCCACGCGGTGGTGGCCCGGCTGAAGCCGCCGGAGCCGGAGCAGGCCGGTCCGCCGAGCGCGCCGGGTGGCACCGAGGCTGGGCCGGGAGCCGCGGTCTCCGCGACGTTCGAGGAGCTGCGCTGGTTCGACCTGCCGCCGGAGTGTCTGCGATGAGACGCTCCGATGAAACTACTTCGCCCACGGCGGCGTACCGAAGGGTGTGCCATCGGCCATCGTCGCCGTGAAGCCCGCCGGTATCGCCACCAGCACCTCGGCCGGCGTGGCACCGGGGTTGGAGAGCGCGATCTGTCCGCCCGCGGGCACCACGACAGCGTCGCCCGGCCCTAGCATGTCGCCCGAGAGTGTGATCGAGCCGGACAGCACCATGAACACCTCGTCGCGGTCGAGGGTGTGTGGGCTGTCCGTCTCGTGGCCGGCCGCGACGATGATCTTCCACGTACACAACTGTTCCGATCCACGGCTTGGCGAGGCCATGCCCACGAACGTGACGCCGGGGATGTCGAACCGCGGCGCATGGGCCGCACGGAGAATGGTTTTCATAGAAACAGACACTAAACTTAGTTTCGTATTTTGTAAACGAGGTTTCGCATGGCGCTGGTAACCGACGTCCACATCGCGCGACTCCTACTCCGCGCGGTGCGCGCGGTGCAGTCGACCTACATCGAGCGCCTGCAGCAGCGCGGCCATCCCGGGCTGCGCACCGGACACATTCCGGTGTTCGCGGGTCTCAACCCCGAGTCCTCGAACGTGGCCGGTGAGGGCACCCGCATCACCGACCTCGCCAACCGCGCCGGCATGACCCGCCAGATGATGGGCCGGCTGGTACGCGAGCTCGAGGCGCTCGGCTACCTGTCCACGGCCACCCACCCCGACGACCAGCGCGCGGTGGTGGTCACGATGACCGAGCGCGGCCATGCGATCCGCACGGAGGCCGCCGCGGTGATCGCCGACCTCGAGGCCGACTACGCGGTGCTCCTCGACGACCCGGACCTCGCCTCGCTCAAGGGCGCGCTGCAGAGCATCATCCGGACCTCACCAACGGCCTAAGCCCACGGCGTAACCCGGCATGCGGGCGGGCCGGGGAGCGTTGCCCGGCACATGGAGCCTGATGTCGACGCTCTGGACGCCTACTCCCGTGCCGTGACCACCGTCGCGGCCACCCTTCTACCCAGCGTGGCCAGCCTCACCGTGCAGTCGCGGCGGGGCAATGGCGCCGGGTCCGCCGTGGTCTTCAACCCCGACGGTCTCACCCTGACCTCCGCCCACGTCGTCGAGGGCGCCACCAGCGGACTCGCCGAGTTCACGTCCGGCGAGGAGACCCGCTTCGATGTGGTCGGCGCCGACCCGCTGGCCGACCTCGCGGTCCTGCGGCTGCACGACCCGGCCGCCTGCACCAGACCCGCCACCCTCGGCGACGCCGACTCTCTGCGCATCGGCCAGCTGGTCATCGCGGTGGGCAACCCGCTCGGTCTCGCCGGGTCGGTCACCGCCGGGGTGGTGAGCGCGCTCGGCCGGTCGCTGCCGGTCCGCGACGCGCGCCGCATGCGCCTCATCGACGACGTCATCCAGACCGACGCCGCCCTCAACCCCGGAAACTCCGGCGGCGCCCTCGCCGACTCGGCCGGCCGGGTCGTCGGGATCAACACGGCCGTCGCCGGCTACGGGCTGGGCCTCGCGGTACCGATCAACACCAACACCCGCCAGATCGTGCAGGAACTGGTGTCGACCGGCCGGGTGCGCCGGGCGTACCTGGGCATCGCGGGCACGCCGGCGCCGCTGCCCGCCGCGCTCGCCGGCAAGCTGGGCCAGCGCCGTGGGCTGCGGCTGGTCGAGGTGATGCCGGGCGGCCCGGCCGCGGAGGCCGGGCTCTTCATCGGTGACGTCGTGATCGCGGCCGGCGGCCGCGCGGTGCAGGGCGTCCAGGACATCCAGCGGCTGATGCTGGGCAGCTCCATCGGCACGCGGCTGCCGATCACGGCACTGCGCCGGGGCGCCCTGGTCGACGTGGTCGCGATCCCCACGCCGCTGGCTTAGCCGGTTTTTAATAGACGACGCTCTATCCAGTGCGCTGTGCCGCCCGGGAACCGCACTGGATAGAGTGTCGTCTATTTGAAGCCCCGCAGGGGGCGCGGGGAGCCAATCTCCGGGGATTGGACCGGCCGGTGGCATGTGGTGGCCGCTAGGGTCGTGGAGATCCACGAGGGGGTGCGGGTGTTCGGGCTCAGCGGGCGGACGGCGATCGTCACGGGTGGAAACTCGGGTATCGGGCAGGCCATGGCCGAGGCGCTCGCCGGGGCGGGAGCCACGGTCGTGCTCATGGGTCGCGACCGCGGGCGGCTCGACGGGGTGGCGGAGAAGATCGGCGCTCACGCGGTCCCGGTGGAGCTTTCCGACCGCGCGGACCTGCGGCGCGCCGCGGACGCCGCGGTGGCCGCGGCCGGCGAACCCGACATCCTCGTGAACGCGGCCGGCATCAATCCGCGGCCGCACATGAACGACCTCACCGCCGACGTGTGGGACGACGTGCTCGAGGTGAACCTCACGGCGCCGTTCCTGCTCGGGCAGCGGTTCGGGCCCGGCATGGCCGCGCGCGGGTGGGGGCGCATCATCAACGTCGTGTCGCAGCAGGCGTTGCGCGCGTACGGGAACAGCGGCGGCTACGGGGCCAGCAAGGGTGGCCTGGTGTCGCTGACCCGCTCGCAGGCCGAAGCGTGGTCGCCGCACGGGGTGTGCTGCAACGCGGTGGCACCGGGCGTCGTGGAGACGCCGATGACCGCGCCGATCTTCAGCGATCCTGCGAAGGCGGCGGCGACCGCGGCACGCACGTTCGTCGGGCGCAACGGGACGCCGGAGGACTTCCGCGGGATCGCCGTGTTCCTGGCCGGTGACGCGTCGGCTTTCGTCACCGGCCAGGTCATCTGCGTCGACGGCGGCCTCTCGGCCCACTGACCGGCGCGCGGACGCGGGCGGCGGCACCTAGTGTCCCGAGTCGCCCACCGGGTCTAGGTGTCCAGGTGGGCCAGCAGGTCCTGGCGGGTGAGGACGCCGGCCGGCTTGCCGTCGACCAGCACCAGGGCGGCGTCACTGGTCTCCAGGAGCTTGACCGCCTCGGCCACGGGCTGGCCGCCGCCGATCATCGGCAGGGGTGGGCCCATGTGGGTCTCGATGCGGTCGTGCAGGTGGGCCCGGCCGCCGAACAGGGCGTCGAGCAGGTCCTTCGCCGCGATCGAACCGGCCACCTCACCGGTGACCACCGGTGGCTCGGCCTTCAGCACCGGCATCTGCGAGACGCTGTACTCGCGCATGTAGTCGATCGCGTCGCGGACGGTCTCGTTCGGGTGGGCGTGTACCAGGTCGGGCATGCCGCCGCTCTTTCCCGCCAGCACGTCACCGACCGTCGCCTCGGCCTCGGAGCCGGTGGCGAGGAAGCCGTACCGGGCCATCCACTCGTCGTTGAAGATCTTGGACAGGTAGCCGCGGCCGCCGTCCGGGAGAAGGACGACCACGACGGCGTCGGGACCGGCCTTCGCCGCGACCTGCAACGCGGCCGCCGCCGCCATGCCGCACGAGCCGCCGACCAGCAGCCCCTCCTCGCGGGCCAGCCGCCGCGTGAGCGCGAACGACTCCTTGTCGGACACCTCGACGATCTCGTCGGCGATGCCGCGGTCGTACGTGGTCGGCCAGAAGTCCTCACCCACGCCCTCGACCAGGTACGGCCGGCCGGTACCGCCGGAGTACACCGACCCTTCCGGGTCGGCGCCGATGACCTTCACCGCGCCGTTCGAGACCTCCTTGAGGTACTTCCCGACGCCGGAGATGGTGCCGCCGGTGCCGACGCCGGCCACGAAGTGGGTGATCTTTCCGGCGGTCTGCTCCCAGATCTCCGGACCGGTGGTCTCGTAGTGCGAGATCGGATTGTTGACATTCGAGTACTGGTCGGGCTTCCAGGCCAGCGGGATCTCCCGGGCCAGCCGGTCGGAGACCGAGTAGTACGAGCGCGGGTCCTCCGGCGCGACGGCCGTCGGGCACTCCACGACCTCGGCGCCGTAGGCGCGCAGCGTGTTCTGCTTGTCCATGCTCACCTTGTCGGGGCAGACGAACACGCAGCGGTAGCCCTTGAGCTGGGCGACCAGGGCCAGCCCGACGCCGGTGTTGCCGCTGGTGGGCTCGACGATCGTGCCACCCGGCCGCAGCTGGCCCGACTTCTCGGCCTCCTCGACCATCCGCAGCGCGATGCGGTCCTTCACGCTGCCGCCGGGATTGAAGTATTCGACCTTCGCGAGGACGGTGGCCTCGATACCGGCGCTGACATTGCGCAGCCGGACGAGAGGCGTGTTTCCGATCAGCTCGACAACGTTGTCGTAGTAGCGCACCCGGCCATTATGCGTGGCGTCAGCCGATGACCTCTCCGGGTACGGCCTGCTGGCGCTTCTCCCACTCGAGGAACCGCTCGGTCTCGTCGAGCAGGGCGCCGGCGAACCAGGCCGCCACGGCCGCGTCGTCGACCAGGCCGATGAACAGGAGGATGCCCTCGGGGACGAAGTCGATCGGCGAGACGATGTACGCGGCCGAGACCAGCATCATCGTCATCCGCGACTTACCGTCGTACCTCCCCCGCAGGGTGGCGCCGACCATGCGCGGGATCGCGCCGATGCGCCTGGCCAGGCCGGGCGTGCCGGGCTTGAACGTGCGGACGAGCGCGGTCCAGGCCGCGCGTCGCCGCAGCTGGGTCGCCGCCCGGTTGGACGTGTAGGTGGCCATTGCGCTCCCGCCCTTCACATGGGTGCTCTCCATCGTGCAATACCCACGCACGTTCCATCCACAACGGCCGCGTTGTTGAACTCGGTTGAGCAAAGTGGATGACAAACTTGCTAGTGAACGTTCGTTAACCTCGGAATGATCGGACGATCGGGGGTGACGATGGTCGAGCAGTCTCGTTTGAGGCACGTGGCAACGGCCGCCGGCTACGCGAGCGCGGGGGTCACGGCGCTCGGCATGCTGGCCACGGGCGTGGTCATCGGGCAGGCGCTGATCGCCCGCCGGACCATACCGACCGCCGAGCATCCGCCGCCGCGCTGCGACGGCCGGTACGGCTTCGAACATCCGGGCGAGCCCGTGCGGCTCGCGGTCCTCGGTGACTCGTCGGCCGCGGGCTACGGCGTCGACGCGCCCCGCAAGACCCTCGGCGCGCTGCTCGCCGCCGGACTGGCCGAGCAGCTCAAGCGCCCCGTCGACCTACGCTGCGTGGCCGTGGTCGGCGCCCAGTCGCGGCACCTGGCGCCCCAGGTCGAGCGGCTCCTCGACGACCCGCCGGACCTCGCCGTCATCCTCATCGGCGGCAACGACGTGACCCACCGGTCGAACGTGCCCGACGCGGTGCGCGCCCTCGGCGACGCGGTCCGCGCGCTGCGCATGGTGAACACCGACGTGGTCGTGGGTACCTGCCCCGACATGGGCGCGATCGAGCCGATCCAGCCGCCGCTGAAGTGGCTGGCGCACCGCTGGAGCCGCCAGCTCGCCGCGCTGCAGACCATCGCCGTGGTCGAGGCCGGCGGCCGGACCGTGTCGCTGGGCGACCTGCTCGGCCCGCAGTTCGCCGCCGACCCGCAGCGCATGTTCGGCTGGGACCGGTTCCACCCGTCGGCCGAGGGGTACGTGGCCGCCGCCGGGGTGCTGCTCCCCTCGATGGTGTCGGCGCTGGCCGAACCCGCCGGGCCGCGTCCGGCCGAGCCCGACGGCGCCGGCGTGCGCAACCTGTACGCGGCCGCGGCGAAGGCCGCCGAGCAGTCCGGCATCGAAGTGGCACCCGCCACTGTGGCCGGGCGGGAGCGTGGACCGCACGGCCGTTGGGCACACCTACGACGTCGGGCTTGGCGGTCCGTGGGACGCCCGACCGATCCGGCGCACGTACCCTAGAGGGCCTGGAGGTCATGTCGCATGGCGGAGCGCAGAGCGATCCGGCAGTTGTCGCGGGCGGCTGCCGTTACGGCGATGGCCGGTGCGGTCGGCGGGATGGCGCTCTTGGCCGCGGAGACCCTGGCCGCCCGGGCCCGCAAGTACGCCACGCCCGACATGCAGCTCGCGATGCGCGCGACGGTCGGCCCGGCGAAGGCGCCGACGCTGCGGCTGGTGCTGCTCGGTGACTCCACCGCGCTCGGCGTGGGCGTCGAGCAGGTCGCCGACACCGTCGGCGGCCAGCTGGCCGCGCTGCTCGCCGAGGGACCGGGCGGGCGCCGGGTCGAGCTGTCGAGCGTCGCCGTGGCCGGCTCCCACTCGTCCGACCTGGGCATCCAGGTGGCCCGAGCGCTGGTGGGCACGCGTCCCGACGTTGCCGTGATCCTCATCGGCACCAACGACGCGGTCAGGCTGGCCCGGCCGCTCGAGTCGGCCGAGCAGCTCGCCGCCGCCGTTCGCCGGCTGCGCGGGGCCGGGTCGGCGGTGGTGGTCGGCACGTGCCCCGACCTGGGGTCCACCCGCGCGTTCGCCCAGCCGCTGCGCCAACTGCTCGGCTGGCACGGCCGCCGGCTCGGCCGGGCCCAGGTCGACGCCGTGCGGTCGGCCGGCGGCACCGCCGTCGACCTCGCCGAGCGCACCGGCCCGGTGTTCCGCGCCGACGCGGGCACGCTCTGCCACGACGGCTTCCACCCGTCGGCCGACGGCTACCGGGTGTGGGCCCACGCGCTACTTCCCGCCGTCGTGGCGGCGGTGGGCGGCTTGAGACATCCGTAGCAGAGCCACGGATCACAAATGTCGCTCGCTTAACGGGCGTTAAGATGCGGGCATGCCGGAAGCCGTCATCGTTGCCACCGCCCGCTCGCCCATCGGACGAGCGTTCAAAGGTTCCCTGCGCGACCTGCGTCCCGACGATCTCGCCGCGACGATCGTCCGCGCCGCCCTCGACAAGGTCCCCGAACTGGACCCCAAGGACATCGACGACCTCTACCTCGGCTGCGGGCTGCCCGGCGGGGAGCAGGGGTTCAACATGGGCCGGGTGGTCGCCACCCTGCTCGGCTACGACCACCTGCCGGCCGCCACGCTGAGCCGCTACTGCGCCTCGTCGCTGCAGACCACCCGCATGGCGTTCCACGCCATCAAGGCCGGTGAGGGCGACGTGTTCGTCTCCGCCGGCGTCGAGACGGTGTCGCGGTATGCGCGCGGCAACTCCGACGGCCTGCCCGCCGAGGCGCAGGCGCTGGTCGGCGGCACCTGGGAGAACCCGAAGTTCGACGACGCCAAGGCCCGCACGGCCAAGAGCGCCGAGGGTGGCGCCGGGCCGTGGCAGGACCCGCGCGAGTCCGACCAGATCCCCGACATCTACATCGCGATGGGCCAGACCGCCGAGAACCTCGCCGAGATCAAGGGCGTCAGCCGGCAGGAGATGGACGAGTTCGGCGTCCGTTCCCAGAACCTCGCCGAGGAGGCCATCAAGAACGGCTTCTGGGCCCGCGAGATCACCCCGGTGACCACCCCGTCGGGCACCGTCGTGTCGACCGACGACGGTCCCCGTCCCGGCATCACTCTGGAGGGCACGGCGGGCCTCAAGCCGGTCTTCCGCCCCGACGGACGGGTCACCGCCGGAAACTGCTGCCCGCTGAACGACGGCGCCGCCGCCGTCGTGATCATGAGCGACACCAAGGCGCGCGAGCTCGGGCTGACCCCGCTCGCCCGGATCGTGTCGACCGGTGTCACCGCGCTGTCGCCGGAGATCATGGGCCTCGGCCCGGTCGAGGCGTCGAAGCAGGCCCTGGCCCGCGCCGGCATGACCATCGACGACATCGACCTGGTCGAGATCAACGAGGCGTTCGCCGCGCAGGTGATCCCGTCGTACAAGGACCTCGGCATCCCGCTGGAGAAGCTGAACGTCAACGGTGGGGCGATCGCGGTCGGCCACCCGTTCGGCATGTCCGGCGCCCGGATCACGGCCACGCTGCTCAACTCGCTGGAGTGGCACGACAAGCGGTTCGGGCTGGAGACCATGTGCGTCGGCGGCGGCCAGGGCATGGCCATGATCGTCGAGCGCCTCAGCTGACATCGCAGACCACCGCATCGACCAGGGCCTCGACCGCGTCGTCCGGGTCGGTGCGGTGGTTCGGGGTGACCGCGACGGTGACCTGGCGGCGCCCGTCCTCCGTCGAGAACGAGTAGGCCTGGTAGGCCAGCGCGTCACCGTCGTTGCCGTACACGCGGACCCCGCACGGGGTGTCTCGCCAGGTCAACCCGAGCCCGTAGGTCCGGCCCGTCTTCATCTCGGCGAGCAGGTGGCCCGGTAGCAACCGCCCGCCCAGCAACGCGGCGAAGAAGCGGTTGAGATCGCGCGTCGTGGAGATCAGCTCGCCGCCGGCTCCCATCACCGACGGGTTGAACTCGGTGTAGTCGACCAGGCCCCGCCCCTCGATCGGGACGTACCCGTGCGGATGCGGCCCGGGGATCCGGGTCGCGGTGCCCGGCATCAGGGTGCCGGTCAGCCGCAGCGGTCGAATGACGCGGCGCTCGACCTCCTCGCCATAGGACCGGCCGGTCACCCGCTCGATGATCCGGCCGAGCAGGAGGTAGCCGGTGTTCGAGTACGCGAAGGCCGAACCGGGCGGCTCGTGGGTGGGTCGGTTGGCCGCGGCCCGCTGGAGCAGCTCGTCGGCGGTCCAGGTGCGCCAGCGGTTGTCGAGGAACGCCGGATCCGGCGGCAGCCGCAGCGTCCGCAGGTAGTCGTACCGGCCGCTGGTGTGGTTGAGCAGGTGGCGCACCGTGACCCCGGGCAGCCCGGTCTCCACGGGGTCGTCGAGCCGCAGCCGGCCCTCCGCGACCAGCTGCAGCACGACGGTGGCCACGAACGTCTTGGTGACGCTGCCGGCCCGGAACCGGCCGTCGACCGGCACCTTCCGGGTCGTGTTCCGCTCGGCGACGCCGCTGGCACCCCGCCACACGGCCCGCCCGGTACGGACCTCGGCCAGCCCGCCGACCGCGACCGCGGCCACCACGGCGTCGAGGCGACGCTGCGGGTCCGGTCTCGTGGGGGTGGCCGGGACCATCAGGGTCAGCGCGGCGAGGAGAGATATCTGCTTGAGAACCATGCACCGGAGCGTGGGCGCACGACACCGCTACCGGCGTCACCCTCCCGAGCCATCCGGCATACCTCTGCCGAGGGACTACAGCGCGCGCTTGGTGGCCAGGACCCGTTTCGTGGCGGCCGTCAGGCGGGCCTCGTCGTCACGGGCGGCCTCGATGAGGTCGGCCACGACGACACGCAGCTGGTCGGGCAGGGCCGTGTCGGGCGAGAGGCGGGGCACGACGCGGTGGGGCTGGCCCTCGGCGTCGGCGGCCTGGTCGGCCAGCTCCTGGATCAGGGCGTGGAAACGGTCGGCGCGCGTCCCGGGTCCCGACGCACTGGACGCCGCCCATCGGGGCGGCGTCCAGGTGGAGACCCGGTCGACGAGCCGGCGGGTCTCCACCGCCAGCTCGTCGGTGGTCATCTGCGCAGGTAGCTCAGCATCTGCAGGATCTGCCAGTACAGGAAGATCAGGCCGACGAGCAGCCCGAACGCCGAGTACCAGGCGAACTTCTCCGGGATGCCGTGCCGCACGCCCTCCTCGATCTCCGCGAAGTCGAGGATGAACGTCAGCGCGCCGATGACGATGCCGGCACCCGCGAACAGGAACGCCAGCGGGTTCACCGAGTCGGTGCCGTAGTCGACCAGGCCCATCTCGAAGTTGAACGCGTACGCGACCAGGTTGATCAGGCTCAACGCGACGAACGCCAGCAGCGCGCCGATGACGAACTTCGCGAACTTCGGGGTGGCCCGCAGCACCCGGAACTTGTACAGCACGGCCATCACGAAGAACACCGCGAACGTGGCCGCCACCGCCTGCATGACGATGCCGGAGTACCGCTCATTGAAGTACTCGCTGACGACGCCGAGCAGCACACCCTGGATCGCCGCGTAGGCGAAGATCACGGCCGGGTTGGTGATGCGCTTGAACGCGATCACCAGGCCGAGGACGAGCCCGGCGAGCACCGAGCCGACCATCGCCAGCGTCGCCACGGTGCCGGTGTCGGGGAGCGCGATCCAGGCGATCGCGCCGAAGATACCGGTGACCGCGAGCAGCATGACCGTGCGGACGACGACGTCGTCGATGGACATCGTGCCGCCGCTGACCCCCGGTGGCGCCGGGTAGCCCCCGCCGTACTGCTGCCCGTACTGGGGCGGGTACTGCTGCTGCCCGTACGGCTGCTGCTGGAAGGGGTTCTGCCCGGGCTGTGCATATGGTGCTTGTTGGCCACCCGCGCGTCCCTGGCCTGCGGCGCTGCCGAGACGGGTGAGCACGGGATTGGAACTACGCACGTTCCGCCTCCTGTGGATGGAGCCCGAAAAAGAAGAGCTCAGTTGCTGCATAGAAGCGTATCCCGCCAGCCTGGGAGCCCGCTGTGCAAGAAGAACACCGATATGACGCCCGCAAACGAAAGACGACGCACACCACCCGAGAGGCCACGAGGGGGCAAGCCAACCGGCGAGACACCGGCCACGAGGGGGGTTGAGCGGCCTGCCCTTACCGGAGCCGCTCTTGCTCCGGTAAGGGCAGGCTTGCGTCCGGGATTTAATCAATAGAGTGCCCGGGGCGGGACTCGAACCCGCATGCCTCTCGGCAGCCGCTTTTAAGGCGGCCGTGTCTGCCGTTCCACCACCCGGGCGGGCGTTGGCGTCCAGATCGTGGACCCATATCACCGTAACGGGTGTGCTGATCGGCAGGCCTCGTACGACCGGACGGCAGTATGGTCCCTCAGGTGAGGAGCGCTGCGCCGACCGACGATGGCCGGCCGGACGACGATACCCATGTCACGGCCACCCCGCCGCGGCAACGCACGGAAGCAGCCTCCGACGACAGCACCGCGATCCGCATCGTCAACCTGATCGGTGCCGACCGGCCGTCACGGGTGATCAACGCCAAGCTACCGCGCCGCGCGGAGCCGCAGCCGCCGCCGGAGCCGGCGCCGCCCCGACGGGTGTGGCACGACCTCGCGGTCTGCTTCGGGTTCGTGCTGGTCGCGGCGCTGCTGACGGCCGGGTTGTGGCCCGACCCGCACACCCGCCAGCTCTCCCTCGGCGCCAACGACCAGGTGCTCAGCGAATGGTTCCTGGCCTACGACGCACGGGTCTACGCCGGTGACTTCAGCCTGGTGACCGACCGGCTCAACGCACCCGACGGGGTGAGCCTGCTCGCCAACGCCTCGGTGATCCTGCTCGGCCTGATGCTCGGACCGGTCACGCTGGCCTTCGGCGCACCGGTGAGCTTCGCGCTGGCCATCGGGCTGAACCTGGCCGTCACCGCGTCCGGGTGGTACCTGCTGCTCGCCCGCGCCCTGGGCCGGCACCGGTTCGCGGCGGCGGTCGGTGGCCTCCTGGCCGGGTTCGGACCCGGGATGATCTCGCAGTCGAACGGGCACCCGCACATCACCGCGCAGTGGCTCGTGCCGGCGCTGGTCTGGTGCGTGCTCAGGCTCGCCGACCCCGGTCGCGAGCGGCGCCAGCAGCTGATCACCGGCGCCCTGCTCGGCTTCCTCGTGACGCTGCAGTACCACCTCGGTCCCGAGGTGCTCATGATCACAGCGTTCGGGCTGTTCCTGTTCTGCGCCGCCTACGCGGCGGCCGCCTGGCCCGACGCCCGGCCGCGGCTGTCGGGCCTGGCCAGCGGCCTCGGCATCACGTTCGGCGTGGCCGCCATGCTGCTGGCGTACCCGTTGTGGCTGCAGTTCGCCGGTCCGCAGCACGTGCGCGGCGGCCCGTTCCCGTCGTACTACTTCGGCCTCGACGCGGCCAGCCTCACCACGATCTCCCCGCTGGCACTCGGCGGCGACCGCGCCGCCGCGAACCTGTCGACCGACCCGGCCGAGTACAACGGCTTCTTCGGGATCCCGCTGCTGCTCGCGATCGCCGGGATCACCCTGTGGCTGTGGCGGCGGCCGGTCGCGGTCGCCTGCGCCGCCGCGGCGGCCGCGATGGTCGTGCTGGCGCTGGGCCCGCGGCTCACCGTCGACGGCGAGCAGACCGGGATCGCGCTGCCGTTCGCGTTGATCGACGGGCTGCCCGGGGTGTCGGCGGCGCTGCCCGGGCGGTTCGCGCTGGCCGCCGGTCCGCTGTTCGCGGTGCTGGTCGCGCTCGCGGTCGACACCGCGCTCGCGGTGACGGACGGCTGGACGCGGCTCATCGTGCCGGTCGCCGTGCTCGCCGCCCTCGCACCGGTCGCGCCCACTCCGCTGCCGACCGAGGAGCGGCCGGCGGTGCCCCGGTACTTCACCGCCGGCATGTGGCGCGGGTGCGTCGGCGACGGAGGCGTGCTGGTCCCGGTCCCGTTGCCTGAGCCCAGGCGGCCCGAAAGCATGCGCTGGGCCGCGGCGGCCGACACGCGATTCGCCCTGCCCGAAGGCTCTTTCATCGGCCCCTACGGCACCGGCGGAACGGCGTCGCTCGGCGCCTTCCCGCGACCGACGTCGCTGCTGCTCGCGCAGGTCGCCGACACCGGACAAGTACCCGTGATCACCGACGCCCAGCGGGCCGACGCCCTCGCGGACGCCCGCTTCTGGGGCGCCCGCTGCTTCGTGCTCGCCGCGCAGCGCAACGACGCGCCGCTGCGCGACACCGTCGAACAACTGCTCGGCTTCCCGCCGCAGCGGGTCGCCGACGTCGACGTGTGGAAGCTGACCTAAGCCTCGACGGACGCCTGCTCGCGGGCCTCGACCGGTGGGGTCACGTCGACGAACGAGTCGCGCGGCTGGTGCAGCCCGCCCAGCGACACGACCTCGCGCCGCAGGATCAGCGCCAGCGTCCAGTCGACGACCACGCGGATCTTGCGGTTGAGGCTGGGGATCCGGCTCATGTGGTACGTGCGGTGCATGAACCAGGCCGGCAGGCCCTTCAGCTTGATCCCGTACACCTGGGCCACGCCCTTGTGCAGGCCGAGGCTGGCCACCGAGCCGACGTGCTTGTGCTTGTAGTCCTTCGGCTCGCGGTCACGGATCACCGCCACGATGTTGTCGGCCAGGCGCACCGCCTGCCGGACCGCGTGCTGCGCGCTCGGCGAGCAGGTGGCACCCGGCGTCTTCGAGGTGAGGTCGGGCACCGACGAGCAGTCGCCGGCGCTCCACGCCCCGTCGACCACCGAGCCGTCCTCGTGGACGACCTGCAGCTTGGCGTTGCAGAGCACCCGGCCGCGGCCGTCGCGGGGCAGGTCGGTCTGGTTCAGCATCGGGCTGGGCTTCACGCCCGCGGTCCAGACGATCGTGTCGGCGGCGAACTCGTCACCGTCGCTGAGCCGGACGATGCCGTCGACGCAGGACTCCAGCCTGGTGTCGAGCCGGATGTCCATGTCCCGACGCAGCAGCACCTGCACGGTGTAGGCGCCCATGTCGGGGTCGACCTCGGGCAGGATGCGCCGGGTCGCCTCGACGAGCACCCAGTGCATGTCCTCCGGCTCGAGCTCCGGGTAGTACTTCAACGCGTCGTGCGCCATGTCCTCCATCTCGGCCAGCGCCTCGATGCCCGCGTAGCCGCCGCCGACGAACACGAACGTCAGCGCCCGCTTGCGGGTCTCCGGGTCGCTCGTCGCCGCGGCGACGTCGAGCCGCTCGAGGACGTGGTTGCGCAGGAAGATCGCCTCGCCGATGGTCTTGAAACCGACGGCGTGCTCGCGCAGACCCGGGATCGGCAGGGTCCGGGAGACACTGCCGGGCGCCGCGATGACGTGGTCGTAGGCGACCTCCCGGGCCGGCCCGATGATCGGCTCGACCAGCGCGACCTTGCGGCTGTGGTCGATCCGGGTGACCTCACCGGCGATGACGTGGGCCTTCCGCAACGCGCGGCGCAGCGGCACCACCGCGTGCCGCGGGGAGATGTTGCCGGCCGACGCCTCCGGCAGGAACGGCTGGTAGGTCATGTGCGGTTGCGGGTCCACAACCGTGACCTCGGCCTCGCGGAACTTCAGCTTCTTGGTGAGCCGAAGCGCGGCGTACAGGCCGACGTGTCCGGCTCCGACGACGAGGATGCGTTTGGCAGTCACGTTGGTCATCGTCCTGCCCACGGGTGCTTGACAATCCGGCGGCCCCCAATATTGTCACCGCCGTCTCACCGGGTGTTACGCCCGTCACGTTGATAGTTTTGCGGCATGACGACGCTGTCCAAGGGCCAGAACATGCCGCTCACCGCCACATCGGTGCGCGCCGTCATCGGTTGGAGCGCCGGCACCGGCGTTCCGGATGTAGACGTCTCCGCCCTCCTGCTCGGCCCGGACAAGAAGGTCCGCGACGACTCCGACTTCATCTTCTTCAACCAGCCGACGCACGCGAGCGGCGCCGTGCGCCACGAGGGCAAGCAGGCGGGCGCCGACGCGGTCGGCATCGACGTGACGAGGCTCCCGCCGGGCGTCGAACGCGTGCTGATCGGCGCGTCCGCCGACGGTGGGACCTTCGGCAAGGTGTCCGGGCTCCACCTGCGGGTGCTCGACGCCGGCTCGGGTGCCGAACTCGCCCGCTTCGACATCACCGACGCCACGTCCGAGACCGCCTACCTCTTCGGGGAGGTGTACAAGCGGGGGGACGGGTGGAAGCTGCGCGCCGTGGGCCAGGGCTACGCGTCGGGGCTGGCCGGTTTCGCGACGGACTTCGGCGTCTCCGTCGACGACGAGCCCGCGCCGCAGCCGGCCGCCTCCCGGCCGGCCGCTGCCCCGCCTTCGGCTCCCCCGGCTTCGGCTCCCCCGGCGGCGCCGTTCCAGGCGCCGTCGGCACCGCCCGCCGGGCCGCCGCAGGCTCCGCCGAGCGGGCCATACCAGGCTCCGCAGGCGCCGCCGACCGGGCCGTACCAGGCGCCCCCGACCGGGCCGTACCAGGCGCCCCCGACCGGGCCCTACCAGGCGCCGCCCGGTGCCCCGCCCGCCGGGCCGTACCAGGCACCGCCGGGTGCCCCGCCCGCGGCTCCGTTCCAGGCGCCGCCTTCAGGCCCGCACCAGGCGCCGCCGCAGCCGGCCGCCCAACCCGCACCCGGCGGTGGCGGCGGGGTGAACCTCGCCAAGCAGCGCAAGCTCATCGACATGGAGAAGCGCGCCGCCCAGCAGGCGCCGCAACTGCTCAACCTCACCAAGCAGGCGGCGGTGAGCCTGCAGAAGCGCGGGCTGGCCGACCACACCGCCCGGGTCGCGTTGTGCCTCGACATCTCCGGGTCGATGTCGAACCTGTACCGGTCGGGGAAGATCCAGGCGCTGGTCGAGCGGGTGCTGGCGCTCGGGCTGCGGTTCGACGACAACGAGGCCGTCGACGTGTTCCTCTTCGGCGCGGAGGCGCACGAGGTGGGCGAGCTGCGGATGAACAACTTCCAGGCGTTCCTTGGCGGCGTTTTGCAGCAGCACCCGCTGGAGGGTGGCACGTACTACGGCAAGGCCATGCAGATGATCCGGGCCAACTACTGGGGCAACCCGGGCCCCCGGTACCAGCCGCAGCGTGACAACCAGCCGGTGTACGTCATGTTCGTCACCGACGGGGCGACGTTCGACGAGTCGGTGACCATCGAGCAGCTGAAGTACAGCGCGTACGAGCCGATCTTCTGGCAGTTCATGGCGATCGGCGACTCGCCGCAGGCCGTCGACGCCGACAAGAACAAGAAGAAGGGCTTCTTCAAGCGGCTGCTCCAGAGCGACTTCACGTTCCTGGAGAACCTCGACAACCTGCCCGGCCGCTACATCGACAACGCGAACTTCTTCGCGGTGACCGACCCGGCCAACATCCCCGACGACCAGCTCTTCGACCTGATGATGGCCGAGTACCCCCAGTGGCTCGGCCTGGCCCGCCAGGCCGGCCTGCTGCCGCAGTAGAACGAGGTGGGCGCGCCGGGGTCACGGACGCCGGCGCGCCACCCACACGATCAGCCACACCAGGCCGATCACGGGGAACAGGCCGAGGATCGTGGCGGCCAGGTAGTACTCGGCCGGCCAGCCGCTCACCACGTACAGGGCGCCGACCGACAGCGCGACCGACACGACCACCACGAGTGCCGCCCGCATCAGCCAGCGCAGGATCACGCCCTGGTCGACCACGGCGTCGTACGGGAGCACGGCGGCCAGCGCGGCGCCGGAGTGCACCACGTACAGCGCCACCGACAGGCCGATCAGCCGGGTCAGCGTCACCTGCGAGTCGTAGAGCATCGTCGCCGCGATCCAGCCGGCCACCGTGATCAGCCAGAACACGGTGACCGCGGGCGAGCGCGGCCACAGCGCCGGCAGCAGCGCCAGCAGCAGGATGAGCAGCGCGGGAGACCCGAACGTCGTGTCGGGCGGGTAGGCGAAGCCCTGCGCGATCATCGCGGCGGCGAAGACGACCAGCCGCACCGCGAACGGCCACGCGGTGGCCCGCTCGACGATGCGCCGCGCCCGGGCGACCCGGTCCCGGGCCCCACGAGCGATCAACCCACCCGAATCACTCATCGCAGGCCCACCCGGGGCACGGTCGCCAGGCGGGAGACGTCGCGGAGCACCGCGTCGAGGCTGCCGGCGCCGGCCCAGGCCACCACCGGCACACCGTGCTCGCGCAGCTGGCCGATGAGGTTCTCCCGCTCCAGCCGCCAGATGTGCTGGGCCACCGGCATCCACGACGACGTGGGCAGCCGCACCTCGGTGCTGCTCAGCGTGTCGACGGCGATCGCCACCCGGCCGCCCCGGGCCAGCCGGGCCAGCATGCCGACGGTGCGCTGGTCGAGCAGCGGGCTGAGCACGATCACCAGGGCGTGCGACGGGATCAGCGTGGTGCCGAACGCGCCGGCGCTGGGCTCGTACGGCGACTCGCTCGGGGTGACGTCGAGCAGCCACTGCAGCGCCGTCAGGTACTGCCGGCGGCCGCTGGCCGGACGCAGGAACCGCGACCGCAGGCCGTACTCGAGCAGCGCGACGCGGTCGCCGCGGGTCAGGTAGTGCTCGGCGATGGCGGCGGCGGCCCGCACGGTGGTGTCGAGCACCGACGCCCTCCCGCCGTGGCCGCCCGAGCGGCCCGCCTCGTGCAGCACGTCGAGCAGGAGCAGAACCTCGGCGTCGCGGTCGCTCAGGGTCGCGGCGACGTGCAGCTCGCGGGCCCGCAGCGACACCCGCCAGTCGATGCGGCGCAGCCGGTCACCCGGTCCGAACGCCCGGACGCCGGCGAGCTCGCCGCCCTCGCCGGGGCGGCGGGACCGGTGCGCGCCGACCAGCCCGGCCGCCCGCGGCATCGCCTCGGCCGCGACGAACGGCTCGACCTCCGGGTAGACGGCGAGCATCAGCGGGTCGGTGATCGCGGCGGTGCTCATCAGCATGCCGTCGCAGGCGACGGCGTGCGCCGTCACCGGGCCGAGCCGGTGCCGGCCCCAGCGGCGCACGTAGCCGGTGAGGTCGACGTCGACGACCGAGCGTGGAGTGGTCCCCGCCACGTACGGCCGGTCGCCGTGCTTGAGCGTCACCCATTCGGGCGTGCGGACCCGGATGAGCATGAGGTCGTAGGCGGCCCGGTCGGGGTTCACCGCGCCGAGCCGCACATCGATCGGGGAGCCCTCGACGACCACCGAGTCGGCGACCGAGATCTCCGTGGCCGGCGGCTGCGACGGTCTGCGTACGAGCGCGACCCCGGCACCGAGCGCGACCGGCGCGACGATCACCACCAGGTCGAACCGGCCCATGATGATGGCGACCAGGAGCAGCAGGGCCATGAGCAGCAGGGACCGCCCCAGCGCCCGGGTGGGCCGCCAGATCCCGAAACCGCCCTCCGGATCGGTCATGCGTGCCGCGGCAGGGCACCGCTCGCCGGCACGGGCGTCCGCTCCAGAACGTCGGCCACGACGCTGGCCGGCTCGACGCGCCGGAGCCACAGCTCGGGCCGCAGCGTGATGCGGTGGGCCAGCGCCGGCACGGCGACGGCCTTCACGTCCTCGGGCACCACGAACGCGCGTCCCGACAACGCCGCCCACGCCCGCGACAACAGCAGCAATGCGAGCGACCCGCGCGGCGACGCGCCGACGAGCACGTGCGGGTGGACGCGGGTGGCGGCGGTCAGCGACACGATGTAGCCGCCGACCGAGTTCTCCACCTGCACGTCCTCCATCGCCGCCTGCATGGCCAGCAGGGTCGGCGCGTCGACGACCGCCGCCACCTCCGACTCCTCCTGGCGCCGTCCCATCCGCCGGCGCAGCACCTCCCACTCCTCCTCGCCCGACGGGTAGCCGAACGACACGCGGAGCAGGAACCGGTCGAGCTGGGCCTCCGGCAAGGGGTACGTGCCCTCGTACTCGATCGGGTTCGCGGTGGCGAGCACGTGGAACGGCGGTTCCAGCCGGTACGTGGTCCCCTCGACGGAGACCTGCTTCTCCTGCATCGCCTCGAGCAGCGCGGCCTGGGTCTTCGGCGGCGTGCGGTTGATCTCGTCGGCGAGCAGCAGGTTGGTGAAGATCGGACCGGCGCGGAACGCGAAGTCGTGGTTGCGCTGGTCGTAGAGGAACGAGCCGGTGACGTCGGCGGGCAGCAGGTCGGGCGTGAACTGCAGGCGCCGGAACCCGATGCCGAGCGCCTGCGCGAACGTGCGGGCGGCCAGGGTCTTGCCGAGGCCGGGCATGTCCTCCAGCAGCACGTTGCCGCCGGCGAGGATGCCCGCGAGCACCATCTCCAGCGCTCCGCGCTTGCCGACGACGACGGTCGACACCTCGTCGAGTACCCGCTGGCCGAGCTGTCCCGCGTCGACGGGCGACAGGGCGGTCATATCTTCTCCATTTCGTCGACGACGGCCGCCATCTCGCGAACGGTGGGCGTGCGTGCCACCCGCGTGTGCAGGAACGTCCACAACTGCTCTCCTATCAGCGCGCGGGCCCGCTCCGGATCGCTACGCAACGTGATGCTGTGCCGCTGCCGTAGGCGCTCGTCGACCAGCTCGTACAGCCGTGGCAGCACCGCTGATCTGTACCGGGCGGGGTCGCGCTCCGTCCACCCGAACCGCGACTCCCACCGCTGGACGGCCCGCACGACCCCGTCGGCCGGCGCGTTGGCGGCGGCGCCGTCGTCGGTCACGCCCCACAGGTCGCTGCGGGCCGCCGGTGGTGGCGGAGATGCGGGGACCGACCTGAGCGCGCGCCTGAGCAGCAGGATCGTGAACACGACCGCGAAGAGGACGGCCAGGGGCGTCTCGAAGCCGGTGGTGCGGATCACGACGTACGCGCCGACGGCGACGACCGCCGAGAGGATCAGGTCGACCAGCCACCAGCGGCGCTGCCGCGGGGCCTCGCCGGGCCCGCTGTCGCTCTCGTCGAAGTCGAGGAGGTCGTTGAGCGAGACCTGTTCCGGCCTGGGCCGGCGGCTGCGACTCATGCGATCGCTCCGCTGCGCTCCGCGATGCTTTCGCGGACACTGAGTTGATGATTCACTCGCTGACGCTCGCTCATACCTTCGCCTCCAGCTCTGCCCGCAGGCGCTGCAGCGCGGCCACGGCCTCGCTGCGCATCGAGTCGTCGACGTCGCCGAAGCTGTACCGGGCCGCCCGGTAGACGGCCGCCAGCCGGTCGAGCACCGGCCGGCTGATCTGGTGCACCTCGAGCAGCCGCAGCACGTAGTCGGCCGGCGAGTCCGACGGGCGGCGCGGGGTGCCGGCCGACGCGGCGGCGTCCTCCAGCCGCACCCAGCAGCTGATCACCACGCTGCGCGGGTCGGATCCGCTCTGCGCGAGCTGGTCGAGGCCGGCGTCGAGCGCGGCGGCGACCTCGGCCGCGTGGGTCGCCGGTTTCGGCGTCCCCTTGTCGGCCTCGATCGGGCGTCCCCTGGCCTGGATCGAGTCGCGGACCGCGACGAACACCAGCGCACCGACGATCAGCAGCACGATCAGCACGCAGAGGGCGCCGAGCACCGTCTCGACCCAGGCCGGGATCTCGAACGGCGTCTCCCGCGGCACCGGCTCGGCCGACACCAGGGGCGGCTGCGAGACCGTGGCGGTCGCGCTGGGTCCCGCCTCCGGCGACCCGTCGGCCGGCGGCAGCGGGCGAGCGTTGATCTGCGGCTCGGCGAGCGCCGACGCGACGAACGCCGCCACGAGCAGTGCCGCGACGGCGAGCAATGGCAGCCACCGGCGCACCACCGGACGGGTTCCTCCTCAGCGGGCCGCTCAACGGGCTCTGGATCAGGCCCCGGCTATCGCCACCGCCCGGGCCAGTACGTCGTCCAGCATTACCGGCGTGAGCTTGCCGGTAAAGGTGTTCTGTTGGCTGACGTGGTAACAACCGAGCAACGCCGGAGCATCACCGTGACCAGCCTGCCACAGTGCGCCGTGGCCGAACTTGGGGCGGGGTGTCACCGTGCGGCCGTAGACCTTCCGGAGCACCGGCCAGAACGCCGCCCAGGCGAACCCGCCGAGGGCGATCACCACCTTCAGCGACGGCCGGAGCAGCTCGACCTCCCGGTGCAGCCACGGCGCACAGGTGTCGCGCTCGGCCGGGGTCGGCGCGTTGGCCGGCGGCGCACACCGCACCGCGGCGAAGATCCGCGTGTCGTGCAGCGTGAGCCCGTCGTCGACGCTGACGCTCGTCGGCTGGTTCGCGAGGCCGGCCCGGTGCAGTGCGGCGAAGAGCACGTCGCCGGACCGGTCACCGGTGAACACCCGGCCGGTGCGGTTGCCACCGTGTGCCGCCGGTGCCAGGCCGAGGATCCCGATGCGGGCGCCTTCCGGTCCGAAGCCGGGCACGGGGCGGGCCCAGTAGGTCCAGTCGCGGAACGAGGCCCGCTTGGTGACCGCGACCTCCTCCCGCCACTCGACCAGCCGGGGGCAGGCGAAGCAGTCGGAGACCGCGTCGTCGAGGTCCGCCAGCGATCCCAGGCCCGGCGCGACGAACCCGGGATCGGTGTGCGGACGCGTCACTTGTTGGTCTGGAGGCAGAGCACCGTGCCGGGGTCGCCTTCGCGGCCCTCCCAGTAGATGACCTCCGCACCCTGGAACTGGCGGCACAGCTCCTCGTTGGCCTCGCCCTGCGTCTTGTCCTCGACCTTGCCGACGACCTTGTAGCGGGCGTCGCCGTCGGAGCACTCGACGACCTCGAGGTCGGTCTCCTGGAACCGCTCGGAGTTCCGGTCGATCGACTTGCCGCTGAGGCAGTCACCGACCTTGGCGTCGGCCGCGCCACCGCCGGACAGCGACATCACACCCCAGACCACGCCGCCGAGGCAGAGCAGCAGGAGCACCGCACCGGCGACCGCCAGGATGATCTTGGTCTTGCCGCCACCCCGGCCGGGCGGCGTCATCGGCGGCAGCGGAGACCCGGGGGCGGCGCCGAACGCGTGCTGCTGGTTCGGGTCGTAGCCGGGCTGGCCGAAGCCGGTCGGCGGCTGGTTCGGGTCGTAGCCCGGCTGGCCGGGTTGCCCGGGCTGCCCCGGCTGGCCGAAGCCGGTCGGTGGCTGGTTCGGGTCGTAGCCCGGCTGGCCCGGTGGTGGGAACGCCCCGGTGGTGGGCGACTGGTAGGCCCCCGCTCCGGACGCCGGCGCGGGGAACCCGCCCGTCTGCGGGGCCTGGTAGGCGCCCGCGCCCGAGGTCGGCGGCGGGAAGCCACCCGTCGCCGGCGGGAACCCCCCGCTGGGGGTCGGCGGACCCGACGTAGGTGGCGGGAACCCACCGGGCGGCGGCGGATACCCACCCGCGGCACCGGACGTGGGCGGCGGGTACCCACCGGCGGCACCAGACGTGGGCGGCGGGAAGCCACCCGCGGCGCCCGACGTCGGTGGCGGGAAGCCACCGGCGGCGCCGGACGTGGGCGGCGGGAAACCGGGCGCGCCCGACGCCGGCGGCGGGAAGCCACCGGGTGCGCCGGACGTCGGCGGCGGGAAGCCCGCGCCCGCGCCCGAGGTGGGCGGCGGGAACTGGCCGCCCGCTGGTGGCGGCTGAGGCGGAGGCGGGGGGTACCCTCCACCGCCGGCCGGGGGCGGTTGGTAAGGCGGCTGGTTGGAACCGTCGCCGTACGGCGGTGGGTGCTGGTCAGACACGAGTCCTCCGACAAGTATCACTGTGATCAGTACTCACCGTAGCGCCACAGCCCCTCGATCGCTGTACCGGCACACGTGATCGGACCCTTCACTGGCTCGACACGGCCCGTTACGGTGTCGAGGTGTTCGACCTGCTGCAACGCCTCACCAAGGCGCCCGGCCTGTACCGCGGCCGGGGAGACGGCATGGAGAGCGGGCCGTTCATCGCCCGCATCCAGGTGACGCCGATCGTCCGCGGCCGCGCCGTGGTGCTCGACTACGAGGCTTTCAGCGACTCGCACGGGCTGCAGCACGTCGAGCACACGGTGCTCACCGCCGGCGAGGGTGGCCGGCTGGAACTGCACGTCGCCTGCCTGGAACTGCCCGGGGTGGTGCGGTTCCTGGAGGTGCGGCCGGGGGTCTTCTCCGCCTACGACGGCCCGATGCCGGCCAAGATCCTCATGACCATTCCGTCGGAGGCCTCGCTCACCTACGGCTGGTGGTGGTCACGCGACGACGCCGAGCCGCGCGAGCAGAGCCGCGCCGAAGTGCGCCGCACCGCCTGACTCAAGCTGCGAATACTCGCAGGATCTCGACCGGCGGCTCGGTGTCGGCCAGGCGCACCGGAACCGGCGGCTGCGCCGGAATCGGCACGGCGGCGGCACCCGCACCCATGGGGCGCGGCTTGCGCGGCCTGCTCGGCTTCGTGGAACTGCCGCCGCGGCCCGGGTACACGAACAGGCCGTTGACCGGGTCGGGCGTCGCGTCGAGCGCGGCGGTGACCACCGGCAGGTCGCGGAACCGCTGCCAGTCGTCGACCTCCCGGAAGCCCAGTTCGAGCAGCACGCCGCCGGGCAGCACCGTCCACTCCCAGCGCTTGGCGCCGTGGGTGATGGCCGCCTCGAGCAGCGACTCGCCGTAGCCGTCCTTCCAGCGCTGCGCCGGAAGCACGCCGTCTCGCACCTCGATCGACCACCACTTCATGGCATTCGACGGTACGCCCGGTCCTTACCGCCCTCAAGCGGTTCCGGCTGCGCTGTAAGCGATACCGTCGAGAATGTCGTGCTCGCTGGCGATCACCGCCGGCGCGTCGACCTGCTCCATGATCACCTGGAGGATCAGGGCGCCGGCCGCGATCACGTCGGCCCGGCCGGGGTGCATCACCGGCATCGCCAGGCGCTCGGCCCGCGTGGCGACGAGCAGTTCGGTGGTCACCCGCTCCACGGTGGCGCGGTCGATCCGCGCCTGGTGGATGCGCGCCGGTTCGTACGCGTCGAGGCCGAGGGCGAGCGCGGCCACCGTCGTCACCGATCCGGCGAGACCCACGAGCGTGCGTTCGACGCCGTCGCCGGGCTTCGCGTGGACCGCCGTGAGCGCGCGGTCGACGCTGGCGGTGACATCGGCGCGGGCCGCCGCGACCTCGGATGCTCCGGGCGGGTCGTCGGGCAGGTGGCGCTCGGTCATGCGCACGCAGCCGATGTCGACGCTGATCGCGTGCTCGACCCGCCGGGAACCGGTGACGAACTCGGTGGAGCCGCCCCCGATGTCCACCACCAGGTAAGGGCCCGGTGCGTCGAGCCCGCGTACCGCGCCGGTGAACGACAGCCGCGCCTCCTCGTCACCGCTGATCACCTCCGGCTCGACGCCGAGCGTCTCCACCACCATGGCCCGGAAGTCGCCGGCGTTCGACGCGTCGCGGCTGGCGCTGGTGGCGACCATCCGCACCCGCTCGGCGCCCGCGTCGCGCAGTTCGGCCGCGTAGTCGGCCAGGGCCTTGCGGGTGCGCTCGATCGCCGCGGGCGCGAGCCGACCGGTGCGGTCGACCCCCTCACCCAGCCGCACGATCTCCATGCGCCGGCTGACGTCGGTGAGCCGGCCACCCGCGGTGTCGCCATCGATGTCGGCCACGAGCAGCCGGATCGAGTTGGTGCCACAGTCAATCGCGGCGACCCTCACCTGTCCTCCAGATGCAGCAGCATGCGCGTGTTGCCCAGGGTGTTGGGCTTGACCCGTTCGAGGTCGAGGAACTCGGCGACACCTTCGTCGTAGGAGCGCAGGAGCTCCTCGAACACCTGGTGGGTCACCGGCGTCCCGTCGATCGGTTCGAACCCGAAGGAGCCGAAGAACGCCGTTTCGAACGTGAGGCAGAACACCCGTCGCACGCCCAGCTCCCGGGCCGCGTCGACCAGGTCGCTGACCAGGCGGTGGCCGACCTTCTGGCCCCGGCACTCCGGGTCGACCGCGACCGTGCGGATCTCCGCGAGGTCCTCCCACATGACGTGCAGCGCGCCGCACCCGACGATCGCGCCGTCGGAGATGCGCTCGGCGACGCGGAACTCCTGCACGTCCTCGTACAGCGCGACGGTCGCCTTCGACAGCATGATTCCCGGCTGCGCGTAGGTGTCGACCAGCCGCCGGACCGCTCTTATGTCCCGGGTCCTGGCCCGCCGGACGATGACCTCCACGCCGCCTAGCGTAGATCGCGCACCATGGCCTCCGTGGAGCACATCAGCTACCCCAGGATCACCACCGGTGGGTCCGCCGTCGGCGGCTCCTCCGGTGGCGACTGGATCGCGACCGAGAAGATCCACGGCGGTCAGCTCGTTCTCGGGTACGACGGCGGCGCCCTGCACGTGGGGAAGCGCAAGGCGTGGTTGCGGCCCGACGAGGCGTTCTTCGGGTGGCAACTGCTCCGGGACCGGTTCCAGGTGGCAGTGGAGGCCGCGCTGACCCGGTGCGGCGGCGAGGTGCGGATCTTCGGCGAGCTGTACGGCGGCGCCTACCCGCACCCCGACGTGCCGGCCGCGCCCGGCATGGCACCCGTGCAGACCGGGGTGTGGTACTCCCCCACGGTCCGGTACGCGCTGTTCGACGTGCTCGGCGGCGACGGCCGGTTCCTGCCGTACGCCGAGGTGGCCGCGGTCGCCACCGCCGCCGGGCTCGACGTGGTGCCGCTGCTCGCCCGGGGCAGCCGCACCTCGGTCGACGCGGTGCCGGTCCGGTTCCCCACGCGGGTGCCGCAGGTGCTCGGGCTGCCCGAGCTGGCCGGCAACCTCGCCGAGGGCGTCGTCCTGCGTCCCGACGGCCCGATGACCCCGGCCGAGCGTCCGGTACGCAAGCTCAAGATCGCCGAGTTCGACGAGCGGCGCTTCAGCGAGAGCCGCAAGTGGGACCCGTGGCTGCACCTGAGCCCGGCGGAGCTCCGCGAGATCGCGACGACGATGGTCAACGGGCCGCGGCTGGCGAGCGCCCGTTCCAAGGTCGGCCCGGACGCCGGCGACGACCTGCTCGACGAGGTGACCCTCGACGTGATGATCGACCTGGCCGAGGCGTTCCCGGCGGCCGTGGGCGCCCTCAGCTCCACCGACGAGGCGGCGCTGCAGGCCCACATCCGCTCACACGCAGGGGCCCTCGGCCCACCACTCGCCGACGAGCGCTAGCGTCTCGTCGCCGATCGGGTTGATGCCCGGCCCGACCGCCAGCCGGTGCCCGAGGTGCACGTGCAGGCACTTCACCCGGATCGGCATGCCACCGGCGGACACGCCCTCGATCTCCGGCACGTGACCGGCGGCCTCCCGGCGGGCCAGGTAGTCCTTGTGCGCCCCGGCGTAGTGCTCGGCCAGCTCGGCGTCTTCGGCCAGACGGGCGTTCTGCTCCTTCATCATGCCGCCCGACTCCAGGCGGCTGCACTCCGCCACCGCGCGCGGGCAGGTGAGGTAGTAGAGCGTCGGGAACGGGGTGCCGTCGGGAAGGCGCGGCGTCGTCTCCACCACGGTGGGACGGCCGCAGGGGCAGCGGTGCGCCACGAAGCGCGTGCCCCGCGGGGTGCGGCCGAGTTGGGCGGCCACCGCGTCGAGGTCGGCCTGGGTCGCGGGATCCCGCACCGGGTTCCCAGGGTCGACGGTCACCCGTTCGCCACCTCGACGCTCGACCACAGCTTCTTGTACCAGGGGTCGCCCGCGGCCGGGTCGGGCTGCGTCGTCGGGGTGGCGCCGGCCGCGACCGCGTCGGGCAGCGGCACGATCGAGATCTCGCCCGGCAGCACGTACTGCAGTTCCTTCTTGGCCTTGGCCTTCACGAACTCGGGGTCGTCCCACTTGGCCCGCTCGTCGGCCAGGCCAGCGATGCGCTCCCGCTGCTCGCGCTGCTGCTGTTCGAGCCCGGCGATCTCGGCCTGCTGGGCCAGGTAGACCCGCACCGGATACGCGTACGCCAGCAGCAGCCCGACCAGCACCATCCCGAGCACCGCGGCCCGGCCGGTGAACCGGCGCGGCTGCGGTGCCCGGGTACGCGTGGCAGCGGTGCCCGTGTTGGGCCGGCGCACCCCGGCCGGCCGGCTCGCCGCCGTCGGCCGTCCCCGCTGAACGGGCCGGGCCGACGACGCGGAGCGGTTCGGGTCCAACCGGATGGTCTTGCCGGTACGGCCCGGCTCCGACCGCGGGACACGGCTCGGCTCGGACCTGGCGGCCCGGCGCCCAACGGCGCCGCGACCGCTGCTCTGCCCACGGCTACCCTGCCCGCCGCGGCGGGGCGGCGGTGCCGCTCCACCGCGACTGGCTGGCATCAGAACCCCCTGAACGTGAAACGTCAGGACGAACGGTACCGGGGAAACGCCCCGGCGCCGGCGTACCGCGCCGCGTCACCCAGCTGTTCCTCGATCCGGAGGAGCTGGTTGTACTTGGCGACCCGGTCGGAGCGGGCCGGCGCACCGGTCTTGATCTGGCCGGTGCCGGTGGCGACGGCCAGGTCGGCGATCGTGGTGTCCTCGGTTTCGCCCGACCGGTGGCTCATCATGCAGCGGAAGCCGGCCCGGTGGGCCAGGTCGACGGCGTCGAGCGTCTCGGTGAGGGAACCGATCTGGTTCACCTTGACCAGCACCGCGTTCGCCGCCGCCTCGTCGATGCCCCGCGCGATGCGCTCCGGGTTGGTGACGAACAGGTCGTCGCCGACGATCTGGATGCGGTCGCCGAGCCCGGCGGTGAGCGCCGACCAGCCGGCCCAGTCGTCCTCGGCCAGCGGGTCCTCGATGGAGACGATCGGGTAGTTGTCGACCAGGTCGGTGTAGTACGCGATCATCTCGTCGGCGCTCTTCGCGGCGCCCTCGAACGTGTAGGTGCCGTCGTCGAAGAACTCGGTGGCGGCCACGTCGAGCGCGAGCGCGATGTCCTCACCCAGCGTGAACCCGGCGGCCGACACGGCCTCGGCGATCAGGTCGAGCGCCGCCCGGTTGGTGGGCAGGTTCGGCGCGAAGCCGCCCTCGTCGCCCAGGCCGGTCGACAGGCCCTTCTTCTTCAGCACCGACTTCAGCGCGTGGTAGACCTCGGCGCCCGAGCGCAGCGCCTCGGCGAACGTCGCGGCACCGATCGGCGCGATCATGAACTCCTGCACGTCGACGTTCGAGTCGGCGTGGGCGCCACCGTTGACGATGTTCATCATCGGCACCGGCAGCAGGTGCGCGTTGGGACCGCCGACGTACCGGTACAGCGGCAGCAGCGCCGAGTCGGCGGCGGCCTTCGCCACGGCGAGCGACACGCCGAGGATCGCGTTGGCGCCCAGGTTCGACTTGTCGGGTGTGCCGTCGAGGTCGAGCATCGTCTGGTCGATGAGGCGCTGGTCACTCGCGTCGTGGCCGAGCAGCTCCTCGGCGATCTTCTCGGTGACGTTCTCGACCGCCTGCTGGACGCCCTTGCCCAGGTACCGCTTGGGGTCGCCGTCACGCAGTTCGATCGCCTCGAACGCGCCGGTCGACGCGCCCGACGGCACCGCGGCACGTCCGACGGTGCCGTCGTCGAGACCGATCTCGACCTCGACCGTCGGGTTGCCGCGCGAGTCGAGAATCTCCCGGGCGACGACCGCTTCGATGGTGCCCATGGCTTCCCCCTCAGGTTGTCTGGATCCGCGGAGCAGCCTAGTCGGGCCGGGTGACGCCGACCCGGGCGGGCGGTGAACCGATTTGCGATGGATCACCCCCGCAGTCCAAGGTGTAGGCCATGCGTTCTTCGCGGGGGCGGTTCGTCGCGGCACTCGCCGTGGTCACGGCACTACTCGCTCCGGCGGGGTGCACCCGGGCCGCGGCCGACGAGCCGGCTCTGCTCAACGACCTCGCCACCCGCCTCGACCGGGCCGGCGACCTCACGTTCACCGCCGAGTACCGCCTCGACGGCGGTGCCGAGGCGATGATCGCGCAGGCGCAGAAGCCCCGGCGGGCCGCGTACGTGCACCCCGGCGGCAAGGCCGTGTTCACCGAGACCGAGCTGGCGAACTGCCTCGGCAGCCGCTGCACGCTGAAGGCGCCCCCGTCGCCCGGTGCCGAGCCGGCGCTCGACCTGCTGGCCACCACCGCCTCCGACGAGCCGGCGCCCAGCCCGTCGCCGGGCTCGCCGGCCGCCGCCGGCCTCGTCGCGCCCAGTGCCGCGGTGCGCCTGGTGAGCTCGGCCATGACCGACGGCGCCACGGTGACCCGCTACCGGAAGACGATCGCCGGCGAGCCGTCGACGTGCGTGGGCGTGCACGGGCCGACCGGGTTCACCACGTGCGTCACCGCCGGCGGGCTGCTCGGCAGCTTCACCGGCACGGTCGACGGCACGCTCTACTCGTTCGAGCTGACCACCTACACCGCCACCGCCGACGCGGCGGCGTTCGAGCTACCGGCCGGCGCCGAGATCGACGACCAGCGTCCGGACTAGATCCCGAGCAGCGTCCTGAGGTGGCGCGGCGGCGGTGACGCGTGCGACAGCATCGCGTCGTGCCAGTCGCGGAGCGGGGTGCCGGCCGGGCGGGCGCGGGCGATCGCGGCCACCTCCGTGTAGCCCACAAAGTACGTCGACAGCTGGGTCGAGGTCAGCAGCACCCGCCGCCACTTGCCGACGGCCTCGCCCTCCTCCTGGAAGCCGCTGTCGCGCATCAGCGCGAGCGCCTCGTCGCGGGTCATGCCGTCGCAGTGCACGGCCTGGTCGAGGATCGCGTTGATCGTCATGCGCAGCTGCATCTTCAGCTGCTGCAGCCGCACCTCGCGGCCGCCGTAGCCGTGCTCGGCCATCAGCTCCTCGGCGTAGGTGGCCCAGCCCTCGACGAACGACCCCGACCGCGACACCGCCCGGATCTTCTTCGACCCGGTGGCCCGGCGGGCGTGCGCCAGCTGCAGGAAATGCCCCGGCATCGCCTCGTGGACGGTGAGGTTGCGCACCATCTGGTTGTTGTACTCGCGGTAGAACGACTCGACCCGCTCCGCCGACCAGGTCGACGGCGTCGGCGAGATGCAGTAGTAGGTGGGCACGTCGGCGGTCTCCAGCAGCCCCGGCGGGTCGCAGTAGGCGATCGCCACCCCGCGCGCGAACTCGGGCATCTCCCGGATCTCGCACGGGTCGTCGACCAGCGACATCAGCTCGAACTGGTCGACGAACGCGGTTGCCTCGGTGAGCGCCACGCGGGCCAGCTCGACGATCGTGTCGTTGGTGGGCCGGTCGGCGGCGGCCCGGGCCATCGCGGCGCGCACCGCGTCGTCGGTCGGCCGGCCACCGGTGATGGCGGCGGCCGTCTCGCGGATCTCCTCCAGCACCCGCGACAGGTTGGTGGTGGCCGCGGCCTCGATCTGGGCGGCGGTGAGGTCGGTGTCGAGCGTGTGCCAGAGCCGCGCCTCGTACAGGCGGCGGCCGAGGCGCGGGTCACGGCCGTCGCCGGCGGTCTCCAGCTTCGACCGGAGCCAGTCGCTGAACTCGTCGAGCGCGGCGATCGCGGCCTCCTGCGCGGGCGCCACCGTGCCGCGCTGCGCCGGCGCCTCGCCGAGCATCCGGTCGACCTCGCGGCGTACCAGGCCGGCGACGCCGGTGAACTGGTCGATCGCGGTCTCCAGGTGCACGCGCGGACAGTCGACGAGCACCTCGCGGGCGGTGGCCAGCGCGTCGGGGATGGCACGCAGCCGGCCGGCGAGGGGCTCCAACCGCTCGGCGACCGGCGCGAACGGGCGCTCGATCAGGTGGTGCAGCAGGGAACCCGGGTTGTGGTACAGCGGGTTCCACTCGTGCTCGCGCACCTCGGTGAGCTCGAACAGTGTGCGCTCGACCCGGGCCAGCAGCACGGTGCAGTCGACGGCGTCGGCCGGCGGCAGCGCGTCGGTGTCGACCTGCGACAGCGCGTCGGCAGCCTCGCGCAGGATCGACACGTGCGCCGCGACCGAGTCGGGTGACCAGTCGGGCAGGCAGTCGTCGTAGGTGTGGTCGCCGGCGGTCTGCGCGAGGGCCGGGCTCTCACCGAGCATCGCGTCGACGATGCGCTCGGCGCTACTGAGGAACTGCTGCCGCATGCAGAGAACCTACCCGGAGTTGACCTCCCGCCGATTGGTCCACATTCCCCGCACGTTTCTGGACCACTGAATAGAACCGCAGCGGACCTACGGTCATCGCATGTCACAGAGATCCGGCGTCCTCCAGTGCATATTCGCCATGACGATCCTCGGTGCGTCGGTGCCCGTGTCGCGCCTCGTGCTCGACTACCCCGACCTCACCGGCCAGGCCGCCCGCTACACGATCGCGGGGCTGGTGCTCCTCGCGGTCCTCCGCATACGGAACCTGCCCCCGGTGCGACTTTCGCTATCGGACGGCGTGCGCCTGCTCGCCCTTGCCCTCACCGGCCTGGTGCTGTTCAACGTGCTGCTGCTCACCGCGCTGCGGCACGCCGACGCGGCGGTGGTCGGCACGGTGGTCGGCGGCACGCCGCTGGTGCTCGCCCTGCTGGGTCCCCTGATGCGCCGCCAACGGCCGGGCGGCATGTTGCTGCTCGCCGCGCTCGTGGTGATCGTCGGTGGTGCCCTGGTGCACGGCGGCGGCTCGGCCGACCCCGTCGGGCTCGCCGCCGCGCTCGGCACGCTCGCCGGCGAGGTGCTGTTCTCCCTGCTCGCCGTGCCGCTGCTGCCGCGGCTCGGCCCGCTGCGGGTCTCGGCGTACTCGTGCGTGCTCGCCGTACCGATGCTCGGCGTGGCGCTGGTCGCGACCGGCGAGCCGGCCCGGTGGCGGCTGCCGACCGGCGCCGAGACCGCCGGCTACCTCTACCTCGGCGCGCTGCTGACCGTGGTCGCGTTCCTGGCCTGGTACGGCGGGCTGGGCCGGCTCGGACCCGAGCGGGCCGGCCTGTTCGTCGGGCTGCTGCCGCCGGTGTCGCTGGCGGTCACCGCGCTACTGGACCTGGAGCGTCCCGCCACCGTCCAGATCGTCGGCGTCCTCGTCGTCGCCGCCGGGCTCGTGCTGGGGTTGCGCAGCCCGCTCGGCGGCCCGGATCCGGTTCATGTGGTCGAGGACGGTGACTCGCAGCGCGGCCTCCGGGTCGAGCCCGCTGCGCACCGCGTCGGCGACCTGGCGCAGCAGCGACCCGCCCAGGTCGGTGTCGGTGGGTAGCGGCGGCGGCTCGAAGTCCGCCTTGTCGAGCCGGCCCAGCACCTTCGCGGCCAGCGACAGGGTCGGCTGGTGCGGCGAGATGCCGTCGAGCACCGAGTCGCGGGGCTTCTCCTCCTTCTTGATCCGCTCCCAGTTGGCGACGATGTCGTCGAGCCCGTCGACCTCGGCGCCGGCGAACACGTGCGGGTTGCGCCGGACCAGCTTCTCGACCAGGCCGCCGGCCACGTCGTCGACCGTCCAGCCCGCGCCGGCGCTCTCGGACAGGGCGCTGTGCAGCACGATCTGCAGCAGCACGTCGCCCAGTTCCTCGCGCAGCGCGCCGTGGTCGTCGGCGAGGATCGCGTCGTACGCCTCGTATGCCTCCTCGAGCAGGTACTTCGCGAGGCTGCGGTGGGTCTGCGACCGCTTCCACGGATCGCCGTCGGGCGCCACCAGCCGGGCCATCACCGCCACCGCGTCGAGCAGCCGGGCACCGGGCG
Source organism: Virgisporangium ochraceum (assembly GCF_016863655.1). Lineage (GTDB taxonomy): Bacteria > Actinomycetota > Actinomycetes > Mycobacteriales > Micromonosporaceae > Virgisporangium > Virgisporangium ochraceum. Next base: position 168,315 of record NZ_BOPH01000001.1, read on the forward strand.
GGTCCCAGGACCCGTACATCAGCTCCAGTTCGGCGCGGCCGGGCTCGCGCGCGATCCGCATGCCGAGCGATCGGGCGAAGTCCTCGTCGCCGTCGGCACCGGCCAGCCACACCGCCGTGCCGTGCTCGTCTGCGTCCCGGAGCAGCGCCTCGGCGTCCGGCCGCGCGTCGACGGTCACCGACACCCCGACGTGGCGCAACGCCGCGACCTGCCCGCCCTCGACGGCGGCCCGGACCGGAAAGGCCCGCACCAGGTCCCACGCCTCGGCGGTGAGCAGCCCCGCCGGCAACCGCGGCGAGGTGACGAGCAGGACGACGCGCGACACGGGGCTCAGAGCTGGTCGCTGACGCCGATGCCCTCGGCGAGCACCATCGGCACCCCCACGGACCCGATCGACGCGGTGAGCGGCCGGTACCGCGGGTTGACCTCCAGGCCGATCTTCTTCGCCTGCTCGAGCAGGAGGGCACGCGCGCCGAGCACACCCGGCAGGCTCGAGTTCGCGCTGAGCTGCTGCTTCGCGTCTTCGAACGTGGTGGTGTCGGGGATCGACTGGCTGGTGATCAGCCCCTCGTAGATGTCCCGCAGGTCCCGCTCGGTCGGCTGCACCGGGCTGGACTTCTGGATCAGCGCGCCACCGGCGGCGTCGAGCTCGGCGATCGCCCGGGCCAGGTCGGAGTCGGCCGGCAGACCGGTCGACCGGGCCACCTCGTCGTACGCCGGCGCCGGCACGTCGATCGAGTTCGCCTTGGCCGCCTTCTCCGCCAGCTCGCTCAGCACGAGCGTGCTCACCACCAGCCCCCGGATCCCGGCCGGGTTGCGGTCCGGCGCCGACCGGCGGACCTCCTCGACCATCCCGTCGATGCGCTTTTCGGTGATCCGGACGTCACCGACGTACGCGGCCGTGCCCGGCTGGGCCCGCCCGCACCCGGCGAACGCGAGCCCGGCGACGAGCACGAGCACAGCGAAGATGGTGGATCGACGCGGCGATGGCATGGTGCCACCCTCTCACGCCCGATCTCGGCGCTTTTACGAAGGTCGGGTGATCGGGCCGCGGCCGGTCAGCCCGAGGATGCGGTCGAGCAGCGGCGCGTCGTCGGGCACCGCCACCGCCGGGCCGTACACCCCCATCTCGCGGCCCTGCTCGGCGGTCTTCGCGACCTCCTCGTGCACCGGCGCCAGCAGGGTGTCCGGCCAGGTCGGACGCTGCCCGGTGGCGACCGCCAGGTCCCAGCCGTGCACCACGACCTCCGCGAGCACCATGCCGCCGATCATCGGGGCGGGCAGCTCCATCGGGCCGCCCAGCCGGGTCGCGCCCTCCCAGGCCGACGGCTCGCTCCACGCCTCCTCCAGCGCGGCGAAGTGCGGCTCCAGGTCGGCGGGGTCCGCACCGGACACCGGCACCGGTGTCACCTCCTCCTTGCCGGCCGCGGCGACCAACGCCGGTCCCCACTCCAGCAGGTGGTCGACGAGCTGCCGCACCGTCCAGTCCCGGCAGGGCGTCGGTGCGTCGAGGTCGTCGGGACGGATCCCGCGCACCACGGCGAGGGTCGGCGGAACGGCGAGCGCGATGAGTTCGTGCATGGCCGTGGACCGTACCGGCGCCTCGCGCACCCGGTCTTGAACAAACGCGACGACGGGACCGGCGCCGATCGATAGGCTTCGCGGCCGTGACCGAACCTCCCGCCCTGGGCGCCGGCGACCGGCTCGACTTCGCGAACCCGCTGTCCGCCGACCGGGCCGACCGGATGGTCGCCCGCCTCGCCGCCGCGCGCCCCTCGACGGTCGTCGACTACGGGTGCGGCTGGGGTGAGCTCCTGCTCCGCGTGCTCGACCGGTGCCCGCGGGCCCGCGGTACCGGCCTCGACGTGCACGGGCCCGACATCGAACGCGCCCGGCGCGCCGCCCGCGACCGCGGGCTCGACGGGCGGGTCGAGTTCGTCGAGGGATCCGCGGCCGACCACCGGACACCGGCCGACGCGGTCATCAGCCTCGGCGCCTACCAGGCGTTCGGCACCACCGTCGAGGCGTTGGAGGCGCTGGCCGGGCGGGTCAAACCGGGCGGGCGGCTGCTGTTCGGCGCCGAGGTCTGGACCGTGCCGCCGAGCCCGGAGCGGTTGGCGCACATGTGGGCGGGCGCCTCCACCGACGACTGCGTCGACCTCGCGACGCTGGCCGACCAGGCCGTCGCGGCCGGCTTCCGGCTGCTGCGCGTCGAGACCGCGACCCTCGACGAGTGGGACGCGTTCGAGTTCGGGCTCACCGAGGACGTCGAGGAGTGGCTCCTCGCGAACCCGACCGGTCCCCACGCCGCGGGCCTGAGAAGCGAGCTCGACGGGATGCACCACCGGTACCTGCACGGCACCCGCGGCGTGCTCGGCCTCGCCTACCTGACGCTCGGCCGACGCGGGTAGCGCTCGGCGTAGTACGTGGGCGGCTCGCCGACGAGCTTGGTGAAGTCGCGGGTCAGGTGGGCCTGGTCGGCGTAGCCGAGGTCGGCCGCCAGCACGGCCCAGTCGACGGCGCCGCCGGCGGCGAGGCGCTCGGTGATCTCGTGCAGGCGGTACCGGCGGATCACCCACTTCGGCGCGACGCCGACGTGGTCGCTGAACAGCCGCTGCAGCCCCCGGACCGACAGGCCGGCGTCGGCGGCCAACGCGTCGACGCGGGTCAGGTCGGGTGTGGTGGCGATCCGCTCGACCAGGTCCGCGGCCTGCCCGGTCGCCGGGTCGGGGCCGGGCAGCCGGTCCAGGAGGAACGCGTCGACGGTCTGCGCTGAAGGCACGGCGCCGTCGAAGACCGCGGCCGCCGGCAGCGTGCGGTCGGTGATGGTCGACACGGGACGCCCGAGGAACGGCCGGAAGCAGCCGGGCCGGAACGCCACCCCGAACACCCGGCCCCGCCCCTCGAGCGTGCGGACCACGAAACCGCGCGACACGCCCCGCACGAGCGGCTCGCCGTTCAGGAACGACAGGTGCACCTGCGGGTACGGCACGACCTTCTGCCGGAACGGCGGCTGCCCGCGCAGGTCCCACGAGACGGCCCAGTAGTGCGTGACGTACGGCGCGAGGTCGGCGGCCGGCTCGCCCTTCCAGTGGTGCTGGAACGTGGTCCAGGCGCCGCCGACCTCACGTTGGTCGCGCATCCGCTCAGGCTTTGTGGGCCGCCGGCACCGGGTCGCCCAGCACCGAACGGAGCAGCTCGGCCGCCCAGTCGAGCAGGGCGGTGTCGCGCAGCGGCTGGCCGCCGACGCGGGCCGTGGTCGGCCGCGGCAGCGACACGGTGTCGGTGGCCTGCTTGTAGACCGCGTCGGGGTAGAGCCGCTTGAGCCGCAGCTGTTTCGAGTCGGGCAGGGACAGCGGGCCGAACCGGACGTGCCGGCCCTGCAGGGACACGTCGGTGACCCCGTACTGCTTGATCAGCATGCGTAGCCGGGCCACGGCGATGAGGTTCGCCACCTCCGTGGGCGGCTCGCCGTACCGGTCACGCATCTCGGCGGCCACCTCGTCGAGCGTCTCGTTCGACTTGGCACCGGCGAGCTTGCGGTACATCTCCAACCGCAGCCGCTCGGAGCCGATGTACTCCAGCGGCAGGTGCGCGTCGACCGGCAGGTCGACCTTGACCTCGGTCTCCTCCTCCGGCTCCTCGCCCTTGAACTGCTGCACGGCCTCGCCGACCATGCGCACGTACAGGTCGAAGCCGACCCCCTCGATGTGACCGCTCTGCTCGCCGCCGAGCAGGTTGCCGGCGCCGCGGATCTCCAGGTCCTTCATCGCGACGTACATGCCGGCGCCGAGCTCGGTGTGCTGGGCGATCGTGGCCAGCCGCTCGTGGGCCTGCTCGGTGAGCGGACGCTCGGGCGGGTAGAGGAAGTAGGCGTAGGCGCGTTCGCGTCCCCGGCCCACCCGGCCCCGGATCTGGTGCAGCTGCGACAGGCCCAGCAGGTCGGCCCGCTCGACGATCAGCGTGTTGGCGTTGGCGATGTCGATGCCGCTCTCCACGATCGTGGTGCAGACGAGGACGTCGAACTCCTTCTCCCAGAAGCCGACCATGATGCGCTCCAGCGCGTCCTCACCCATCTGGCCGTGCGCGACCGCGACCCGCGCCTCCGGGATCAGCTCGCGCAGCCGGCGGGCCGCGCGCTCGATCGACTCGACCCGGTTGTGCAGGTAGAAGACCTGGCCGTCACGCAGCAGTTCGCGGTGGATCGCCGCGGCGATCTGCTTCTCGTCCTGGACGCCGACGTAGGTGAGCACCGGGTGGCGCTCCTCCGGCGGGGTGGCGATCGTCGACATCTCGCGGATGCCGGTGATCGCCATCTCGAGCGTGCGCGGGATCGGCGTCGCCGACATCGACAGCACGTCGACCTGCGCCCGCAGGGTCTTCAGGTACTCCTTGTGCTCGACGCCGAACCGCTGCTCCTCGTCGACGATGATCAGGCCGAGCTGCTTGAACCTCGTCGACTTCTGGAGCAGCCGGTGGGTGCCGATCACGATGTCGACGGTCCCCTCGAACAGCCCTTCCAGGGTGATCGTGCTCTCCTTCGGCGTCACGAACCGGGAGAGCTGCTTGATCACCACCGGGAACTGGGCCATCCGCTCGGCGAACGTGTTGAAGTGCTGCTGCGCCAGCAGCGTGGTCGGCACCAGGACGGCCACCTGCTTGCCGTCCTGAACCGCCTTGAACGCCGCGCGCACCGCGATCTCGGTCTTGCCGTAGCCGACGTCGCCGCAGATGAGCCGGTCCATCGGGACCTGCTTGCGCATGTCCTCCTTGACCTCGTCGATCGCGGATAGCTGGTCGGGGGTCTCGGTGTACGGGAACGCGTCCTCCAGCTCGCGCTGCCACGGCGTGTCGGGGCCGAACGCGTGCCCCTTCGACGCCTGGCGCGCCGCGTACAACTGGATGAGCTGCGCGGCGATCTCGCGCACCGCCTTGCGCGCGCGGGCCTTCGACTTCTGCCAGTCGGAGCCGCCCATCTTGTGCAGCGACGGGTTCTCGCCGCCGACGTAGCGGCTCAGCTGGTCGAGCGAGTCGGTGGGCACGAACAGCCGGTCGCCGGGCTGGTTGCGCTTGCTCGGCGCGTACTCGATCACCAGGTACTCGCGCTCGGCGCCGTTCACGGTGCGCTGCACCATCTCGACGTACCTCCCGATGCCGTGCTGCTCGTGCACCACGAAGTCGCCGGCGCGCAGCTCCAGCGGGTCGATCGTGTTGCGCCGGCGGGCCGGCATCTTGCGCATGTCCTTCGTGGACGCGCCGCGCCCGCCGGAGATGTCGTTCCCGGTGACGATCGCGAGCCTGGCATTCTCGTCGACGAACCCGTGGTCGAGGCCGCCGGTGGTGATCGTGACGGTGCCGCTCGGCGGCTCCTCACGGATGCCGTCGACCAGCGACACGCCGAGACCGGCGTCGCGCAGCACCTCCGCGGCCCGGTCGGCGGGGCCGTTGGCCGGGAACACCACCGCCACCCGCCAACCGTCGCCGCTCCACCGCTTCAGGTCGTCGACGACCCGGCCGGTCTCGCCGTGGTACAGCGGCACCGCCTGGGCGCCCAGCGTCAGGGTGAGCGTGTCGTCGTCGCTGATCGCGGGCAGCAGGTCCTCGTCGGGGTCGCGCCAGGGCTCGTCCTCCCGCGGGCGTTGCGTCTCCACCTGCCCGAACGGGCTCACCGACCACCACGAGTGGCCCAGCGAGCCCGCGTGCTCACGCACGTCGGCCAGCGTCTTGAACGACGCGGCCCCGAGGTCCACCGGAACCTTGCCCCCGACGGCGGCCGCGGCCCAACTGGCCTGCAGGAACTCCTCCGACGTGCGCACCAGGTCGTGGGCGCGGGTGCGGATCCGCTCGGGGTCGCAGAGCAGCACGTGGGTGCTCCGCGGCAGCGTGTCGATCAGCAGTTCCAGCGAGTCGGACCCGTCGAGCAGCGCCGGCGCGAGGCTCTCCATACCCTCGACCGGGATGCCGGCGGCGATCCGGTCGAGCATCTCGCTGAGCTGCGGATGCTCGGTGGTGAGCTGGTTGGCCTTGGCCTTCACCGCGTCGGTGAGCAGCAGTTCCCGGCACGGCGGCGCGAACAGGCTGTCGACCTTCTCGATGGTGCGCTGGTCGGCGACCGCGAACGTACGGATCTCCTCGACCTCGTCGCCCCAGAACTCCACCCGCAGCGGGTGCTCCTCGGTGGGCGGGAACACGTCGAGGATGCCGCCGCGCACCGCGAACTCGCCGCGCTTGGTGACCAGGTCGACCCGGGCGTAGGCGACGTCGACGAGCCGCTGCACGACCTCGTCGAGATCGTGGGTGCCGCCGGTGGACAGCTCGATGGGTTCGAGGTCACCGAGGCCCTTGAGCTGCGGCTGCAGCACCGCGCGCACCGGGGCGACGACGACGTTGATCTTCTGCCCGGACGGGTGCGCGAGGCGGCGCAGCACCGCCAGACGCCGGCCGACCGTGTCGGACCGGGGCGACAGGCGCTCGTGCGGGAGCGTCTCCCACGACGGGTAGACCGCGACGCTGTCGGCCGGCAGCAGACAGCCCAGGGCATCGGCCAGGTCGTCGGCCTCCCGCCCGGTCGCGGTGACGGCCAGCACCGGGCGGTGCGCGGCGATCGCGGCCACGACGAAGGGACGCGAGGCCGGCGGCGCCGTGATGTCGGTCTGCTGCCGCTGGTCGGCCTTCGCCAGTTCCCCGGTGCGGGCGAGTGCGCGGTCGGCCAGGGCGGCGGGCAGGAGGCCGGCGAGCTTCATTGGTGCATCCTCACGGCGCGATTCGACACAGCAGTGTGACCCCAGACCGGCGGAGCCGGGGGGTTCGATGCGTCAAGACTACCCGCCCCGGCCCGCTAGCCTGGCCTCGTGCGGGCGGCGGTGAGGCATCTGGTCGGCTTGACGCTCGGTGCGTCGACCGGCGCGGCGACGCTCGGCTGCCTGGCGCTGGCCGGCCTCGTGATCGCGCCCGCCCTCGGCTGGCCGCGCTACCGCACCACCGCGTTGCGCCTGGTGAACGGCGGGGTGATCGGGCTCGCCCGGCTGGAGCAGTGGCGTCTCGGCCGCTTCCACGGCGACACCGAGGCGGCCGCCTACCGCGGCTACGGCCGGGAACGCGCGCTCACCTACCTCGGCGTGCGCTGGCCGGTGGGCCTCCTCGGCGGCGCGATCCTGTTACTGACGGTCTACGGCGCCGGCACGGCGGTGGTGTTCGCGTGGGGCTGGGCGCGGGGCGAGGAGCCCGACGGGATCCCCTTCGAGTGGTGGGTGGTCGCCTACATCGGCACGTTCGGGCTGGTGCTGGCGTTCCTCGCGCTGCAGGGGCTGATCGGGGTGGTGCGGCTCGAACGCCGGCTCGCCCACCGCTTCCTCGGCCCCACCGACGCCGACGCGCTGCGCCGGCGCATCGAGGAACTCGCGACCAGCCGCGCCGAGGTGGTGCAGGCCGTCGACGCCGAGCGGCGGCGGATCGAGCGGGACCTCCACGACGGCGTGCAGCAGCGGCTGGTGGCCCTCGGGATGCTGCTCGGCCAGGCCCGGCGGCACCCGGCACGGTCGGCCGAGCTGGTGGAACAGGCCCACGAGGAGTCCCGGCAGATCCTCGACGACCTGCGCGAGGTCGCGTGGCGGGTGTACCCGACGGCGCTGGACAACCTCGGGCTGGAGGAGGCGCTGGCCCGGGTGGCCGAGCGGTCGCCGGTGCCGGTGACCGTCGAGTACCGGCTGACCGGGCGGCTGCCCGCGCCGGTCGAGGCGGCGGCGTACTTCGTGGTGTCGGAGGCGGTCACCAACGCGACGAAGCATGCTGCGGCCAGCCGCATTTCCCTCGCGGTGACGACCGAGCAGGATGGCTTCGTGACGGTCACGATCACCGACGACGGCGCCGGTGGCGCCGACCCGGCCGGCAGCGGGCTCACCGGGCTGGCCCGGCGGGTCGCCGCGCTCGACGGACGGTTCGAGGTGCGCAGCCCCGCCGGCGGCCCCACGGTCGTGGAGGCGGAACTGCCGTGCGGGTGATCCTCGCCGAGGACTCGGCGCTGCTGCGTGACGGGCTGCGCCGCATGCTCACCGACGAGGGCTATCTCGTCGTCGCCGCGGTCGGCGACGGCGCCCAACTGCTCGACGCGGTGGCCGCTTCCGAGCCGGATCTCGTGGTCGTCGACGTGCGGATGCCGCCCACGCACACCGACGAGGGCATCCGGGCGGCACTGGAGATCCGGCGCCGCTGGCCCGCCGTCGGCGTGCTCGTGCTCTCCCAGTACGTGGAGCAGCGGTACGCCGTCGACCTGCTCATGGGCGACAACGCGCGCGTGGGGTACCTGCTGAAGGACCGGGTCGCCGACGTCGGCGAGTTCCTGGAGGCGCTGGCCCGCGTCGGAGCCGGTGGCACCGCGTTCGACCCGGAGGTGGTGCGGCAACTCCTGCGCCGCACCACCCACACCGACCCGCTGAGCCGGCTCACCCCGCGCGAGCAGGACGTGCTCGCCGAGATGGCGCAGGGCCACAACAACACGTCGATCGCCGCCCGGCTGCACGTCTCGCAGAGCGCGGTCGAGAAGCACGTCAAGGCGATCTTCGACAAGCTCGACCTGGCGCACTCCGACGGCTACAGCCGCCGGGTGCTGGCCGTGCTGCGTTACCTGGGGTCGTGAACCCTGGCCCGTCCCACCGCGCGCACCGGCTCCTCCTCGCCGCGGCGGTTCCGGCGGATACGGGTCACGACGAACCCGGCCGTGGCGACCGCGACCACCGCGAGAACGGCCTTCGAGTAGACGCCCACCGACTCCTCGATCACGTGCCAGTTCTCCCCCAGCACGTACCCGGCCAGCACGAACACGGTGTTCCAGATCGCGCTGCCCAGCGTGGTGTAGAGCACGAACACGCCGAACCGCATGCGCTCGACGCCCGCCGGCACCGAGATGAGGCTGCGGAAGATCGGCACGAACCGGCCGAAGAACACGGCCTTCGTGCCGTGCCGGGCGAACCACGCCTCGGTGCGGTCGACGTCGGACAGCTTCAGCAACGGCATGCGATCGACGATCCGCCGCAGCCGGTCGCGGCCGATGAGCGCGCCGATCCAGTAGAGGAGGACCGCGCCGACGACCGAGCCGGCCGTGGTCCAGACGAGCGCCGCGGTGAGACTCAGCTCACCCCGGCTGGCGCTGAACCCGGCCAGCGGCAGGATCACCTCGCTCGGCAGCGGCGGAAACAGATTCTCGAGGGCGATGAGCAGCCCCGCGCCCGGCGCACCGAGCGTCTCCATGACCGACACGGCCCAGCCCGCGATATCCATACCTGAACCGTAGAAATGGATCTTGCTCACCGGTATGCGGCGGCCCACCCACCTACCCTGCGGAAAACCACAGCCCGCCCCCGACCCCGGACGCCCCTTCCCCGCCGATCTTGCACCCGTGGCCGCTGTTATTTCGGGCTATGTCCGGCTTTATCAGGGGCCACAACTGCAAGATCGGCGGCTCCGAGCGCGGGGCGCGGGGCGGGGGGCGGTTAGTCCGGGGGTTCCTGGGCGGCTTCCCTCGTGGTGTCGGCCTTGCGGTTGGGGTCGGCGGCTTCCTTCTCCGCCTCGGCCGCGCGGTTGGCGTCCGCCTCGCGCTTGGGCTGGTCTTCGGTCATACCGCGCGAATACCCCGGGCGGCCCGCGGTTAACGGGTCTGCATGAGGCCGATCTGGTGGCCATCGGGGTCGACGAGGAACACCATCCACAGCTCACCGTCGACGTCGCGGTGGATTACGTGCGGCTCGTCGAGGAACGCCACACCCTCGCCGGTCAGGCGGCGGTACTCGGCGTCGAGGTCGTCCACCCGGAAGTAGAGGACGCACTTGCTGGCGAACTCGGGCGACTCGGGCGTGCCGAGGTACAGCCGCACGTCACCGGCCTGGAAGAACGCCATCGGCTGGCCCGGCACCCGGAACAGGAACTTGATACCGAGCACGTCCCGGTAGAACGCGATCGACCGGTCTAGATCGCGGACGCTGATGTGCACCTGGCCCAGGGCTCCGACTGCCATGGCGACATTATGTAACGAGGGCCCACTACTCTCAGACCACGTGACGGACAAGCAGGAGTACGACGCCGCCCTACGCTCCGACATCCGCCGGCTGGGCACCCTGCTCGGGCAGACCCTCGCCCGCCAGGAGGGCCAGCCGCTGCTCGACCTCGTCGAGGAGGTGCGGGCCCTGGTGCGGGTCGACGGCGGAGCGGCCGCCGAGCGCCTCGCGACGATGGACGTGCCGACCGGCATCATGCTCGCCCGGGCCTTCTCCACGTACTTCCACCTCGCCAACATCACCGAACAGGTGCACCGCGCCCGCGACCTGCGCCGCGCCCGCGGCCAGGAAGGCGGCTGGCTCGACCGGGCGGCCAAGCTCATCGCCGACCGGGGCGTCGGGGTACGCGAGGTCAGCGCCGCGGTCAGCCGGCTCGCCATCCGTCCCGTGTTCACCGCACACCCGACGGAGGCCGCGCGGCGCTCGATCCTCACCAAGCTCCGGGCCGTCGCCACCGAACTCGACCGCGAAGCCAGCGCGGCCGCCGTCGACGGGTGGACCGACCGCGACGGCACCGACCGCCGCCTCGCCGAGGTCATCGACCTGCTGTGGCAGACCGACGAACTGCGCCTGCAGCGCCCCGAGCCGGCCGACGAGGCCCGCAACGCCATCTACTACCTGGCCGACCTGGCCGACACCGCCGCGCCGACCGTGCTGGAGGACCTCGCCGACACGCTGGCCAACCTCGGCGTCCCGCTGTCGCCGACCGCGCGTCCCCTGACGTTCGGCTCCTGGATCGGCGGCGACCGCGACGGCAACCCGTTCGTCACCCCCGCCGTGACCCACGACGTGCTGATCATCGCGCACGAGCACGGCATCCGGCTGGCCGAGCGGCTCGCCGACCGGCTGGTCGACGAGCTCAGCGTGTCGCGGCGGGTCCGCGGCATCTCGCTCGACCTGGCCGCGAGCCTCGCCGCCGACCTCGACGTCCTGCCCGAGATGGCGCCCCGGTACCGGCGGGTCAACGAGGAGGAGCCGTACCGGCTCAAGGCCCGCTGCATCCGGCTCAAGCTCGCCAACACCCGCATGCGGCTGGCGTCCGGCGCACCGCACCGGCCCGGCCGCGACTACCTGGGCACCGGCGAACTGCTCGCCGACCTGGAACTGATGCGCGCCTCGCTGGCCCGCAACGGCGGCCAGCTGACCGCCACCGGCCGGCTCGCGTCGGCGATCCGCACCCTCGCGGCCTTCGGGCTGGGGCTGGCGACGCTCGACGTCCGCGAACACGCCGACGCCCACCACGTGGTGCTGGCCCAGATGTTCACCCGCGTCGGCGAGGTCGACTACGCCTCCCTCGACCGGCCCGGACGCCTGGCCGCCCTCACGAAGGAGCTGTCCAGCCGGCGGCCGCTCAGCGGCGTCGACACCCCGCTCAGCGACGGCGCCCGCAAGACCTTCGACGTGTTCCGCACCATCCGCGCCAGCCAGGAGCGGTTCGGGTCCGAGGTCGTCGAGTCGTACATCGTCTCCATGACCCAGGGCGCCGACGACCTGCTCGCGCCCGTGGTGCTGGCCCGCGAAGCGGGCCTGGTCGACATCGTCGGCGAACGCGCCCGCATCGGGTTCGTACCGCTGCTGGAGACGACCGCCGAACTCGACAACGCCGGCCCGCTGCTCGACCAGCTGCTGACCATCGAGCCGTACCGCACGGTCGTGAGGGCCCGGGGAGACGTGCAGGAGGTGATGCTCGGCTACTCCGACTCCAACAAGGAGGCCGGCATCACGACGTCCCAGTGGAGCATCCACCGCGCACAGCGGGCGCTGCGCGATGTGGCGGCCCGGCACGGGGTGCGGCTGCGGCTCTTCCACGGCCGCGGCGGCACCGTCGGCCGCGGCGGGGGCCCGAGCCACGAGGCGATCCTGGCCCAGCCGTTCGGCACGCTCGACGGTGCGATCAAGGTCACCGAACAGGGCGAGGTGATCTCCGACAAGTACACGTTGCCGAGCCTCGCGCGCGACAACCTGGAGCTGACCGTCGCCGCCGTGCTGCGCAGCGCCCTGCTGCACACGGAGTCGAGGTTCCCCGCCGAGCAGCTTTCGCAATGGGACGGCGTGATGGCGACCGTGTCGGGCGCGGCGTTCCGGCGCTACCGGTCACTCGTCGAGGAACCCGATCTCCCGGCGTACTTCTGGGCGTCGACACCCACCGAGCTGCTCGGAGCGCTGAACATCGGCTCGCGGCCGGCGAAGCGTCCCGACAGCGGGGCCGGCCTCGGCGGACTCCGCGCGATCCCGTGGGTGTTCGGCTGGACGCAGACCCGGCAGATCATCCCCGGCTGGTACGGCGTCGGCACGGGCCTCGCCGCCGCCCGCGAAGCCGGCCTCGGCGACGCCCTCAAGGAGATGCACGAGCGCTGGTTCTTCTTCCAGACGTTCCTCTCCAACGTGGAGATGATGCTCTTCAAGACCGACCTGGGCATCGCGTCGCGGTACGTCGCGGCCCTGGTGCCCGAACGCCTCCGGCCGCTGTTCGACCGCATCCGCGAGGAGTACGACCGCACCGTCGCCGAGGTGCTCGCGCTCACCGGCGAGACCGAGCTGCTGGAACGGCAGCCGGTGCTGCGCCGCACCCTGGCCGTCCGCGACACCTACCTGGAGCCGCTGCACCACCTTCAGGTGGCGCTGCTGCGCCGGTACCGGACCGAGGAGGACCCCCGCGACCCCACCCTGCAACGGGCCCTGCTCACCACGGTCAACGGAATCGCGGCGGGGCTGCGCAATACGGGCTAAGGCGGGCCTGACAGGATAGGCACTCATGACCAACGGCTGGGTCCTGCCCGAGGGCGTACTGCGTGATGCTCCCGCCTACACGCCGCGTCCGCATGAGCTGGCCGACCTGGAGCTGATCCTGTCCGGCGCCTACGCGCCGCTCACCACGTTCCTCGGCCGCGCCGACGTCGCGTCGCTGGGACGCACCGGCCGGCTCGTCGACGGCACGCCGTGGCCGGTGCCGGTGACGATCGAGGTGCCTCCCGGGATCGCCGAACAGCTCGACGTCGGCGACCCGCTGCGGCGCGTCCTCGTGCTCACCGACCCCGAGGGCGCGCCGGTCGCGGCCGTCGACGTCACGGAGAGCTGGCCCACCCGGGAGGGCACGGTCGGGGTCACCGGCCGCATCCGGCGCATCGGCGAGGGCGCGCAAGGTCCGTTCCGCCGGCTGCGGCGCGCGCCCGGCGAGGTGCGCGGCATCTTGCCGCCGGGCCGCGTGCTCGGCATCTTCGCCGACCGCCCGCTGCACCGGCCGCAGCTGGCCCAGCTCGCCTACGCGGCCCGCACGCTCAACGGTCACCTGCTGGTGCTCATCCCCGTCGGGGGTCCCACCGCCGAGGGAATCTCGGCGGAGTCGCTGGTGCGGTGCATCCTCGCCGCACGCGACCGGATGCCGCCGGCCACCATCGTCGGCGTGCCCCTGTCGGCGCACGGAGACGAGATCCGCGACGCGCTGCTGCGGGCCAAGGTGGCCGCCGCGTACGGGGTCACGCACCTGCTGGCCACCGGCGCGTCGATGATGTCGGGCGGCGGGCTGCGCGTCCTGGTCCCCCGGGAACTTGCCTACGACAGCCGCGACGGGCAGTGGCGCAGCCGCGACGACATCCCGCCCAAGCACCGGCGGCTGCCGTTGGCGCCGGCCGAGGTCGACGACCTGCTCGACCGCGGCGCGCCCCTGCCGGAATGGCACACGCCGCCGGCCGTGGCCCGCGAGATGGCCAAGGCGAGGCCGCCGCGCCGCCAGCGCGGGCTGGTGCTGTTCTTCACGGGTCTGTCCGGTTCGGGCAAGTCGACGATGGCCCGCGGTGTCGTGGAGACCCTCCTGGAGACCGGCGAACGCACGGTGACCCTGATGGACGGCGACGTCGTCCGCCGGCACCTGTCGGCCGGCCTCGGCTTCTCCGCGATCGACCGCGACATCAACGTCCGGCGCATCGGCTGGGTGGCCGCCGAGGTGGCCCGCCACGGCGGCATGGCGGTGTGCTGCCCGATCGCCCCGTACGAGTCCGCCCGCCAGGCCGCCCGTGACTTCGCCCGCGCGGCCGGGGCCGGCTTCATCCTCGTGTGGGTGAACACCCCGCTGGCCGAGTGCGAACGCCGCGACCGCAAGGGTCTCTACGCCAAGGCCCGGGCCGGCCAGATCAAGGGCATGACCGGCATCGACGACCCGTACGAGATCCCGGCCACGCCAGACCTGACCATCGACACCACGGACCTGCCGGGCGGCGAGGCGATCGCCACCGTCCTGCGTTACCTGGGCGCGAACGGGTGGATCGACCCGCGCCAGGCGACCGAGAAGAAGGCACAGGCCTCTTAGGCCCCGGCCGCTTCAGGGGTGCGCCCCGGCCGGCCGCGCCGGGCTGGATCCAGTACGCTCGTACTGCTAACAGAATCCCCTGAGAGGAGCGCCCGGCGTGGCCAAGATCAAGGTTGCGAACCCGGTCGTCGAGCTCGACGGCGACGAGATGACCCGGATCATCTGGAAGCAGATCCGTGAGCAGCTGATCCTGCCGTACCTCGACGTCGAGCTGGAGTACTACGACCTGTCGATCCAGTACCGCGACGAGACCGACGACCAGGTCACGGTCGACTCCGCCAACGCGATCAAGCGGCACGGCGTGGGCGTCAAGTGCGCCACGATCACACCCGACGAGGCGCGCGTCGAGGAGTTCGGCCTCAAGAAGATGTGGCGCTCGCCCAACGGCACGATCCGGAACATCCTCGGCGGCGTCGTGTTCCGTGAGCCCATCATCATGTCGAACGTGCCGCGGCTGGTGCCGGGCTGGACCAAGCCGATCATCATCGGCCGTCACGCCCACGGCGACCAGTACAAGGCGACCGACTTCGTGGTGCCCGGCCCGGGCACGCTCACGATCTCGTTCCAGCCGGCCGACGGCGGCGAGCCGATGGAGTTCAACGTCGCCGAGTTCACCGGTGGCGGCGTCGCGATGGGCATGTACAACTTCGACGAGTCGATCCGTGACTTCGCGCGGGCGTCGCTCCGGTACGGGCTCGACCGGAACTACCCGGTCTACATGTCCACCAAGAACACGATCCTCAAGGCCTACGACGGCCGGTTCAAGGACCTCTTCCAGGAGATCTTCGACGCCGAGTTCGCCGACGAATTCAAGGCCGCCGGCCTCACCTACGAGCACCGGCTCATCGACGACATGGTCGCCGCCGCGCTGAAGTGGGAGGGCGGCTTCGTCTGGGCCTGCAAGAACTACGACGGCGACGTGCAGAGCGACACCGTCGCGCAGGGCTACGGCTCGCTCGGCCTCATGACGTCGGTGCTCATGGCCCCCGACGGCAAGACCGTCGAGGCGGAGGCCGCGCACGGCACCGTCACCCGGCACTACCGGCAGTGGCAGAAGGGCGAGAAGACCTCGACCAACCCGATCGCCTCGATCTTCGCCTGGACCCGGGGCCTCGCCCACCGCGGCAAGCTCGACAACACCCCCGAGGTCACCGGCTTCGCCGAGGCGCTCGAGCAGGTGTGCATCGAAACCGTCGAGGGCGGCCAGATGACCAAGGACCTCGCGCTGCTGATCGGCCGCGACGCGCCGTGGCTGACCACCGACGAGTTCATGAACGCCCTCACCGACAACCTGGGCCGCAAGCTCAAGGCCTGATCCAGCACAGCGCGGAGCGGCCCCCGACCGGAAGGTCGGGGGCCGCTCCGCGCTGGAGGGGTTTTCTCCGGGTCAGCGAACCACGAACTTGACCACGTCGAACGCCGGCTGCTGGTTGGCGAACTGCGACGACGGGGTCTTGTGCGTACCGTCACCGGCCCACACGGCGCAGACGGCGGTTCCGGCCCGGGGCAGACCCGTCACGTTGACGTTGATCTGGTCCGGGGTGTCGGACCCGGCACCGTCCTCGATCGCGACGAAGAAGTCCGACCGGACCGGCGAGGGGGCCTCGTTGGTGTTGTTCACGACACGGCAGCCGACGTGGAGGTGGCCGCGGACGAAGCCCTGCGCGTTCAGCAGCGCGGTCTCCCGGTAGTACCCACCGGCGCCGGCGGCGAGGAACCGGTCACGGATGACGTTCCGGCTGCTGACCCGCAGCGTGAACGCCTGGTTCGCGTTGACGCCGCCGGTGGGGAACTGGGTGATCATCGCGGTGGCGTTCTTCGCGAGCTCGGCGACCTCACCGATCGAGGTGCTCACGCAGCGGTTGCCGTCCTGGAAACCGGTGTGTGCCTGCAGCCGGCTGTCGGAGCAGTCGGTCGCGAGGACCTCCAGCGGCGGCGTGGTGCTCGAACTGCTCGGGCTGGCCGAGCCGTTCGCCGGCGTGGTCGGGGTGCACGACGGCCGCGGGTTGCGGTTGCGGTCACCGCCACGGATCTGCTGGCCGGGGTTGTCGTCGTTGCGGTACTGGCGCACCGGCCGACCGTTCTGGTTGGTGACCGTCACGCCGTTGTTGGACGCGCTGCCGGTCGGCGAGGCCGAACCACTCTGCGTCGCACCACCCGCGTTGGCCGGCGGGCACGCCGGGAGCGACGGACGGCGCTTGCCCCAGTTCCAGCCGTTGGTTCCCGCGTTCGACACCTGGGTCACCGTGAGCAGGCCTCCACACACGACCACCGCGGCGAGGAGGGCGAGCACGCGCTTGTTCTTGTATGGCGGCGTACTTGAGTGTGCCGACCTTTGGCGCATGGTGGATACCTTTCTTGGTTCTCTCATCAGGCCCCCCGGATTTGTGAGGCGGGCCAGCGGGGCTAAATCAACGTCGTTGTACCCCACCAAGCTAGGAGTGGCCAATATCGGTGTCAACGCATGTTCGCTGAAATAAACAAGCCCCCGAACTCGCTTAATGGAGACTTCAGGATGGCCGTATAAGTGCAGGTCAGCGACGGTGCGAGCACCGCAGTTAACCGATAATTGCCAATGACAAAAGGTCGACCTAAGACGCCGGATACCGGACCGATGAAATGGCGGAACGAATAGTGGCGTAGTGCGTGCTACGCGTTATCGCCGTCGGTTTTGCCGGCTCGTTTCGCCACGTTTCCACCACGGCGAGCGACGGTGGCGGTGGCCGCGCCGCCGATCGATTTGCGGGCGGTCGTGCGCCGTCCCGCGACGACCTTCCTCGTCGCCGTGGTGCGCACCACCGTGCGGCGCTGCACCGCGACGGCCGACGTGCGGTCGGTAGCGGTGACCTTCTCGGTCGCGACCTTCCCGGCCGGTGCCTTCCCGGCCGCGACCTTCCCGGCCTTGACCGGAGCCTGCGCCTTCTTCGCCGGGCCCGACTTCTGTGCCGGAGTCGCCTTCTTCGACGGGGCGGCCTTCGCGCGCTGTGCGGGGACCCGGAACCCGGGAGACTCCTCGGCCTTGCCGTCGTCCGTGCGCGACGCGCCGCGACGGCGCTGCCAGTACAGCGCGAACGCGGTCAACGCCGCGATGACGAGGAGCACCACGGCCAGCGACGCCGCACCGGAGGAGCCCTCCCCGTCGTCAGCCACCGGATCGGCGACCACGTCGGCCTCCGGCGCACCCGAAGCCGCGGCACCGCCGTGGTGATTCTGGGGCACCTGACCCGGCTCGAGCGGAGCGAGCTCCAGCTTCATCGCGGGGTGCTGCGCTCCGGCCGCCGGCACGTCGACGCCGGCCCACGTCTCGCTCGAGCCGTCGGACCGCCACTGGGTCACGTCGAGGTACACGGCCTCGCGGTCGGGCATCGGGCCCATCGCCAGCGGCAGGAGCGAGGTGCCGCCGGGCTTGATCTCCCTGCCCGGCATGGTGATCCACACGACGGCGCTCGAATAGTCATGGGACGGGTTGTCGTCGACCCTCGTCATCGTGATCGACGGCGCCCAGTCGGCCACCGCGATCGGGTACACCTCGGGCAGCCGGAGGTCACCGGGTAGGCGCACCTCGACCTTGACGATCGACGCGGTCGGATGTTCGTTGGTCACCCGGAACGCGACCCGCGCGCCGCCGGTGCGCTGGCCCTGCTGGCTGTCGAACGACACGTCGGCCGCCGCGGGCGTGGCCAGACCGAACACCGCCACCACCGAGAGTCCAGCGACGGCCGTGGCCAGACCTGCCCAGGCGCGTGCCGCCCGCTGCGCATAACCCATACCGGGGTATTCGTACGGCGGCGGCTCCCGGTTCCCAAGATCTACAAAAAACTCAGATGCCCCGCCCCCGCTTGTGCAACGCGCCGAGCACCGTCTCCACCCGGACCGCCCCGGACAGCGCGGCCAGCGCGATCGCCGCCCGCGGCTCCCGCCAGTTCGAGCGCACCGCCTGCCGCACCCAGTGCACCGCGCCACTGCGGTCGCCCCGCGCCGCCGACCAGCAGGCGAGCTGCCCGTAGACGCGGCCGGCGCCCACGCCGTCGAGGCCGATCTCCGGGTGGCGCGTCATCATCCAGCGCAGCGACGAGATCTTCGTGTCGTACTGGTGCGCGAAGAACGACGTGCGCCCCCACGCGACGTCGATGAGCGGCTCGTCCAGGTGCCGGATCGGCGCCCGCTTGGCCGCCCGCAACAGCAGGTCCCAGTCCTCGTTCTGGCTGCCCGGCGCATCCTCGGCGACCAGGTCCAGGCCGCCCTCCTCACTGAACGCCGACCGCCGGACCAGGAACGACGACGCGTGGAGCATCGCCATCCGCGAGCGCACCAGCTCCGGGACGCCCACCCGGCCGGTACCGGCCAGGCGCGGCGTCCGGGTGCCGTCGAAGAGCACGTTCATCGCGCAGGTGGCGAACTCGCCGTCGCCGAGGAACTCCACCTGACGGCGGAGCTTGTCCGGCGCCCAGACGTCGTCGTCGTCGCAGAACGCCACCAGGTCGGTCGACAGGTTCAGGATCCCGGTGTTTCGGGCCCCCGCCAGGCCCGGCGTGCGGCAGTTCACCAGCACCATCACCGGACGGTCGCCGGCGCGGGCGAGCATGTAGTCGGGTGTGGCCTGGTCGAAGACCACGACCGTGCGCACCTCACCGGGGTAGTCCTGCGCCTCGACCGCCTCGATCGCCCGGTCGAGCATCTCCGGCCGGTTGCGCGTCGGAATGACGACGCCCACGGAGGGCGCGCTCACGTGGTCCCGCCGAACCGGTACCCGTACGCGGACAGCAGCGGCGCGGTGAGCGCGCCCACCAACCGACGCTGGCCCTTTGGAAGCGACCGGCGCCACGCCTCGTCGCGGCGCAACGGCACGGTGCCGATCGTGAACCGCATCGGGTTACCGGCCGCGCTGTGCGACGGGCCGAGATCGGCGACATAGCCGTCGTCGGTGGCCCGCAGGAACGACATCTCGTGCGCGGCCTCCGGCAGGTCGGCGAACGTGGCCAGGTTGCGCAGGGTCGCGACCGGATCTGCCAGCAGTTCCTCGTACCGGATCCGGAGCACCGGCACCCCCAACCGGCCGAGCAGCCCGAACGACGCGTTGTGCGCATTCCACAACAGCGCCGACCGGCTCGGCGAGTAGCGGGTCATCTCCTCGTCGGTCTCGGCCTCGGGGCGCATGACCTTCTTGGTCCACGAGTAGGCGACGCCGCGGCTGTCGCGCACGACGTGGACCACCCGCAGGTCGATGCCGGGCGCGTGGCGCAGGCAGTAGGCCAACGCACTGTGCTTCGACGAGTCGACCACCGCCGTCGCACCGGTGACCGCCGCGGCCGCCGAGTACACCTTGCTGTAGTAGCCGGCGTACTCGTCGAGCCCCTTCGGCTTGCGTCCGAGAGCCAGTCGCGGAATGTGCCGCGTCCGTTCCACCGCGGCCGCGAGTTCGTGGACGCGCCGCGGATCGACCGCGTCCCACCCGCCGAACGCCTCGACACCGACCTTCTGCCAGAACCCGCAGGCGGAGAAGCGGTCGCCGCAGCCGCACCGCTCGTCGTCGACCAGATCCCGCTGCCAGAGGTGCACCACCTCACCCAGCGGGCTCACCCCGGCGAGCTGCCCCAACAGGCGCTCCAGCAACGTCGTCCCGCTGCGGCCCAGGCCGCCCAGGAAGAGCACGCGTACCACGGACCCTCCTCGTCTCGTTATGTCCATGTAACGAGCACTACGGGGGGTCGGAGACGATATGTCAGTTTTCGTATTGCCGGACCCGGACACCGTGCACCTGGGCGGCCTCCGGTTCGCCGCGCTGACCGAGGGCGAGGTCGTGCACCGTGTACGGACCGCGCTCGCCCGCGGCATCGGCGGCCGCATCGCCACGCCCAACATCGACATCCTGCGCCAGGCCGAACACGACGAACGCATCCGCGGCGACCTGGAGACGGCCGACCTGCTGGTCGCCGACGGCGCACCCCTGGTATGGGCCGCCCGCCTGGCCGGCACGCCGCTCCCCGAACGGGTGACCGGGTCGGGACTCATCTGGTCGCTCTCCTACGGGCTGGCCCAGGACGGCTCGTCCGTGTACCTCCTCGGCGGCGACCCCGACACCGACGGGGCCACCCGCGCCGCCGACAACCTGCTGGCCCGCTTCCCCGGACTGCGGATCGCCGGCTGCGAGAGCCCCCGGTTCGGGTTCGACCGCGACCGCCGGTCGCTGCAGGCGGTGATGCAGCGGGTCGTCGAGGCCGAGCCCGACCTGGTCTTCGTGGGGCTCGGGTTCCCGAAACAGGAGCGGCTCATCGAGCAGCTGCGGCCGGTGCTGCCGACCTCGTGGTTCCTCGGCTGCGGAGCGGCGATCAACTTCGTGGCCGGCGACTGTGTCCGCGCGCCCGCGTGGATGCAGCGGTCGGGCCTGGAGTGGGCGCACCGCCTGGCGAAGGAGCCGCGTCGCCTCGCCCGGCGCTACCTGCGCGAGGACGCGCCGTACGCGGTCCGGCTGCTGGCGACGAGCGCGATGCGCCGCGACCGCACCGACCCCGACGAGTGGGAGGACGTGCTCTCCCCGGCCGAGCGGGAGGAGTGGTTCAACGACGACGGCCGCGCCCCCGACCACGTGCCGTCCGCGGCCGACCTCGCGGTACCGGGCGAGCCCCGCGACCCGAACGCACCCCGCGCGGGCCTGAACGGACGGCGGGCCGGCTTCGACGGCCACGTCGACTGGGCCGCCGAAGACCACGCCGCCGGCGACTGGGCGGGCCACGACCGGGCCGGCGACTACCGCGCCGGCCACGACCGCGCCGCCGCGGACCGCGCCACTGCCAGGCCGAAGCCCCGGCCCCGCCCCCGCCCGGACCGGCCACGCACCGACGGCTGGGAGTAACCCGAAGTAACGGGCACGGAAGTTCGCGGGTTGTCCACTGGCGCGAACTCACCCTGTCGGCGGACGGCCGCGGGGCCCGATGCTTCCGTGGTGCGCGCGGCTCCGAGGGAGCTTCGTGATACGCCGTTCCGCGGCGTCGACGCCGTCGCGAAGGGCCTGCTGACCCGGCGCCAACTCGCCCGGAAGACCTGGCTCCGGCTCCTCCCCGACACCTACGCCGGGGAGGGGTTGGCGCTCGACCACCGCACCCGCTGCCCGGCCACCTGCCTGTTCCTCGACGGCAGGGGCGCGATCAGCGGCCTCGACGCCGCCGCCCTGTGGGGCGCCGTCGCCCTGGTCAGGGGCGCACCCATCGAGGTGACGGTCCCCGACCCGGCCCGGGTAGGGCCGCAGCGCGGGCTGCGCATCGTGCGACGCCGGGGCGCAGTCGCCGCAGGAGTCGCGGTTGCGGCTCGTCCTCGTCTACCCGCGGCACCCGCGCCGCGTTCCGGAACGACCTACGACGCCTCAACGACCTGCGCACCTGTGGCTGGACGGTGCTCCGCTTCGCCGCCGCCGACCTTCACCGGCCGCGGCAGGTCGTGGCCACCGTGCGGAAGGCGCTCACGCCACGTTGAAGTAGGGGTCCTTCGCCATCTCGGCGAAGGCCTCCAGCGCCAACGGGTCGTCGGCGATGCTGAACCGGCCGTCGGGTTTGCGGTCCTCGGGGTCGGACTCGAAGTACAGGACGGCCTTCACCTGCGGATTGGCCTTGAATACCGCGGTGCCGTTGCGGATCCAGGCCGCCCGCTGCGCGGACGGGTACTGCCGGGCCACCCCGTACTCGCCGATCATCACCGGCTTCGACGGACGGCCGGCGGCGAAGGCGAAGAACGGCTTGAGGTGCTCGCCCAGCGGCACGAACCGCGCGCCCGAGTAGACGTCGACGCACACCCAGTCGACCTGGTCGTCGCCGGGGTAGAACGAGGGTGCGTTGCCGCGCTCGAAGCCCTCGATGGTCGGGCACCACACCCACGACACGTTCTTCACGCGTTCGAGGGCGAACAGGGCGCGCACGTGCTTCCACATCGCGATGTAGTCCTCGGGTGACCACATGGTCGCCTGCAGGTTCGGCCGGTCCATCTCCCAGCGGTAGCGCATGAGCAGCGGCTTGCCGAACTCGCGTACCTGCCGGGCCCGCTCGCGGATCAGCGCGTCGTGCCGGCCCGAGACCACCGAGCGGCTGTCGCCGCCGGCCCAGCTGAGCATGAGCGTCGACCGCGCGCCGAACGTCGTGTCGGACTCGGTGAAGAACGGCTCGTCGAGCCGCTTGTACGTGTGCACGATGTCGAGCTGCCGGCCGAGCGTGGTCTCCCAGGTGTTCACCGCCTCGATGCGGTACGGCTGGGTGATCGCCCGCGGCTTCACCCACGAGCCGAGCAGCGCACCCGAGGCGGGGGCGGCCACGGGTCCGGACGCGAACGGTCCGTTCGCGACGGCCTGCCCGGTGGGCACGGCGGACAGGTCCGGCGCGGGTGCCGGCGCGGGTTCGGGGTCACGCGAACATCCGGTGGCGAGCACGAGCAGCGTGCCCGCCACCGCGAGGAGCCGACGCATCATCGGCGCCGCGCCACGTACAGCACGTCGGTTCCCCACCGCCACAGGAACGGCATCCGCACGGCGAGGCCGTCGATCGCCCGTGCCACGTAACGGGTCCAGGACCGCCGGTAGGCACCGGCCGGGCACACGGCGAACGCCCGCGCCTCGACGAGCTCGAACCCGTGCCGCTCGAACAGCGCGAGCACCTGGTCGTGCGACAGCTCGGAGAACCAGGCCTCCCCGGCCTTGCGGCGGGCGGCGAGGTGCCGCAGCGACTGCCGGTTGCCGTGGTTCTCCACCACGAGCAGCCCGGCGTCCGCCGTGGGCAGGGCCGCGGCGGCGAAGGCGATCGCGCGGTCACGAACCTCTTCGGGGACGTTGAGCAGCAGCCGGAACATGGTCACCAGGGCCGGACCGTCCACAGTGGCCGGTACCGGGAGGTCGCCGGACGCGGCGATCTGGTGCAGCGTCGCGCGCGTGCCCGCCTCGGTGGCCTTCGCCAGCATCTCCGCCGACGGGTCGTACCCGTGCGCGGCCCGCACGAGCCCGTGCAGCAACCGGATCGCGCGCCCGGTGCCGCAGGCGAAGTCGTGCTGCACCGGCCGGCGGTCGTGGAAGGTCCGGGCCACGAGGTCGCGCACGAACCGCCGCTGCCGGGTGTTCACGTGCGTCGCGTAGCTTCCGGGCGCGTACACCACGTCGGTGTACTTGTCGACGTTCTCCGTCGACTGGAAGATCTCCGCGTAGTCGGCTCTCATGACTTTCCTCTCAACAGGTGCAGGTTCAGCCGCCGACGCATCCGGTAGGCGCCGGCGAGGTAGCAGAGGGCGCCGGCGGCGCTCGTCGCGGTCACGGCCGCGGGGCCCGCTCCGGCCGCGGTCGCGAGAAGTGGGGGGACCCCGCAGGTGCTCGCCGTCAACGCGGCGGCATTCAGCGTGGGACGCCCGAAGGGGTGCACGCCCAGCGTCCACCAGATCTGGGTCAGTGGAACGAGGTTGTTCACCAGTACCGCGGCGGCGAGCCCGAGCGCGGCGCCGACCGCTCCCCACCACGGGATCACCACGATGTCGAGGACGACCATGGTGGCGAGCGCGGCGAGGACGTTGTACAGGTTCCACCGCGTGCGGCCGCCCATCGCCAGCACCATGTCGACCATGCCGCAGCCGGTGGCGACGAGCATGGCGCCGGCGAGGATCCACACGACCGCGGCACCGTCCCGATAGGACGGTCCGAACAGTCCCAGGTAGACGGTGGCGTTGAACGCGACGGCGAGGTGCAGCGGCCAGGTCGCGAGGATCAGCCACGCGGTGGCCTGCTGGTAGAGCGCGCGCACGCCGTCGACGTCCTCGACGGCGAGGCGCTCGGCGAGCCGGGGCTGCACGGCCTGCGACAGGCCGCCGCCGGCCACCTGGCTGAGGACCACGTACTTGCCGGCCACCGCGTACAGGCCGGCGGCGGGCAGGCCGCCGAGGGCGGCGAGCAGCAGCACGTCGACCCGCTGCAGGGCGAGCTGGGCGACGCTGGCGACCGCGCGGGGCCCGGTGAACGTCCAGTAGGCGCGCGGGGTGAACGCCTCGGTGCCGCTGGCGCTGGTGTCCATCGCGTGCACCCGGCCGAGCGTGTAGCCGGCGAGCAGCACCACCGGCAGGTACGGCGCGGCCCAGGCGGCCGCGAACACCGCGGACCCGCCCGCACCGACGAGGACCACCGCACCCAGCGCCGCGAGTTGCAGGAACGGCCGGAACAGCCGTTCGAGCACCACGGTCGGGCGCAGCGCGCGGTAGCCGCGGGCGGCCGCGAGCAGTGCGTCGGTGAGCACGGCCAGCGGCAGGAACACCGCGAAGACGCGCAGCGGACCGGCCATCTCCGGCGGCATCCACGACGCCGCGAACCCGAGCGCGAACCCGGCGACGGCACCCGCGACGGCCACCGGCGCGATCCCGTGCTGCAGGCAGCGCTCCAGCTCCTGCCGGGCGCCGAGGGCACGCAGCCGGGCCGGCCAGTAGACCAGCGACGTCTGCGTGCCCAGCCGGGCCACCCCGGCCGCGAGCGTGAACCCGGCGAGCGCGGTGAGGAACGCGCCGGCCCGGCCCGGGTCGCCGAGCCCACGGGCCACCAGCCAGGTGGCGCCGAACCCGGCGGCACCCGCGACGGCGGCGCCGATCAGGTTCAGCACCCCGCCGCGACCGGCCCCGCGCAGCAGCGCGGCCCGATCGGCGGCCCGGTCGACGGACTGTCGCGGTGACGCTAGGACTGCCACGACGGGGTCCGGCCGAGCCATTCCGCCAACTGTTCGTCGTAGGGGGCGTAGTGCTCGGTCAGTTCCGTGCGCAGCGCGGCCGTCAGCGGCGACCGCGGACGCGCGTTGTGCCGCTCGAACACCGGGTAGTCGGCGCCGACCTCGTCGGGGGTCGGCAGGCCGAGGAACTCGAGCACCGCGTCGTACACGGGCTCCGGATTGGTGAAGAACTCCTGGCTGTCGACGACGTGGATGCTCTCCCGCCCGACGTGCTCGGCCATCCGGCGCAGGTACCGCACGTACTCGCCGCGCGCCCGGTAGGCGTGGTGCTGGTGGGAGAAGCTGTAGTGGCCGGGCTCGGCGACCATCTGCTCGGTCACCCCGTCCAACCGCACGCTCTCCAGCTCCAGCGCGGCGGCGAAGTCCTTCTCGGTCTCGAAGCCGCGGGCGACCTCGTGCGCGTGCTGCGAGTACGCCCGCTCGACCGGGTCGCGCACCAGCACCACGAGCTTCACCGACGGCAGGTCCGTGGCGATCCGCTCCACCGCGTGCGGGTGGTACATGTAGTACGGGCTCGACTCGAACGTCTGCACCGGCACACCGAGGTCGCGTTCGATGCGCGACGCCTGCCGGAACGTCGGGAAGTGCCCGCGGTACCAGCGCAGACCCCGGTCGTAGCCCACGTCGAAGTAGTGCACGCCCTTGTGCAGCACGGCTTTGAGCACCGCGGGGTGCGCGGCCAGCGCCCGGTACATCGAGGTGGTGCCGCAGCGCTGCCCGCCGCAGATGAGGAACGACGGCAGCATCCGCTGCTCGGCGGTGAGCCGGCCGTAGTTGCGGGAGCCGAGGTGCACCACCGCCTTGAGCGGTTCCGGGACGCTGCTCCGGGAGAGCTTCACAGATCCTCCACAGTGGACAGAAGGACCGGCAGCAGCCAGCTGCCGAGCACTCCGAGCCGGGCACCGGCCTCCGCCTGGCGGTCGGTGAGGTAACGGGTGGCGAGGTCCACCAGGTACAGCAGCGCGGTGACCCGAAAGGCCGCCGGCGTGGTGACCCCGAACGGCGCGAGCAGGCCGGGTGCGGCGGCGAGCGTCTGCCGCACCGCGTCGGCGCCGTCGGACTGGGTGCTGATCCGCTGCTGCAGGTCGAAGTGCAGCGCGTCGAACCCGATCGGGACCCCGATCGTGAACCGCTCCCAGTCCCAGACGAGGATGCGGTCGGCCAGCGGGCGCATGTTCCACGGCGCCCAGTCGCCGTGCCACGCCCCGAATGTGAGCCGCACGTCGCCGGCGGCCGTACCCAGCCGGGCACCGGCCCGGCGGAGCTGGAACCCGTCCGGGTGCTCGGCGACCTCCGCCAGGCGGGCCAGCAGCCGGGTCCAGTACCCGCTGCCACCGAGCGTGCCGGCGCTGATCCCGCACGCGGTCGCGACCTCGTTCATCGCGTCGGCGCAGCGGTCGCGGTCGGCCGGCACCCGCTGCTCCCACACCGGAAGTGCGGCCTGCACGAGCACCTCGTGACCCCGCCACTGTCCACTGTGGAGCACTCCCGGAACGGTCACTTTCGAAAGGCGCGTCCCCCCAAGCGAATTGAGCGCCGCCGCCTCGGCCTTCACCAGACCGCGGGTCAGCTCGTTGACGCCGAGCTTCACGAACGCCACCGTCTCGCCGGCCGGCGTGAGCACCTGCAGCACCGGCTTGCGGTTCGCGCGCGCCGGTCCGATGTGGACACCCAGGCGGATCTCCGTGCCCAGCGCGTCCCGCAGATGGGTCTCGATCGTGTCGCGACCACCCGGCGCCGTCACGCGGTCGCGCAGCAGCGCGGACGCCGCACCGGTGCGCAGGGCCGCGACCACGGCGTCCCGCTTCAACCGCGCGAGCCGCGACTGCGGCTCGGCATAGCGCGCGACGGCGGCCGCCGCGACCCTGCGATCGTTGGCGGGCACCAGGATGCGCGGGCGGCGCGCATCGGGCACCTGGATGTACTCGGTACCGGACCCGCCCCCCTCGGGATAGAGGAGCGCGAGTACCTCGCGGACGTACTCCGCGCGTAACTGGGCATCGTCGGCCGACAGGTTCGCCGGCGCCGTCCTAACCGGCATCACGCCTCGCCTCGCTGGCGCGAGGCGAGGCGCTCGCCTGGCGCTGAGTTGATGGTTCGCTCGTAAGCTCGCTCACGACGTGGTTCCTCCACAGCAGGGCGTATGCGCAGAAGGTCCAGGCCAGCGGCGTGACCAGCGCGTTGTACCAGAACATCGCGACGAGGCTCGCCACGATCGCGGCCGAACCGGCGATACCGACAGCGCTGTGATCGCGCCGGAACCGCCACAGGCCGAACAGGAAGAAGCCGAGATAGGTCGCGGTGCCGAGCAGACCGTGGGCGTACAACAGCTGCCACAACTGGCCGTTACCACCGATCGTGAAGCTGCCGCAGCGCTCGCACCGGCTGTTCGGGCCGACCGCGATCGAGTTGCGGCCACCCATCGTGCTGCGGGTCGACCCGAAGCCGATCAGCGGCGACTCCGTCATCCCCGACACGGCACGCTCGGTCAGATACATGCGCACGCCGTTGGACTTGCCGTTGTCCAGGCGCGCGTTCACGACGTCACCGAGCGGGGTGACCGCGACCGCGACCGCCAGCACGAGCGCGGTACCGACGACCCCGACCAACGCGCCGAGCCGGCCCCGCATCGCCATCCTGATGGCGACATAGACGCCCATCACGCCGATGCCGATCCACAGACCGCGGTTGAGCGAGTAGATGACCGGCACCAGCGAGACCAGCAGAACCCCGACGGCGAACAGCTTCCGGCCCTGGGCGGCGGCGATGAACCACACCACCAGCAGGCAGTAGTTGTTGCCCCACGTGTTCGTGTAGCCCCACGGCGCGGCCGGGCGCGGTTTCGGGTCGCCGATGAGGTCCATCACCTGCGCCGCCGACGGGTGCACCAGCGACTGGACGAAGCCCATCTTCGCGATGTGCTTCGGCAGCAGCATCTCCACCGGCGAGGTGAACTCGAAGTTCCCGGCGAACGTACCCAGCAGGCCACCGGCGACGGTCACCACGAACAGCCAGCCGAGCAGTTTCACGAGGTTGGGCGGGTGCCGGTTACCCAGGTAGACCAGGAAGACCGTCAGCGCCACGTACTGGCCGAGCCGGAACGCCACGGCGACCATGCGGCCCGACGCGGTGTCGGGCACCGTGCCCTCCGGGTCGGCACCCAGCGCGGCGATGCCCGCGACCACCACCGCGAGGAACGCCAACCACCAGCCGAACCCCGGCGGAAGCTTGATCCGGTTGCCGGCCCGGTGCTGGCGGAACAGGGTCAGCGCCATGACCGGCGCCACCGCCAGGAAGATCAGCACGCCGAGGCCGAGCGCCCACCACACCGGGTACCCGATGATGATCCAGGTGACCAGCCGCCCGCGGCCCGTCTCCTTCTCCGGGGCCCGTGCTTGCTTCTCGAGGACTGCCGTCACCGCGGCGCCGAGGTGTTCGTGGCCGGCGCCTTCCGCGGCTTCTTCCGCGCACCGACCTTCTTCATGACGACCGTGTCGGCGTCGGCGACCGACGTGTCCTCCTCGGACTCCTCCTCGTCGAGGTCGAGCGCCTCGTCCTCGTCGTCGAGGGCACGCGCCGGCGCCGGCGGCGGCTCGTCGTGGTGACGCACGAGGCGCGGCAGCACGACCGCGCCCAGCAGCGGCGTGCCCACGCGGCGCAGCTGCTCGGCCGCGTCGCTGACGTCGGCGTACCGGGTGCGCTTGAGCTCCACGGCCACCAGGGCGAGGTCGGCGAGGCTGGCGACACTCTGCGCGTCGGCGCTCGTCGACGTCGCGGGCGCCTCGATCACCACGTACTCGGCCTGCCGGCGCAGCGCGGTCAGCGCGTCCCGCAGCATCTGCGACTGCAGCAGCCCGGCGGCGCTCGCGGTGCCGCCGGTGGTGATCACCGACAGCCGCGGCTGCCGCGACGCCCGCTGCACCGCCCGGCCCAACGCCACCTTCCCGGCGAGAACGTCGGAGAGACCGGGAACGGCGCGCACACCCAGGAGCCTGGTGACCGGAGCGAGCTCCGCCACGCTGTCGGGCAGGTGGGCGCAGACCAGGACGGTCTGCCCCCCGGTGCGGGCGAACGCCGCCGCCAGGTTCGCCGCCACCACCGTCGACGCGCTTCCCCGGCTCGCCCCGGCGACGACGATGACCTGGCCCTTGCCCTCGGTCTTCGGCGCGCCGGCCACCACTTCGTTTCTCAGCCGGTTGAAGACGCGGCCGCCCGCGCCGAACGGTGGGAACACGTCGTCCAGGCGCGGGCGGACCTTCGGCGGAAGGGCGGCGAGCACGGACACGTCACATCGGCGGGTGAGATCGTCGGGACGGCGGATCCGCCGGTCGAGCCGCTCCCGCAGGATCGCCGCGCCGGCGCCGAGGAGCAGGCCGGCCGCGGCACCGCTGCCGAGGTTGAGCGGCAGGACGGGCTTGCTCGGCCGGTCGGGCAGGTTCGCGTCCCGGATGATCTTTCCGGCGCTCACCGTGGTGGTGACCAGCTGGTTCAGCCGCGCCGACAACGTGTTGACCTGCGCGGTGATCGTGCTGCGCTGACTCTCCAGGTTGGGACGCTCGCTGCTGTCGGGGCGCAGGCTGGCGAGGCGGGCGTTGATCGGGGCGAGCGCGGCGTTGAGCTGCTTCAGCTTGCCGTCGATCGTGGCGATCTGCTCGGCCAGCTCGTTGGCCGCGGTCTCCTCGCGGTTACGCAGGTACGCCTCGGCGAACGCGTGCGAGCCGGCCTGCGCCTCGCGGGCGCCGCCCGCCTTGAACGTGATCACGAGGACGCTCGTGTTCGCCGGCACCTCCACCGACACGTTGGCGGCCAGCGTGTCCGGCGGCACCGACTCCGCGCGCAGCAACTTGGCCGCGTCGGTGGCGACGGCGGTGCTCCGCACGAGCTGGGCCTCGGTGTCGAGGTTGATCTCGCCCTTGGTGCGCCCGCCGGAGACGTTCGTGTCCTGCCCGGCGCCGGTCGGCTGCACCAGCACCGAGGTGGCCGACTCGTACACCTTGGGCTGCCGGGCCGTGACCTCGTACGCCCCCACGACGCCGAAGACCGTGAGCAGCGCGACGATCCACCAGTGCCGGCGCACCATGCCCAGCAGATCTGACATGTCGTACGAACGCGCGTCCAACGCCATCCCTCCGCCGGTCCGAGCGGCTTGGGAGCCGCTCCAGAGGGCTAACGGCACGAAAGGGACGTACGTAACGCCGGGGTTGCTGTGAGTACTCCACTTCGCCCCTTGACTAAACTTGTTCATATACGTTTAAGCTTGTCTACATGCCATCACTCGCCCATGAAGGTCTGATCGAACTTGTCCGTCAACGGCCGGCGGTCGTCGCCGATCTGCTGGCCGGCCCCCTGAAGATCGACGTTCCCCAGTTCCAGAAGGCACAACTTCTGTCGAGCGACCTCACGGCGGTGACGCCCACCGAGTACCGGGCAGACGGGGTGGTCGCCTTCTACGAGACACCGGAGGCCGAGAGTCCCGCGTTCGCCGTGGTGTTCGAGGCCCAGCGCCGAACCGACCGGGCGAAGCGCCTGAGCTGGCCGGTCTACGTCGCGACGACACACGCCCGCCACGACTGCCCGACAGCGCTACTGGTGTGGTGCGAGACGAGAGCGGTAGCGGAATGGGCCGCCGAGCCGATCAGCACCGGCGACCCCGGGCTGCTGCTGACGCCGATGGCGTTGGGGCCCGACCAGATGCCCGTGATACCCGAAGGCCCGATAGCCCGCGGGTCGCAGCGCTGGCGTCAGCGTCGACCAGAGGACTTCTGGAGAAGATCATGACCGCAGCTGACATCTCGTTCACCGAGTACGCCAAGTTCGTCTTCCCCGAGACCTTCGCCAAGGGCGTGGCCGCGGGCCAAGCGAAGGGCAAGGCGGAGAGCCTGCTCGCGATTCTCGGGGCACGCGGTGTCACGGTCCCCGACGAGGCGCGGGAGCGGATCACCAGTTGCACCGACATCGAGCAGCTCGACACCTGGATCGTGCGTGCCGCCACCGCGATCCGGATCGACGACCTGTCCCTCTGAGTCACAGGGCTATGAACGCGGCCGCACCAGGCCCAGGTCGTAGGCGCGGATCGTCGCCTGCACCCGGTCGCGCACGCCGAGCTTCGCGAACAGCCCGTTGATGTACGTCTTCACCGTGCCGGTGGCGATGCTCAGCTCCACCCCGATCTCCGTGTTCGACAGGCCGCGGGCCACCAGCGTCAGCACCTGCGCCTCGCGCGGGGTCAGGCCCTCCGGCGCGCCCTCCGGTGGCACCACCGCCGGTGCCACCCGGCCGATCGCGAACGCCTCGATCAGCCGCCGCAGCACCGGCGGCGCCAGCGTGCCGTCGCCAGCGGCCACCGCCCGCACGGCGGCGATCAGGTCGGCCGGGTCGGCGTCCTTCAACAGGTAGCCGGAGGCGCCGGCGCGCAGCGCCTGGTAGACGTACTCGTCCAGGTCGAAGGTCGTCAACACGAGGACCTTGGGCGAGTCGGGAACGCCCGTGAGACGGGCGGTGGCGGTCAGTCCGTCCATCCCGGGCATGCGGATGTCCATCAGTACCACGTCGGGGTCGGTGCGGGCGGCCAGGTCGAGCGCGGCCGCGCCGTCGGCGGCGGTGCCGACCACGGTCAGGTCGGGCTCGGCGTCGAGGATGGCGGCGAAGCCGGCGCGTACCACCGGCTGGTCGTCGACGACCATCACGCGGATGTCGATGCCGGCACCTCCCCCAGGGTCGTGGGTCCACCCGCCTCGGGCGGGGCGGGCAGATGCACCTGCACCACCCCGGCCGGGTCGAACCGGATCTTGCCGCCGAGGGCCGCCGCCCGCGCGCGGATGCGCGCCGCGACGATGCCGCGGGTCGCGCCGGGCACCCCGCTGACCGTCACCACGAGCGTCTCCCGGATGTGGTCGACGGTGACCGACACCACCTCCGCGGTGTCGTCGGCGTCGAGCGCGGCGTCGACGATACGGTAGCCGGACAGGTCCACGGCCACCGGCAGCGGATGCAGGATCGGGCCCGCCTCCAGCTGGATCTGCCGCTCCGAACACAGGTCGGCCAGGTCGGCGATGCCGCGCGGCGGGGCGCTGCGGTCGCCGGTCGGCACCGGCTGGATCGCACCGAGCAGTTCCCGCATCGCCGCCAGCCCGGCCCGCGCTTCGGCGGTCACCTGGTCGACGGCCGCGAGCGCGGCGTCGGGTGACGCCTCGGGCGGCACCGACTCGGCGGCGGCGATGAGCCGCTCGGCGGGCTCGATCACCGACGCGTGCAGACCGACCGCGAACCGCTGCCGCTGGTCCTGCGCGGCGGCCGCCGCCCGCTCGTCGGCCGCCCGCAGCGCCGCCGCCTCGGTGCCGAGGGTCCGGTCGCGGCGACGGCGCAGGAGGAACGCGGGCAGCCACATCGTCAGCAGCAGGATCACCGCGAACGCGGCCGAGAACAGCGCCAACGTCACCACGACCGGAATGACGATCTCCGGTGGAGACGAGGCGTCGGCGGCCAGCCGCCGCAGGTCCTCGCTGATGACGACCAGCATCAGGCTGGCCGACACGGCCGCGACGAGCGCGCCGCACCAGGTGGTTCGGACCGGCCGGCCACGGGCGGCGATCGACCACACCGCGGTCATCTCGGCGCCGAACCCGAGCACGAGCGGATCCGCCGCGACGATCGGCAGACCGGTGACCGCGATGATCACCGCGAACGCCAGCCCGGCGCCCGCCACCGCGAGCAGCGTCCACCACGGAGCCACCCGCCGCCACCACACGGGCGCGCCGTGCAGCAGGATCAGCAACGTCAGCAGCCACCACTGGTCGCGCACGGCCCCGCCGTCGATGAGCATCACCAGCAGCGGCGGCACCAGCACGACCAGCATGAGCACCGCGTCGAGCGCACCCTCGACCGTCGACAGCCGGTGACCGGCAGCGGCCGGGGTGACGCACGGGATGTCGGCACACACCCGCCACCCGCCGGCCGGCACGGGAGCCGCGTCGAACGTGCCGCCGAGGTCCTTCGCCCGGGCGGAGAGACCGGCGAGGCCGCGCCCGGAGCCGAGCGAGCCGGCCGCGCCGGCCGCGTCGGCGGACGGGTTGGTCACCTCGACCCGCACGCTGCCGTCCGACACCGTGACCACCGCGGTGACCTCGGCGCCCGGCGCGTACCGCAACGCGTTGGTGGCCGCCTCCTGCACCACCGCGAACACCGCGTCGACCAGCGGCGGCGGCAGGGCGTCGGCGGCGCCCTCGACCGTGACCGTGACCCGCTGACCGGCGGACCGCGCGGTGGTGGCCAGCCGGCCCAGCCGCAGCGCCAACGGCTCTCCCGCGCCGGGCTCGATCACGGTGACGAGGCGGTTGAGTGCGGTGAGCGTGCGGCGGCCGGTCTCCGCGGCGAACTCGAGCGCCTGCCGCACCAGTTCGGGCCGGCCGGCGCCGAGCCGGCGGGCGGCGCCGGCGTTCACGACGATCGCGGTGAGGTGGTGGGCGGTGACGTCGTGCAGTTCACGGGCGAGCCGCTCCCGCTCGGCCTCGGCGGCCCGCCGCTGCTCCGCCTCAGCGGCCAGGAGCCGGGCGGCGGCGTCCGCGCGGGCGCGCTGCCACCGGCCGCGGTTGGCGCCGAGCGCGGCGACGGTCGTGTAGATGATCACGACGAGACCGACGGCCCAGCCGAAGTCGGGCTCGCCGACGAAGGCGAGCACCGAGACCCAGACGGCCACCAGGACGGCGACCGCGACCACCGGGTACCGGGCCGGTCGCAGCGCCGCGAGCGAGAACAGCACCACCAGGTCGGAGAGCCCGATGATGGTGAGGACGTCGGTGGGCAGCGCGGTCGCGCCGATGCTCGCGGCGACCACGCAGACGGCGAGCGCCGGCACCGGCGCCCGCATCCGCCACCCGAGCGCGACGGCGATGACCACCGTGATCACCACGGCGCCGGCCGCGTCGAGCGGCTCCGGCGCCTGGGTGAAGATGTACGGCGCGACCGGCCACACGAGGATCTGCCCGATCCCCATGAGGACGGGCAGCCACCAGATCCGAATCG
Source organism: Virgisporangium ochraceum (assembly GCF_016863655.1). Classification (GTDB taxonomy): domain Bacteria; phylum Actinomycetota; class Actinomycetes; order Mycobacteriales; family Micromonosporaceae; genus Virgisporangium; species Virgisporangium ochraceum. The sequence continues at coordinate 202,421 of NZ_BOPH01000001.1, forward strand.
CGGTCATGCTGCTCAAGACCCTACGGGCTGCCCGTCCGGAAAATCGTCATCGAACCGACGTACTGAAAGCCCCACCCACGGGTGGAGAAGGTCACATCGACGCGACGTCGGCCTGCTTCGCGCGGACGGCCTCGGCGGCCTCCTTGAGGGCGGCCAGTTCGCCGTCGGTGAGCGTGGTCTCGACGACCTTCTTCACGCCGCCGGCGCCGAGCGACGCCTCGACGCCGAGGTAGACGCCGGAGATGCCGTACTCGCCGTCGACCCAGGCGCACGTGGGGATCACCGCGCCCGAGTCCTCGGCCACGGCGCGCGCCATGCGGGCGGCCGCCGCCGACGGCGCGTAGTACGCCGATCCGGTCTTGAGCAGCCCGACGATCTCGGCGCCGCCGTTGCGGGTGCGCTTGACCAGGTCCTCGATCTTGTCGGCGTCGAGCACGTCGGCGAGCGGCTTGCCGTCGACGGTGCAGCGCGAGGGGACCGGAACCATCGTGTCGCCGTGCGACCCGAGGGTGAGCGTCTTCACCGACGACACCGGCACGTTCAGCGTCTCGGCGACGAAGTGGGTGAACCGGGCGGTGTCGAGCACGCCCGCCTGCCCCAGCACCCGGTTCTTCGGGAAGCCGGTGGCGATCTGCGCCAGCGCGGTCATCTCGTCGAGCGGGTTCGACACCACGATGACGACGGCGTTGGGCGCGTACTTGGCGACGTTCTCCGACACGCTGCGGACGATCTTCGCGTTGACCTCGAGAAGGTCCATGCGGCTCATGCCGGGCTTGCGCGGCAGACCGGCGGTGATCACGACGATGTCGGACCCCTCGATCGCCTCGTACCCCTCGCCGGCCGGCGTGGTGGTCTGCCCGACGACCTTCGTCTCGAAGCCCTCGATCGACCGGGACTGGCTGATGTCCAGCGCCAGGCCCTCCGGCTTGCCCTCGACGATGTCGGTGAGCACGACCGTCTCGAAGATGTTGTACTCGGCCAGGCGCTGTGCGGTCGTGGACCCGTAGAAACCGGCACCTACGACGGTGACCTTCTTGCCCATGTAACCTCCCGGTGACAATCCACTGCCGACCCTAGCCGCACGCCACCGGCCGCGCCGCGAGGGGCGGGTCCGTGTGACCTGCGGGCCCTCCGGGCATGCTTAGCCGCGATGAACCCCGACACAGCCATCCGGAACGGGGCGCTGGGCATGGTCGCCGGCGGTGGCCTGCTGGTCGTCGCCGCGTCGATGGGGCCGGCCACCTGGCGGCAGGGCGAGGCGCACGCGAAGCCGGCGGTGGCCGTCCTGGTCACGGTCCTGCTGCTCGGGCCGCTGCTGTCCGCGATCACCGCGACCACGACGCGCCGCCGCGTGCCGGCGGTGGTCGCGGGTGTGGGTGCCGCGCTGGCCGCGGCGCTCGCGGTCGCGACGGCGGCCGGTGAGGCGACCCGCGACGGCCTCGCTCCGGGCGGTCCGCTCGCCGCGGTGGGTGCCACGCTCGCCGCCGGGGGCTGGCTGGTCGTGGCGCTCACCGTCGATCGTCCCGCGAAGTTCTCCTGGACCCCGGCCGCGGCCGGGACGGTGCTCACGGTGCTGATCGGGTGGCTGGGACCGGTGGGTGCGGCGCGCCTCGCGGGGTCGGGCACCGACGCCCGCACGGTCGACGCGGTGCCCACCGCGGACGCGACGGCCCCGCCCGGGCTGTCCGACGCGTGGCAGGCCACCCCCGCGGGTCCGGTGGCCGGCGTCGCGGGCGGGGTCGCGCTGGTGCGGGAGCGGGCCGGCGTCCGCACGGTCGACGTCCGTACCGGCCGCGCGGCCTGGCACCACCTGCGCGCGGGGTGGTCGCTGGCCGGGGTCGGTCCGGCGGCCGGCGGCACCGTCGTGGTCGGTCTCTGGTCGAAGGGTGACCGGGACGCGCTGGCGATCGCGTTCGACGCCGCCACGGGTGACCGCCGCTGGCAACGCGAGGTGGACGTGTCCACCGTGGACCACCAGGTGACCGGGTCGGCCGACCTGGTGCTGCTGGTGCCGCGGGGCCGGGCGGCGTCGGTGCTGGCGCTGGACGCCCGCACCGGCGAGCGCCGCTGGACCTGGCGCCCGGCGAACGCGGAGTGCACCGTCGTGTCGGCCGCCACGACCGACGACCCGGCCCGCGACGACTCCGTGGCGGTGTCGTTCACCTGCCCCGGCGGCCGCCGGGTGTCGGGCCTGTCCACAGTGGACGGAACGGTCCGGTGGACCTGGCAACCGACCTCCCCGGACGCCGGGGCCGAACTCCCGCCCCGCGGCACCGCCCCGGGCGGCACCCTCCCCGGCGGCTACGCGCCCCTCCTCGTTCCGACCGCCGGCGGCGTCCTGGTGGCCGACGGCGCGACCGGCCTGGTGCTGAGCATGGGCGGCGGCCGTCCCGGCGGCTCGCACCCGTCGGGTGGCCGGCTGGCCGCCTCGTCCGGCGCGACGGCTCTCTACCTGGGTGCGGGCCAGGCGGTGGCCGTCGACCTGGCGCTGGGCCGGGAACGCTGGCGTGTACCCCTACCGGCCGCGACCACGCCGGTGGCCGTCACCGCATTCGACGGGGTCGGCTTCGCCCTGGTGGCCCCCGACCGCGGCGGGCCCGCACGCCTGGTCCGCTACGACCTCGACACCGGCGCGGTGGTCACCGACCGCCAGGTCGACGACGCCGCGGTCGGCCTGCGGCCCGCACCGGCCACCCTGCTCGTGACCACCACGACGAACGCCGTGACCGCCCTCCGGTGAGCGTTGTCGCCGGCTTCCGGGCCGACGCGTTACGGTCTGTGCGTCATGGAGCGATGGGTGGCGGGTTTCGCGGCGGTGCTTCTGCTCGCCGTCGGCGTGGCCGGCTGCGGCGACGACGAGCCGCGGACGACGGTCGGCGTGCCCGCCGGCGCCGCGCCGGTGAGCGGCCCGGCCGGGAGCGCGCCGGCGGGCCCGGCCAGCGGCTCCGCGACCGCGACTGGCGGTTCCGCGGCCAGCGGCGGGCCGCGGCGGAGCGACGGGCTCGACCGGCTGATCGCGGCGGCACCCGGCACGATCGGGCTGGTGGTGCGCGACACGGTCACCGGGTCGGCGTGGCAGGCGGGAGACCCGGCGCACGCCGCCTGGACGGCGTCGACGATCAAGGTCGCCATCGCGACCAGCCTGCTGGAGAGCGACGTCACGCTGACCGGCGGCGACCGCGACAACCTGCGGAAGATGCTCGTCAACTCCGACAACGACGCCACCGACGCCCTCTGGGAGAAGTACGACGGCGTCGACCTGATCCCGACGTTCCGGCAGCGGTACGGCATGACCACCCTGAAGGTGGTCGACGGTTACCGCCCGTACTGGCGGCATCTGCAATGCAGCGCGAGCGACCTCGCCGCGGTGATGACGTACGCGCTGGCCAAGCTGCCGGCGGCCGACCGTACGCAGCTCGTCGGCTGGTTGAAGGCCGCCGCCGGGGTGCAGCAGTGGGGTGTGCAGGCCGCCGGCTCCGACGCCGGTCACAAGCCCGGCTGGGCGTTCAAGCCGGAGGGCAACCCCGACCACTGGGTGGTGCACTCGGTCGGGTTCGCCGGTCCGGGCGAGCGCTACGTCGTCGCCGTCACGTACGACCAGCCCAAGGGCCGCTCCGCCAAGCAGGGCGCCCAAACCATCAGCGACGTGGTGTCACTGGCGTTCGGGCGCCCGCAACGCGCGGTTACCGGGCCCTAGTGGAAGAAGTGCCGGGTCCCGGTGAAGTACATCGTGATCCCGGCCTTCGTGGCGGCCTCGACCACCTCGGCGTCGCGCACCGAGCCACCCGGCTGCACGATCGCCCGGATGCCGGCGTCGATGAGCACCTGCGGGCCGTCGGCGAACGGGAAGAACGCGTCTGACGCGGCGACCGACCCGGCCGCGCGGTCACCCGCCCGGGCGACCGCCAGGCGGGCCGAGTCGACCCGGTTCACCTGGCCCATGCCGACGCCCACCGACGCGCCACCCGAGGCCAGCAGGATCGCGTTCGACTTGACCGAGCGCACCGCCCGCCACGCGAACACGAGATCGGCCAGGTCGGCGCCGGCCAGCGCCGGGCCGCACGCCAGCGTCCAGGACGCCGGGTCGTCGCCGGGCGCGTCGACCGCGTCGCGCATCTGCACGAGCACCCCGCCGGTGACCTGCCGGGTCTCCGCCGGCAGCGGCCGGAACGGGGCCGCCCGCAGCAACCGGAGGTTCTTCTTCTCGGCCAGCACCTGCACCGCACCGTCCTCGTACGACGGCGCGACCACGACCTCCGTGAAGACCTCGGCGATCTGCTTCGCCAGCTCCACGGTCACCTCGCCGTTGACCGCGATGACGCCGCCGAACGCCGACACCGGGTCGGTGGCGTGGGCCTTGCGGTGGGCCTCCGCCACGTCGGCGCCGATCGCGATCCCGCACGGGTTGGCGTGCTTGATGATCGCCACGGCCGGCTCGGTGAAGTCGTGCGCGCTGCGCCACGCCGCGTCTGCGTCGACGTAGTTGTTGTACGACATCTCCTTGCCGTGCAGCTGCTCCGCCTGCGCCAGCCCGGCCGGCGACACGGGGTCGGTGTACAGCGCGGCCTGCTGGTGCGGGTTCTCGCCGTACCGCAGCACCGCCTTCTTGGTGAGCGTCTGCCCGGCGAACGCCGGCCACCCGTCCTCCGGGTCGGCCTGGACGGCGAACCAGTTGGCGACGGCCACGTCGTACTCGGCGATCCGGACGAACGCGTCGGCTGCGAGCGCGCGTCGCTGGTCCAGGGAGAAACCACCCTCGGACAGCGCCTTCGCGACGGCCCGGTACCCCGACGGCGAGGTGACCACCGCGACGGACGCGAAGTTCTTCGCGGCCGCGCGGACCATCGCCGGGCCGCCGATGTCGATCTGCTCGACGCACTCGTCGGGCGACGCGCCGCTCGCGACGGTCTCGGTGAACGGGTACAGGTTGCTCACCAGCAGGTCGAACGGCTCGATGCCGAGGTCTTCCAGCTGGGCACCGTGCGACTCGAGTCGCAGGTCGGCGAGCAGCCCGGCGTGCACCTTCGGGTGAAGTGTCTTGACCCGGCCGTCGAGGCACTCGGGGAAACCGGTCAGCTCCTCGACGGGGGTCACCTTCGCGCCGGCCGCCGCGATGCGGGCGGCGGTGGACCCGGTCGACACGATCTCGACGCCGGCGGCGACGAGCGCCTGCACGAGGCTGTCGAGCCCGGTCTTGTCGTACACGCTGACCAGCGCGCGCCGGATCGGACGGCGCCCTTCACCGGCTGTCATCTGAGATCTTCACCTTCCGCCCCTCGACGGTCCACCCTTCGCGGACCAGCCGTCCCACGTACTCAACGAGTTGGCGCCGCTCGGCGTCCTTGATCCGCTCGGTGAGCGTCTCCTCGGTGTCGTCGTCGAGCACCGGCACCGCCACCTGCGCGATGATCGGACCGGTGTCGATGCCGGCGTCGACGAAATGCAGTGTGGCGCCGGCCACTTTCACTCCGTACGCCAGCGCGTCGCGAGGTCCGTGAATGCCCGGAAAAGCCGGCAGTAACGCATTGTGCGTATTTACGTATCGCCTACCGAATCGCTCCAGAAACGCCGGTCCGACGAGTTTCAGGAACCCGGCCGAGACCACGAGATCGGGAGAGTGTTCCGCACATGCCCCGGTGAGCGCCGCGTCCCAGTCGTCCCGGGTGGCGAAGTCACGCACCGCGGTCACAAAGGTAGGAATGCCACGGTCAGCCGCCCGGGCGACGCCTTTCGTATCGGGCCGGTCGGCACCGACCGCGACCACCTCGGCACCGTACGCCGGATCGGCGCACGCATCGAGCAGGGCCTGAAGATTCGTGCCGGACCCGGAAACCAGGACCACCAGCCGCTTACGCACCCGCACACCCTAGCGGCAGGGCCTGATCTGCCCGATCCGTGCCCCTTGCCTGCCTGCGCTACGACAGTAAAGCAAGTACGCTGCCCAGGTTCCGCACCGTGCGTACGCGCCGCGTCGGTCCGGGGCAGTTACACCTCACGAGGGAGCGATCGCGATGCAGCCTGGCTATCCCCCGTCGGGCCAGGACCCGTACGGTCAGCCGTACACCGACCCGTCGGGCCAGGGCCAGTACGGGCAGCAGCCTGAGCAGCCGAAGCCGCAGGAGTACCAGCAGTCGAACCCGAATGACCCGGCGCCGAGCCCGTTCGCTCCCGACTACAGCCAGCCGCAGCAGTTCACGATGCCGCAGTCGTACGAGCAGCAGCCGCAGTACAGCCAGAACGAGCAGCCGCCGCAGCAGTCGTACAGCCAGCCGCAGTCGTACGAGCAGCCCCAGTCCTACGAGCAGCCGCAGTCGTACGCCCAGCCGGCCTACCAGGAGCCGCCGCCACCGGCGTACCAGCAGCAGCCCGCGCCGTACGCCGATCCCTACGCCCAGCCGACGTCGGGGGCGGCACAGGCGTACCCGGTGTCGGGTCCGACGAACTACCAGGTGTCGGGCGGCGCCTACGCCACCGGCTACCCGCCGCCCGCCTACCAGGTGCCCGGGTACGGGCCGCCGCCGCAGACGTCGAACTCGGCCAACGCGCTCGGCATCGTGGCGCTGGTGCTCGGCATCCTGTCGATCCCGCTCGGATGCTGCAGCTTCTTCGGTCTGATCATGCCGATTCCGGCGATCATCTGCGGCATCCTCGGCATGCGCAAGGCCGACCAGGGTCTTGCCAACAACAAGGGTCTCGCCATCGCTGGTTTAGTGTGCGGCATCGCTGGGCTACTCATCAGCCTCACCGTGATCGGTCTGTATTTGACCAGCGTGATCAGCAGCAACAACATCTACACCTGACAGAAACCCACGCAGGAGGCAAACCAAGTGAGCTACCCACCCCAGCAGCCCCCGTACGGCGGCCAGCCCTACGGACAGCCGGCGGCGTCGAACGACAAGACCCAGTTGTTCGGCATCCTCGGCATCGTGCTCGGCCTGATCTGCTGCGGCCCCGCCGGCATCGTTCTCGGCATCCTGTCGATGAACGAGGCCAAGAAGGTCGGCAAGCCCAACACCCTCGGCATCATCGCCATCGTGTGTGGCGCGCTGAACATCATCCTCGGCATCGTGTACCAGTTCGCCATCCGCAGCTGACGACGTCGTAGGAAAGGCCCCTGGCGCGGGTTGCCGGGGGCCTTTTCCACGCCCACGGGCATCGCGCGCCCGGCGCGGGAAGGGCCGCGGGGAGGTCGCGCGCACGGCGCGGGAAGGCGCGCCCGGCGAGAGCGCACGCGAAAGCGCGAGAGCCCGGCGCGGAACGCGCCGCCCCGCCGCTGTCACAGGCCGTGGCGGCGGGTGGCCATGCCCTTCGTCACCGCGGCCGCGGCCACGACACCCGCGCCCATTACCGCCGCTGCGATCCCCGCCAGTGGCCAGGCCGCCGCGCCCATCTCGGTCAGCCGGCCCGAGCCCACCGGCCCGCCGGACGCCAGCGCCGCCAGCCCGAGCGCCGCGCCCGCCACCGGACCGGCCAGCAGCGCCGGCACGAGCAGCCGCCCCCACGCGCCGCTCCGCGGCTGGTTCGCGGCCCGCAGCTGGCGCCGGGCCAGCAGCCACCCGGCGATCATCCCGGCGACCAGCGGAACCGCCAGCAGCAGCCCGCTCCAGGCCGAGAGTGGCCGGCTCGGTACCGCGGCCAGCACCGGCAGCGCCGGCACCGGTCCCAGCGACACCGCACCCGCGCTCACCGTCGTGCCGGCGCCGAGCGCGAAGCCCGGACCCACCAGGTAGCTGGCGCCCCACACGGCCAGGTTCGGCGCGTAGACCAGGCACACCAGCGTCAGACCAGCCTGGCCGACGACGCCGGTGCGGTACTCCCGCACCATGTCGGTCGCCACGCCGGCCGAGAGCGCCAACGCGAGCCCCGTGGCCGCCGCGCCGGCCGCGATCACCAGCAGCGCCGCGACCGCGCCGGTGCGCACACCGTCACGCACGGCCGCCGGCACCAGCGGACCCCAGCGGGCGTGCCAGCCGCCCTCCCAGAGCGCGCCGGCCAGACCGGTCACCGCGCCGAACACGGCCATCGTCAGTCCCGCCCGCAGCGCCGGCACACCGAGGCCGGCGGTCGACACGGCCAGCGCCAACACGGTCCCGTAGACGCCGTATGCGAGCGCGACCGCCGCACCCGCCTTGACGGCCGGAACCACCGACCGGCTGCGGCGGGCGGCGGCCGCCCGCGCGGCGTGCACGCCGGCGCGGGACACCCGCCACGCCGCGAGAACGCTGATCGCGAGCGGCGTCAGGCCGATCGGTCCAAGATCTGTTTTCAGTGGGACCCCGTGAGCGAGCAGCCACGCGGCGAACCCGCTCCGGAGCACCGCCTCGGAGTCGGTGGGACTCGGCGAGATCAGCAGCACCGCCCCGGCGGCGAGGAGCACCGGCGTCGCCGACACCAGCACCGCCCACGCGGTGGTGACGGCGGCTGCCAGCACGAGGGGCGCACCCGTCGACTTCGCCGCGACGCTCTCCCTGGGACGCCGCTGCTCCCGCGGGACGCGACGCGTCTCCGTGGGCGGGTCCTGGGTGGCAGACATCGGGCTCTACTGTGCCAAAAGCACGGCGGCCGGTCATGTCGACCGGCCGCCGTTTCGCGCTTTACTTCGAGGTCATGACCTCGCGCATGAGGTTCGCGGTCTCGGTGGGCGTCTTGCCGACCCGCACGCCGGCCGCCTCCAGGGCGACCTTCTTCGCGTCGGCGGTGCCCGACGAGCCCGAGATGATCGCTCCCGCGTGGCCCATGGTCTTGCCGGGCGGGGCGGTGAAGCCGGCGATGTAGCCCACCACCGGCTTGGTGACGTTCGCCTTGATGAAGTCGGCCGCGCGCTCCTCGGCGTCGCCGCCGATCTCGCCGATCATCACGATCGCGTCCGTCTCGTCGTCGTCCTGGAACGCCTTGAGCGCGTCGATGTGCGTGGTGCCGATGACCGGGTCGCCACCGATGCCGATGCAGGTGGAGAAGCCGATGTCGCGCAGCTCGTACATCATCTGGTAGGTCAGCGTGCCGCTCTTGCTGACCAGGCCGATGCGGCCGGCGCCGGCGATCGTCGCCGGGATGATGCCGGCGTTCGACTTGCCGGGGCTGGTGATGCCCGGGCAGTTCGGCCCGATGATCCGCGTGGTGTTGCCCTTCGCGGTCGCGTGCGCCCAGGCGGCGGTGCTGTCATGCACCGGGATGCCCTCGGTGATCACCACGGCCAGCCCGATGTTGGCGTCGATCGCTTCGATCATCGCGCCCTTGGCGAACTTCGGCGGCACGAACACCACGGTGGTGTCGGCGCCGGTCTCGGCCATCGCCTCACCGACGCTGTTGAACACCGGCACCTTGGCGCCGTCGAACTCGACGACCTGGCCGCCCTTCTTCGGCGTCACCCCACCGACGATGTTCGTACCCGACGCCAGCATGCGCCGGGTGTGCTTGGAGCCCTCGGAGCCGGTCATGCCCTGCACGATCACCCGGCTCTGCCCGGTCAGCCACACAGCCATGTCACGCCCCCTGCGCCGCGAGCTCGGCGACGCGGCGGGCCGCGCCGTCCATGGTGTCGACCCGCTCCACCAGCGGGTTCGCGGCCGAGTCCAGGATCTCGCGACCCTCCTCGGCGTTGTTTCCGTCGAGCCGCACGACGAGCGGCTTCGTGACGGTCTCGCCCCGCTGCTCGAGCAGCTCGAAGGCGCTCAGGATGCCGCGGGCGACCTCGTCGCAGGCGGTGATGCCACCGAAGACGTTGACGAACACGCTCTTCACGGCCGGGTCACCGAGCACGATCTCCAGGCCGTTGGCCATCACCGCGGCCGACGCGCCGCCGCCGATGTCGAGGAAGTTCGCGGGCTTGACGCCACCGAACTCCTCGCCGGCGTAGGCCACCACGTCGAGCGTCGACATGACCAGGCCGGCACCGTTGCCGATGATGCCCACCTCGCCGTCGAGCTTGACGTAGTTGAGGTCCTTCTCCTTGGCCTTCTGCTCCAGCGGGTCGACCGACGAGGTGTCCTCGAACTCCTGGTTCTCGGGGTGCCGGAAGTCGGCGTTCGCGTCGAGCGTCACCTTGGCGTCGAGGCAGAGCACGCGACCCTCGGGCGTCTTCGCCAGCGGGTTGACCTCGACCAGCGTGGCGTCCTCCTTGATGAAGGCCTGCCACAGGTTCACCGCGATCGCGACGACCTGATCCTTGACGTCGGCCGGGAAGCCGGCCTGGTCGACGATCTGCTTCGCGAGGTCCTCGGTGACGCCCGTGTTCGCGTCGATCGGCTGCCGCACGACCTTCTCGGGCTGCTCGTGGGCGACCTGCTCGATCTCCATGCCGCCGGCGACGCTGGCGATGCACAGGAACGTGCGGTTGGCCCGGTCGAGCAGGTACGAGAAGTAGTACTCCTCGGCGATGTCGGCGGTGGTGGTCAGCATGACCTTGTGGACGGTGTGGCCCTTGATGTCCATGCCGAGGATGTTCTGGGCGTGGGTTTCGGCCTCGGCCGCGTCGTCGGCGAGCTTGACCCCGCCGGCCTTACCGCGACCACCCACCTTCACCTGGGCCTTGACCACGACCCGGCCGCCGAGGCGGTCGGCTATCTCGCGGGCTTCCGCGACGCTGGTGGCGACCCCGCCGTCCAGCACCGGCAGCCCGTGCCGGGCGAACAACGCGCGCCCCTGGTACTCGTACAGGTCCACTTCGTCAGCTCTTTCCAGCTCTTCGACGGCTTCCTGGGCATCTCGCCGCAGCCTAGCGAGCAGGTCACGCCGTGGTGTCGGGCGGGTGCTCGCCGTGTGAGCACTCCCCGCACGGGTGACACGCGTAACCCCCCGCGAAGCACCTCGTTGACTGAGATGCCGGTCTGCTGCGCGGGCCGGCACCAGAACGAAGTGCCGGTCTCCGCCGATCTTCCCGGCGGCCGGCACCAAAGCGGCCGATGCCCTGTCGGTCGAGGGGTGGCGGCGGGGCATCGCGCATCGAGGGGCCGGACGTGTGAGGGGTGCGTCCGGCCCCTCACTCTTTCCTGTGTCTTCAGACACATTCTGAACGGTCGATACAGGTGTCGCGGCCTCATACGCCATCTGGCCTATTTCTTTCGCGTCGACACGCCGTTGTCACCTGCGGAATCCCAATGACATCAGGCAGTACGCGAATCGTCGCATCTAGCTATCAAGCCACGTCAAGCGAGGCGTCTTCACGCCGTCCCACAACGGTTTGCGGGTAACGAAGTCGCAGGTGGACAGTGACGGAAGTTCCACGAAACGACGGAGAATCGCTCTGTGTCGCCGCTCGAACACGCCACTCGGCTTGTGGACGCCTTAAGTGGCCGCTACCGTTCTCGACGGCATCCGCGCGAACGGGTGCCCCGCATCCTCCCAGCGGCCGAGATTTCCCGGGGTTCGTCTACCCGGGGGCCGAGAGAGAAAACGGGATGCGCCCAGCGACATCGGGAGCGTGAGTGGCGAATCGGCAGCAGGGCGACCGCTATTGTGGCCGCCGTCGCGTACCGGCCGCGTCCCGTAGCCGCTATGCCGCTGTCATGACCTCCGCCTTCGTCGGCGCCGGCGTGGTGGCTCTGGTCACCGGCACGGTCATGCCCGACATGCGCGAGCCCGACGGGCTCAACCTGGTCGACGCGAACACGGTCGCCTCCGAGGCCGCCGACCGCTCCCAGGCCGTCGGCGACGACCGCGCCAGCCGCAACGACACCCGCAGCGTCGGCGGCGCCTCCGCGGAGATCCCGCCGCCGGACCTCTACGTCCTGCCGCTGAAGTCGTACACGCTCACCTCGAAGTTCGGCTTCCGCAAGCTCGAGGCAGAGTCGAACGGTCGCGCACACCAGGGCATCGACCTGGCCGCCCCGAACGGCACCCCGTACTACGCCGTCGCCCGCGGCAAGGTCATCCTGGCCCGCTTCAACGGCGGCTACGGCTACAACATCATGATCGACCACGGCGGCGGCGTCGTCTCCGTCTACGGCCACTCGTCGAGCCTGGGCGTCAAGGAAGGCGACATCGTCGAGGCCGGACAGGTCATCGGCAAGGTCGGCGACACCGGCTACTCGTTCGGCCCCCACCTGCACTTCGAGATCCGCGTCGACGGGAAGCAGGTCGACCCGATCGAGTACCTGAAGGGGTACGGGGCCGACGTGCCAGGGAAGACCGACGCGCTCACCCAGTAGCACTTGCTTGGCGTTTTGCTCAAGCCAGTCCCGCCACCTCCCGCTTCAGAGCATGGAGCTGGCTGGACCGGAAGACAGCGTCCCGCCCTGTCGACAGTCGAGCCACCTATAGCTGGTCCCGCCCCCTCCAAGCTCTGAAGCGCGGGCGGCGCGACTGGGGTGACCCGGGGGGGGTTCGGGCCCACAACTCGCGGAGGGAAGCTCGACGCATTACTTCCCGGAGCGAGTTGTGGGCCCGAACCCCCTACCTAGAGCTTCTCCAGAGGCGCATGCCGAAGCACGATCCACATCACCTGATCCCCGAAGTCGACCTGCGCCTGCGCCCGAGCCCCGTACCCCTCGACCTGCGTCACGCGGCCGATGCCGTAGCGCTGGTGGTTGACGCGGTCGCCCACAGCCAGGGCGGGGACGTTGGACTTCAGGTCGCTGGCGGTGGCGAGCCTGCTCGGGTCGAGGCCCAGGCGGCCGGCCAGTTCGGCGGCCTTGGGGGTGCCGCCGACGAAGGTCGACTGCCTCGGGGCGCGGTCGGCGCGGTCGCCCCGGCCGCCGACCCCGCCGCCGCCGGACCAGCTGGTGTAGGCGGCCTGGGTGCGTTCCCAGCGGACGAGGTCGGGCGGGAGCTCTTCGAGGAAGCGTGACGGCGGGTTGTACTGCGGCTGGCCCCACGCCGAGCGGGTGACGCTGCGGGTGATGTAGAGGCGCTGGCGGGCCCGGGTGATGCCGACGTAGGCGAGGCGGCGCTCCTCCTCCAGCTCCTTGCGGTCGCCGAGGGCGCGCAGGTGCGGGAACACGCCGTCTTCCATGCCGGTGAGGAACACCACGGGGAACTCGAGGCCCTTGGCGGTGTGCAGCGTCATCAGGGTGACGACGCCCTTGTGCTCGGGGTCGTCGGCGGGGATCTGGTCGGCGTCGGCCACCAGCGACACCTGCTCGAGGAAACCGTCGAGGGTGGCGACGGGGGCAGCGGCGGCGGCACCGGCTTCGGCGTCGTCCTCCGGAGCGGCGTTGGCTTCGGTGCGCTCGGTGTACTCGCGGGCGACGCTGACCAGCTCCTGCAGGTTCTCGACGCGGCCGGCGTCCTGCGGGTCGAGGCTCTCCTCCAGCTCGGTGAGGTAGCCGCTGCGCTGGAGCAGCACCTCCAGCACCTCCTCCGGGGTGCCGGTCTCGGCCATCTCGCGGGCGGCGTCCATCATCGCCACGAAGTCACGCACGGAGTTCGCCGCGCGGGCGGAGATGCCGGTGGCCTCGTCGACCCGCCGCAGCGCCGCCCCGAACGAGATGCGTTCGCGGCCGGCCAGCGCCTCGATGCACGCCTCGGCCCGCTCGCCGATGCCGCGCTTCGGGGTGTTGAGCACCCGGCGGACGCTCACCGTGTCGTCTTCGTTGGCGACCGCACGCAGGTAGGCCAGCGCGTCGCGGACCTCCTTGCGCTCGTAGAACCGGACCCCGCCGACGACCTTGTACGGCAGGCCGAACCGGACGAACACCTCTTCGAAGACGCGGGACATCGCGTTGGTGCGGTAGAACACGGCGACGTCGCCCGGCCGGTAGCCGTGGTTGTCGCTGAGCCGGTCGACCTCGCGGGCGACGAAGTCGGCCTCGGCGTGCTCGGAGTCGGCGACGTACCCGACCACCGGCTCGCCGGCCCCCTGGTCGCTCCACAGGCGCTTCGGCTTGCGCTCGGTGTTGCGGTCGATCACCGCGTTGGCGGCCGACAGGATCGTCTGGGTCGAGCGGTAGTTCTGCTCGAGCAGGATCGTGCGGGCGTTCGGGTAGTCACGCTCGAACTCGAGGATGTTCCGGATCGTGGCGCCACGGAACGCGTAGATCGACTGGTCGGCGTCGCCGACCACGCAGAGCTCACCCGACTCGCCGACGATCTCCTTCACCAGCGCGTACTGGGCGTGGTTGGTGTCCTGGTACTCGTCGACCATGACGTGCCGGAACCGGCGCCGGTACTTGTCGACGACGTCGGGCTTCTGCTGGAACAGCTCGACCACCCGCATGATCAGGTCGTCGAAGTCGAGGGCGTGCGCCTCGCGCAGCCGCTGCTGGTACAGCGTGTACGCCTCGGCCACCGCCCGCTGGTGCGGACCGGCCGCCTTCGCCGTGTACGTGCCGGGGGTCATCAGCTCGTTCTTGAGGTTCGACACCTCGGCCGCGAGCGACCGCGCGGAGTGCCGCTTCGGGTCGAGGTCGAGCTCGCGGGCGACCAGCTGCATGAGGCGGCGCGAGTCGTCGGCGTCGTAGATCGTGAAACTCGACTTCAGCCCGGCGTGCTCGTGCTCGGCCCGCAGGATCCGCACGCACGCCGAGTGGAACGTGGAGACCCACATGAACCGGGCCCGGTTGCCGACCAGGTGGCCGACCCGCTCCTTCATCTCGCCGGCGGCCTTGTTGGTGAACGTGATCGCCAGGATCTCGCCCGGATGCACGTCGCGCTCGGCGAGCAGGTACGCGATGCGGTGGGTGAGCACCCGCGTCTTGCCCGAACCCGCGCCGGCCACGATGAGCAGCGGCGAGCCCGCGTGGGTCACAGCCTCGGCCTGCTCGCGGTTCAGGCCGTTGAGCAGCACCGCGGCGCCGGGGTTGTGCTGCCGCGGCGGTTTCGGCGGCTGGGCGACGTCTGAAAAACCGGGAAGAGGAAGCATCGGAGCGGAAGTCTATTCCTGGGGTGAGACGAAAACCCGCTTGACCCTTGCGGCCTTGCCAGGGCGTGGCATACTTCAAGCCGTGATCAACCAGCAGGTGCGATTTTACTTTTACGGCTACGGGATGCCCGCAGCCGTAGGTCGCGCCTGATCACCTCAGACCTACTGCCCCGGGCCTCCAGAAGCCCGGGGTTTTTTGTGCCCGGGGGCTGGAGGCCTTCATGAGCCTGGAGGAACCAGACATGACCGCCGCCGTCACCACCGAAGCCGCCACCGAGCACATCGCCGGCCTGCGCGACCGCCTCGACGAGATCGACGCCAGGATCATCGAGCTGTGGCTCGAACGGGCCGCGATCTCCCAGGAGGTCGGCCGCACCCGGGTGGCATCCGGCGGCACCCGGCTCGTGCTCAACCGCGAGAACGAGATCCTCGAGCGCTACCGCGCCCACCTCGGAGCCGACGGGGTCCAGCTGGCGCTGCTCGTCCTGCGCGCGGGCCGCGGTCCCCTGTGACCTTCCCGCCCTCGGCCAAGCCGATCTCCGACGCGCAGCGGGTGCTCTGCGTCGCCGCGCACCCCGACGACCTCGACTTCGGCTGCTCCGGCACCATCGCCGCCTGGGTCGCGAAGGGCCTCGACGTCACCTACGTGATCGTGACGCGGGGCGAGGCCGGCGGCTTCGACGAGGCGGTGCCGCGCGCCGAGATCCCCGGCATCCGCGAGGCCGAGCAGAGGGCCGCCGCGGAGGAGCTGGGCGTCAGCACGGTCGAGTTCCTCGACGGCTACCGCGACGGCATCGTCACCCCGTCCCTGGAGCTGCGCAAGGACCTCACCGCCGCGATCCGGCGGCACCGGCCCGACCGCGTGGTCACCAGCTCGCCGCTGCGCCGGTGGGAGCGGATCCACGGGCCGTCGCACCCCGACCACCTCGCGGTCGGCGAGGCGGTGACCTGCGCCGTCTACCCCGACGCGCGCAACCCGTTCGCGCACGAGGACCTGCGTGACGTGCCGCCGTGGACGGTCCGCGAGATCTGGTTCTTCGGCGGCCCGTCGCCCGACCACGGGATCGACGTCACCGCCACGTTCGACCGGAAGCTCGCCGCCCTCCGGGCCCACGTGTCGCAGACCGAGCGGCACGCCGACCTGCGCGCGTTCCTCGGTCCCATGCACAGAGCGAACGCCAGAGCGGCGGGCTTCCCCGAGGACGCCCTCGCCGAAGCGTTCACGGTGATCAGAACCGCTTAGACCAACCGGCGGTCGGCCGCCCAGCGCGACAGCTCGTACCGGTTGGACATCTGGAGCTTGCGCAGCACGTTCGACACGTGCGTCTCGACCGTCTTGATCGAGATGAACAGCTCCTTCGCGATCTCCTTGTACGCGTAGCCGCGGGCGAGCAGCCGCAGCACCTCGCGCTCCCGGTTGGTCAGCTGGTCGAGCTCGGGGTCGGCGAGCGGCGCGTCGGGACGGGCCGCGAACGCGTCGAGCACGAACCCGGCCAGCCGCGGGCTGAACACCGCGTCGCCGTCGGCGACCCGGCGGATCGCGTCGGCCAGCTCGTCCGGCGAGATCGTCTTCGTCACGTAGCCCCTGGCCCCGGCGCGGATCAGCCCGATCACGTCCTCGGCCGCGTCGGACACCGACAGCGCGAGGAACTTGACGTTCGGGTGCGACCGGCGCATCGACTCGAGCACCGCCCGTCCCCCGCCCTCGGGCATGTGGACGTCGAGCAGCACCACGTCGGGCTCGATCGCCGCGATCTTCGAGACCGCCTCGGGGACCGTGCTCGCCTCGCCCACCACCTCGACGTGGGCGCCGAGCTCGGCCCGCACGCCCGCCCGGAACATGGCGTGGTCGTCCACCAGGAAGACCCGCAGCCGCTCAGACACAGCACTCAACCCCTATCCGCGCTTTCCACCCGTGCCGGTTCGCCGCCCAGCCAGTCACTGACCCGCCCCCGCCGCGGGTCCGATACCGGCATGATCAGCCGTACCTCCGTGCCGTCGCCGGGTGCGCTGCGGATCTCGGCCTTGCCGCCGTGCCGCTGCATGCGACCGAGGATCGACCCGCGCACCCCGTGCCGGTTGTCGTCGACATTGTCCAGCACGAAGCCGACGCCGCGGTCACGGACGAAGACGCTCGCCTGGTCCTCCTCGACCTCCCCGTACACCGAGACCGTGGCGACCTTCGAGTGCCGGGCGGCGTTCACCAGCGCCTCCCGGGCGGAGGCGACCATCGCGGCGGTGCGCTCGTCGACGTCGCGGTCACCGACCACGACGACCTCGACGGTGATCGCGTAGGTGTCCTCCACCTCGGCGGCCGCCTGTTCGATGGCGGCGCTGAACCGCTCGGTGGGCGACGCGGTGGACTTGTACAGCCAGTTCCGCAGCGTGCGTTCCTGGCCGCGGGCGAGGCGCAGGATCTGCTTCTTGTCGTCGGCGCTGCGCTGGATGAGCACGAGCGTGTGCAGCACCTGGTCGTGGATCATCGCGGCGAGCTCGGCCCGCTCCTGCTCCCGGACCCGCGCCTCCCGCTCGGCCGTGAGCTGGGTGAACATCCGCCACAGGACGGGCGCCAACGCCAGTCCCACCCCACCGAGCCCGACCGCGGCGAACAGCAACGCTCCGATGAGCGTGCTGAACCCCTCGCTGGCGAGCGGCTGCGCGATGTAGGCGATCACACCGATCACGCCGAGGATCACCAGCAGGCCGCCGCCGAGGAACCGGGTGAGCGCGCCGCGCTTGTCGTCGTCGAGCACCGCGCCGACCCAGGGCGCGCCGGGCAGCGACTCGCTCCACCGCTTGCGCCGCTTCGGGCTGGCCTGGTGCCAGATCACCCCGACGCCCATGGCGCCGAGCGCGGCCAGCCACCCCACCAGCGTGCTGGGCCCGGGCGGCCCCCCGATGAGCACCGACAGCACCGCGATCCCGAGCCCGAGCGCCACGAAAGGCACCAATTGTCGGAAGTTGCGCTGTGGCGCCTGCGTACTCGGGGGCAGCACGGCCCAGAACGCCGCGTACAGGATCGCGCCCAGCCCGTCGGCCAACGCGAGCGCGAAGAACGCGATGCGGATCGCCATGACCGGGGCACCCAGATGCTGGGCCAGGCCAGCGGCAACGCCCCCGAGCACGCGGTTGCCCGCATCGCGCAGCAGGCGCGGTTGAGCCCCGGTCTGGGGCCGCACCTGGGGCGGGGTCGCCGTTGTCATGCAGCGATCGTCACACGGTGGAGGTGTCCGCGACCAGCCAGAGCAAGCCCGGAACCGGCATTTCAGGGTCGCGTCAGGGTCGATTCCGGAGGTACTAGGTCCCGCACCGGGGCCACCATCTACATCATGACGAACCAGCCCGCCGACGAGCAGCCGCTCGCTCCCCCGGCCCCGCCCCCCGGCCCGCTCTGGCCTTCGTCGGGCGAGGCGCCGTCGGAGAGCGCGGCGTCCGAGGGTGGCTGGCCTTCTTTCACAGCTTCAGGAGACGGCGTGAGCACTCCGACGCCCGGTAGCGGGCAAGAGCCGCACGAAGCCCCGTCCCCGCCGGCGGCTCCCGCCGCCCGCGCGAGCGAAGGCGTGCCCTCCGCCGGGTCCGCGGCTCCCACTCACGACCCCGCGGCCGCTCCGGTCTCCGGTCCGGCAGCTCCCGTCTCCGGTCCGGCAGCTCCCGTCTCCGGTCCGGCAGCCGCTCCGGTCTCCGGTCCGGCGGCTCCCGTCTCCGGGCCGGCTGGCACCCCGGTGTCCGGGCCGGCTGGCACCCCGGTGTCCGGGCCGGCGGCGCCGACGTCCGGGCCCGCCGCTCCGACGTCCGGGCCGGCAGGTGCACCGACCTCCGGGCCGGCCGGCGCTCCCGCTTCCGGCGTGCCCGGCGTGGCCGGTGGCACCGGCGGGCCCGGGTCCGGGACGCCGCTCGGCGGGTTCGCGGGCCAGTTCGGTCCCGGGTTCATGGCCCGCTACGGGCTGATCCGGCCGGTCGAGGGGCGCTACTTCGCCGGCGTATGCGCCGCCGTCGGACGGGCCACCAACACCGACCCGGTGCTGTGGCGGGTGCTGTTCGCCGTCCTGACGCTCTTCGGCGGCGTCGGCCTCCTCGCCTACCTCATCGGCTGGCTGCTCATCCCCGCCGACGGCGACACCGCCTCCCCGGTCGAAGCGGTGCTCGGCCGCGGGGTCTCCCGCACGTCGGCGCCGGTCGCGGTGATCGGGGCGGTCGTGGCGATCCTGGTGTTCGCGCTGGTCGCGTCGGAGGGGCTGCGGCCGGCGGTGGTGGGTGCGCTGGTCGTGCTCGGTGCGGCCGTGCTGCTCAGCCGCGGGACGCTGCAGCGTTCGGGCCAGAACACCCAGGCCGGCGCCCCGCAGTTCCCACCGCCGCCGATGGTGCCGCCCTCGCCGCACCAGCCGGCCTCCGGGATGTTCGGGCCGCCCGGTGCTCCGGGAATGGCCGGCGCCCCGGGAATGCACGGAGTACCCGGCATGCACGGAGTACCCGGCATGCACGGCACACCCGGCATGCATGGAGTTCCCGGCACGCACGGCACGCCCGGGATGCCGGGCGTGCACGGCAGGCCCGGCACGCCAGGCACGCCAGGCATGCACGGCACACCGGAGATGCACGGCTGGCCCGGGATGCCCGGCCGCCCGGCGACTCCGGGCGTTCCCGGCGTACCCGGCATGCCCCGGACCACCGGCACACCCGCCGCACCGGCCGCATCCGGCACGCCCGCAGCATCCGCCGCATCCGGCACGCCCGCGGCGCCCGCCGCATCCGGCACGCCCGCGGCATCCGCCACATCTGGCGCGCCCGCAGCATCCGTGGCGCCCGCCACCGCCGCGGCGTCGGGTGCGGCGCTGAACCTCGACAAACCCACCGTCCCGGCAGCCGAGGTCCCCACGGTGCACGTGCCGGTGGACCCATCCGACCCATCAGCATCGGAGCCCACCGTGCAGAAGCCACCGCTGGCCGAGCCCGACCTCCCGGCCGGCACCAACCCGGACACCGACCCCGACGCCGAGTCCGCCACGCGCGTCGACCCCGACCGGGAGGACGAGTTCGCCGCGGCGCACGCTCACGCGGTCCCGGATGAGACCCCGACGCTGCCGCAGCCTCCCGACCCGCCGTTCCTGCGGGACCCGACCTGGGGCCAACCGTTCGCTCCCCACGGACCGTTCGCACCGCCCGGGCCGTACCCGCCGGCGTTCGGGCCGGTCCCGCCGGGGCAGACCCGCCGGCTGCCGCTCTACGGCCCCTACCCGCCGGTTCCCGGCGCCGGGCTGCCGTGGGACGCGCCGGTGTCGGCCGACCCGATGTCGCACTACCCGGGGATGCCGTTCTCCGGTGCGCCGGCGCAGCAGCCGAAGCCGAAGGTGAAGCGGCCGAAGTCGCGGCTCGGACGGGTCACGGTCTACGCGACCGCCGTCGCGCTCGGGACGCTCGCCACCGTGCACCTGCTCGGCGCGTCGATCGCCGGGTCGGCGTACTTCGCGGTGGCGCTGGCCGTAGTCGGCCTCGGCCTGGTGGCTGGCGCCTGGGTCGGGCGGGCCCGGCTGCTGATCCCACTCGGGTTCGCGCTCAGCCTCGGCCTGCTGATCTCCACCGCCTCGGCGATGGACGGGCCCTACCGGGGTGGGCCGCCCGAGGTGTTCAACCCCACCTCGGTCACCGAACTGAACAGCTGGAACCCGTACCAGCGCGACACCGGCGACCACACGCTCGACTTCAGCCAGATCGACTTCAACGGCCAGCAGGTCAGCTTCGAGGCGAGCATCGACGTCGGCAAGATCAGGGTGGTACTGCCGCCGAACGTCGACGTCGTCGTGAAGGCCAAGGTCGAGGTCGGTGACGCCCGGGTGCTCAACTCGTCGTGGGGCGGGCTCAGCGACCGGTGGCGCACCGTCGTCGACCACGGGGCCGACGGCCCCAAGAGCGGCGGCGACCTGCAACTCACCCTCTCTGTCGATGTCGGAAACCTGGAGGTCGTCCGATGAACATCCACCGCACCGACCGGTGGTCGCTCTGGATCGGGCTGCTGTTCCTCGGCTTCGTGGCCTGGTGGCTGCTCGGCAGCCAGCTCGAGGTCCACATGCCCACGGCGGGCCTGATCTTCGCCGGCGGCCTGATCCTGTTCGGCGTCTTCGGCCTCATCGGGTCGCTGCGGCCGCGCCGGTCGATCGAGCCGGTCAGCACGCCGCCGCTCGACTCCGACTGAATCCATCCGGGCGGCCCGCGTGAGCGGACGCGAGCGCATCATGCACGGAATATGCTGGCCGGCGGGGTGTCGGAACACCCCGCCGGCCAGTGCCGTCTGCAAACCCTAGGAGCTGATCGCCGCGATGAGCGAGTTCCCCGTCAACCTGCCGGCCGCGTTGCGCCGCCCGATCGTGGGCAACCGCGCGGCGGCCACCCTCGTCGGCGAGCTGGCCCGGCACAACGGCCCGAAGACCGGCCTGCTGATCGGCGCCGGGGTCGGGTCCTCGGTGCTGACGGCCGCCGTCGACGCGCTGCTGCCCGACGACCGCCTGGTGGTGGTCGGCGACGAGGACGTCCGGCAGCACGTCACCAGCCAGGGTTCCTGGGTGGCGAGCCGGGTGTCCGTCGTCGACTCGGTCGGTGCCGCCGACCCGGCCGACGTGGTGATCTACGCCGAGCCGCTCACCGGCACCGCCGAGCAGACCCGCTCGCTGCTGGAGGGCCTCGGCAAGCACGTCAACGACGGCGGGGTGCTCGCCGTGGTGGTGCCGGCCACCAGCCGGCCGAGCGGGGCCGTCGACGAGATCGAGCGGCAGGTCGCGCTGTACGGGGTCGGCAGCGACCTGGTGCTGCGCAACGTGCCACCGGTGCGCGTGCACCGGCTGCGGTTCAGCGCGGCGTCCCACACGCTGGCCGCGAAGATGGCTCCGGCCGTCCGGTCGTCGAGCGTGCGGATCACCCGGGGCATGCACATCGACTCGAACGGGGTCGCCGCCGCCGGCATCGCGCTCGGGCTCGCCGCGATCGCGAAGGCGGCCCGGCCCAAGTCGCGGCTCTGGCTGGTACCGGCGCTCGCAGCCGCGCCGGTCGCGGCCTTCTTCCGGGACCCGAACCGCGACGTCCCGGAGGACCCGGCGAGCGTGGTGGCCGCAAGCGACGGCAAGGTGCTCGGCGTCGAGCGGCTGGTCGACGACCGCTTCGGCGACACCGAGTACCTGCGGATCGCGGTGTTCCTGTCGGTGCTCGACGTGCACGTGAACCGCTCGCCGGTCGCCGGCAAGGTCGTCGACTACTTCGTCGAAGACGGCGGCTACGCCGCGGCGATGAAGCCGTCGGCCGAGCACAACGTGGCCGCCTATACGGTGCTGGAGACCGCGCACGGGCAGGTGGTCGTGGCCCAGCGCACCGGGCTGATCGCCCGCCGGATCGTCCAGCGGGCGCCCGTCGGGTCGCTGCTGGCCAAGGGTGAGCGCATGGGCCTGATCCGCTTCGGTTCCCGCACCGACGTGTACCTGCCCGCCGACCGGGCGACGCCGCGGGTGAGCCCGGGCGAGCGGGTCGTCGGCGGTGCGACGGTCATCGCCCGCTGGAAGTAGCGCATACGCGAAAGCGCCGGCCACCTCGGCCGGCGCTTTCGTGTGCGATCAGGCGGTGGCGCGGTTGCGGACCCACAGGACCGGGCCGCTGACCAGGTATGCCAGCACCACCACGGCGAACGTGACCTGGTAGTCGATGAACGCGCCCACCACGGGGAGCACCAGCACCCACGGCGGCAGCCGGAGCAGGCGGGCCAGCTTCACGTACGGGAAGCTCGACACCATCGCGAGCGCGAGCAGCACCACCGCCGCGATCTGCAGGCCGACGGGCGCCGACGGCGCGATCAGCGTGCCCAGGGCGAGCACGGCGGCGACCATCGTGGTCGGCACGCCGCTGAAGAAGCGGCCGTCCTTGGGCGAGACGTTGAAGCGGGCCAGCCGGATGGCGGCACAGATCGCGACGAGCGCGCAGGCGGGTGCGGTGACGATCGCGGCGGCCTCGTCGGCGAGCACCACGTGCACGACGACCGGGGCGGCGATGCCGAACGAGCACATGTCGGCCAGCGAGTCCATCTGGGCGCCGAAGGGGCTGGCGACGCGCAGGCGGCGGGCGAGCGCGCCGTCGAGTCCGTCGAAGACCACGCAGGCGATGAGGCACATCGCGGCGGCCTGCAGGTCGCCGGCCTCGGTGGCGAGGAAGATCGCGGCGAGCCCCAACGCGAGGCTGGCCAGCGTGCAGCCGTTGACGATCGCGAACCGGATGCGGCGCCCGACCGTGCGCTCGCCGGGCAGCAGCGGGATGTTGAGTCCGCTGGTGGGTACCGGGCCGGCGGGTGCCGGGATCGCGGGGCTGGCCGGTACCAGGTCGACGAGGTCGAGCAGGTCTCCGGCGGGCTCGGAACGACCGGGACGACCGGCGACCGCGGTTCCACCCCGACCGGCGGCACCGCGTCGCAGCGTGAACCGGCGGCGGTTCGCCAGGGCGTCGGGTGCGACGGGGGCCGTGGTGTCGGTGAGCGGACCGACGAGCACCCGGCGTGCCAGTGATCCGCCGCGCCGAAGCCGGCCGGCCCATCTGCGCCCTCCCGGGCGGGGAATGTCGTTCACGCGGCGCCGGCGCCATGGGGCTGTCGGCACGTAAACCTCCTTGTTCCGTTCCCACCCGCGCGGATGCGGCCTATACCATCGCACACCAATCTGTGAATCTGCGATGGTCAAACAGGTTCTCTTAAGGGTTAAAGCAGCTCAAATAGGGGCCAAAGTGCCGTTGCATAGAGTAATCAATTCGGTGCCGTCGAGTCTAGGACCCGTCACAGCACCGACGACGCCAGATCCGTCAACGCCCTCCTGTCGATCTCGCCGGGACGCATCCAGGCCGCCTCGACGGTCGAGCCGGCCGCCTCTGTGACCCGCGGTTCGGTCGGCTCGTCGACCGCCATCTCGTAAACGACCCGGATGGTGTGCCAGTTGATCGGATACCCTTCCCAGCCGCGCGCAACCGGGTTGTGTCGGTGCGACACGCTGAGTAACCGCCCGATCGTCCCGACCTGTCCGGTCTCCTCCGCGACCTCGCGTAACAGCGCGTCGGCCGGTGCCTCACCGACGTCGGTACCGCCGCCGGGCAGGTGCCAGCGGCCGGCACCCGGGTACCCGTCGGCGATCTTGGCGAACAGCATGCGTCCGGCGGCGTCGGTCGCCCGCGCGTACGTCGAGAACCGCTGCACCCGCCGGCCGGCGTCGTCCATCGCCAGGCCGCGTTCGACCGGCCAGCCGTCGTCGGGGTCCTCCAGGTCCGCCGTGGGCGTTCCAGCGGCTGTGCTGCCGAAATCCCGCACAGAGGCATCGCTGGTGTGCCCGCCTTCGGCGATCACACCGGCGAGAGCCGACGCCGCATACCCGGGCAATGGGACGCGCACGAGCTCGGCCGGCGTGTACCAGCGTGCGCGTTCAGCCGGAGTACCTGCGGTCGGAACGAGGTCGAAGATCAGCCGGTCGGTGTGCACCACGGCGTCGCCGGGCCGGGGCACCTGGTCGGAGGCGACCAACCGGGCCGCCCGCACCTGCGTCGCCATCCCGGTCTGCTGCCGGGTGAGCCGGATCGCCGCGCTCTGCGGGCTCTCGCCGTGCGCGACGGTGCCGCCGGGCAGGCTCCAGCCGTCGTGCCGGCCGGTCGGCACCAGCAGCACCCGGCCGGACCCGTCACGCACCACCCCGTGGGCGGTCACCCGCCGCCGCCACCGGGTCACTGGCGCAGGCCGGCGGCGCGCAGCGCCTCTTCGGTGACCTCGGTGAGGGTCAGGCCGGCGCACTCCTCGACGGTGTGCCAGCGGCAGTCGTCGGTGGAGCCACCCGCGTCGATCACCGCGAGCGGTGCCGGGTCGCCCACCTCGACGCGGTAGAACGCGCGGACGCCGTGCCAGTCGATCGGGTAGCCCTCGGGACCCAGCGACGCCGCGTCGCGGTGGCTCGCCACCCCGAGCAGGCCGACGAGGTCGCCCCGCTGGCCTGTCTCCTCGGCCAGTTCGCGGAGCAGCGCGATGCCGGGCTGTTCGCCGAAATCGGTGCCCCCGCCGGGCAGGTGCCAGCGGCCGGCTCCCGGGTAACCCGGTGCCACCCGGGTCAGCAGCACCCGACCGGCCGGGTCGGTGGCGACCGCGTAGGCGGCGAAGCGCTGCGCGCGGTGCAGCCCGTCCTCTCCGGGCACCGCGTAGAACGACGGGAACTCGGGAGGCGCGTCGGGGCGCAGGTCGACCGGTGCCGGCGGCAGGCCCAGCGC
The DNA here is from genome assembly GCF_016863655.1 of Virgisporangium ochraceum. Classification (GTDB taxonomy): domain Bacteria; phylum Actinomycetota; class Actinomycetes; order Mycobacteriales; family Micromonosporaceae; genus Virgisporangium; species Virgisporangium ochraceum. The sequence goes on from NZ_BOPH01000001.1 coordinate 227,481, forward strand.
GGTCGCGGTGAACGGACGCAGCGGCAGCGCCTTCGCGTCTTCCGGCGAGATCCAGCGGGCGAGGTCGGTGGGCTGGCCGATGCGGTCGCGCAGGCCACCGCCGCGCACGGTCACCGCGTAGATCAACCTGTCGGTGTGGATCGTGACGCCGCGGTTCGGCAGCGCCCGCATGTCGGCGAGCACGTCACGCAGGCCGGTGACGGCGACAGACAGGCCGGTCTCGGCGGCGGTTTCGCGTACCACGGTGTCGAGCGGATGCTCGCCGTGCGACACCGCGCCGCCGGGCAGCGACCAGGCACCGGGCGTGCCGCTCGAGGCCGCCGCGCGGACGAGGAGCACGCGGCCCTCGTCGTCGGTGCAGACGCCGTAGGCCGCGATGCGGCGCACCGGTTCCAGGGCTGGGGTCACAGGCGCCTCCAGGGGAGGAAGGTATGGCGCGAATATCCACCGTCAGTGTGGCTGTTTCGTTACAGAGAGGCTAGATCATCTCACCCCTCGGAGTGAGAAGTGACTGTCGTCACTCCAACCCGTGCCCTGCGGTCGGGCGTCACTCCCACTCGATGGTGCCCGGCGGCTTGCTCGTCACGTCGAGCACCACGCGGTTGACCTCGCTGACCTCGTTGGTGATGCGCGTGGAGATCCTCGCGATCACGTCGTAGGGCAGCCGCGACCAGTCGGCGGTCATCGCGTCGTCGCTCGACACCGGACGCAGCACCACCGGATGGCCGTAGGTGCGGCCGTCGCCCTGCACGCCGACGCTGCGCACGTCGGCCAGCAGCACCACCGGGAACTGCCACACGTCGCGGTCGAGGCCGGCGGCGGTGAGCTCCTCGCGGGCGATCTTGTCGGCGGCGCGCAGCACGTCGAGCCGCTCCCGGTCGACCGCGCCGATGATCCGGATCGCCAGACCCGGCCCCGGGAACGGGTGCCGCATGACGATCTCCTCGGGCAGGCCGAGGGCGGCGCCGAGCGCGCGCACCTCGTCCTTGAACAGCGTGCGGAGCGGCTCGACGAGCTGGAACTTCAGGTCGTCGGGCAGGCCGCCCACGTTGTGGTGGCTCTTGATGTTCGCGGTGCCGGTGCCGCCACCGCTCTCGACCACGTCGGGGTAGAGCGTGCCCTGCACCAGGAACTCGATGTGGCGCTCCGCGTCGACCTCGCGCGCCGCCTCCTCGAAGACGCGGATGAACTCGCGTCCAATGATCTTGCGCTTCTGCTCCGGGTCGCTCACGTCCTTCAACGCGCCCAGGAACCGGTCTTCGGCGTCGACGACCTTGAGCCGGATGCCGGTGGCCGACACGTAGTCCTTCTCGACCTGCTCGGCCTCGCCGGCGCGCAGCAGTCCGTGGTCGACGAAGACGCACGTCAACTGGTCGCCGATGGCCCTGTGCACCAGGGCCGCCGCCACCGCGGAGTCGACGCCGCCGCTCAGCGCGCACAGCACCTGGGCGTCGCCGACCCGTTCGCGGATCACCGCGACCTGGTCGTCGATGATGTTGCCGGTGTTCCAGGTCGGCTCGGCCTTGGCGATGTCGTACAGGAACCGCCGCAGCACGTCCTGCCCGTTGGGGGTGTGCGCCACCTCGGGGTGGAACTGCACACCGGCGAAGCCGCGCTCGGGCGCCTCGAACGCCGCCACGGGCGCACCCGGGGAACTGGCGGTGACCGTGAAGCCGTCGGGCGCCGTGCTCACCGCGTCACCGTGGCTCATCCACACCGACGGAGCCGCCGGCAGATCGCGCAACAGCACCCCGCGATCACCGCTGACCCGCAACGGCGTGCCGCCGAACTCGCGCAGGCCGGTGCGCGCGACCTCGCCGCCGAGGGCGCGGGCCATCGCCTGGAAGCCGTAACAGATACCGAACGTCGGCACGCCGGCCTCGAACAGGGCCGGGTCGACCTGCGGGGCGCCGTCGTCGTAGACGCTCGACGGGCCGCCGGAGAGGATCAGCGCCACCGGGTCGCGGGCCAGCATCTCGCTGACCGGCATCGTGTGCGGCACGATCTCGGAGTAGACGTCCGCCTCGCGCACACGGCGGGCGATCAACTGTGCGTACTGGGCGCCGAAGTCGACGACGAGCACCGGGCGCGGAGTGGTCACGCCCCCAACCCTACTTATCGGCCGGCTCGCTACTGATGGCGCTCCCTCCGCTCGCGCGGGCCCAGGGCCTTATCGGCGCCGAGTTCCGCGAGGGTGCGCACGCGTCCGACGGGTGACCTCCGCAGCCAGAGCGGACACAGCACGAGCAGCGCCATCATCACCGCGATCGCGACCCTGGGTGACGTCACCGTGGCCAGCGCACCGGCGGCGAGCGCGCCGAGCGGCAGCATGCCGCGGGTGAAGAGCCGGATCGACGCCATCGTCCGCCCGAGCAGGTCGCCCGGTACGGACGTCTGCAGCGCGGCCCGCACGCAGACGTTGTAGATCCCGATCTCCGCCGACAGCCCGAACGCGCCCAGCGCGAACAGGACCAGCCGCCAGTCGCCCGCCGCGAGCGGCACCAGCGCCCCGAACGCCACGCCGGCGGCCGGCGCCAGCCAGGTGAGCCGCGCGTCGCCGATCCGGTCGCCGAGCCACCCGGTGACCAGCGCACCCGCCACCGCGCCGGCGGCACCGACCCCGAGCAGCACCCCGACGGCCGCCTCGGTGAGCCCGACCGTCTCGTACAGGAAGACCACGACGACGGCGTTGTAGCCGCCGAACACGAAGTTGCCGATCACGCCCGCTCCGAGCACCGCGCGGGTGAACGGCCGCCCGAACGTGTACCGCAGCCCTTCGACCAGTTCGGCCCGCACGCTGCCGCCCTTCGGCGACACCGGCGGCTCGGGGCTGCGGATCAGCGTCAGGGTGAACGCCGAGACCAGGAAGCTCACCACGTCGACCACGACGGCACCGGCCGCGCCGACCGCTTGCAGCAGCAGCCCGCCGAGGCCCGGCCCGCCGACGTGCGCCGCCGACTCGGTGGCGAACAGCTTGCCGTTGGCGTCGGTGAGCCGGGACCGGTCGGCGACGACCACCGGGATGTAGGCCGGATAGGCGACGTCGAAGAGCACGCTGAGTGCACCGGCGAGCAGCGCCACCACGATGAGGTGCGGCACCGTCAACGCGTCCGCGAGCGCCGCCGCGGGCACGGTGGCGAGCAGCGCGGCCCGGCCGAGATCGGTGACGATCAGGAGCGGACGCCGCTGGCGCCGGTCGACGAACACCCCGAACGGCAGGCTCAGCACCAGCCACGCCGCATACCCGGCCGCGGTGATCAGGCTGACCTCGAAGGGCCCCGCCCCGAGGTAGGCCACGGCGATCAGCGGCAGCGCCACGTACGTGACCGCGGTGCCCACCGCGCTGATCCCCTGCCCCGCGAAGAGCAACCGGAAGTCGCGCTCCCGGAACAGGCTGGCCATGCGCGGCGACGTTACCGGTTCACGCAGGTCGAAGGTCAATCCGCGAGGTACTCCGCCCGGCGCAGGGGAGGTCAACGCCGGGGGTACGGCGGCTTTTCCTCGGTGTAGAGCCAGATCTGGAAGAGATCGTCCAGCTGTACCCCGGAGACGCGCTCGGCGAGCTCGACGAACTCCTCCGTCGTCGCCGTGGCGTTGCGTTGGCTCGCCGTCCACTCCGGCAGCAGCCGGAAGAACGCGTCGTCGCCGATGGTCAGGCGCAGCGCGTGCACGGTCATGGCGCCGCGGACGTACACCGAGTCGGCGAACAGCCCGGGTGCCGACGGGTCGCCCGGCGGCGGCGACCAGACGTCCGAGCTGACCGGCGCCCGGTACACGTCGTCGAACGCCTGCTGCGCGGTCGGGCCGCCGGCGTGCTCCTCCCACAGCCACTGCGCGTAGGTGGCGAAGCCCTCGTTGAGCCAGATCTCGCGCCACCGCTCGACCGAGACGCTGTCGCCGAACCACTGGTGGGCGATCTCGTGCGCGATGATCGAGGTCGCCTCCAGTTCCGTGCCGCGGAAGAACGACGACTCGTACACCGGACGCGTCTGCGTCTCCAACGCGAACCCCAACCGCTCGGCCGTGATCACCCCACCGAGCGCCTCGAACGGGTACGGGCCGAACCGGGTGGCGAGGTACGCGGTCACCTCGCCGGTGCGCCGCAGCGCCCGGTCGGCGACGCCGCCGGCCGGGATCCGCTCGTCGACCGCCGAGTACACCGGCTTTCCCTCGAACGCCTCCTCGAACACGCGGTAGCGGCCGATCGCCAGCGTGCTCAGGTAGGCCGCCATCGGCGTCGTCGCGCGCCAGCGCACCGTGTGCCAGCCCGCATCGGCCGGGATCGCACCTCCGAAGATGCCGTTCGCGATCACGGTCTGCGTGTCCGGGACCGTGATCTCGAAGTCGTACGCCGCCTTGTCGGACGGGTGCTCGTTGGCCGGGTACCAGTCCGACGCGCTCTCCGGCTCGCCCACCGCGAGCGCCCCGTCGACGGTGTGGCGGAACTCGCCGCCGGGCTTCCCAGAGTACTCCACCTCGACCCGGAACGCCGTGCCGCTCGCGAGCGGGGCGGCCGGCGTCACCACGAGCTCGCGCTGACCCTCGCGCTGCCAGGTGGCGTCGGCACCGGAGACCCGTAGCGCGGCGATGTCGAACCCGGAGAAGTCGAGGTTGAACCGGGAGAGCGCGTGGGTGGCCGTCGCCTCGATCGTGGCCAGCCCGGAGAGCACGTCGGTGCCCGGGTCGTAGCGCAGCTTCAGGACATACCTTCCGACGTCGTAGCCGCCGTTGCCCATCGCCGGGAAGTACTCGTCGCCGGCACCCGCGGCTCCCGGCCGCGCCACCTCCGCCGGCATCGGACGGGCGAGCCCGTCCGGACGGGCGCAACCGGCCACCACCAGCCCCGTCGCCAGCGCGATGACCATCCACCGGCGCATGTGTTCCCCCACCCTCGATCTCGCGAGCGACCACGTTATCCGGCGTATCTGGGAGCTACCTGCGTGATCCCTCTAAAGGTGGCACCACACGAAGGACATAGGCCCGTATCCTTCCTCCGGGTTGTGCACCGTATAGGTGACCATCACCGCCTCGACCCGAAAGGTGCTCAGTTGCCGGCGCCCTCCACCCCTCCTCAGTCACGACCCCGCCCACGCGGTATGGCGTGGTGGCGGGTCCGCAGCAAGCTGGCGTTGGTCGTCGCGATCCCGGCTACGGCGTTCACCGCCCTGGCCACGGTGCAGATCGCCGCGGCGGCCGCCGACAGCGCCGAGGTCGCCGCGTTCCACGACCGGGTGGAGCTGGCCCGGCCGGTGGCGGCGCTGGCCACGGCGCTGCAGACCGAGCGTGACCGCACCGCGGGAGAGCTGGCCGACGCCGTGCGGGAGGACGCGTTCGACAAGGCGCTCAGCGCCGACCGGGACGCGGTCGACACCGCCTACCGGAAGCTGGCCGACGCCGCCGACGCCCGGGCCATCCCGTTGGGTGAGGCAGCCGAGCTCGTCGACGATCTCCGGGACACCCGGGTCGCGGCGCGTACCGGCGCGCTCGCGCCGGAGACGGTCTTCCAGGCCTACACGTCGGCGCTGTCGGCGCTGTTCGGCCTGCTGCCGCGCGCGACGGCGGGTCCCGACGCGGCGCTGCTGTCACCGACGATCGCCGTGCAGGAGATCGCGCGGGCGAAGGAGTACGCCTCGCAGCTGCGGGCCCGCCTGTACGCCGCGTGCCGCGGCCGGTTCGCCGAGCCGGCGACCTACCAGGTGTACTCCGAGACGATCGCCGAGCAGAAGGCCGCCGTGCTGCGCTTCACCGCGAGCGCCGCACCCGCTGTCGGCGCGACGTTCGGCAGCGGCGCGGGCGGCGTCGAAGCGGTAAACCTGCGTGACCGGATCCTCGAGCAGATCCGCGGCCGCACCGTGTCGGTGTCGCCGCAGGACTGGTGGCGGGCGTCGACCGGCGACCTGTCCGTGCTCGCCGACGCCGAGCAGAAGGCCCTGAACCAGCTCAACGACGACGCGAAGACGCTTGTCGACGAGCATCACAAGCGGACGCTGCGGCTCACCGCGCTGATCCTCGCGGTGCTGGTGGTCACGCTCGGCTCGTGGATCCTCATCGGCCGCTCGATGGTCCGCTCGCTGCGTGACCTGCGCGGCCAGGCGCTCGACGTGGCGCAGCGGCGGCTGCCGGAGGCGATCCAGCGGCTGCGCGCGGTCGAGCGTCAGGCCGACCTCGACAACCTGCCGACCACCGCGTTCCCCCAGCTCGGCGGCTCGAACAGCGGCGATGAGATCGAGGAGGTCGGCGACGCGTTCGCCGCCGTGCACGCCAGCGCCGTGCGGCTGGCCGGCGAGCAGGCAGAACTGCGCCGCGGCGCCAACGCGATGATCGTCAACGTGGCGCGGCGCAGCCAGGCACTCGTCGACCGCCAGCTCAAGCTGCTCGACGAGGTGCAGGGCGCCGAGGACGACCCCGACCAGCTGGCCAACCTGTTCCGCCTCGACCACCTGCTGACCCGTATGCGCCGCAACGACGCGAACCTGCTCGTGCTCGCCGGCGCCGACACGATGCGTCGGCGGTCCGACCCGGTGCCCCTGTCGGCGGTGGTGCTGGCCGCGACGGCCGAGATCGAGGCGTACGAACGGGTGGTCACCGACGTCGACGACGGCGGCTACATCTCCGGTCCCGCGGTGGCCGACGTGATCCACATCCTGGCCGAGCTGCTGGAGAACGCCACCCGGTACTCGCCGCCCGACACGACCGTCACGGTCGTCGGCCGGGTGGCGGCCGACGGCCGCTCCGCGTACGTCCGCGTGGCCGACCGTGGGCTCGGCATGTCGGCCGAGAAGCTGGCCGAGGCCAACGAGAAGATCGCGAACGCCGGTCAGTCGGCGCCGGTGGCGGCGGCGACCGCGCAGATGGGTCTGTGGGTGGTGGGCCGGCTGGCCGGCCGGCACAGCGTCTCCGTGGCGCTGCGTGGGCTCGACCGCGGCGTACAGGCCGAGGTCGGCATCCCGGCGGCGCTGCTCGCCCCGCCGCCGTCGCGGCCGTACGCCGAGCTGGCCCGGTCGGTGCTGCGCCGGTCGACGATGCACCTGATCAGCCGCGAGCTGGCGGCAGCGGCGTCCGTGGTCAGGTCGCGCGCCGCCGGTGGCGTCGAGGAGGGACGTTCGCAGGTCGGCCCGTGGGGACCCGGTGACCAGGCGACGCCGCCGTACGGGTCGGCGGCTGTGCCGGTCACCGTTCCGGCGCCCAACCGTCCCGACGAGCGCGACGCCGCGAACCTGCACGGCTGGACCCAGGAGATCCGGCTGCCGGCCCAGCCGACGGCTACCACGGCCGACGTGACCGACCTGGCCACCCGGCACCCGACGAACCGCGGGACCGTTCACCACGCGCCCCCGGTCGTGCCCGCACCTGCCGACGGTGGCACCTCGGGCGCCGGTCTGCCGGTCCGGGTCCCGATGGCCCAGCTGCCGCGCAACCCGCTGGCCGCGCCGCCCGCGAGCGCCGCCTCCGACGACCCGGCCGAGGTCAAGCCGGCGCTGGCCCGCTTCTACCGGGCCCGCCACCGCGCCAACCCCGACGACGACACCCTGGCCTGACGACGAACGGCCCCGGCGCGCTCGTTGCGCCGGGGCCGTTCCGCGTCGTTGTCAGCCGAGCTGCAGGCCGACCTTCTGGAACTCCTTCAGGTCACGGTAGCCGCACTTGGCCATCGCGCGACGCAGGCCGCCGAACAGGTTCAACACGCCGGTCGGGTCGCCCGACGGCCCGAACAGCAGTTCCTCCATCGTGCCGGTGACCGTCTCCGCCGGTGCGTAGACGCCGCGCGGCAGCTTCGGGTGGCTGGCGGCCGAGTGCCACCAGGCGCCCCGGGCCGGCGCACCCTCGCAGCGGGCCAGCGGCTCGCCGAGCATCACGGCGTCGGCACCGCAGCCCAGGGCCTTCGCCACGTCGGCGGAGGTGCGGATCTCGCCGTCGGCGATCAGGTGCACGTACCGGCCGCCGGTCTCGTCGAGGTAGTCGCGACGCGCGGCCGCCGCGTCGGCGATGGCCGTGGCCATCGGGACGCGGATGCCGAGCACCCGGTCGGTGGTGGAGTGCCCGTCGGCGCCGACCCCGACGATGACGCCGGCGGCGCCGGTGCGCATCAGGTGCAGCGCGGTCTGGTAGTTCGTGCAGCCACCGACGACCACCGGCAGGTCGAGGTCGGCGATGAACTCCTTGAGGTTCAGCGGCTCGTCGGCGACCGACACGTGCTCGGCCGAGACCACGGTGCCCTGGATGACCAGGATGTCGACGCCGGCGTCCAGGATCACCGGCGCGAGCTTGAGGGTGTGCTGCGGCGAGACGCGGACGGCGACGGTGCCGCCGCTCCCGCGCATCTCCTTGACCCGCTCGACGATCAGCTCCGGCCGGATCGGCTCGGAGTAGACCTCCTGGAGGCGCTTGGTGCCGCCGCCGTGCGGCAGCGTCGACAGCTCCTCGAGGATCGACGTGGGGTCGGTGTACCGGGTCCACAGCCCTTCGACGTTGAGCACGCCGAGCCCGCCCAGCGTGCCGAGCGTGGCCGCGGTGGCCGGGCTCATCGTGGCGTCGGACGGGTGCGCCACGCACGGGATCTTGAACTGGTACGCGTCGAGCTGCCACGCGGTCGACACGTCGTCGACGTCGCGGGTACGGCGGCTCGGCACGATGGAGATGTCGTCGAGGTGGTAACCACGCTGCGCCGTTCTGCCCAGCCCGATCTGCACGACCTCACGCACGCTGCGTTCCTCGTCTCTGGGTCTATCGCGCCGAGTAGTTCGGCGCTTCGAGCGTCATCTGGATGTCGTGCGGGTGGCTCTCCTTGAGCCCGGCCGCGGTGATGCGGACGAGCTGGCCCCGCTGCAGGTCGGCGATGGTGGCCGCACCGGCGTACCCCATCCCGGACCGCAGGCCACCCACGAGTTGGTGCGCCACGCTCGACAGGTGACCGCGGTACGGCACCTGACCCTCGACACCCTCGGGTACGAGCTTGTCGTCGGAGCTGACGTCGTGCTGGAAGTACCGGTCCTTCGAGTATGACTTGGCCTGCCCGCGGGTCTGGATGGCACCCAGCGAGCCCATTCCCCGGTACGCCTTGAACTGCTTGCCGTTGATGAAGATCAGATCGCCGGGGCTCTCCTCGCAGCCGGCCAGCAGCGAACCGAGCATCACGGTGTCGGCGCCGGCCACGATCGCCTTCACGATGTCGCCGGAGTACTGCAGGCCACCGTCGCCGATCACCGGGACCCCGGCCGGGCGGCACGCCCGGACCGCCTCCATGATCGCGGTGACCTGCGGGACGCCGACGCCGGCCACCACGCGCGTGGTGCAGATCGATCCGGGGCCCACACCGACCTTGACGGCGTCGGCGCCGGCCTCGACCAGCGCCTTCGCGCCGGCGAAGGTGGCGACGTTGCCGCCGACGATCTGCACGCTGGTCTCGCGCTTGAGCCGGGCCACCATCTCGAGGACCTGGTTGTTGTGACCGTGCGCGGTGTCGACCATGATCACGTCGACGCCGACCTCGACCAGGGTGCGGGCCCGCTTGTAGGACTCGTCGCCCACGCCGATGGCGGCGGCCACCCGCAGCCGGCCGGCGTCGTCCTTGGTCGCGTTCGGGTACTGCTCGCTCTTCGCGAAGTCCTTGACCGTGATCAGCCCGCGCAGCGTGCCGGCCTCGTCGACCAGCGGCAGCTTCTCGACCTTGTGTTCGCGCAGCAGGGCCAGCGCCTCACCGGTGGACACGCCCACCGGCGCGGTGATCAGCGGCATCGGCGTCATGATGTCGCGCACCCGCGTGGTGCGGTCGGTGATCCACCGCATGTCGCGGTTGGTGACGATGCCGAGCAGCCGCCCGTCGGCGTCGGTGACCGGTGCCCCGGAGATGCGGTAGCGGCCGCACAGCGCGTCGACCTCGGCGACCGTGTCGTCGGCCGAGCAGGTGACCGGGTTGGTGACCATGCCGGCCTCGGACCGCTTCACCAGGTCGGCCTGCTGGGCCTGCTCCTCGATCGACAGGTTCCGGTGCAGTACGCCGATGCCACCCTGCCGCGCCATCGCGATCGCCATGCGTGCCTCGGTGACCGTGTCCATCGCGCTGGAGACCAGCGGCATCGACAGCCGCACCTCTCTGGTGAGTCTGGTCGATGTGTCGACCTCGCTCGGAATCACGTTGGACTCGGCGGGAAGCAGCAGGACGTCGTCGAACGTGAGCGCCAGGGGCAGCGAATCCATGTGGTGACCAGCCTTCTCGGGTCGCGGTTGGCGGTTGCCCCATGGTAGAAGGCGGCCGGACCGCGCCGCGAAGCGCACCGGTGCTGCGATGTCCGGGATGTGCTCCACGGCATGAGCGCGACGACTATGACCGGTACCGTAGGAAGGTGCAGGAAGAGCCCATCGACCCTTTCGCCGGCGACCCGGCCGATCCAGCGATGCCGCTGGGCGAGGCTGATGACGACAACGATCCGCTGACCGCCGACGAGCGGCAGGACGTTCTGGAGGACCTCGCCGACCTGGCGATCTACCAGGCGCTGCTCACGCCGCTGGGGGTCCGTGGGCTGGTGATCGAGTGTGAGGACTGCCACGAGCCGCACTACTTCGACTGGGACCTGCTGCGCGGCAACCTGAGGCACCTGCTCGACTCGGGGAAGCCGCGGGTGCACGAGCCGGCGTACAACCCGGATCCCGATCACTACGTGACCTGGGAGTACGCGCGCGGTTACGCCGACGGCATCCACGACGCCCTGGCCGAGGGGTCCGACGAACCCGAAGAGGGAAAAAACGAGCCGGACTAATCAACCGATCAGTCCGGCTCGTTTAAGCGCCTGAGGCGCGGGGTACCGCCCCCGCATGCCCAGGTCGAAGCATGCCCGTGCTCAGGACACCAGTCCTGCCCGGAATGCCGAGGCCACGGCGTGCGCCCTGTCGCGCGCACCCAGCTTGCGGAACAAGCGGCGGGCATGTGTCTTCACCGTGTCCTCCGACACGAACAGCTCCCGCCCGATCTCGGCGTTGCTCTTGCCGTCGGCCATGCCGCGCAGCACCTGCAGCTCCCGCTCGGTCAGGTCGACCCGCCGCCTCGGCACCTCGGCGACGACGCCCGCGGGCACCACGTCGCCGCGCTGCATCGGCACCGACGACGTGGCGGGACGCATCGCCCGCGGAGCGAGCGCACCCACCGCGGTGGCCACCGGCGCCGCCGGGGCGGGCACCCCGGCCGAGCCGTTGCGGGCACCGGCCCGCGCCGTGGCCGGCTCGCCGGCCGGGCTGAGCACGAGCAGCAGCGCCTTCGCGACCACCGTCACCGGGTCGGTGGCGTCGGCCCGGATGACCCCGCGGGCGCCGGCCTGCACGGCGGCGGCCGAGATCCGCGGGTCCTCCACCCCGAACAGGACCACCGCGGCGCCGGGGGCGGCGGCGACGATCCGTCGGGTGAACTCGACGCTGTCGGGACGCGACAGCGCCGTGTCGACAAGGATCAGGTCGGCGGGCTGCTCAGCGAGCCGGCTCAGCGCCTCTGTGACCGAGACTGCGGTACGCACCGCCGTGCCGACCCCGAGCCGGGCCGCGCAGGTGACAACCGCCTGCGCCGCGACCGGCGTTCGCACACACACAAGGACCGTACGCACGGTAACTCCCCTCTTCACTGAGGAGGAGAACACAAAACGGTCAGATCAATCCGGAGTTCCCCGAAATTCAATCGACGACCTGCCGTCATTTCCCTCGAAAGTGATCTTGACGGCGCGTGTGTCTGGAGGGTACGCATGACCAACGTCGCACGGCTGCCAGGGCCGATCTCGGATCTCTGGGACTGGCAGCGGCTGGGTAACTGTCGGGGACGCGACAGTGCGCAGTTCTTCCACCCGGACGGGGAGCGCGGAGCGTCCCGGGGGCGGCGCGAGGCGGCCGCCAAGATCGTGTGCCAGACCTGTCCGGTGCGGGCGCAGTGCGCCGCGCACGCTCTGGCCACCCGTGAGCCCTACGGCGTGTGGGGTGGCTTCACCGAGGCCGAGCGCCTGCGTCTGCTCGCCTCCGGCTGGGAGGACCTGGCCGACCGTCAGCACGCCTCCGTTGACGTCCGCCGGCTGGAGTCGCGGCTGGGCCTGCGCCCGCCGGTCCCCCAGCAGCGCCCGCCGGCGACCAACGGCGCGTCCCGCCTGATGGCGACGCGTAACGCCGCCGCCCGCTGACCCACGACGCACCCTCCAGGCGCCCCGGCCGTCCCTCGCGGACGGCCGGGCACACTCGTCTTCGGGCCACTTCGAGCTCGACGCTTCAGGCCACCTCGACCTCGACGCTGTGCAGGCCGGTCGCCCCGTCCGGCACGACGGGTCGCTCGGTCTCGTCCTGCGGCCTGCCGGACGAGTCGAACGCGCGCACGGTGAGCCGGTGCTTGCCGGGCGCGGCGTCCCACGCCCAGGTCCAGAGCCGCCAGGTGTCGGTCGACGGCACGTCGTTGAGCGCGGCCTCCTGCCACGGCCCGTCGCCGACCCGCACCTCCACCCGCGAGACGCCGACGTGCTGGGCCCAGGCCACCCCGCCGACCGCGACCCGCCCGGCCGTCGCCCGCCCGGTCGGCGTGTCGATGCGCGACTGCAGCTTGATCGGCGCCTTCGCCGCCCAGCCCCGCCTGATCCAGTAAGCGTCGAAGTCGCCGAAGCTGCTGAGCTCCAGTTCGGCCAGCCACTTCGTGGCCGACACGTACCCGTAGAGGCCGGGCACCACCATGCGCACCGGGAACCCGTGCTCGATCGGCAGCGGCTCGCCGTTCATGCCCACGGCGAGCATGGCGTCGCGGCCGTCCCGGAGCACGTCGGTCGGCGTGCCGGCCGTGAACCCGTCGACGGAGCGGCTGACCACCTGGTCGGCGCCGGGCTCCGGGTCGGCCTCGGCGAGCAGGTCGCTGATCCGGACGCCGAGCCAGCGGGCGTTGCCCACCAGTCCCCCGCCGACCTCGTTGGAGACGCACGCCAATGTGACGTACCGCTCGATCATGGGACGGGCGAGCAGCTGGTCGAACGTGAGCGTCACCGGGTTGCGGACCCGGCCGTGGATGCGCAGCCGCCACTCGTCCGGCGCGACCTGGGGCACCACCAGCGCGGTGTCGATGCGGTAGAAGTCCCGGTTCGAGGTGACGAACCGCGCCAGCCCGTCGACCCGCGTCTCCACGGCCGCCGGCAGGGCCGGAGCGGGCGACGCCGGCGCCGGCAACGTGACCGCCGCCCGGTCGGCACTCACCGACCGCCGCAGCGACACCCAGCGCCCCCCGAACCCCGCCACGGCCCCCACGGCCACGACGGTCCCCGCCGCCCGCAGAACCGCCCGCCGCTCCGCCGCCACCCCCCATCCCGCCGATCTTGCAGTTGTGGCCGCCCTTTCGTCACGTTCATCCGCGTTCGCCCCGGCCACAACCGCAAGATCGGCGCGGGCGGGGTCGGCCGCGGCGGGAGCGGCCGCGGCGGGAGCGGTGGCGCGGGCGGCAGCGCGAGCAGGGTCAGCGGCCGGGCCGGCGGCGCGAGAAGTGTCGGCAGCGCGGCCGGGGTCGGGTGGTCGCGGTCCGGCACCGGGAGGCGCGGCAGCGCGGGTGGCGGCCGGGTCGGCAACGCGGTCGGCGGCGGCGCGATCCGAGGCGGCACGATCCGAGGCGGCACGATCCGAGGCGGCACGATCCGAGGCGGCGCGATCCGAGGCGGCGCGATCCGAGGCGGCGTCGGTGTTGGCGGCCTTCAGGGTCAGGGTCCGCAGGGTCAGGACGCCGGCGGCACCGGCGAGGACGGACGGGAACACGGCCGTCCAGCCCGCGTCGTACCTTGTCACGGCCGAGACCAGGCCCAGCGCCGCGAACGCCACCACCAGTCCCAGCGCGAGGCCGAGACGGCGGCGGGCCAGGAAACCCAGCCCGACCCCGGCGAGCACCAGCAGGACGATCGTGCCGATCTGCAGGGCGAGCTTGTCGTACGTGCCGAAGAGCGAGATGGCGAACTGCTTCAGCGGCTCCGGGACCAGGTCGATGATCGCGCCACCGACGGCGATCCCCGGCGAGGTCAACGGACCGGTGACGATCGCGACGAGCTCCGCCACCCCGAGAGCGGCCGCCACCGAGGCGACCCCGATCATGGCCGGCAACCGGCGCCGCTGTGTCATGGAGTGAAGTCTGCGTCGGCACCGGTCGGCGCGACCACGGACGTTCCCGGGTCGTAATAGATTTCCGGGCTCCGGATTTCGCAACCTCCCGCGTGCGGGAGGTTGCGAAATCCTATCTTTGAGCTCGGGTCAGAAGCCCGGGCCGTGCTGGTGGCCGTGACCGTGCCCGTGGCCGTGCCCGTGGCCGCCGGCGGCGGGCTCGGGGGCTGCGGGCTTCTCGACGATCAGGGTCTCCGTGGTGAGCAGGAGGCCCGCGATCGACGCGGCGTTGGCGACCGCGCTGCGCGCGACCTTCACCGGGTCGACGATGCCGGCCGCGGCGAGGTCCTTGAACTCGCCGGTCGCGGCGTCGAGGCCGTGCCCGGCGGGCATCTCACGCACCTTGCCGACGATGACGCGGCCGTCGAGGCCCGCGTTCTCGGCGATCCAGCGCAGCGGCTCCTCGAGCGACTTGCGGACCAGACGGACGCCGACCAGCTCGTCACCCTCGAAGCCGAGACCGTCCTCGAGAACGGTCGCCGCCTGCAGCAGCGAGACGCCGCCGCCGGGGATGGTGCCCTCCTCGACCGCGGCCCTGGTGGCCGCGACCGCGTCTTCGATGCGGTGCTTGCGCTCCTTGACCTCGATCTCGGTGGCGCCACCGGCCTTCACCACAGCCACGCCGCCGGAGAGCTTCGCGAGTCGCTCGTTGAGCTTCTCGCGGTCCCAGTCGGAGTCGGACGCCTCGATCTCCTTGCGGATCTGGGCGACCCGGTCGGACACCTCGGAGGCGTCGCCGCCACCGTCGACGATCGTGGTGTTCTCCTTGTCGACGACCACCCGGCGGGCCTGCCCGAGCTGCTCGAGCCCGACCAGCTCCAGCTTGTAACCCAGCTCCGGCGCGATGATCTCGCCACCGGTCTGGATCGCCAGGTCCTGGAGCATCGCCTTGCGCCGGTCACCGAAGCCCGGAGCCTTCACCGCGCAGACCTTGACGGTCTTGCGGATCGAGTTGACCACGAGCGTCGACAGCGCCTGGCCGTCGACGTCCTCGGCCACGATCAGCAGCGGCTTCGAGCTCTGGACGACCTTCTCCAGCAGCGGCAGCAGCTCCTCGATCTGCGAGAGCTTCTGCGTGGTGATCAGGATGTAGGCGTCTTCGAGCACCGCCTCGCCGGCTTCGGCGTCGGTGATGAAGTGCGGCGAGATGAAGCCCTTGTCGAACTGCATGCCCTCGGTGACGACGAGCTCCGTGTCGTACGTGGAGCCCTCCTCCACCGTGATCACGCCGTCGCGGCCGACCTTCTCCATGGCCTCGGAGATCATGTCGCCGATCTTCGCGTCACGGGCCGAGACGGTCGCGACCGCGGCGATCGCCGCGGGGCTGTCGACCGGAACGGCGCGCTTCTTCAGCTCGGCGTCGACGGCCTTGACCGCCGCGTCGATGCCGCGCTTGATGCTGGCCGGGTTGGCGCCGGCCGACAGGTTCTTGATGCCCTCGTGGACCATCGCCTGTGCCAGCACGGTGGCGGTGGTGGTGCCGTCGCCGGCCACGTCGGCCGTCTTGGTCGCCACCTCCTTGACCAGCTGGGCGCCGAGGTTCTCGTACGGGTTGGCGAGCTCGATCTCCTTGGCGATCGTCACGCCGTCGTTGGTGATCAGGGGCGCGCCGAACTTCTTGTCGAGCAGCACGGTGCGGCCCCGCGGGCCAAGGGTCACCTTGACCGTGTCGGCGAGCGCGTCGACGCCGTGCTCCAGGCGGTGACGCGCGTCGTCCGAGAAGCTGAGGATCTTCGCCATCTCTTCTCCTTACGCGGTGCCGCCCCGAGCACAGAATCTGCTCGGGGCGGGCACTATCGCGGTCTGTTGGCTACTTCTCGATGACCGCGAGGACGTCACGCGCCGAGAGCACCAGGTACTCCTCGCCGCCGTACTTCACCTCGGTGCCGCCGTACTTCGAGTAGAGAACCGTGTCGCCGACCTTCACGTCGATCGGAACGCGGTTGCCCTTGTCGTCGATGCGGCCGGGGCCCACAGCGAGGACGGTGCCCTCCTGCGGCTTCTCCTTGGCGGTGTCGGGGATCACGATGCCCGACGCCGTGGTGGTCTCGGCCTCGTTGGCCTGGACCACGATCCGGTCTTCGAGCGGCTTGATCGCAACCTTGGTCGCGCTTGTCACGGGCATACCCTCCTGGGGTATCAGGATTCGAGTCTCAGATCACCCATGCCGCGCCGTCGTCGCGGGTGCCGGCGCCGCCCGGGTTGGTTAGCACCCTCAAGGCGAGAGTGCTAACCGGAGGTTATTCCGGACGCTAGCACTCCGTCAAGGAGAGTGCCAGTTCTCGCACCGACGGGGCACGGAGAGCGCTTACCCGACGGACAAAGTGCATCGAAAGCGCAACGAACCTCCGAACGCGGCGCTAGCTGCACCCGGACCCGAGTACGTTGCCGAATTGTTACCGCACCCAACAAAACAAGGCCGGACGACATCTTGTGGAAACATGCGGCCGCCGCATACGTTGCCGGACACAACAATCATGTGTGACCGGCTCCACCCGTCGTCGGTCTACCCACCCGAAGAAAGGACCTGCTCATGCGCAGAGGGATCATCGCCCTCGCCGCGGCCGGGCTGCTGGCGGTCACCGGTCTGACCGCGTGTGGCGACGACGACGGCGGTGACGGCGGCTCGGCGGACAAGACGCCGAAGATCGGCGTCATCCTGCCCGACAGCAAGTCATCGGCCCGCTGGGAAACCGCGGACCGGAAGTACCTGGAAGAGGCCTTCAAGGCCGCCGGAGTTCAGTACGACATCCAGAACGCCCAGAACGACAAGCAGGCGTTCCAGACCATTGCCGACCAGATGATCTCCAGCGGCGTCACCGCCCTGATGATCGTCAACCTCGACAGCGGCACCGGCAAGGCCGTGCTCGACAAGGCCAAGCAGCAGGGTGTCGCCACGATCGACTACGACCGCCTGACGCTGGGCGGCAGCGCCTCCTACTACGTCAGCTTCGACAACGTGGCCGTCGGCAAGCTCCAGGGCGAGGGCCTCGTCAAGTGCCTGCAGGCGCAGAACAAGACCAAGCCCGTCGTGGCCTACGTCAACGGCTCGCCGACCGACAACAACGCCACCCTGTTCAAGCAGGGCTACGACGGCGTGATCAAGGCCAAGTTCGACGCCGGTGAGTACACCAAGGGCCCGGACCAGGCCGTGCCGGACTGGGACAACGCCCAGGCGCAGACCATCTTCGAGCAGATGTTCACCTCCACCGGCGGCAAGATCGACGGTGTGCTGGCCGCCAACGACGGCCTCGGCAACTCGGTGATCAACGTTCTGAAGAAGAACAACCTCAACGGCAAGGTCCCGGTCACCGGCCAGGACGCGACCGTGCAGGGTCTGCAGAACATCCTCAACGGTGACCAGTGCATGACCGTCTACAAGGCGATCAAGAAGGAGGCCGACGCGGCCGCCGAGCTGGCGATCGCCCTGGCCAAGGGCGAGAAGAAGGACACCGGCAAGACCGTCAAGGACACCGAGGGCAACCGGGACGTCCCGGCCGTGCTCCTCGCGCCCGAGGCGATCACGAAGGAGAACGTCAAGAAGGTCGTCGACGACGGCTTCGTGACCAAGGCCGAGCTCTGCACCGGCGCCTTCGCCGCGAAGTGCACCGAGGCGGGTATCTAGCAACAGGCCCGCTCCGGTGTGAAATCCGGATCCCCCTCTGGTCCCCGGTGCCTTTTCCCAAAGGCACCGGGGACCGGCCCGGCGAATGAGGAACTAGAGACGTGACGGCACCATTGCTGGAGATCCGCAACCTGAACAAGAGCTTCGGGCCGGTTCAGGTTCTCCGCGGTATCGACTTCGCCGCGCATGCCGGGGAGGTCACCGCGCTCGTCGGCGACAACGGCGCCGGCAAGTCCACCCTGGTCAAGTGCATCGGCGGGATCTACCTGCCAGACAACGGCGACTTCTTCTTCGAGGGCCGCCAGGTGACGGTGCACGGCCCCCGCGACGCGGCGTCCCTCGGGATCGAGATCGTGTACCAGGACCTCGCGCTCTGCGACAACCTGGACATCGTTCAGAACATGTTCCTGGGCCGCGAGCGCAAGCGCGGCTTCGTGCTCGACGAGGGCTCGATGGAGCAGCTCGCGGCCAAGACCCTGGCCGGCCTGTCCGTGCGAACCGTGAAGTCGGTCCGCCAGCAGGTGTCGAGCCTGTCGGGTGGCCAGCGGCAGACCGTCGCCATCGCCAAGGCCGTGCTGTGGAACAGCAAGCTGGTGATCCTCGACGAGCCGACCGCCGCCCTCGGCGTCGCGCAGACCGCACAGGTTCTCGAACTGGTGCGGCGGCTCGCCGACAACGGCCTGGCCGTCGTGATCATCTCCCACAACATGAACGACGTGTTCGCGGTCGCCGACCGGATCGCGGCGATGTACCTCGGCCAGATGGCGGCGCTCGTGCCCGCGACCGAGGTCACCCACCAGCAGGTGGTCGAGCTGATCACGGCCGGCCGCAGCGGCAACATCGGCATGGCCGACAGCAACCTCGACCTCACCGAGGTCGGCGCCGCGAACGGCATCGGCGCACCCATGCCGAACACCGGAACCGACCCGGGCAAGGTCGACATCAACAAGCCAGGAGCCGACGCATGACCGTCGCACCCACCACGACGAGAAACGTGGAGGGCGGCCGCTCCGCGGGGCCGTCGCTGCAGAGCCACGTCCGCGAGTACCTCCAGAGGCTGCGCGGCGGCGACATGGGCTCGCTGCCCGCGATCGCCGGGCTGGTCGTGCTCTGCCTCGTGTTCACGCTGCTCGACGACGCGTTCGCCACCCCCCGCAACTTCGCGAACCTCTTCGGCCAGGGCGCGCAGACCACCGTGATCGCGATGGGTCTGGTGTTCGTGCTCCTGCTCGGCGAGATCGACCTGTCGGCGGGCTACACCAGCGGCGTGTGCGCGGCCGTCATGGCGATCCTCCTGACCAACCACGGCTGGCCCTGGTACCTGGCGGTGCTGTCCGCGCTGGTCACCGGCACGTTCATCGGCCTGCTCCTGGGCGGGCTGGTCGCCAAGATCGGTATCCCGTCGTTCGTGGTGACGTTGGCGGCATTCCTGGGCTTCCAGGGCGTGTTGCTGATGATGCTCGGCGGCGGTAAGAACATCTCGATCAACGACGACGTGATCCTCGCGCTGGTCAACAAGAACCTGCCCGTGTGGCTCGGTTGGGTGCTGTGCGGCGTGTCGATCGTCGCCTACGCCGGTGTGCAGCTGTACCGGGCGCAGTCGCGGGCCAAGCAGGGCCTCGTCGCGCAGCCGATGAGCGTCACGCTGCTGAAGATCGCCGCCGTCGCGCTGGTGCTGCTCCTGGCGACGCTGGTGCTGAACGAGGAGCGCAGCATCAACACGCTGATCACCTCGCTCAAGGGCGTGCCGATCGTGGTGCCGATCATCGCGGTGCTGCTGATCGCCGGCACGTTCGTGCTGCAGCGCACCGCCTTCGGCCGGCACCTGTACGCGGTCGGTGGCAACACCGAGGCCGCCCGCCGGGCCGGTATCCCGGTCGACCGGATCAAGATCTACGCGTTCATGATCTCGTCGACGATGGCGGCGGTCGGCGGCATCCTGGTGGCCTCGTGGGGCAACTCGGTCGACCCGAACACCGGCGGCAGCAACGTGCTGCTGTACGCGGTCGGCGCCGCGGTCATCGGCGGTACCAGCCTCTTCGGTGGCAAGGGCCGGATGATCGACGCCGTGCTCGGTGGTGCCGTGGTGGCGGTCATCAACAACGGCATGGGCCTGCTCGGCTACTCCGCCGGGGTCAAGTACGTCGTCACCGGCGTGGTGCTGCTGTTGGCGGCCGGCGTCGACGCCCTGTCTCGCCGGCGTGCGGCGGCGAGCGGGCTCGGATAGCGGCCGTTCAGACAAGAACATGCGGGCAGGACCGACCCAGGACGAGATACGACGGCAGAACCTCGGCGCGCTACTGCGATACGTGCACCTGCGCGGGCCGACCTCGCGGGCGGAACTGACCGCCCGGCTGGGCCTCAACCGGAGCACGATCGGCGCCCTCACGGCCGATCTGGCAACCGCCGGGCTGGTGGCCGAGGAACTGCCCCGCGACCACGGCCGGGCCGGACGACCTTCGCTGGTCGTCCGGCCCGAGTCGGGGGTGTACGGCTTCGCGTTGGTGATCGACGTCGACCGGCTCACCGCGGCCCGCATCGGGCTCGGTGGCACGGTGCTCGACCGCCGGGAGAAGCAGCGGCCACCGGGTGCGATGTCACCGGCGGAGGTGGTGGCGCCGCTGGCCGAGTTCGTCAAGGACATGCAGCGCACGGCGCCGGCCGAGGCGCGCTACATCGGCGCCGGCGCGGCCGTCTCGGGGCTGGTGCGGGCGGAGGACGGACTGGTGCGGCTCGGCCCGCACGTCGGCTGGATCGACGAGCCGCTGGGCGAGGCGCTGGGCAAGGTGCTCGGCGGCGAGAAGCCGGTGCAGGTCCGCAACAACGCCGACCTGAGCGCGCTGGCCGAGCACGTGCGGGGCGTGGCCGTCGACTGCGACAACATCGTGTACCTGACCGGCGCCGGCGGGATCGGCGGAGGGATCATCGCCGGCGGACGGCTGGTCACGGGGCATGGCGGGTACGGCGGCGAGGTGGGCCACATGGTGGTCAACCCGGCCGGCCGCAGGTGCGTGTGCGGCGCGTACGGCTGCTGGGAGACCGAGGCGGGCGAGGGCGCGCTGCTGCGCCTGACCGGTCGTGCCCAGGACGGCGGTGGCCGCGAGGCCGTCCGCGGGATCATCGACGCCGCCGCGCGCGGTGACGCGCTGGCGCAGGCGGGCCTGCGCCAGGTCGGCGACTGGCTCGGCTTCGGCGTGGCCAACCTGGTGAACATCTTCAACCCGGAGATGGTCATCTTCGGCGACGGCCTGCGCGAGATCTACATCGCCGCGGCGGCACAGGTGCGCAGCCGGCTCAACCGCAACGGTCTGCAGGCGTGCCGGGAGCACGTGCGGTTGCGCACGCCCGCGCTCGGCGAGGACTCGGCGCTGCTCGGCGCGGCGGAGCTGGCCTTCGAGCCGCTGCTCGCCGACCCGCTGGACAATAACTGAGTGCTGGACGCCCCTGAGTTTGCGGCGGCGCTCGTCGCGGCCGAGGCCGTCGTCGACCGCGGCCCGGTCGCGGCGGCCACGGCGTTGCGCGCTGCGGGCGTCCCACCGGATCTTGCGGCCACGGCCCTGACCCAGGCCGCGTTGCGGCGCGCGGCCGTCGGAAAGTTCGGCGCCGCCGCGGCGTCGATGTTCTTCACCCGGACCGGGCTGGAGCAGGCGACCCGGGCACCGGTGTCCGCCGCGCGGGCCCGCCGGCTGGCGCTGGCCGGCGCCACCCGGGTGGCCGACCTTGGCTGCGGGATCGGCGCCGACAGCCGGGCGTTCGCGCTGGCCGGCCTGTCGGTGCTGGCCGTCGAGGCCGACCCGGAGACGGCCATCGTGGCGGCGGCGAACCTCCGCGGGCTCGACGCGTCGGTCGTCACCGGCGACGCGACGACCGCCGACCTCACCGGCGTCGACGCCGCGTTCTGCGACCCGGCCCGCCGCACGGCCGGTGGCCGGCGCGTCTTCTCCCCCGCCGCGCTCTCCCCGCCATGGGACTTCGCGGTCGGCCTGTTCACGCGGCTCCGGTTCGCCGTGCTGAAGCTCGCCCCCGGACTGCCGCACGACCTGGTGCCGCCCGGCGCGGAGGCCCAGTGGGTCTCGGTCGACGGCGACCTGGTGGAGGCGGCGCTCTGGTCGCCGTCGCTCGCGGCGGTGCCCCGGCGCGCGACCGTGTTCCGGGCCGGCGTCGCCCACGAGCTGACCGGTGACGCCGCGCCGGCGCCGGTCGGCGGCCCGCGCCGGTACGTGTTCGACCCGGACGGCGCCGTCACGCGGGCGGGCCTGGTGGGTGCGTTCGCGGAGACCGTCGACGGCGTGGTGGCCGACCCGTCGATCGGCTTCGTCTACGCGGAAAAGCCGGCGGGCACGCCGTTCGCCCGCTGCCTCGAGGTCGTCGACGAGCTGCCGGTCGCGGTGAAGAAGATGCGGGCGGCGCTGCGGTCGTACGACATCGGTCGGCTGGAGATCCGCAAGCGCGGCAGCGCCCTCGACGTCGAGAAGCTCCGCCACGACCTGCGCCTGTCCGGCACCGGCGACGGCGTGCTGCTCCTCACCCGGATCGCCGACCGCCCGGCCGCACTACTATGCCGTCGTGGCGAGTAAGGGGACCCCGGCAACCGCGCTGCTCGGCCGGCGCAAGGTGACGTTCACGCTGCACGAGTACGTGGTCGACCCGGGCGCGTCGTCGTACGGCGAGGGTGCGGCGGCCGCGATCGGCGTCGACCCGGCCCGGGTGTTCAAGACCCTGGTCGCGGAGGTCGACGGCCGGCTGACCGTCGGCGTGGTGCCGGTCACCGGCGCCTTGAGCCTGAAGGCCCTGGCCGCCGCGGTCGGCGGCAAGCGGGCCGCGATGGCCGAGCCGGCCGCGGCCGAACGCGCCACCGGCTACGTCACCGGTGGCATCTCGCCGTTCGGACAGCGGGCCCGGCTGCCGATCGTGGTCGACTCCTCGGCCGAACTCTGGCCGACGATCTACGTGTCGGCCGGCAGGCGTGGCCTGCAGGTCGAGGTGGCCCCGAAGGACCTGGTCGAGATCACCTCGGCGGCCGTCGCCGAGATCGGTACTAATCTGTAGGGCGTGACTGTGCGGGCGTCCGACAACGACCGGGAACGCACCCTTGCGGCCCTGCGCGAACACACCGCGGCGGGCCGGCTGACGCTCGACGAGTTCGCCGAGCGGGCGTCCACGGTCTACGCCGCGCGCACCCTGAGCGAGCTGGCCACGACCACGGCCGACCTCCCCGAGGCCGAGCAGCACAGCGACCCGCGTCAGCTCGCGGTGATCCTCGCGATCGCGCTGGCCGTCGTCGCCGTGCTCGGCGTCCTCTACTGGCTGCTCACCTAACGGTCGACCTGGGTGAAGTCCCACACGTGCGGGCTTCGGGCGACCAGGGTCGGCGGCGGCGCGGGCAGGTCGAGCGGGTCGCGGTGCCAGCGGGAGATCACCACCACCCGGTGGTCGGTCGAGGAGAAGACCTCGCTCGACACGTGCTGCGGATGGCCCTCGACCTCCGGCACGGCCTTCTCGCAGACCCACGCCAGAAACTCGTCGAACACCGCCGGGCGGCTCCGCGCCTCCCACATCCGCACAATCACGGGCGGCAATTTACCCCGTCACCTCTCTCGGCGACAGATCAGCCATGTGCAGCCACTACCGCGGTGATCGGCATCGCGGAGTCGGCCGGCAGGTCGAGCCGGCCCTCCTCGACCCCGGCGGCGACCAGGTGCGAGCCCAGCGCCGCGACCATCGCACCGTTGTCGGTGCACAGCTTCGGCCGCGGGACCCGCACCGCGATCCCCTTCGCGGAGGCCCGCTCCACCGCCATCGCCCGCAGCCGCGAGTTCGCGGCGACCCCGCCGCCGATCACCAGCGTCTCGATGCCCTGCGACGCGCACGCGTCGATCGCCTTGCGGGTGAGCACGTCGCAGACCGCCTCCTGGAAGCTGGCCGCCACGTCGTGCATCGGCACCGGCTCCCCGGACCGCTCGCGGGCCTCGACCCAGCGCGCCACGGCCGTCTTCAGCCCGGAGAACGAGAAGTCGAACCGGTGCTCGGCCTGGTCGCGCGGGCCGGTGAGGCCGCGCGGGAACTCAATGGTGATCTGCCCCTCGCGGGCGGCGTTGTCGATCGGCAGCCCGCCGGGGAACGGCAGCCCGAGCAGCCGGGCGACCTTGTCGAAGGCCTCGCCGGCGGCGTCGTCGATGGTGGCGCCCAGCGGGGTGACCCCGTGAGCGAGCGAATCCACCCGCAACAGCGACGAGTGCCCACCCGAGACGAGCAGCGCCACGGCCGGCTCCGGCAGCGGACCGTGCTCCAGCGAGTCGACCGCGACGTGTGCGGCGAGGTGGTTGACCCCGTACAGCGGCTTGCCCGCCGCCAACGCGTACGCCTTGGCCGCCGCCACGCCGACCAGCAGCGCACCGGCGAGCCCCGGCCCGGCGGTCACCGCGATGGCGTCGACGTCGGCGAGCTTCACCCCGGCGGTGTCGAGGGCCCGCCGCACGGTGGGCACCATCGCCTCCAGGTGCGCGCGGCTGGCCACCTCCGGCACGACCCCGCCGAACCGGGCGTGCTGCTCGACGCTCGATGCGACCGCGTCGGCCAGCAGGGTGTGCCCGCGCACGATGCCGACACCGGTCTCGTCGCACGAGGTCTCGATGCCGAGGACCAGCGGTTCTGCTGTCATGTCGCGTTCTCCCGAACCATCACCAGAGCGTCGGTGTTGCTGGGCTGGTAGTAGCCACGGCGCACGGCCAGCGGCTCGAACCCGTAGGTGGCGTACAGCTTCTGCGCCGGCTCGTTGTCGACGGCCACCTCGAGGAGCACCTTGCGTACCTGATGGCGCTCAGACCGGTCCAACAGATCCTCCAACAGAAGACGGCCGAGACCACGACGCTGCGCGTCGCGACGGACGGCCAGATTCTGCACCCAGGCCTCCTCGGGCGCGTTCACCGCGAGCCCCCCGTACCCGACGATCGTTCCGTCGTCGTCGACGGCCACCCGGTAGTAGTGGCCGTTGGCCAGCTCGTTCCAGAACATCCACTCCGACCACTTCTCGGCGCCGAAGAGGTCCTCCTCCAGCGGCATGAGGTCGGCGATGTGCCACCACCGCAGCGGTTCGAGCTGGATCACTGGAGTGCCATCTTGCGCTGGCCGGGTGGAACGGCGTCGGGACGGCGCAGGTACAGCGGGGTCAACGGCTCCGACGGGGCCCGGGACAGCACCCGGTCGGCGGCAAGGGCCGCCAGGCCCGCGGCCGGCGGGTAGAGCACGTCGACCGGCAGCCCGAGGATCCGCCCGGCGGCCTCACCGGCGGCCGGGTCGCCCACCGGCACGTCGGCCGGTGAGCTCACGGCCGGGCCGTCGGTGCGCACGCCGTTGTCGTAGGTCGCCCAGTAGACCTCTTTGCGACGCGCGTCGGTGGCGACGAGCAGCCGCCCGGTGGTACCGGCGGCGAAGGCGTCGAGGGAGCAGACCCCGTACGCGGGGATGTCCAGCGTGTGGCTCATCGCGGCCGCCGTGACCAGGCCGACCCGCAGGCCGGTGAACGGGCCGGGACCGAGGCCGACCACGATCGCCGCCAGCCCGGCCGGCGTGGTGCCGGCCTCGGCCAGCACGTCGTGCACCGACGGGGCGAGCAGCTCGCCGTGCGCCCGCGCGTCGACCGTCACCTTCCCGGCACGCACCTCGACGGAACCGTCGGTCACCGACGCGACCGCGGCGGTGACGGCGGGGGTGGCGGTATCTACGACAAGCACGAGCACGTCAGACACCTTAACGAGGTCACAGGGACGCGACGCGCTCCGCCCAGTCACCACCGACGCCGACGAGCCGGGCGACCCGGGTCTCGTCGTCCAGCCGGTCCAGGTGGACCTCCAGGTACGAGTCGGAGAGCTGCTCGGCGATCCCCTCGCCCCACTCGACCACGGTGACCGAGTCCTCGACGCTGGCGTCGAGGTCGAGGTCGTCGAGCTCCAGCCGGCCACCGACCCGGTACGCGTCGACGTGCACCAGCGGCAGCCGGCCGTCACGGTGCACCCGGGAGATCACGAACGTCGGGGACGTGACCGCCGCTTTCACGCCCAGCCCGGCGCCGATGCCCTGGGTGAGGGCGGTCTTGCCGGCACCGAGCGGCCCGATGAGCAGGATCAGGTCGCCGGCCCGCAGCCGTTGCGCGAGCTTCGAACCGAGCGCGCGGGTGTCCTCGACCGTAGGAAGCTTCACAGCCGCTCCAGAAAGCGTTCGATGGCGTCGTCGACCTCGTCGGGCAGTTCCAGCAGCACCACGTGCCCGCCGTGCTCCACTACCACGAGCTCGGCGTCGGGCAGCTCGGCCGCGATCTCCTGCGAGTACACCAGCGGCGTCAGCAGATCGGCGTCTCCGCAGACGACCATCACCGGAACGGTGCGGAGAACCTCCAGCGCCGGCAGGCGCGAGTGCGTGTAGAGGGTGTGCACGTACCGGGCGATCACCTCGGTGGGCGTGGTGGAGTTCATCCTCTCCACGTACTCGACCACCGCCGGGCTCGGGTTCGGCGAGCCGAAGCCGTAGCGGCGGGTCAGCACCCTGGCGACCTCGTGGGCGGCGCGGCGGGCCCGGTCGGCCACCGTCGTGGTGAGGCGCGGGGCGTTCCGCAGGAGCGGGATCAGCGGCCGGTTGAGCCGGGACACCACCTCGGGCAGGCCGAACGTCACCTCGTTGAGCCGCCCGGCCGACGTGGAGATCATCACGACTCCGGCCACCCGGTCGGTGAACAGTTCGGGCGCCTGCTCGGCCAGCGCCATGATCGTCATGCCGCCCATGGAGTGGCCGATCAGCACCACCGGCCCGTCGGGCACGGCCTTCTCCAGGACCGCCTTGAGCCCGGCTCCGAGCGCGTCGAGCGTGTACTCGCCCTTGGGCAGGCGGCCGGACCTGCCGTGTCCGGGCTGGTCGTAGAGCACCTGCCGGTACTCGCCCTCGAATGCCCGGCGCTGGAAGTGGAACGTGCCCATGTCGAGGCAGAAGCCGTGCACGTAGACCAGCGTCGGGTCGTGGCGTTCCCCGTCGACCACCTCGACGTGCAGGTCGACGCCGTCCTCGGTGGTCACCGAGAACTGCTCGTCGTAGGGCAGCTCGCCGAACGGCTCGTCGAAGTAGTGGTCGGCGGCGCGGGCACGGCGACGCTTGGCGTACCGGTTGGCCGCGACACCGACCGCGACACCGCCGGCCGCGACACCCACCGCGGCGAGCGCGCCGAGCCAGCCGGCGTTCCGGCCGACGAAGCCCTTCTCCTGCGTAGCTTTAGCCACCGTCGTACACCCGCGCCATCCGGTTGCTCCCCATGCGGGCGACGATCTCATAGTTGATCGTTCCGCACACGGCGGCCCATTCGTCCACGTGCGGGCCGTCGCCGCCGAACAGCACCGCCTCGTCGCCGGCCCGCACCGGCAGGTCGCCGACGTCGAGCACGATCTGGTCCATGCACACCCGGCCCGCGATCCGGAACGTCTGCCCGCCGACCGCCACCGGACCCTGGCCGCTGGCGGCCCGCGGCACGCCGTCGGCGTACCCGACCGGCACGACGGCGACGGTGGTCTCCGACGTGGTGACGTAGTGGTGGCCGTACGAGATGCCCTGGCCGGCCGGCAGCCGCTTGACCAGCATCACCCGCGCCCGCACCGACATCGCCGGCCGCAGCCCGAACCGCTGCCCCTCGACCGGCGACAGCCCGTATACGGCGATGCCGGGGCGCACCAGGTCGAAGTGGGTGTCGGGGCGGGTGAGCGTGGCACCGGAGTTGGCCAGGTGCCGGTAGCGCGGCGTCACACCGAGCCGGGCGGCCACGTCGAGCGCGTCGGTGAACGCGGCGACCTGCGCGTCGATCGAGGGGTGGTCGGGCACGTCACTGTTCGCGAGGTGGCTCCAGACGCCGACCACGTCGAGGTCGCCGTCGGCGGCGGCCTTCGCGGCCGCCTCCACCAGGCCGGGCCAGTCGGCCCGCGCGGCGCCGCCCCGCCCCAGTCCCGTATCGATCTTCAAGTGGACCCGCGCACAGCGGCCGGTCTCCCGCGCGGCCGCCACGATCTCAGCGAGACGGACCTGGTCCGCCGCGGAGAGGTCGACGTCGGCGGCCACCGCGTCGGCCAGTGGCAGGCCCGGCGTGAGCAGCCAGGCCAGCACGGGCGCGGTGATGCCGGCAGCGCGCAGGGCCAGCGCCTCGTCGAGCGTGGTGACGCCGAGCCAGGTGGCTCCGCCGTCGAGCGCAGCCCGGGCGCACGGCACCATGCCGTGGCCGTAGCCGTCGGCCTTGACCACGGCCATGACCTCGGCCGTGGTGCCGGCTTTCAGCCGGGCGACGTTGGCTCTGATCGCGTCCAGGTCGACGCGGATCTCGGCGTTGTGCATCGTTCGAGCTTACGGCGCGCTCTCCTTGCGTTCTTACGGAGCGCTCTCCTTGCGCAGGCGCGATGACCCCGGTACCACCGACCAGCCGGCCACCCAGCGGGCCGTGGTGGTGGGGCTGGTGCGGTCACGGAGGTGGTACCAGTCCATCCGGGCCCTGGCCGCGGTGACGTGCAGCACGCCGTAGCCGTGGTTGTCGAGCTCGGTCCACTTCACGTGCGGGTTGGTGCCCCGGATCAGGCCGGCGGCCACCGGGCTGACGATGCCGGCCGGCAGCCCGATGAAGTCGTTCAGGTTGTCGCTGGTGACGCTCGGCACCACGAACTCGGCCGCCGCCGGGTCGCCGACGGTGGTCCTGGTGACCAGCTCGTTGGCCCACGAGGTGTGGATGTCGCCGGTGAGGAACACGACGTCGCGGGTGTTGTGCGCTCTCAGGTGGGCGACGAGCTCGTCGCGGTCGGCGTTGTAGCCGTCCCACTGGTCGGCGTTGAGCGCGAACCCGTTCTGCGGCACGCCGATGAGCTGGGCGAGCGGGCCGAGCAGCCACGCCGGCAGCGCACCCACGTCGAGCCGGGAGATCATCACCGAATTGCCGACGAGCTTCCACCGCGCGGTCGACGATGTGAGCCCCTGCTTGAGCCACTCCATCTGCGCGTCGCCGGTGATCGTGCGGGCCGGGTCGTCGACGGCGGTGCCGCTGGCCTGTTGCGACCGGTAGGTGCGCAGGTCGAGCATCGACAGCTCGGCGAGCCGTCCGAAGCGCAGCCGGCGGTAGATCGTGTTGTTGTCGCCGGTGCGGACGGGCATCCACTCGAAGTACGCCTTGTGCGCGTTGGCCCGGCGGGTGGCGTAGTCGCCTTCGGTGGCCGGATCGTGGTTCTCGGCGCCGCCCGACCAGGCGTCGTTGGCGATCTCGTGGTCGTCCCAGGTGACCACCCACGGCACGGCGGCGTGCAGCGCCTGCAGGTCGGGGTCGGTCTTGTAGAGGCCGTGCCGGATGCGGTAGTCGGCGAGGGTGAGGGTCTCGTTGGCGGGCTGGTGCTGGCGGACCACGCCGTCGCTGCCGGGGAAGCCGCCGGTGCCGTACTCGTAGATGTAGTCGCCGAGGTGGATCACGAGGTCGAGGTCGCCGCGGGCGGCGAGCAGGCGGTAGGAGCCGAAGTAGCCGGCCTCCCAGTCGGCGCACGACACGATGCCGGCCCGCAGCGAGGCCAGTTCGGTGTCGGGTGCCGACGCGGTGGCGGTGCGTCCCGTGGCCGACCAGACGTCGCCGAGCCCGAACCGGTACCAGTACGGCGTCGCCGGGCCCAGCCCGCGCACGTCCACCTTGACCGTGTGGTCGCGCGCCGGTCCCGTTTCGACGCTCCCGGCCGCGACGACCGCCGCGAACGCCGGATCGGACGCGACCTGCCACCGTACGGTGACCTCCGGACCGGCACCGGACCCCGGCGCGGCGTCGGGGGTGGGCGTCACCCGCGTCCAGAGCAGGATGCCGTCGGGGAGAGGATCGCCGGACGCGACCCCGTGCTGGAAAGTGGTGGCGGGAGCCCCGGTGGCGGGTGCCGCACCCACGAGGCCCGCGGTGGTCGCCGCGGTGGCGACGCTGGCGGCCTGCAGCACGACCCGCCGGGTGACGTGTTCTGGCATGCCGATCAGCTTGCCGCGTAGCGCCTGCCGAGCCCAGGCCATCGACGAAGATTTTTACCGTTGCTCACCGGCCGGCCTCTTCCCGGTCGCGCGCGGGGGCGTCCGTTACCGGGTGGCCAGCGTGACGGCCTCCCGCAGTTCGGCGGCCACGTCGACCGCGGTCGTCGGGCCCTTCTCGGCCGCGAGCCGCCCGGCGAGGCCGTGCACGTATGCGGCCGCCACGGCGGCGCGCGGCGCGGGCAGGCCGCCGGCGAGCAGGCTTCCGAGCAGGCCGGCCAGCACGTCGCCGGTGCCGGCCGTGGCCAGCGCGGCGCTGCCGGTCGGGTTGGCGAAGGCACTTCCGTCGGGCGCGGCGACGACGGTCCGGTCCCCTTTCAGCAGCACCACCGCGTTCATCTGCGCGGCCAGGCGCAGCGCCGCCTCGACGCGGTCGGCGCCGGGCTCGGCACCGGCGATGCGGGCGAACTCCCGGTCGTGCGGGGTGATCACGGTGGCAGCCCTGCGTTCGCGCAGCGGCTGGGCCATGGAGCCGTCGGCGATCAGGGTGAGCGCATCGGCGTCCAGGATCACCGGGACCGGCGTGGCCAGGACGGCGCGCAACTCCCCGACGGCGCGTTCGTCGGTTCCGAGGCCGCATCCGCACACCCAGGCCTGCGCCCGCCCGGCGGCGCCGACCGAGTCGGTGGTGACGACGCTGGGGAACCGTTCGCGGACGCTCTCCTGCGCCGTGCCCGCGTAGCGCACGTACCCGGTCGGACCCGCGAGGGCGCCGGCCACCGACAGCAGGGCCGCACCCGGATAGCCGTCGGACCCGGTGGCGAGTCCGACCACGCCACGCGTGTACTTGTCGTCGGTGCTCGCGTGACTGGGCCACCAGCCGGCGATGTCGGAGTGGTCGGGCACCTCCACGGCCGGCCGGGTGACCAGGTAGCCGGCGAGCCCGATGTCGACGAGGTCCACGAGTCCACTGTGGACGGCCGCCGCCCCCACGACATGTGCCGGCTTCAGCGCTCCGAACGTGACGGTGACGTCGGCCCGGACCGCGGCGGCCGGGTCGGGCACGTCGCCGGTGTCGACCTCCACTCCGGACGGCACGTCGACGGCGACCACCACCGGCGCACCGCCATCCTCCGCCCGCGCCCGGACCGCCTCGGCGACCACCGCGGCCGCGCGTTCCCGGAGCGCGCCCCGCCCGCCGATGCCCACGATGCCGTCGACCACCAGGTCGAGGTGCCCGTGCGGCGCGGGCGCCGGACGGCCACCGGCCGCGACGAGCGCCTTGTACGACGCACCGTGGATGCGGTCGGACAGCCGGATGACCCGTACGTCGGCGCCCCGCCGCGCCAGTGCCGCACCGGCGTACATGGCGTCGCCGCCGTTGTCGCCGGAGCCGGCGAGCACGAGCACCCTGCGGCCGTAGACCCCGCCGAACCGGTCGTGCAGCAGCCCCGCACACCGACGCGCGAGGCCGGCCGCGGCGCGCTGCATGAGCGTGCCCTCCGGCAGCTTCGCCATCAGTGCCTTCTCGGCCGCCCTGATGTCGGCGGCCCGCCATGCGCCCTTCATCGTCCCCCCACGCCAGTCACGACGCGTCCCCTTCCGCGACGACCATCGCGGACGCGATGCCCCCGTCGTGCGACAGCGACAGATGCCACCGCCGTACCCCCAGCTCCTTGGCGGCCGCCGCGACCGTGCCCGACACGGTGAGCCACGGCCGGCCGCTCGCGTCGGACACCACCTCGCAGTCGTGCCAGTGCAGCCCGGCCGGCGCTCCCAGCGCCTTGGCCACCGCCTCCTTGGCCGCGAAGCGTGCCGCCAACGACTCCGCCGACCGCTGCCCCCCGGACGACGTGGTGCGCTCCGCGGCCGTGAACAGCCGCTCGATCATCAGCGGCGTGCGTTCCATCGCACGCGCGAAGCGGGCCACCAGGACCACGTCGATGCCGACCGCCACGATCACCCCGACAGCCTATTGGTCGGGCGGACCGCCGACCGGTCCGATCCGCGGCCTGTGGACAATCCATCGACGGCGCGCGGGTCGGTTGTCCACAGGGGCTGGCCCGGGCTCCGGCGGCCGACCTAGCGTTCCGCCCATGAGCTTCGAGGTGTCTCCACAGGCGCTCCGCCAGGGTGCGGCCGCGCTCACCGAGCTGGCCGGTGAGGTGCGCGCCGACCTGGTGCGCGCCTACCACGTGGTGGCACCGCCGCGCGCCGCCAACCGTGAGTGGGCGGCCACCATGGCCAACGACGCGGCGGTCGGGTCTGTCGACGCCACGCTGGCCGGGTTGGCGGCGGGGTGCCGGAGACTGGCGGACGCGCTCGTGACGGCCGCGCTCGAGTACGAGAAGACCGACGAGAACGCCGGCCGGAGGCTCACACGATGACGGCCGGCACGAGACTCCGACCGGGCATGACGCCGTCGCGGGCCGGCACCAACACCACCGCTCGGCGGTCGGGATGGTGACCCTGGCGGCTGTGGCCGACGCGCGTCCCGAGGCCTGGCGGGCGGCGGCCGGTGGCTGGCGGGCCCTGGCCGACGCGCTGGCCGACCGGGCCGGCGCGGCCGACGCCGTCCGGACCCGGCTGGCGGCCCACTGGCGCGGTCCGGCGGCCGACGCGGCATCGTCCGCCCTCGCGTCGCTCGCGGTGGGCCTGCGAGCGGTACGGGGGCCGGCGTACGCGTGCGACCAGGCGCTGTGCGAACTGGCCGGCGAGATCTCCCGGCTGCGCGGGGCGGCCCGCGCGGTCCCGGCGGCGTCGGTGTCGGCCGGAGCCCACGACGCGCTGCTCACCGCCGCCGACGCCGCGGATGCCCGGGCCGTGCACCGGCTCGCGGCCGCGAGGAAGGCGGCAACCGACCTCACCGCCGACAGGGACCTCGCCGGCGTTCACAGCACGGCCGGCCTGCCCGCTCCCGGCACCGGCCCGGTCGACGTCCGGCGGTGGTGGGACGGGCTGTCACCCACCGACCGGCAGGTGCTCCTCGCCACCGAGCCGCGCCGGTTGGGTGCGCTCGACGGGGTGCCGGTGGCCGTCCGCGACGCCGCCAACCGGCAGGTGCTCGACGACGTCCTCGCGGCCACCCCGCCGGGTGAGCGGCGCACGGTGCTCGACGCGCTCGCCGCGCGGCTCCAGCGGGCCGAGCCGGCACGGGCCTACCTGGTCGGCTTCGATCCGGCCGGTGACGGGCGGGCGATCGTGGCGATCGGCGACCCCGACCACGCCCGGCACGTGGTCACGAACGTTCCGGGTGCGGGATCCGACCTCGGTGACCTGCGTGGCCTGCTGGCCCGCACGGAACGGATCGCCGCCGCGGCCGGCGACGGGGTGTCGTCGGTGCTGTGGCTGGGCTACGACGCGCCGGAGTGGCTGTCGGCCACCGGCACGGGAGCGGCCCGGGCCGGCGCCGCCGACCTCGACCGGTTCCAGGAGGGGCTGCGCGCCACCGGCGACGGTCCGCCGGCGCACCACACGGTGATCGGGCACAGCTACGGGTCGCTGGTGGTCGGCACCGCGGCCCGCGAGCACGACCTGCCCGTCGACGACATCGTGTTCGTCGGCAGCCCCGGGGTCGGTGCGGACCACGCCGGCGACCTGCGCGGGCCCGCGGTGTGGGCCAGCACGGCGCGGTGGGACATCATCCACGGCGCCGCACTGGCCGACCGCGTACCGGAGTGGCTCGACCGCGACCCGGCCGAAGACCGCTGGCACGGTGCCGACCCGGGCCACCCCGGTTTCGGCGGCCGCGCCTTCACCAGCGACCCGGGCGACTGGCACGACCCGGTCGGTGCCCACAACGCCTACTTCGACGAGGGCAACGCGGCCCTGGCCGCGATCGGCGCCATCGCCCGCGGCGACTACGCGGCGGTGCGCTGATGCGCGGGCCTACTCGACCGTCACCGACTTGGCCAGGTTCCTCGGCTGGTCGACGTCGTTGCCACGGGCCGTCGCGATCTCCCCCGCCATCACCTGCAGCGGCACGGTGGTCACCAGCGGCGCCAGGAGGGTCGGCGTGCGGGGGACGTAGATGAGGTGGTCGGCGTACGGCGCGACAGCGTCGTCGCCCTCTTCGGCGATCACGATGGTGCGGGCGCCGCGGGCCCGTACCTCCTGGATGTTCGACACGATCTTGTCGTTGAGGACGCCGCGCCCGCGGGCCGACGGGACCACGCACACCACCGGCGTGCCCTCGTCGATCAGCGCGATCGGGCCGTGCTTCAGCTCGCCGGCCGCGAAGCCCTCGGCGTGCATGTAGGCCAGCTCCTTGAGCTTGAGCGCGCCCTCCAACGCCACCGGGTAGCCGACGTGGCGGCCGATGAACAGCACGCTCTTGGCGTCGGCCAGGTCGCGCGCGAGCTCGCGGACCGGCTCCATCGCGTCCAGGACGGTCTGGATCTTCGCCGGCATCTCGGACAGCTGGGCCAGCACGGCGCCGACCTCGTCGGCGTACATGACGCCGCGCACCTGGGCCAGGTGCAGGCCGACCAGGTAGCAGGCGACCAGCTGGGTCAGGAACGCCTTCGTCGACGCCACCGCGATCTCGGGGCCGCAGTGCGTGTACAGCACCGCGTCCGACTCGCGCGGGATCGTCGAGCCGTTGGTGTTGCAGATCGCCAGCACCCGGGCCTTCTGCTCCTTGGCGTGGCGCAGCGCCATCAGCGTGTCCATCGTCTCGCCGGACTGGGAGATCGCCACCACCAGCGTCGACCGGTCGAGCACCGGATCGCGGTACCGGAACTCGGAAGCCAGCTCCACCTCGCACGGGATCCGCGTCCAGTGCTCGATCGCGTACTTGGCCACCATGCCGGTGTGGAAGGAGGTGCCACAGGCCACGATGAAGACCTTGTCGACGTCGCGCAGGTCCTGGTCGGTCAGGCGCACCTCGTCGAGGGTCAGGTCGCCGTTCTCGGTGTGCCGGCCGAGGAGGGTGTCGGCCACCGCCTGCGGCTGCTCGTCGATCTCCTTGGCCATGAAGGAGTCGTAGCCGCCCTTCTCGGCGGCGCTGGCGTCCCAGTCGATGTGGAAGCGGGTGCCCTCGACCGGGGTGCCGTGGAAGTCGGTCACCGACACGCCCTCCGGCGTGATCAGCACGACCTGGTCCTGGCCGAGCTCGATCGCGTCGCGGGTGTGCTCGATGAACGCCGACACGTCGCTGGCCAGGTAGTTCTCGCCCTCGCCGCAGCCGACGACGAGCGGCGAGTTCCGCCGCGCGCCGACCACGGCGCCCGGCGCCAGGTTGTCGACCGCGAGCAGCGTGAACGCGCCCTCCAGGCGGCGGCACACGCGGCGCATGGCCTCCGCGAGACGCTCGGCCGGGTCGGTGTGCTCGGTGAGGTGACCGAGCTCGGCGGCCAACAGGTGCGCGGCGCACTCGGTGTCGGTCTCGCTGGTGAACTCGACGCCCTCGGCCTCCAGCTCGGCCCGGAGACGGGCGAAGTTCTCCAGGATCCCGTTGTGGATCACCGCGACCCGGCCGTCGGCGGACCGGTGCGGGTGGGCGTTGCGGTCGGTCGGCCCACCGTGCGTAGCCCAACGGGTGTGACCGATACCCGTCATTCCCGCGGCCAGACCGGTCGCCCCGTCCTCGGCCAGCGCCTTCTCCAGGTTCGCCAGCTTGCCGGCGCGCTTCTCGGTCACCAGGTCGCCCTCGCCATCGACGATGGCGACGCCCGCCGAGTCGTACCCGCGGTACTCCAGCCGACGCAGGCCGTCTACCACGATGTTCAACGCCGGACGGCAGCCGGCGTACCCCACGATCCCACACATGGCGAGCACCGTAGCACGTCTAACAAACACACGTGCTGATCGAAACTGGCTCATTCGCGCACGAGGTTTGCTCATTTCGGAGGCGCGAAAAGAGCCGGACCGGTTACCCCGAACGAGCGTCGACCCAGCGCGTACGGTGGCTTCCGATGCCAGCACACGCCCTCACCGACCTGCCCGTCGACGGCGGCGCCATCCACGCCGAGCACACCGGCGCCGGCGCGGACGACGCCGTCCTCCTCCTGCACGCCGGCGTCGCCGACCGCCGGGTCTGGGACCGCGTCCTCGACCCGCTGGCAGCCGCCGGCTACCACGTCATCCGCTACGACATGCGCGGATACGGGCAGTCGCCGCCGGCGACGGCGCCGCACTCGCTGGTCGCCGACGCGTTGCTCGTCCTCGACGCCGCCCAGGTGCGCCGGGCCCACTTCGTCGGGCTCAGCCAGGGCGCGGCCACCAGCGTCGACACCGCGCTGGCCCACCCGAACCGGGTCCGGTCGCTGACGCTCGTCGCACCCGGCCTCACCGGCTACGAGTGGCCCCGGCTACCCGGGTTCGCCGAACGCATGGCGGCCGCCGAGGCCGGCGACACCCACGGCCTCGCGCTCGCGATCGCCCATCTCTGGGCACCGATGTCCTTCGACAGTGGCGAGATCAAGGAATGTGACGCGGCCGCGCGCATCATCCTCGACCAGGCCGAACAGTTCATGCGCGACGAGGAGGAGCTCGAGGAGCCGTCCGCGGTCGCCCGGCTCGAAGAGGTCGGCGCGCCGACCCTGGTGGTGCTCGGCGACCGCGACGTCGACGCGATCACCGACATCGGCGGACTGCTGACCAACCGCATCCCCGGCGCGCGCGGTGAGACGATCCCGGGCGCCGACCACATGCTCCCGCTCAGAACACCGGAACGCCTGGTGGAGCTACTTCTGCAACACCTTCAGGAGAGCCCGTAGCGGAGGAGCACCGTCAGGAGAGCCCGTAGCGGATCTGCGCCCCACCGTCGACCACCAGCGTCTGGCCGGTCATCCAGCGTGACGCCTCCCCGGCGAGGAACGTGATGATGTCGGCGATGTCGTCGGGCTCGCCGATCCGTTTCAACGGGAGCGCCTCGTTGATCTGGGTCTCGAAGTTCTCCCACAGCGCCTTGGCCAGGTGCGTCCGCACGATGCCCGGCGCCACCCCGTTGACCCGCACTCCCGGCGCCAGCTCGGCGGCCATCTGCCGGGTCAGGTGGATCAGCGCGGCCTTGGTCGAGTTGTAGTACCCGATACCGGGCTCGGTGAGCAGCCCGCCGACCGAGGCGACGTTGACGATCGCACCACCCCGGTCGGACATCGACGCCTTCCAGACCAGCCGGCTCCACATCACCGGCGCGAACTGGTTGAGCCGCGTGGTCTTCGCGGCCACCACCTCGTCGATGTCCATCACCGGACCGAAGTACGGGTTCGTGCCGGCGTTGTTGACCAGCACGTCGATCTGCCCGAACCGCTCGATCGTGGCGTCGACCACGGCCTGTGCCTGGTCGGCCTCGGCGGCGTGCGCGGCGACCGCGAGCGCGCCCACCCCCGGGTGCGCCGCGGTGATCTCGGCCGCGACCTGGTCGAGCGCGTCCTGCTTGCGCGAGGTCAGCACGACGTTGCAGCCCTGGGCCGCGAACGCGAGCGCGGTCGCCTTGCCGATCCCCCGGGACGCCCCGGTCACCACCACGGTTCGCATGGCCGCAGACTACTTGACCCGCGAGTAACTAGGAGCGCGGGCTGGCCGCCCGCACCACGCCCGCGATCCGCTCCGCCGCATCGCGCGCCGCGTCCTGGGTCTGCGCCTCGACCATCACCCGCACCAGCGGCTCGGTGCCCGACGGCCGCAGCAGCACCCGGCCGGTGCCCCCGAGCTCGGCCTCGGCCTTCTTGACCGCGTCGAGCACCTCCGGGGCCGACGCGCCCGCCGACCGGTCGGCCACCTGCACGTTGATCAGCACCTGCGGCAGCCGGTTCATGACCCCCGCCAGGTCGGCCAGCGACCGCTTGGTGGCGGCCATGCGCGCCATCACCAGCGACGCGGTCAGCAGCCCGTCGCCGGTGGTGGCGAACTCCGGCAGCACGACGTGGCCGCTCTGCTCGCCGCCCAGCGACAGCT
Source organism: Virgisporangium ochraceum (assembly GCF_016863655.1). GTDB lineage: Bacteria > Actinomycetota > Actinomycetes > Mycobacteriales > Micromonosporaceae > Virgisporangium > Virgisporangium ochraceum. Next base: position 265,156 of record NZ_BOPH01000001.1, read on the forward strand.
TGCGGTTACGCAGCTCCTCCAGCACGTACCGGTCGCCGACCTTGGTCTCGACCATCGTGATGCGTTGTTCCTTCAAGGCCAGCCGCAGACCCAGGTTGCTCATGACGGTGGCGACCAGCGTGTCGTCGGTCAGCGTGCCGGCGTCGCGCATCGCCACGGCGAGCACGGCCATGATCTGGTCGCCGTCGACGTCTTCGCCGGTCGCGGTGACGGCCAGGCACCGGTCGGCGTCGCCGTCGTGGGCGATGCCGAGGTCGGCGCCGTGCTCGAGCACCGCCGCGCGCAGCCCGTCCATGTACGTCGAGCCGCAGTTGTCGTTGATGTTCAGCCCGTCGGGCGACGCCGCGAACTCCACCACCGACGCGCCGAGGCGCCGGTACACCTCCGGCGCCACCGCCGACGCGGCCCCGTTGGCGCAGTCGACCACCACCGTGATCCCGTCGAGGCGGTTCGGGGCGGCCGCGACGAGGTGGGCGATGTAGCGCTCGTGACCGTCGAACCGGTCGAGCACCCGACCGATGCGACCGCCGACGGGCCGGTCCCACGATCCTTCGAGGTGTGCCTCGATCTCGTCCTCGATGTCGTCGGGCAGCTTGTGCCCGCCCGCCGCGAAGAGCTTGATGCCGTTGTCGGGCATCGGGTTGTGCGACGCCGACAGCATCACGCCCAGATCGGCACCGAGCTCGCCGACGAGGTACGCCACCCCCGGCGTCGGCAGCACACCGACCCGGTCGACGGTGGCACCGGCGCTGGTGAGCCCGGCGATGACCGCCGCCTCCAGCATCTCGCCGCTGGCCCGCGGGTCACGCCCGACCACCGCGACCGGCGGGTGCGAGCGGTCGTGCTCGGCGAGCACCCGGGCGGCCGCCGCCGCCACGCTCAACGCGAGCTCCGGGGTGAGGTCGGCGTTGGCCCGACCGCGGACCCCGTCGGTGCCGAAGAGACGACCCATGCGCACGAAGACCTTTCATCAAGGAACCGAAAATGGCCTGAAAGCAGCAAACGGCCGGGGCCCCAGCGTAGGGGCGACCGGCCGTCGCGGAGCGGACTTACCGCTTCGAGTACTGCGGAGCCTTGCGGGCCTTCTTCAGGCCGTACTTCTTGCGCTCGGTGGCGCGGGCGTCACGGGTGAGGAAGCCGGCCTTCTTGAGCGTGGGCCGGTGCTCGGTGTCGAGTTCGACCAGGGCCCGGGCGATCGCCAGGCGCAGCGCGCCGGCCTGCCCGGTGGTGCCGCCGCCACGCAGGTTGGCGAACACGTCGACGGTCTCGACCCGCTCGGCGAGCACGAGCGGTTCCTTCACCAGCTGCTGGTGCACCTTGCTCGGGAAGTAGTTCTCCAGCTCGCGGCCGTTGAGCACGAACTTGCCCGTTCCCGGCACCAGCCGGACGCGGACGATCGCCTCCTTGCGGCGGCCGACGGTCTGGATGAGGCCGCCCGCACGACGCGCCCGGGTGGGGGCAGCGGTGGTCGCGGTGGCGGTGCCGGCGGTGGGAGCGGGCTCGGCCGGCGCGAACGCGGCCGGGCTCGGGGCAAATCCTTCGGTCACGACACTTCCTTCGGGCGCGCTCACTGCGCGATCTGCTTGATCTCGAACGGCTGCGGCTGCTGCGCCTCGTGCGGGTGCTCCGGGCCGGCGTAGACCTTGAGCTTCTTGATCATGCGGTTGGCCAGCTTGTTGTGCGGCAGCATGCCCTTGACGGCCTTCTCGATCACCCGCTCGGGACGCTTCTCGAGAAGCTCCTCGTAGCCGACCTTCTTCAGGCCGCCCGGGAAGCCGGAGTGGCGGTACGCGACCTTGTTCTGCCGCTTGTTGCCGGTGAGCGCCACCTTGCCCGCGTTGATGACGATCACGAAGTCGCCCGTGTCGACGTGGGGCGCGAACGTGGGCTTGTGCTTGCCGCGCAGGAGGTTGGCGGCGTGGGTGGCCAACCGACCGAGCACGATGTCGGAGGCGTCGATGACATGCCACTGACGCTCGATCTCACCCGGCTTCGGGCTGTACGTACGCACAGGCTTACCTTGTCTCGTCGATTCGGGAGCGGGCGCGATACGCGCCAAGGACCAAGCGTACCCGCACAGGGACGCCAGTCCACTTCACACAACAGCCGTCAACGATACCCGGCAACAGGCGCCAGGGTCAAAACGCCTCCCGACCCACCCGCAGTGGCTGTGAGGGGCTCTTAAAGGGTCGGAAACATTTGGGTCGCAAGGGTGAAATCCCACCACGTCAGCCTCGATTCCATGCCCGCAGGCGGTCGCGCATGAAGCTGGCGGCGGCCCCCGTGGCCGACGCGGAGCCCTTGGTGGGTTTCACCGTGGCCGTCACCGCCGACCGGCGCCTCGACGAGCTCCCGAAGCTGCTGGAACAGTGCGGCGCCCGGGTGGTGGTGGCGCCGGCGCTGCGGATCGTGCCGCTGCCCGACGACACCGACCTCCGCTCCGCGACGGTGACGTGCATCGACAAGCCGCTCGACATCGTGGTGGCCACCACCGCGATCGGCCTGCGCGGCTGGCTGGAGGCGGCGGAGGGCTGGGGACTCGCCGACGGGCTGCGGGCCAGGCTCGGCTCCGCCAGCCTGGTGGCCCGCGGCCCGCAGACCCGCGCCGCGATCCGGGCGGCCGGTCTCGCCGAGAGCTGGGCACCGACCGTGGAGAGCTCCGACGCGGTCCTCGACCACCTGCTCGCGCGCGGTATCGCCGGCCAGCGCATCGCGGTCCAACTGCATGGGGAACCGCAGCCGGACTTCTGCGCGGCCCTGCGCACGGCGGGCGCCGACGTGCTGGAGATACCGGTGTACCGGTGGGGTCCGCCGACCGATCCGGCGCCGCTGCGACGGCTGGTCGACCTCATCAACGGACGGCTCGTCGACGCCGTGACGTTCACGTCCGCGCCGGCCGTGCGGTCGCTGATCGACACCGGCGGGCCGGAGGTGCTCGACCGCCTCCGCGGCGGGGTGACGGCCGCGTGCGTCGGCGAGATCGCCGCCGAACCGCTGGTCGCCGAGCGGGTTCCCGTGGTGGCGCCCGACCAGCCCCGGCTCGCCGGACTGGTACGCAAGCTCGTCGAGGAGCTGCCGAAACGGGCGCCGACCCTGCAGGTGGCCGGCACCACGGTGACGCTGCGCGGGCACGCGGCCGTGGTGAACGGGCTGCTGAAGCCGCTGGCTCCGGGTCCGATGGCGGTGCTGCGCGCCCTCGCGGAGGCGCGGGGGAAGGTCCTCTCGCGCGCCGCCCTGCTCCGGGTCCTCCCCCGCGGCGCCGACGAGCACGCCGTGGAGATGGCGGTGGCAAGGCTCCGGGCGGCACTGGGCGGCACCACGTACGTCCAGACGGTGGTGAAGCGAGGCTACCGCCTCGCCCTCGACTAGCGATCTTGGACGCTTGTACATCGATTCCGATGCGCGAGCGTCCAAGATCGCGATCAGATGACCGGCGCCGACCAGCCGCACACGTCGATCGGACCCGGGCCACTGCCGAGGCGCCAGTCCGACGCGTCCTGGATCGCCCGCCCGACCAGCCCTTTCGCGTACGTCAGCGCGTCGACCACCGCGTCGCCGTGCGCGAGCCGGGCCGCGATCGCCGCCGAGAACACCGCACCGCTGCCCAGGACGTTGCGGGCCGTGATGCGGGGCGCGCTCATGTAGCGCTCCTCGCCCGCGGCCCACACCGCGTCGAGCGCTTCGGTGCCGACCACGAGGTCGCCACCGGTGACCACCACGTACTGCGGGCCGCCCGACACCAGTTCCCGGGCGGCCTGCGCCATGTCGGCCGGGGTGGCGACCTGCCAGCCGAGCAGCGCCGACGCCTCCTCCCGGTTCGGCGTGGCCACCAGCGCGTACGGCAGGAGCCGTTCCAGCGCCATGGCGATCTGCCGCCGTGACTTGATGCCCTCGTTGAGGAGCACCGGGTCGACCACCAGGTTCGGCAACGCGCCGGCCTTCGCCCTCGCGAGCACCTCGCCGATGCCGTCGGCGCTGGCGAACATCCCGGTCTTCACGGCCGCGACCGGCAGGTCGTCGAGCACGGCCTTGAGCTGACCGGCGATCACCGGCGGCGTCATCTCCAGCACGTCGGCGGCGGCGCGGGTGTTCTTCGCGACCACCGCGGTGACGACCGTGGCGCCGTACGCGCCCACCGCGGCGAACGTCCGCAGATCGGCCTGGAGGCCGGAGCCGCCGCTGGAGTCGGAGCCGCCGATGCTGAGCACTACCGGTGGTGTCACCTCGGTCACGCTAATCCCAGACGGGCTCCGGCGTCTCGACAACCTCACCATCACCGCTGAACAGCACGAACCTGTCAAACGAACGGGCGAACCAGCGATCGTGCGTCACGGCGATCACGGTGCCTTCGAAGGAAGCCAGTCCTTCCTGGAGGGCCTCCGCCGAGGCGAGGTCCAAATTGTCCGTAGGCTCGTCGAGCAGCAACAACGTCGCGCCCGACAATTCCAGCAACAGCACGAGAAAGCGCGCCTGCTGCCCGCCGGACAGCGTCTCGAACCGCTGCTCCGCCTGCCCAGCCAGCTCGTACCGCGACAGCGACGGCATCGCGTCCTCGCGCGGCAGCCCGCGCCGGTGGTCGTCGCCGCGCCACAGCACCTCGACCAGCGTCCGCCCGGCGAGATCGGGCCGGTCGTGCGTCTGCGAGAAGTGCCCCGGCCGCACGCGCGCACCGAGCCGCGCGACCCCGCCGTGCCGCACCGGCGCGAGCAGCCGCCCGTCGACCGGCGCGTGTTCCGTGTCGGGATCCGTGCCCCCGCGGGCCAGCAGACGCAGGAAGTGCGACTTGCCCGTGCCGTTCGCGCCGAGCACCGCGACCCGGTCGCCGAACCAGACCTCCAGGTCGAACGGGAAGGTCAGGTCCTCCATCTCCAGGCCGGTGCACACGAGCGCGCGCTTGCCGGTGCGGCCGCCGGACAGGCGCATCCGGATGTCCTGGTCCTTCGGCGGCAGCGGCGGCGGCCCGCCCTCCTCGAACTTCTTCAGGCGCGTCTGCGCGGACTGGTACCGCGACGCCATGTCGGAGTTGTACGCGGCCTTCTGCTTGTACATCAGCATCAGCTGGCGGAGCTTCTCGTGCTCCTCGTCCCAGCGCCGGCGGTTCTCCTCCATGCGCTGGTGCCGGTTGCCGCGGGCCTCGTGCCACGACGCGAACCCGCCCGGGTGCACCCACGCCGAGCCGCCCTCGACCGCCACCACCCGGTTGGCCGTCTGCGCGAGCAGTTCCCGGTCGTGTGAGACGTACAGCACACTCTTGCCAGACTCCGCCAGCCGCTGTTCGAGCCACCGCTTGCCGGGCACGTCGAGGAAGTTGTCGGGCTCGTCGAGCAGCAGCACCTCGTCGGGTCCGCGCAGGAGCAGCTCCAGCGCGAACCGTTTCTGCTGCCCACCCGACAGGGTGCCGATCTCGCGGTGCTTCACCTGGTCCCATGGCTTGTGCAGCGCCGCGACGGACGCGGTGTCGAACAGCACCTCGGCCTCGTAGCCGCCGACCTCGCCCCAGGCCGCGAGCGCGTCGGCGTACGCGAGCTGCGCCTTGCCCGCCGCGGTGCTGTACTTGCCGCGCCGCTCGGCCGCGTGCAGTTCGGCCTCGGCCTTCGCGAGGGTGGTCCCGGCCGCACGGACCGCGGGCGCCGCGAGTGACAAGGCGAAAACATCAAGGTGACGCACGTGAGCGTGCTCTGATCCAAGAGTCTTTCGGTCGCCGGGGGCGCCGAGCATTCCGATGAACTGGCGCATGACGCCCAGTCCGCCCGAGCGCGCGATCGTGCCCGCCTTCACGGGCAGATCTCCGGCGACCATGCGCAGCAACGTGGTCTTGCCCGCGCCGTTCGGCCCGACCAGCGCGACCTTGGCCCCTTCGCCGACGCGGAACGACACGTCCGTGAACAGTTCCCGCCCGTCCGGCAGTACGTGGCTCAGCCCGGCCACATCGACGTACCCCATGGGTCAGAGACCGCTACGGCGAGCCAGCATGAGTCGCATTGTGCTGGTCGACCCGCAGGACGCGATAGCCTTTTCCGCTCGCGTGGCGGTGTGTCGGCCACCCCTTGGCGGTGATCCACTCCTGCAGCGAGTCGGCGCCGAGGTTGCGGGCCACCACCAGCCACGCCGTGCCGTTCCCGGCCAGCCGCGGCAGCCACGTCTCGAGCATCGCGTGCAGCTCCGTCTTCCCCACGCGGATGGGAGGATTCGACCAGATCTGGTCGAAACGCACGTGGTCCGGGATCTCTGTCGGTTCTCCGACCACGACGTTGCCGGCACCCGCCGACGCGGCGTTCGCACGGGTGAGATCCAGCGCACGCCGGTTGACGTCGGTGGCGTAGACGGTCGCCTTCGGGGCGCTCAGAGCGAGCGTGACCGCGATCGGGCCGTAGCCGCAGCCGAGGTCGAGCAGCGTGCCGGTGGTTGCGGGCCCGGGCAGCGGCGCTTTGCGCAGGAGGAGCGCCGTTCCGAGGTCGAGCCGCCCGGCCGAGAAGACGCCCGTCGACGACTCCAGCCGCACCGGCCGACCCGCGACATCGATGTCGATCTGTCTGGATTGTGCTGGCGAGGCAGGGTCGGCGCTGAAGTAATGCTCGGCGGTCACGCAACGTATTCTGCACTTTCGACGGACATCTGTGCGGTGTCCCCGGTTGCCCGGTCGGCTAACCTACGGGCATGAGGTACGGGCGCCGGCGTCAACCCGACCCCGCGGAAGAGGCGGCGGAAGCCGAAAGCTGGCTCGCCGACTACCGAGCGTCATCGGAAGACTCCGAGGAAGAGTTCCCCCCTTCCCGTCGCCGCCGAGACCCAGACGCCGGCGGCGACCCCTTCGGAGCCCCGGGCGGCGACCCTTTCGCCAACCCCGCCGGTGACCCCTTCGCCAGCCGCGGCAACGACCCGTTCCCCGCCCGCGGCGACGACCCCTTCCCGGGCAGAGGCGACGACCCCTTCCCCGGCCGCGACAACACCGGTTTCCCCGCCCGCGGCGACGACCCGTTCCCGGGTCGCGACAACGGCACCTTCGCCGGCCGCGACAACGACCCCTTCCCTGGCTCGGGCTCCATCCCTGGCTCGGGCTCCATCCCTGGCTCGGGCTCCATCCCTGGCGCCGGCTCCGCCCCCTTCGCCGGCCCGGCACACGGCGGCGAACCCCCGGTGGTCCCGGAACCCCTGTTCACCGACCCCCCACCCCCGCCCGACGGCGCCATGCCATTCGGTGCCCCCTTCACCGGCGGCGGCCGGGTCACCCCGAACTACGACGAACCCACGGGCCGCTTCAACGCCCGCCCGTCCTACGACGAGCCCACGGGCGGCTTCGCCGCCCCACCCCCCGGCCGTCCCACCCCGCCGTCCTACGACGAACCCACCGGCGCCTTCGGCGGCCGCCCCGCGGGCACTTTCGGCACCCCACCGCGCGACGAGCCCACGGGCGGCTTCGGCACTCCGCCGCGCGACGAGCCGACCGGTGGCTTCGGCCGCCGCGCCGTCACGCCGAACTACGACGAGCCCACCGGCGGCTTTGGCGCACCCCCGCCCCGCGACGAGCCCACGGGCGGCTTCGCGGCCCCCACGGCCGGCGCGTTCGGCACCGCTTCCCGCGACGAACCAACCGGCACCACGTCGGCGGGCACCGGGCCGGCCGGTACCGCGTCGGCAGGTACCGCGGCGGCAGGTACCGCGTCGGCAGGTACCGCGTCGGCAGGTACCGCGGCGGCGGGTACCGGGACGGGTTCGCTGTTCGGGGGCGCCTCCGGCACGTCGCTGCCCCGGCGCCCACCCGCCGCCTCGCCACACCCCGACGAGGAACCGATCTTCAAGCGCTTCGACCCGTCGGCGCCGCCGGTCGTTCCGGCCAGCCCGCCGCAGGAGGAGCCGATCCTCAAGTACATGTCACCGCGTGAGCGCACCGGCACGCGCAGCACGTACGGCGGACGGCGTCGGGCGCCCGAGCAGCGGTCGGCCGCGGTCAGCGGTCCGCCGGCCACCGCGCCGGTGACGCCGGCGCCCGTCACCGGTCCCGCTGGTCCGGCCGGTCCGGCCCGCCGACGCCGCTACCGCGACGACGACGAACCGGCCACGGCGGGCGGCGTCACGGGCGGCACGCCGGCCGGGTTCGCGCCCGAGTACCAGCAGCCCTACCCCGACCAGCCGGCCGGCTTCGCCGACCCGTCCCCCCGTCCCGGCTTCCCCGACGGACCCCGCCCCGGCTTCGGTGAGCCCGGACGG
>NZ_BOPH01000002.1 GCF_016863655.1 Virgisporangium ochraceum
CCCGGCTTCGCCGAGCCCGTGCGGCCCGGGTTCGCCGAGCCGCCGGCCAGGACCGGTCGCCTCGAGCTGCCCTCGCAGCCCACCTTCGCCGAGCCGGCCGCGTTCGCCGAGCCGCCCGGTTACGCCGACGGGTACGCGGGTGGCCAGGGCTACGCCGACCCGCCCCGGTACCCCGACGAGCCGCGCCCGGGTGGCTACCGGCACGACGCCGACCCCCGGTACGACGCCGACCCCCGCGAGCGCTCCTACGGCGACGAGCAGCACCCCGCCGCCGCGGCCTACAGCGCGCCCACCCGGCAGCCCGAACTGCCGGCCGGTCCCGCCAGGGACCGCGACGACGACCGTCCGCCGTCGCTGCCGCCGCGCGAGACCATGCGCACCGTGTCGCCCGACACCACCGGCGACATGCCGCGGGTCAGCGGCACCGGGAGCATTCCGCGGGTCGGCTCGGGTAGCACCGGCACCACCGGCCGGGTGGCCGCGGTCGGCTCGGTCACCACCGGAAGTCTTCCGCGCATCGGTCCGAGCACTACGGGCAGCCTGCGTCCGGTGCGGATCGACCCGGTGCGGCCGTCGTCGCGGCGCCCGTCGACGTGGACGTTCGCGCTCACCTCGGTGGTCGTGCTGATCGTGCTCGCGGTGTGCGGCACGAGCACCTACTTCGTCTTCAAGAACGAGCTCGAGGGCAACAAGGACGGCAACTCCGCCGCCCAGAACACCCCGGTGCCGCCGCGCGACATCACCTCGCGCGACGCCGACCCGGAGCCGCTCACCGAGGCCGAGGTCTTCCCGCTCGAGGTGGTCGCCGGCCCGACCGGCAACCAGTACACGATCCTCAAGAAGGAAGCGAAGACCGACTGCGCCCAGGCCGCCACCGACGACCTGGCCAAGCTGCTGGTCGACAACGGCTGCTCGCAGGTGGTGCGCGGCACGATGAAGTCCGGCGACGGCGTGTACCTGATCACCGCCGGCATCTTCAACCTGAAGGACGAAGCGGCCGCGATCGCCTCGCACGAGAACATCGAGACCACGGTGAAGGCGCAGAAGGGCCGGTTCACCGGCCTGCTCGCCGGCGCCGGCACCGAGGTGCTGGTCCGGGCGCCGATGGTCCTCGGGTGGCACGCCCGCGGCCACTACCTGGCGTACTGCGTGATCGCCCGGGCCGACGGCCAGGGCTTCGACGCCGAGTCGCAGGCGGCCCGCGACCAGATCCAGGCCGACATCCTCACCACGCACCTGCGCGACGGCATCATCGGCGCGCGTACCCAGCCCAACCGGGGCAGCGCACCGGCCGGCAGCGGCGCCCCGTCGCCGTCCCAGAGTTAGCTAGACGCGGAGGCGGCGCGTCGCCTCCGCGCGCTCGGCGAAGCCGTCCGAGGGATACGCCACCTCCACCAGCGTGAGGCCGTGCGCGCCGACCACCGGCACCTCGCTCGCCCGTTCACGCCGGACCAGCAGCGACCCCGGCCATTCGACCGCCCGGCGGCCGTCGCCGGCGGTCAGCATCGCGCCGACCAGGCTGCGAACCATCGACTGGCAGAACGCGTCGGCCTGCACGGTGGCGACGAACACGCCGTCGGGACACCGGTTCCAGAACAGCCGCTGCACCATGCGCACCGTGGTCGCGTGCTCCTTGCGCCGGCAGTACGCCGCGAAGTCGTGCTCGCCCACCAGGCCGGCGGCGGCCGCGTTCAACGCGTCGAGGTCCAGCGGACGGGGCCAGGCCAGGGTGTCACGCCGACGCAGGGGTGACGCGCCCCACGACTCGTCGGTGACCCGGTACTCGTAGCGCCGCCACAGCGCCGAGAACCGCGCGTCGAACCCGGGCGGGGCGACAGACACGGCACGCACCCGGACGTCCGGCGGCAGCAGACCGGCGAGCCGGCGGACCACCGACCCGCCCAGCCGCTCCCACCCCGGCGCGGGGACGTCGACGTGGCACACCTGGCCCGTGGCGTGCACCCCGGCGTCGGTGCGGCCGGCCACGGTGAGCCCCTCGACGGAGCCGAACAACCGCTCCAGTTCGGCCGCCAGCACACCGGCCACGGTCCGCTGGGAAGGTTGGGCCGCCCAGCCCGCGAAGTCCGTCCCGTCGTAAGCGACGTCAAGGCGCAGCCGCATGCTCACCCCGTCCCATAAGAACCGGCCCATAAGAACCGGCCCGGCCCCCGCGAGGGGTGCCGGGCCGTCACAGCGCAACCGAACGATCAGACCTGCTTGTCGTCGTCGCCCTCGGCCTGCGTGCCGGGGCCGTCGGCGTCCTTGTCACCGGACGCGGACACGGCGCCGCTCTCCGGGTCCTGGTTGTCGGCGTCGGCGTCGGCCTTGGCCGACGACACCACGACGTCGTCCTCGTCGCCGGCGAGGGCGGCAACCGACTCGGCCTTGGCGGTCTTGCGCGCGGCCTTCTTGGCCGGCGCGCTCTTCTTGGCCGGGGCGGCCTCGACCAGCTCCTCGACCAGCTCGATGATCGCCATCGGCGCGGCGTCGCCCTTGCGCGGCCCGGTCTTCACGATCCGCGTGTAGCCGCCCGGACGGTTGGCGTAGCGGGGCGCGATGTCGCTGAACAGCGCGTAGACGACGTCCTTGTCGCGAACGGTGGTGAGCACCAGGCGCCGGGCCGCGAGGTCGCCGCGCTTGGCCTTCGTGATCAGCCGCTCGGCCAGCGGGCGCAGCCGCTTGGCCTTGGTCTCGGTGGTCTGGATGCGGCCGTGCTTGAACAGCGACGTGGCCAGGTTCGCCAGCATCAACCGCTCGTGCGCGGGACTGCCGCCGAGGCGGGGACCCCTGGTGGGCGTGGGCATTTCGGCTCCTGAATTCGAGTCGGGCGCCGGCCCTGGAAGCCGGCGCCCGCATGGTGTTTTACAGCTGCTCGGTCTCGCGGTAGTCGTCGGCGTCGTAGTCGACGTCGGCGAACGAGTCGACGACGTGCGCCGGGTCGAACGTCGGAGCCGAGTCCTTCAGCCCGAGGCCCATGCCGGCGAGCTTCATCTTGACCTCGTCGATGCTCTTCTGCCCGAAATTCCTTATATCGAGCAGATCGGCCTCGGTGCGGCTGATCAGTTCACCGACGGAGTTGATGCCCTCGCGCTTGAGGCAGTTGTACGAGCGGACGGTGAGGTCCAGCTCCTCGATCGGCAGCGCCAGGTCGGCAGCGAGCTGCGCGTCCTGCGGCGACGGGCCGATGTCGATGCCCTCGGCGGTCTCGTCGAGCTCGCGGCACAGGCCGAACAGCTCGACCAGGGTGGAGCCGGCCGACGCGAGCGCGGTGCGCGGCGTGATCGACGCCTTGCTCTCGACGTCGATGATCAGCCGGTCGAAGTCGGTGCGCTGCTCGACACGGGTCGCCTCGACCCGGTACGTGACCTTCAGCACCGGCGAGTAGATCGAGTCGATCGGGATCCGCCCGATCTCCTGCCCGGCCTGCTTGTTCTGCGCCGCGGTGACGTAGCCACGGCCCCGCTCGACGGTGAGCTCCATGTCGAGGCGGCCCTTGGCGTTGAGCGTGGCCAGCTTCAGGTCGGGGTTGTGCACGGTGGCCCCGGCCGGCGGCTGGATGTCACCGGCGGTGACGTCGCCCGGGCCCTGCTTGCGCAGGTAGAGCGACACCGGCTCGTCGTGCTCGGAGCTGACGGTGAGCTCCTTGATGTTCATGACCAGCTCGACGACGTCTTCCTTGACGCCCGGGATGGTCGTGAACTCGTGGAGAACCCCGTCGATCTTGATGCTGGTGACGGCCGCGCCCGGAATGGACGACAGCAGCGTCCGACGCAGCGAGTTGCCGAGCGTGTAGCCGAAGCCGGGCTCGAGCGGCTCGATGGTGAACCGGGACCGGGTTTCCGACAGCGACTCTTCGGTGAGAGTCGGCCGCTGGGAGATGAGCACTTACTTCTCCTTGTTTCGGGGCCGCCCGCTATTTGACGACCGCGAGATCCGGGGCCGCGAGCGGCCCCGGTACCACTACTTGCTGTAGAGCTCGACGATCAGCTGCTCCTGGACCTGGGTGTCGATCGACTGCCGCGCGGGCAGCGAGTGCACCAGGACCTTGAGCTGGCTCGGGATCGCCTCCAGCCAGGCCGGAACCACGCGGCTCCCGGCCAGGCCCTGTGCGACCAGGAACGGGGTGAGCTCGCGGCTCTTCTCCCGCACCTGGATGACGTCGTGCTCGCGCACCCGGTACGACGGGATGTCGACCTTGCGGCCGTTCACCAGGAAGTGACCGTGGCGCACCAGCTGACGGGCGGCGTCGCGCGACGGCGCGTAGCCGGCCCGGTAGACGACGTTGTCGAGCCGCGACTCGAGGATCTGCAGGAGAACCTCACCGGTCTTGCCCTGCTTGTGAACCGCTTCCTCGTAGTAGCCGCGGAACTGCTTCTCCATGATGCCGTAGACCCGGCGGGCCTTCTGCTTCTCACGGAGCTGCAGCAGGTACTCCGACTCCTTCGGCCGACCGCGGCCGTGCTGGCCGGGCGGGAAGGGGCGGGACTCGAACGGGCACTTCGGCCCGTCGCACTTGCTGCCCTTGAGGAACAGCTTCATCTTCTCGCGCCGGCAGCGACGGCAGTCGGCGCCCGTGTAACGTGCCATGTTCTCGTCTTCCCCTCAGACCCGACGACGCTTCGGCGGACGGCACCCGTTGTGCGGCTGCGGCGTGACGTCGGAGATCTGCCCGACCTCGAGACCCACAGCGGTCAGCGAACGGATGGCGGTCTCCCGGCCGGAACCCGGGCCCTTGACGAACACGTCGACCTTGCGCATACCGTGCTCCATGGCACGGCGGGCGGCGGCCTCCGCGGCGAGCTGCGCCGCGAACGGGGTCGACTTGCGCGACCCCTTGAAGCCGACCTGCCCGGCCGAGGCCCAGGAGATCACGGCGCCGGTCGGGTCGGTGATGGAGACGATGGTGTTGTTGAACGTGCTCTTGATGTGCGCCTGCCCGTGGGAGACGTTCTTGCGCTCCTTGCGGCGGACCTTCTTCGCGGCCGCCGCACCGGTGCGAGCCTTCGGTGGCATAAGTCGATGCGCTCCTGATTGCGATTTCCAGGGCGGGGCCACCTAGGGCCCCACCGCCAGCCTCTACTTCTTGCCGGGCTTCTTCTTGCCGGCGACCGTGCGCTTGGGTCCCTTGCGGGTACGCGCGTTCGTGCGGGTGCGCTGCCCGCGCACGGGCAGGCCGCGGCGGTGGCGGATGCCGGCGTAGCAGCCGATCTCGACCTTGCGCCGGATGTCGGCGGCCACCTCACGGCGGAGGTCACCTTCGACCTTGTAGTTGGCCTCGATGTGGTCACGGATGGCCACAACTTCCTCGTCGGTGAGGTCGCGGGCGCGCTTGTCCGGGCTGATGCCGGTGGCGGCGAGCGTCTCGATCGCGCGGGTGCGGCCAATTCCGAAGATGTACGTGAGCGCGATCTCCACCCGCTTCTCGCGGGGGAGGTCTACGCCGACAATACGAGCCATCGGTGGGCGTACTCCTGTCGTGGTGCGCGGAGGTCTGTGCCCGATCCGCCCCGGTTACCCTCACCGGGCCCCGGCCTCCGACCGGGGGTCCACCACGCACGGCCGTCTGGACGGCACTGCCCGTGGCTGGAACGGGCTTTCATATATGGGACCCGCTGCGCTTTGGATTTCGCGGCGCGTCCTGCCAGCTGATGTCGCTCAGCCCTGGCGCTGCTTGTGACGCGGGTCGGTGCAGATGATCATGACCCGGCCGTGCCGGCGGATGACCCGGCACTTGTTGCAGATCTTCTTGACGCTCGGCTTGACCTTCACGGTTCTGCCTTACTTTCCCGTCCGCGCCGGTGCACCCGGGCACGAAACCGCGCACCCGAGCTCGAGCGTGGAAACCCAACTATTGACCGCCACTGGCGATCCGATGTCACTTGTAGCGGTAGACGATGCGCCCGCGGGTGAGGTCGTACGGAGACAGCTCCACAACGACGCGGTCCTCCGGCAGGATGCGGATGTAGTGCTGTCGCATCTTGCCGCTGATGTGAGCCAGAACCTTGTGGCCATTCTGCAGCTCGACCCGGAACATGGCGTTCGGGAGCGGCTCGATGACCCGGCCCTCCATCTCGATGGCTCCGTCTTTCTTGGGCATATCCTCCGCTACCTGACATTGGATCGGTGTGGCAGGCTCACAGGTCTTCACGAGTGGTAGAGGGCCACCCGCGCCAGCCGCGGTCTCCGTACCTGCCGAAGCGCCGGACAGGCATGACGGAGCAGACGCTGCGCGCCGATTGACGAGTGTACGCGCGCGGAAGTGCGAACGCCAAACCGGGTGCTACTGGTCCCGCCGGGGCCGTCGCATGAGCGTGGTGACGAGCAGCATCGCGCCCCACGGGCCGGCCACCCACACAGGCCACGGGTAGATGAACTCGGCCGTCGACAGGCACACCAGCACCCAGACCACCACGTTCACCGACACCGCGATCGCCCAGGCCATCCAGAGGCCCCTCAGCCAGTCGGTGCCGTCCTTGGACTGCTGTTGCTGCTGCATCGGCGGTGCCCATCCGCTGCCGGAGACCGGCTGGCCGGCGCGGTAGGGCTGCATCCCGGTGCGGCGCGAGGGGCGGGGCAGGTCCAGGATGATCTTGTCGAGGTCGCCGTAGGTGCGGGCGGTGTAGGTCTTCTGGAGGCGCTCGTCGTACTCGTGCAGCGACAGGCGACCCTCGTCGACCGCCTTCTTGAGGATCTCGGACACGTACGTCCGGTCGACGTCGGCAGCCCGCAGATGGTCTCGCCGCTGTCGGTCACTCATAAGCCGCCCACCGCGCCCTCCCCATGCCTCGCGCGGAACCCATTGTTGCCGACCGCCGCACCCACCTGCCTCCGGAGGTCCACCTAGGGCCCTGCCAACTTAAGGGCGGGCGGTCGACCTCGCTGCCCCCGCCAACAGGTCGCCCAGCCGGGAGGCGCCGCCGTCGTCCGCCGTCAGCACCCATACCCCGTCGTCGAACAGCGCAACGGTGTGCTCCACGTGGGCGGCCACCGAACCGTCGGCGGTCACCACCGTCCAGCCGTCGGCCAGCTCGACGGTGCGCGGGCTGCCCAGCGTGAGCATCGGCTCGATGGCCAGGCACATCCCCGGCACCAGGTGCGGACCCCGGCCCGGCTTGCCGTAGTTCAGCACGAACGGCTCCATGTGCATCTCGGTGCCGATCCCGTGCCCGCCGTACCCACGCACGATCCCGTAGCGCTTGTTCTGCCGGCTGGCCCGCTCGATCGCCGCCGAGATGTCACCGAGCCGCCCGCCGCCGGCGCGCATCGCCCGCGCGGCCGTGACGATGCCGGCCCACAGCGCCTCCTCGGCGCCCGTGACGAGCTTGGCGAGCTCGGGCCGCGGCGCCTCACCCACCACCACGGAGATCGCGGCGTCGCCGTGCCAGCCGTCGAGGATCGCGCCGCAGTCGAGCGAGATCAGGTCGCCGTCGCGCAGCACCTGACGGGTCGACGGGATCGCGTGCACGATCTGCTCGTTGACCGAGCTGCAGATGGTGGCCGGGTACCCGTGGTAGCCCAGGAACGAGGGCACCGCGCCGGCGGACCGGATCACGTCGTGGGCCACCGCGTCGAGCGCCGCCGTGGAGACGCCCGGCGCCACGGCCGCCCGCATCGCGGCGAGCGCCCTGGCCACGACCAGCCCGGCCTCGCGCATGAGCGCGATCTGCTCGGGGGTCTTGATCTCGATCTGCTGGCTGGCGCGGGGCACCGCTAGCCGCCGTAGGAGCGCAGTGCGTCTATCGCCCGGACGGTGATGTCCTCGACCGGGCCGGTGGCGTCGATGCCCACCAGCACCCCACGGGCGCCGTAGTAGTCCACGAGCGGCGCCGTGTCGCGGGCGTAGACCTCGAGCCGGGCCGCGATCGTCTCGGGCTTGTCGTCGTCGCGCTGGAACAGCTCGGAGCCGCACCGGTCGCAGAAGCCCTCACGCTGCGGGGCGTCGAACTCGACGTGCCAGATCTTGCCGCAGCCCCGGCAGGTACGCCGGCCCGACAACCGCCGCACGACCTCCTCGTTCTCGACCACGAGCTCGAGCACGACGTCGAGGCCGGAGCTCAGCTCGATGAGCATCTTGTCGAGGGCGATCGCCTGCGGAACCGTGCGGGGGAAGCCGTCGAGCAGGAACCCGTCGGTGGCGTCGGGCTCGGCGAGGCGGTCGGCCACCATGTTGATGGTGACCTCGTCGGGAACGAGCTGTCCGGCGTCCATGTAGCGCTTGGCCTCGACGCCCAGGGGCGTGCCCTGGGCGACGTTGGCCCGGAAGATGTCTCCGGTCGAGATCTTCGGCACAGCGAGGTGGGCAGCGATGAACTCCGCCTGTGTGCCCTTACCCGCCCCTGGCGGGCCGACCAGGACGAGCCTCATGCGCCCGCCCCGGGGCTGGCGCCGCCCGGGCTGGAGAGACCGTCGAAACACCGGCTCGGCGCCGGCGCCGCCTGGACTGAGGAGCGCAGGGAGCGGAGCGACCGAAGCGACGAGGGAAGGCGGCGCCGGAAGGGCGCCGAGCCCGCGCCCGCGCAGGCGGGCGCATCAGACACTGTCGTCACTTGCGCAGGAACCCTTCGTAGTTGCGCTGCATGAGCTGGCTCTCGATCTGCTTCACGGTCTCCAGGCCGACGCCGACCATGATCAGAACAGCGGTACCGCCGAACGGGAAGTTCTGCAGCGCCTGCTGGCCACCGATCAGACCGATGAAGAGGTTGGGCAGGACCGAAATGATGCCGAGGTAGAGCGCGCCGGGAAGGGTGATCCGGCTCAGGATGAAGTCCAGATACTCGGCCGTGGGCTTGCCCGGACGGATGCCGTGGACGAACCCACCGTACTTCCGCATGTTGTCGGCGACCTCGGTCGGGTTGAACGTGATGCCGACGTAGAAGTACGTGAAGAAGACGATCATGAGGAAGTACGTGACAATGTGGACCGGGTCGCTCTGGTCGACCAGGTACCGCTGCACGAACACGACCACCGGGTTGGTGCTGTTCTCGCCGGCCAGCTGCACGCCGAGCTGCGGCAGGTACAGCAGCGACGACGCGAAGATCACCGGGATGACACCCGCCTGGTTGACCTTCAGCGGGATGTAGGTGGAGGTGCCGCCGTACATCCGCCGGCCGATCATGCGCTTGGCGTACTGGACGGGCACCCGCCGCTGGGCCTGCTCGATGAAGACCACACCGGTGATCACCAGGACGCCGATGCCCAGCGCCACGAAGAAGCTGGTCTTGCTGTTCTGGTAGATCTGGTAGCCCTCGTAGGGCAGCCGGGCGGCGATCGACGAGAAGATCAGCACCGACATGCCGTTACCGACGCCGCGGTCGGTGATGAGCTCGCCGAACCACATGATCACGCCGGTACCGGCGGTCATCGTGACCACGATGAGCCCGACGGTGACCCAGATGCTGAGCCCGGTGTCCTCCGGGATGATCGGCACGTCGTCGCACTGGTTGTTGAACAGCTGGCCCGAGCGGGCCAGGGCGACGAACGCCGACGCCTGCAGCACGGCCAGGCCGAGCGTCAGGTACCGGGTGTACTGGGTGATCTTCGCCTGGCCGGACTGGCCTTCCTTCTTCAGCGCCTCGAGTCGCGGGATCACGACCGTGAGCAGCTGCAGGATGATGCTCGCCGTGATGTACGGCATGATGCCCAGCGCGAAGACCGACAGCTGGAGCAGCGCACCACCGGAGAACAGGTTCAGCAGCGTGAAGACGTCGCCGCCGGCGTCGCTGTCCTGCACCCGGTCGATACACCGCTGCACGTTGCCGTACGAGACGCCCGGGCTGGGCAGCGTCGCGCCCAGCCGGTAGATGGCAACGATCGCTAGTGTAAAGATGATCTTCTTGCGCAGGTCAGGCGTCTTGAACGCACTGAAAAAGGCGGATAGCAACTTCATCCTCCTGCGCGCGGCGGCCGCCTGGAATTGGCGGGGTCCAGCACCGACCGGTCTGAGTAACTGGGAGCGTGTTCACGAAGAAACACACTGCGAACGGACTCTAACAGGACACTCGGGGTATCAAGTAGCCATGTGGCGTCCATCGGTCGGCCTCGGCCGATGACGGACGCCACACAGACGACGTTCGATTCAGGAAGCGGGCTCTTCGCCGACGACCCGAACCGTACCCCCAGCAGCGGTGATCTTCTCGCGGGCCGACGAACTGAACGCGTCGGCCGTGATGTCGAGCTTCACGCCACCCAGGTCACCGGTGCCCAGCACCTTGACCGGCTGACGCTTGCGCACCGCGCCGCTCTCACGCAGGTCGTCGGCGGTCACAGTGCCGCCCTGCGGGTAGAGCTTCGCCAGGCGGTCCAGGTTGATCACCTGGAACTCCACCCGGAAGTAGTTGCGGAAGCCCTTCATCTTGGGCAGCCGCATGTGGATCGGCGTCGCGCCACCCTCGAACCAGGCCGGCACGTTCTTCCGGGCCTTCGAGCCCTTGGTACCGCGACCGGCCGACTTGCCCTTGGAGCCCTCACCACGACCGACACGGATCTTCTCGGTCTTGGCGCCGGGCGCCGGGCGCAGGTGATGGATCTTGATCACCATCGTCACTCCACCTCCTCAACGCGCACGAGGTGGGTCACGGTACGGATCATGCCCCGGATCTCGGGCCGATCCTCCTTGACCACCGCGTCGTTGATCCGCTTCAGGCCGAGCGAACGCAGCGTCTCGCGCTGATTCTGCTTCGTGCCGATGACGGACCGCGTCTGCGTGACCTTGAGCCGAGGCATCAGGCACTCACCCCGGCCCGGGCGGCCAGCATCGCGGCCGGCGCCACATCTTCCACCGGCAGACCACGGCGCGCGGCCACGGCCTCCGGCGACTCGAGCATCTTCAGCGCCGCCACCGTCGCGTGGACGATGTTGATCGCGTTCGAGGAGCCGAGGCTCTTCGACAGCACGTCGTGGATACCGGCGCACTCCAGCACCGCGCGCACCGGGCCACCGGCGATGACGCCGGTACCGGCGCTCGCCGGCTTCAGGAGGACGACGCCGGCGGCGTCCTCGCCCTGAACCGGGTGCGGGATGGTGGCGTTGATCCGGGGCACCTTGAAGAAGTGCTTCTTGGCCTCCTCGACGCCCTTGGCGATGGCCGCGGGCACCTCCTTGGCCTTCCCGTAGCCGACGCCGACCGTGCCGTCACCGTCGCCCACCACGACGAGCGCGGTGAAGCTGAACCGGCGACCACCCTTGACGACCTTGGCTACGCGGTTGATCGAGACGACCCGCTCGAGGTGCGGGCTCTTCTCCGCGGGACCACCACGACCGCCGCCGTCACGACGACCGCCGCCGTCACGACGACCGCCGCCGCCCTCGGAGCCTCCGGACCCGCCGCCCCTGCGCTGTGGACCAGGCATTGGACATTCCTTCCTAGAACTCGAGCCCGGCTTCGCGGGCGGCGTCGGCGAGGGCCGCGATGCGGCCCGCGTACCGGTTGCCTCCACGGTCGAAGACGACCTTGCTGATGCCGGCGGCCTTCGCCCGCTCCGCGAGCAGCGTGCCGACCTTACGGGCGGCGTCGCTCTTGGTGCCGTCGCCACCGCGCAGCGAGGCGTCCATCGTCGACGCCGACGCGATCGTGTGGCCATTGTTGTCGTCGACGAGCTGGGCGACGATGTGCCGCAGCGAACGCGTGACCACCAGGCGCGGCCGAGCGACCGTGCCCTGCACGTTCTTGCGGATGCGGAAGTGTCGCCGCGCCCGCCCGATGCGGCGCGTGGCAGCGGTACCGCCGCCACCCCGGCGCTTGAGGAGCGTCGCGCTCACTTCTTGCCTGCCTTCCCAGCCTTGCGACGAATGACCTCGCCGACGTACTTCACGCCCTTGCCCTTGTACGGCTCCGGCGGACGGATCTTGCGGATGTTGGCGGCCACCTCACCGACCTGCTGCTTGTCGATGCCGGCGACGTGGAACAGCGTGGGCCGCTCGACCGTGAAGGTGATGCCCGCCGGGGCCTTGACGAGCACCGGGTGCGAGAAGCCGAGCGCGAACTCGAGGTCGCTGCCCTTGGCCGTGACGCGGTAACCGGTACCGGCGATCTCCAGGCTCTTACGGTAGCCCTCGGTGACGCCGACGACCATGTTGGCGATCAGCGTGCGGCTGAGGCCGTGCAGCTCCTTGGACTTGCGCTCGTCGTCCGGGCGCGAGACGTAGAACTGGCCGTCCTCGCCCTTCTCCACCGAGATGGGCTCTGCGACGGTGTGGCTCAGCTGGCCCTTGGGCCCCTTCACCGTGACGGTCGCACCGTCGAGCTTGATGTCGACGCCGTTGGGAACCGGGATCGGCTTACGTCCGATTCGTGACATGGTTCTGCCTCCTACCAGACGTAGGCGAGGACTTCCCCGCCCACCCCACGCTTGCGCGCCTGCCGGTCGGTCAGCAGGCCCTGGGACGTCGAGATGATTGCGACGCCCAGGCCGCCGAGCACCCGCGGCAGCTCGACTGCCTTCGCGTACACCCGGAGGCCGGGCTTGGACACCCGCCGGATGCCGGCGAGGCTGCGCTCGCGGTTCTGGCCGTACTTGAGCTCGACGATCAGGCTCTTGCCGACAGCACCCTCCTCGGGGTCCTGAACGGCCCAGGTGGAGACGTAGCCCTCGGACTTGAGGACCTCGGCGATGTTCGCCTTGATCTTCGAGTACGGCATCTGCACCCGGTCGTGGTACGCCTGGTTGGCGTTGCGCAGACGGGTCAGCATGTCTGCGATCGGGTCGGTCATGGTCATGGGTTGATTGCTCTCTTTCTCGCCGCGGTTCCAGAAACAGCGCCTGGCCTACGGCGAAGCAAGGACTACCAGGAAGCCTTCGACACGCCGGGCAGTTCGCCCCGGTGCGCCATCTCGCGGACACAGACGCGGCACAGGCCGAACTTGCGGTAGACCGCCTTCGGCCGCCCGCAGCGCTGGCAACGGGTGTACGCCCGCACCGCGAACTTCGGCTTGGCCGCCGCCTTGATGATCAGCGCCTTCTTAGCCATGGATCAGTTCTCCTTGAACGGGAAGCCGAGGAGCTTCAGCAGCGCCCGGCCCTCGTCGTCGGTCGGTGCGGTGGTGACGATCGTGATGTCCATACCGCGCGGACGGTCGATGCGGTCCTGGTCGATCTCGTGGAACACCGACTGCTCGGTGAGCCCGAACGTGTAGTTCCCGTTGCCGTCGAGCTTGCGCCCGTCGAGGCCGCGGAAGTCACGGATACGCGGAAGCGCGATCGACAGCAGCCGGTCCAGGAACTCCCACATCCGGTCGCCGCGCAGGGTCACCTTCGCGCCGATCGGCATGCCCTCGCGGAGCTTGAACTGCGCGATGGACTTCTTGGCCCGCCGCACCTGCGGCTTCTGGCCGGTGATCGTCGCGAGGTCGCGCACCGCGCCGTCGATGAGCTTCGCGTCGCGGGCGGCGTCACCGACACCCATGTTGACGACGATCTTCACCAGCCGCGGCACCTGCATCGCGTTGCCGTAGCTGAACTGCTCGCGCAGCTGGCCGGCGATCTCCTCGCGGTACTTGCTCTTGAGCCGCGGAAGGGTCTTCTCAGCAGTGCTGGTCGTCATCACAGGTCCTTGCCGGAGCGCCGCGAGATGCGCACCTTCTGGTTGTCATCGTCGATCCGGTAACCGACGCGGGTCGGCTTGCCGTCGGAGTCCAGCACCATCACGTTCGACACGTGGATCGGGGCCTCCTGCGTGACGATGCCACCGGTCTTGGCGCCGCGGTTCGTGGTGCGGATCCGGGTGTGCTTCTTGACGCGGTTCACGCCCTCGACGAGCACCTTGTCAAGGCGCGGGTACGCCGCGATGACCTTGCCCTTGGCGCCCTTGTCCTTGCCGGCGATGACGAGAACCGTGTCGCCCTTCTTGACCTTCACGGTTACAGCACCTCCGGTGCAAGCGAGATGATCTTCATGAACCGCTTGTCCCGCAGCTCACGGCCCACCGGGCCGAAGATACGGGTGCCGCGGGGGTCGCCACCGTCCTTGATGATCACGGCGGCGTTCTCGTCGAAGCGGATGTACGAGCCGTCGGGCCGACGCTTCTCCTTCGCGGTGCGGACGACGACGGCCTTGACCACGTCGCCCTTCTTCACGCCGGCGCCCGGGATCGCGTCCTTGACCGTGGCGACGATGACGTCACCGATGCTCGCGTAGCGCCGCCCCGAGCCGCCGAGAACCCGGATGCACAGAATCTCCCGTGCACCGGTGTTGTCGGCCACCCGCAGCCGCGACTCCTGCTGAATCACTTCTGTCTCCTATGTCTCGCCGGTTCACCGGCCCGCGCTGCCTTTCGGGGGCGCGCGAGGGTGGCAGAGCCCCCTCGCCCCGGCAGCACAGCCCCGGTGCCTGACGGAACTCGCATGCTTACTTGGCGCGTTCGAGGATCTCGACGACGCGCCAGCGCTTCGTCGCGGACAGCGGACGGGTCTCCATCAGCAGGACCCGGTCGCCGAGGCCGCACTCCTTCTCGTCGTGCGCCTTGAGCTTGGTGGTGCGCCGCATGACCTTGCCGTAGAGGGCGTGCTTCACGCGGTCCTCGACCTCGACGACGACGGTCTTCTGCATCTTGGCGCTGACCACCAGGCCCTCGCGGACCTTACGGCGTCCGCGGACCTCGGTCTGCTGCTCTTCGGTCGGTTCGGTCACTTCGTCACCTCAACATCGGCTGCGGGCTCGTCAGGCGCGGTGGACAGGCCGAGCTCGCGCTCACGCATGATCGTGTAGATCCGGGCGATGTCCTTCCGGATCACCGGAAGCCGGCTGTGGTTGTCGAGCTGACCGGTGGCCGACTGCACCCGCAGGTTGAACAGCTCGGCCTTGGCCTCACGCAGACGTGCGACCAGCTCCTCGTCACTCTGCTCACGCAGCTCCGAGGCCGCGATTCCCGCCGCCATCAGGCATCTCCCACTTCGCGCTTGACGATGCGGCACTTCACCGGAAGCTTGTGGATCGCGCGGCGCATCGCCTCACGCGCGATCGCCTCGTTGGCGAACGACATCTCGAACAGGATGCGGCCCGGCTTCACGTTGTAGATCCACCACTCCGGCGAGCCCTTACCCGAGCCCATCCGCGTCTCGGCGGGCTTCTTGGTCAGCGCCCGGTCCGGGAAGATCGGGATCCAGACCTTACCGCCACGGCGGATGTGCCGGTTCATCGCGATACGGGCCGACTCGATCTGCCGGTTGGTGATGTATCCCGACTCCAGCGCCTGGATGCCGAAGTCGCCGAACGTCACCTTCGTGCCGCCCTTGGCCGCACCCGTCCGGGTGGGCCGGTGCGGCTTACGAAAGCCCTTCGGAGGCTTGCGAGGCATCAGCATTGGTCAGCCCTCCTGCTCCTGCGTTGCTGCGGGTGCCGCGGCCTGCTCGGCCGGAGCCGCGGCCGGCGCCGACGCGGCGGCCTGCTCGGCTGCCGCGGCCCTGCCGGCCTCGGTGCCACCCGCGGTGGTGCCGGACGAGCCCGACCGGCCACGACGCGGCCGCTCCGGCCGGTCGGCACGGTCACGACGTCCACGCGACGGCGCCTCCTGCGGGGCCTCGCGGCCCGGCACGGCGTCACCCTTGTAGATCCACACCTTCACACCGATGCGGCCGAACGGAGTACGGGCCTCGAAGAAGCCGTACTCGATGTTGGCCCGCAGCGTGTGCAGCGGGACCCGGCCCTCGCGGTAGAACTCGGTGCGGCTCATCTCCGCGCCGCCGAGACGGCCCGAGACCTGCACCCGGATGCCCCGCACGAGCGGGTTCTTCATCGCGCCCTGCATCGACTTACGCATCGCGCGCCGGAAGCTGACCCGGCTCGACAGCTGCTCGGCGACGCTCTGCGCCACCAGCTGCGCGTCGGACTCCGGGTTCTTGATCTCGTGGATGTTCAGCTGCACCTGCTTGCCGGTGAGCTTCTCCAGGTCGGCGCGGATGCGGTCGGCCTCGGCACCCTTACGGCCGATGACGATGCCCGGACGCGCGGTGTGGATGTCGACACGGACCCGGTCACGGGTGCGCTCGATGTCGACCTTCGCGATCCCGGCCCGCTCCAGACCCTTGGACATCATCCGGCGGATGCGAACATCCTCCTTGATGTAGTCCTTGTAGAGCTTGTCCGCGTACCAGGTCGACCGCCACTCGGTGCTGATGCCGAGCCGGAACCCGTGCGGGTGGACTTTCTGACCCATTACTCGGTCCCTTCCTCGGCCTCGGCGTCGGCCTTCTTCTCGGCCTTGTCGGCCTTCTTGGCCTTCGGCTCAGCCTTGTCGGCGGCCTTCTTGGCGGCCTTCTTCGCCGCCTTCGGCTCGTCTGCCGTGTCGGCGTCGTCAGTTGCCTCGATCGCCTCGTCGTCGGCAGCCTGCGCCTCGGTCGCCTTGCTGGCCTTGGCCGGCGCGGCCTTCGAGCGGCGCGACGGCGCGGCCGTCACGTCGGCGGCGCGACCACGACCCGCGGCGGAGCCACGACGGCCGCCACCGGCGGCCGGCACGCTCTCGACCACGATCGTGATGTGGCAGGAACGCTTGCGGATCCGGTACGCCCGGCCCTGCGCGCGGGGGCGGAACCGCTTGGCGGTGATGCCCTCGTCGACGTAGGCCTCGGCGACCAGCAGCGAGTCCGGGTCGAGCCGCTCGTTGTTCTCGGCGTTGGCGATCGCGCTGGCGAGCACCTTGTAGACCGGCTCGCTCGCCGCCTGCGGCGCGAACTGCAGCACCGTGAGCGCCTCCTTCGCGGGCAGCCCGCGAACGAGGTTGACCACACGGCGCGCCTTCATCGGCGAGATGCGCACGTGCCGCGCAACCGCCCGGGCGCCCGGCAGCGCCGGCGCATCGCCCTTGGTTGGCATCGGGAGATTCCCCTCAACTATCGCGGCAGCCGCTTAGCGGCGGCGGCTCTTCCGGTCGTCCTTCTCGTGGCCCTTGAACGTGCGGGTGAGCGCGAACTCGCCCAGCTTGTGGCCGACCATCGCCTCGGTGATGAACACCGGGTGGTGCTTGCGACCGTCGTGCACGGCGATCGTGTGGCCGATCATGTCGGGGATGATCGTCGACCGGCGCGACCACGTCTTGATCACGTTCTTGGAATTACGGCTGTTCTGGGCCTCCACCTTCTTGGCAAGGTGGTCGTCGATGAACGGGCCCTTCTTCAGGCTGCGTGGCATCTTCTATAGCTCCTTAGCCGCGCTTCCGCGTGGCGTACCGGCGACGGACGATCATGCGGTCGCTCGGCTGACCCTTGCGACGGGTGCGACCCTCGGGCTTGCCCTTGGGGTTCACCGGGTGGCGACCACCGGACGTCTTGCCCTCACCACCGCCGTGCGGGTGGTCGACCGGGTTCATCGCGACACCGCGGACGGTCGGGCGCTTGCCCTTCCAGCGGTTACGACCGGCCTTGCCCCAGTTGATGTTCGACTGGTCGGCGTTGCCGATCTCGCCGACGGTGGCGCGGCAGCGCACGTCGACACGACGGATCTCACCGGACGGCATGCGCAGCGTCGCGTACGCGCCTTCCCGGCCGAGCAGCTGGATCCCCACACCGGCGGAACGGGCCATCTTGGCGCCGCCGCCCGGGCGCAGCTCCACCGCGTGCACGGTGGTACCGACCGGGATATTGCGCAGCGGCAGGTTGTTGCCCGGCTTGATGTCGGCGCTGGGGCCGGCTTCGATGCGGTCGCCCTGCTTGATGTCCTTCGGCGCGATGATGTAGCGCTTCTCGCCGTCGACGAAGTGCAGCAGCGCGATGCGCGCGGTGCGGTTCGGGTCGTACTCGATGTGGGCGACCTTGGCCGGCACGCCGTCCTTGTCGGCCCGCTTGAAGTCGATCACCCGGTACTGGCGCTTGTGGCCGCCGCCCTGGTGCCGGGCGGTCACCTTGCCGTGCACGTTGCGGCCGCCCTTGCTGTGCAGCGGACGCAGCAGCGACTTCTCCGGCGTCGACCGAGTGATCTCGGCGAAGTCGGAGACGCTCGAACCACGACGGCCCGGCGAGGTCGGCTTGTACTTGCGGATTGGCATCGTTACTCCACCCCTTAGCTGACCGGGCCGCCGAAGGCTTCGATCCGGTCGCCATCGGCCAGCTTCACCATCGCGCGCTTCGTGTTCTTGCGCTTGCCCCAACCGGTGCGGGTGCGCTTGCGCTTGCCCTCCCGGTTGAGCGTGTTGACGGTGAGCACACGCACGTCGAAGATCTGCTGAATCGCGATCTTGATCTGCGTCTTGTTGGCGTCCGGGTGAACCAGGAACGTGTACCAGTTGCGGTTCAGCTCGCCGTAGCTCTTCTCGGAGATCACCGGAGCGATGATCACGTCACGCGGGTCGGCGACCGTGGTCACTTCTCCTCCTCCTCGTCGGCGTCGGCCTCGTCGTCGGCCTTGGCCTTGGCGGCCTTGGCCTTCGAGGGCTTCTCGTCCTTGTCGGCCTTCTCCGCCTTCTCCGACTTCTTTGTGGAGACAGCGACCTCGGTGCGCTCGGCGGGAACGCCGAGGAACTCGTCGAGGGCCGGGGAGGTGAAGACGACCGCGTCAGCGTTCAGCACGTCGTACGTGTTGAGCTGACCGGCCTCGATCAGGTGCACGTGACCCAGGTTCCGCAGCGAGTACCAGTTGAGCTCGTCGGCGGACGGGAGAACCACCAGCACCTTGCGGCTGTCGGTGATGTTCGCCAGCGCGGCGATGGCGTCCTTCGTGCGCGGGGTCTCCCCCGTCACGAACTGCTCCACCACGTGGACGGCGCCGGCGCGGGCCCGGTCGGAGAGCGCACCGCGCAGGGCGGCGGCCTTCATCTTCTTGTTGACCCGCTGGCTGTAGTCACGCGGCACCGGGCCGTGGACGACGCCACCACCGGTGAACTGCGGCGCCCGGATCGAGCCCTGACGGGCGCGGCCGGTGCCCTTCTGCTTGTAGGGCTTCTTGCCGCCGCCAGCGACCTCGCCCCGCGTCTTCACCTTGTGCGTGCCCTGCCGCGCGGCGGCGAGCTGGGCGACGACGACCTGGTGCATCAGCGGGATGTTGGCCTGCACGTCGAAGATGTCGGCGGGCAGCTCGACCGAGGCGGTCTTCGTGCCCTCGTGGTCCTTCACGTCGACGCTGCTCATGCGGCACCGCCCTTCACGACCCGGGCCTTGGAGGCCGTACGGAGGAGAACCGTGGCACCCTTCGGGCCGGGGATCGCGCCCCGCACCAGGATCAGGTTCTGCTCGGTGTCGATGGCCTGGATGCGCAGGTTCTGCACGGTGTAGCGGACGCCACCCATGCGACCGGCCATCCGGACGCCCTTGAACACGCGGCCGGGCGAGGCGCAGCCGCCGATCGAGCCGGGCGAGCGGTGCTTGCGCTCGACGCCGTGCGCGGCGCCCAGGCCCTTGAACCCGTGCCGCTTCATGACACCGGCGAAGCCCTTGCCCTTGGTCACGCCGGTCACGTCGATGACCTGACCGGCCGGGAAGCCCTCGACCGTGATCTCGGAGCCGAGCTCGTACTCCGACGCGTCGGTGGTACGGAGCTCCACCAGGAACCGCCGCGGCGCCACGTCCGCCTTCGCGAAGTGGCCGCTCTCCGGCTTGTTCACCTTGCGCGGGTCGATCGCGCCGTACGCGATCTGGACGGCGCTGTACCCGTCCTTCTCGGGGGTGCGTACCTGGGTGACGACGCAGGGGCCGGCCTGAACCACGGTGACCGGGACGACCTTGCCGTTGTCCCACACCTGGGTCATGCCGAGCTTCGCGCCCAGGATGCCCTTGACTTGCCTATCCATAGTCGAACTACCCCTACAGCTTGATCTCGATGTCAACGCCCGCCGGGAGGTCGAGCCGCATGAGCGAGTCGACGGTCTTCGGCGTGGGGTTGATGATGTCGATCAGACGCTTGTGCGTGCGCATCTCGAAGTGCTCGCGCGAGTCCTTGTACTTGTGCGGCGAGCGGATCACGCAGTAGCGGTTGATCTCAGTAGGCAGCGGCACCGGTCCGGCGACATCCGCCCCCGTCCGCTGGACCGTCTCGACGATCTTCCGGGCCGAGGTGTCGACGACCTCGTGGTCGTACGCCTTGAGCCGGATGCGGATCTTCTGTCCCGCCATGGTCTTCCTCCCTGCGGGGACTCAGATCCCCACACAACTCCGGTTGCCACTTGCTTCACAGCGGGTCGAACCGGGTCCGGTGCTGCCGTGTTGTCATCTGCCCTCCGACCCCCGCGGTCGGGCGTGTCGCGTTCGTGGGCCAGACTCCGGCCATGGTTGATCACTCGGTGACCTACCTGAGCGGTGGATGTTCCCACGGGCGCGGCGCGCCCAGCCGCTGCGGTTCCGGATCGCCCCGGCCCACAAGAACGTGGTCCAGATCGGGCACCCGCACGAAGCGGCTGAAGCTACTGGTTACCTAATGTCCCCCAGCAGCCTCAGCCGCCACGCAACGCAACCTGTCCAGTATGCCGTACCGGGCACCGATCCCCAAATCGGGGTCGATGCCCGGCGGCGACTACTTGATGATCTTGGTGACGCGGCCCGCGCCGACCGTGCGACCACCCTCACGGATGGCGAAGCGCAGCTGCTCCTCCATCGCGATGGGCTGGATCAGCGCGACCGTCATCGTGGTCGTGTCGCCCGGCATGACCATCTCGGTGCCCTCGGGGAGGGTCACGACGCCGGTCACGTCGGTGGTACGGAAGTAGAACTGCGGCCGGTAGTTCTGGAAGAACGGCGTGTGCCGGCCACCCTCCTCCTTCGAGAGGATGTAGACGGTCGCCTCGAAGTCGGTGTGCGGGGTGTTGGAGCCCGGCTTGACGACGACCATGCCGCGCTCGACGTCCTCGCGCTTCACACCGCGCAGCAGCAGACCGACGTTCTCACCCGCGCGCGCGTCTTCGAGAACCTTGCGGAACATCTCGATGCCCGTGCAGACGGTCTTGATCGACTTCGACCGGATGCCGACGATCTCGACTTCCTCGTTCGGCTTGAGGACGCCACGCTCGCAGCGGCCGGTGACGACCGTGCCGCGACCGGTGATCGTGAAGACGTCCTCGACCGGCATGAGGAACGGCTTGTCGGTCTCACGCTCGGGCTGCGGGATCGCGGTGTCGACCGCGTTCATCAGCTCCATGAGCGCGTCGGCCCACTTCTCGTCACCCTCGAGCGCCTTCAGCGCCGAGACCCGCACGACCGGCAGGTCGTCGCCGGGGTACTCCTGCGCCGACAGCAGCTCGCGGACCTCGAGCTCGACCAGCTCGAGCAGCTCCTCGTCGTCGACCATGTCGCTCTTGTTGAGCGCCACGACGATGTAGGGGACGCCGACCTGGCGGGCCAGGAGGACGTGCTCGCGGGTCTGCGGCATCGGTCCGTCGGTCGCCGCGACCACCAGGATCGCGCCGTCCATCTGGGCGGCACCGGTGATCATGTTCTTGATGTAGTCGGCGTGACCGGGGCAGTCGACGTGGGCGTAGTGCCGCGCCTCGGTCTGGTACTCGACGTGCGCGATGGAGATCGTGATACCGCGGGCCTTCTCCTCCGGCGCCTTGTCGATCTCGTCGAACGGCGTGTACGGGTTGAGGGCCGGCATCTTGTCGTGCAGCACCTTGGTAATGGCCGCGGTCAGCGTCGTCTTACCGTGGTCGATGTGACCGATGGTGCCGATGTTGACGTGCGGCTTAGTCCGCTCGAACTTCGCCTTCGCCACTGGTGTCCTCCTCAAGGACTTGCATGGTTCGTACGCGACTTGGGTCTAACGGCCGACGGCCTAGGCCCGGTACTTTCAGCAGTTCAATCCCGCTAACGCTAGGGGAGATTACTCGCCCGTCGCCTTCGCGATGATCTCCTTGGCGACGTTCTGCGGAACCTCGTTGTAGGAGTCGAACTGCATCGTGTAGCTCGCCCGGCCCTGGGTCTTCGACCGCAGGTCGCCGACGTAGCCGAACATCTCCGACAGCGGCACCAGAGCGCGCACGACGCGGGCGCCGCTACGCTCCTCCATGGCCTGGATGGTGCCCCGGCGGGAGTTGAGGTCGCCGATGACGTCACCCATGTTGTCCTCGGGGGTGACGACCTCGACGCCCATCATCGGTTCGAGGAGCACGGGACTGGCCATCTTGGCCGCTTCCTTCAGCGCCATCGAACCGGCGATCTTGAATGCCATTTCCGACGAGTCGACCTCGTGGTACTGCCCGTCGACCAGCGTCAGCTTGACACCGACCAGCGGGTAGCCGGCCAGGATGCCGTACTGCATCGCGTCCTGGGCACCGGCGTCGACCGAGGGGATGAACTCCTTCGGGATCCGACCACCGGTGACGGCGTTGACGAACTCGTACGTCGGGCCGTCCGACGAGAGGTCCAGCGGCTCCAGGGTGACGATCACCTTGGCGTACTGGCCCGACCCACCGGTCTGCTTCTTGTGGACGTACGTGACCTTCTCGACCGTCTTGCGGATCGTCTCGCGGTAGGCCACCTGCGGCTTGCCGATGTTGGCCTCGACGTTGAACTCGCGCCGCATGCGGTCGACGAGGATGTCGAGGTGCAGCTCGCCCATGCCGGCGATGACCGTCTGGCCGGTCTCCTCGTCGAGGTGCACCCGGAAGGTCGGGTCCTCCTCGGCGAGCCGCTGGATGGCGGTCGACAGCTTCTCCTGGTCGGCCTTGCTCTTCGGCTCGATCGCGACCTGGATGACCGGCTCCGGGAACGTCATCGACTCCAGGATCACCGCGTGCTGCGGGTCGCAGAGCGTGTCGCCGGTGGTGGTCTGCTTGAGACCCTGCACGGCGATGATGTCGCCGGCCTGGGCCGTCGACCGCTCCTCACGCTTGTTCGCGTGCATCTGGTAGATCTTGCCGATGCGCTCCTTGCGGTCCTTGGTGGAGTTGATCACCTGGGACCCGGAGTCGAGCTTGCCGGAGTAGATCCGCACGTACGTCAGCTTGCCGAGGTGCTTGTCCGTCTGGATCTTGAACGCCAGCGCCGAGAACGGCTCGGTCACCGAGGGCTTGCGCTGCAGCGGCGTCTCGCCGTCGGTGGCCGTGCCCTCGATCGCCGGGATGTCGAGCGGCGAGGGCAGGTAGTCGACCACGGCGTCGAGCATGGGCTGCACGCCCTTGTTCTTGAACGCCGACCCGCAGACGACCGGGTTGAGCTTGCCGTCGATCGTGGCCCGCCGGATCGCCTTCTTGATCTCGGACTCCGACAGCTCCTCGCCGTCGAGGTACTTGACCATGATGTCGTCGTCGGCCTCGGAGAGGGTCTCCAGAAGCTTCTCGCGCCATTCGGCGGCCTGGTCGGCGAGGTCGGCCGGGATCTCCTCGACCGCGTAGTCCTCGCCCTTCTTCGTCTCCCCACGCCAGGTGAGCGCACGCATGCCGACCAGATCGACGACGCCGATGTGGTCGGCCTCCAACCCGATCGGGATCTGCAGGACGAGGGTGGTGGCGTTGAGCCGCTCCTTCATCATCTGCACGCAACGGAAGAAGTCGGCCCCGGTGCGGTCGAGCTTGTTGACGAAGCACATCCGCGGGACGTGGTACTTGTCGGCCTGCCGCCAGACGTTCTCGGTCTGCGGCTCCACGCCGGCGACACCGTCGTAGACCGCCACCGCGCCGTCCAGGACCCGCAGCGAGCGCTCGACCTCGACCGTGAAGTCGACGTGCCCCGGCGTGTCGATGATCTGGATGGTGTGGCCGTTCCACTCGCACTTGGTCGCGGCGGAAGTGATGGTGATGCCGCGCTCCTGCTCCTGCTCCATCCAGTCCATGACGGCCGCGCCCTCGTGAACTTCACCGATCTTGTACGTGATACCGGTGTAGAACAGGATGCGCTCGGTCGTCGTGGTCTTGCCGGCATCGATGTGCGCCATGATGCCGATGTTGCGGAGCTTCGCGAGGGCGGCGTCTGCGGCTGCCACGGTGTTCCCTTCCTTGGGGGGATCACCCCCGAGTCAAACGCCGGCGGGGACTGCGGTCCCGTTACCAGCGGTAGTGCGCGAAGGCCTTGTTGGACTCGGCCATCTTGTGCGTGTCCTCACGCCGCTTGACGGCGGCGCCAAGACCGTTGCTCGCGTCGAGAAGCTCGTTCATCAGCCGCTCGATCATGGTCTTCTCACGGCGGGCGCGGGAGTACTGCACCAGCCAGCGCAGGCCCAGCGTCACGGCCCGGGGCGGACGCACCTCGACCGGCACCTGGTAGGTGGCGCCACCGACACGGCGGCTGCGCACCTCGAGGGTCGGCTTCACGTTGTCCATCGCACGCTTCAGGGTGACGACCGGGTCGGTGCTGGTCTTCTCCCGGCAGCCTTCCAGCGCGCTGTACACGATGCGCTCCGCGAGCTGCCGCTTGCCGCCAAGCAGGATCTTGTTGATCAGCTGCGTGACCAGCGGCGAGTTGTACACCGGGTCGGCCACCAACGGGTGGCGCGGGGCTGGGCCCTTACGCGGCATGTCAGCTCTTCTCCTTCTTCGCGCCGTAGCGGCTGCGAGCCTGCTTGCGGTTACGCACACCCTGGGTGTCGAGCGAACCACGGATGATCTTGTAACGGACGCCGGGGAGGTCCTTCACGCGACCGCCACGCACGAGCACGATCGAGTGCTCCTGCAGGTTGTGACCAACGCCGGGGATGTAGGCCGTGACCTCGAACCCGCTCATCAGCCGGACACGGGCGACCTTGCGCAGAGCCGAGTTCGGCTTCTTCGGCGTGGTGGTGTACACACGCGTGCACACACCGCGCCGCTGCGGGCACCCCTTCAGCGCCGGAGTCTTGCTCTTGCTGATCTTGGCCTTGCGGCCCTTACGGACCAGCTGCTGGATGGTGGGCACCGGGTCTGCCTCTCCCTTCGGCCGTGGCGGCCGTGCCGGTTTACTGCTTCGTTGCTGTCTTTATGTCGTCTGTCTATAGCGAAATGTCGTGAGCGCCGGATCGGTCTTCACCGACCCCCGCGGTCGGGCGTGTCGCCCCGCCTGCGGTCTCAACCCTCTGTCCCGGGGAGGACCCCCGGGTTGTCTGTCGCACACGGAATCCCGGACGGATTGCCAACCGTTGGCGGGCACACGAGCTGAGTAGTCAGCCAGGTCGCCGGACCGCCACCGAGGTGAGCGCCGGCGCGGGCGCACACAATCCGCCCGGCGAAGCCGGGCACGAAGAGAAAGAGTACCCACCACAGGTACCCCGGTCAAAATCGGGGGCCGGATGAGCGACTTTCGATATCCAGAGTACCTGCCCGATCGCGCTGCGACACGCGGTCTCAGGAGCTCACCGAGACCAGGGTCACGAGGGCGAGCAGCATGCCGCCAGCGGTGAGTACAACACCCGAACCACCGCAGACGATTCCCGAGACGGCCACCCCGCGCCCGGTGATGCGTCCCCGCGACGCCTTGATCAGCCGCACCGCCACCAGGCCCAGCCCGACGCCCGCCAACCCCAGCAGCCCCGCCAGGATCGCGAACGCGCCCGAGACGAGCACCCCCCAGTCCTCACCGCCACCGGCGATGCCGAAGCAGCCCACGACGAGCGACACGACGATCGACGCGATGCCGGCCACCAGGCTGCCGATGGCCTGGCCGGAGAACGTCGGCGGCACGGAGACGATCGCGACCCCGAACTCGGTGCCGTGCACGGGCTCCACGTGCACCGGACCGGTGCGCGCGTCGGGCGGCGGCTGCACGACCGGAGCGGGAGCGGCCGCGTAGGGACCGGGGACGCCACCGCCCGGATAGGCCCCGGCATACTGCGGCGCTTGTACGGGAGCCTGTACGGGAGCCTGCACCGGAGCCTGTGCCGGCATCTGCCCGCCGGGCGGGGCCCACTGCGGGCCGCCCGGAGGGGGCGCGCCGGGTCCGTGCTCGGTCACCGTGTCACCAACAATCCGACCAATGGTCCGCTCAGCATCGTCACACCACGATCTCGATGCGGTTCACCCGCCCATTGTGCCCGGCTACCTCCCAGCGCGGGGAGGTAAGGTCCGGTGGGTTCACGCAGCCAACGGGCAGCAACGGAAGGAACCTCGGGCGCGCATGACAAGTACGCCAACCGACACCGCCCCACCGGAATCGGTCGAGCCGCGGTCGGTCGCCACCACACCGCCCGCTCCCCGGTCGGCCGGGTCGACGGTGGCCGGCGCATCCGGGTCCCAGGCAGGGTCTCAAGCAGGGTCTCACGGGGAGGCGGAACCCCAGGCGGCCTCGCGCCTCGCGCGGGCCCGGAGCTTCGCGACCCGGCGCCCCGACCTGGTGGCCGCGCTCGCGTTCGTGGCGCTGGCGCTGTGGACGGCCGGCGGGCTGTTCCTGAACCCGTTCGACCGCGTGTCCGCGCACAACCCGAACGACCAGATCTGGTTCGAGTGGCTCCTCGAACACGGCGCGTACACGGTGCGGCACCTCGAGAACCCGCTGTTCTCCGAGCGCCAGAACTACCCCTTCGGGGTGAACCTGATGGCGAACACCTCGGTGCTCGGCATCTCGATCCCGCTGGCGCCGATCACGATGGTGTTCGGCAGCGCGATCTCGTACTGGGTCTTCCTCGTCGGCGGCCTCGCGGGCACCGCGTACGCCTGCTACCACGTGTTCTCGCGGCACCTGGTCACCTCGAAGGTGGCCGCCTGGCTGGGCGGCGCGGTGATCGGCTTCGCGCCGGGCATCATCCACCACGCCAACGGCCAGCCGAACTTCTCCACGCACTTCCTGGTGCCGTTCCTGGTGCTCTACGCGCTGCGGCTGGGCCGGCCCGGCCGGGTGATGAGAGACGGCCTGATCATGGCCGGGCTCGTCGTCTGGCAGTTCTTCATCAACCAGGAAGTGCTGCTGATCACGGCCGTCGCGCTGGGCGTGATCACGCTCGTCAGGATCCGTGACGTGTGGCCGAACGGCCCGCGCATCCTGGGGTCCCTCGGCATCACGGCGGTGGTGGCCGGCGCCCTGCTGGCGTACCCGATGTGGTTCCAGTTCCGGGGCCCGCAGTCCTACCGCGGCCTGCCCTTCGAGTTCCACAGCTGGGGCGAGGACCTCGCCGCGTACGTCACGTTCGCCCGCGACACGCTCGCCGGCGACGCGTACGTCGAGAAGGTCATCGGGCACACCGAGCAGAACACCTGGTTCGGCTGGCCGCTGGTGCTGGTCGTGCTGGCCGCGGCCGTGCTGCTGTGGCGCCGCTCCAAGGTCGCCCGGATCGCCACGATCGCCGCCGGCATCTTCGTGGTCGCCGGCATCGGTCCCGAGGTCGTGGTCAACGGCAAGGAGACCGGCATCCCCGGCCCCTGGGCGCTGATCAGCAGCGGGCACGTGCCGGTGCTCGAACTCCTGCAGCCCACCCGGCTCACGATGGTCGTGGTCGGGGTGGTCGGTCTACTGGTGGCGCTCTCCTGGGACGCCCTGAGGGGGATGTCGTCGGGGCCGAGGAGCGCAGGAAGCGACGCGACCGAAGCGACGGGGGAAGGCGACACCGGAGAGGCCTCGGGGCGCGTGCGAGCGCCATGGGGCAGTGCGCTGCGCACCGTCCCGGTGGCGCGGAAGCGGGCGTTCGGGATGTTCGCGATCGCGATGGCGCTCGTGCCGATCACGCCCTGGGTGATGCCCACGATGGTGGCACCGAAGGTGCCCGACTTCATCGTCGACGACCACTGGCGGGCCTACACGCCGGCCGGGTACACCGTGCTACCGGTGCCCGTGCCCAACAACGCCGACGGCATCTGGACGCTGCGCTACAGCGCCGCCGGCCGCCAGGAGTTCCAGATCCCGCACGGGTACTTCATCGGCCCCGACGAGAACGGCCGTGGCTGGTACGGCCCGGTCTCGCGGCCCACCACCTACTGGGTCAACCACGTCGCCAAGACCGGCCGCATCGACGGCCGCGACGACGACCTGGTCGCGCCGACCGACGAGATGAAGGTCGGCATGAAGCAGGACCTGGTGTTCTGGAAGGTCGGCGTCGTGGTGATCGGCCCGCACCCGCACCAGCGCGAGCTGAAAATGCTCTGGGACCAGGTGCTGGGGCCCGGCAAGTACTCACACGGCGCCTGGATCTGGGACGTCCGCTGGCTCACCGTGGCGGGCAACCCGTAGCCCCGCGATCGTGGACGCTCCGCGTTGCCCTGGCTACGACGATCGTCCAAGATCGCGGTAGCCAGGGCTCGCAGGTTCCCGGGTGCCGTGTGGCGCGACGCGTTTCAGCGACACACGTCGGCGCCAGTCCACGCCGTCCGCCCACGCCGTCCGCGGCGCCCCGCTCTGCGCCGATCTTGCAGTTGTGGCCTCCCTGAAAATATGACATTTGCGCAAATAGGGGCGGCCACGAGTGCAGGATCGGCGCAGAGCTGCGACACGGCGTGACCGCGGGCGGCGCGACAGGTCAACAGACCTGACGAAGCGCCACCAGTGTCCTGAGTCGTTGATTCGTATGTAGTTGTGATGTGTCACTGTGCGTTC
>NZ_BOPH01000003.1 GCF_016863655.1 Virgisporangium ochraceum
AGGCTAAATGCCGGCTTTGCCCAATCCATGACTGCGCGCGAACCTGCGACTCAGGACACTAGTTCGTGTTGCTGAAGTCGACCGAGCCGGTCTGTGCCCACAGGTACAGGCCGCGCACGGTGAGCAGCACGATCGCCGCGATCGCGAACACGATGCCGGCCCAGGCCATGCGTACGCCGCGCTGGAAGCGGCTGGTGCCGATCAGGTAGCCGCCGGCCGCGTGCAGGTCCGACCGCACCTCCCGGGCCAGCAGCAGCGCGATCGTGCCGGGAATGACGCCGCCGACGAACGGGCCGGTGATCACCGCGGCGATGCCGAGCAGGTACACCGCGGTGGCCTTGCTCGACCGCATGGGATCGGGGTCGGCGGGGTGCCGCAGGGGTTGCTGCGGGGCCGGCGCTTGGGTCACGCGTCCGACTCTAACCGGTGACAAGCGCGAGGGGCGCCGCGACCGCGACGCCCCTCGTTGCCTTGCTGTTGCTCCTTAGCGGAACGACCCCAGGTCGAAGTCGTCCAGCGGGACGGCGTGCCCGCTGGCCGGCCCGAAGCCGTAGTCGGCCTCCGGGTACCCGGTCATCGAGTAGACCTTGGCCTTCGCCTCCTCGGTCGGCTCGACCCGGACCGCGCGGTACTTGTTGATACCGGTACCGGCCGGGATGAGCTTACCGATGATCACGTTCTCCTTGAGACCGATCAGCGAGTCGCTCCGGGCGTGGATCGCCGCGTCGGTGAGGACGCGGGTCGTCTCCTGGAACGACGCCGCCGACAGCCAGGAGTCGGTGGCGAGCGACGCCTTGGTGATACCCATGAGCACCGGACGACCGGCCGCCGGCTCGCCGCCCTCGGCGACCAGACGACGGTTCTCCGCCTCGAACTGCGCCCGGTCGACCAGCAGGCCGGGCAGGAACTCGGTGGAGCCGGAGTCGATGACCGTCACCCGCTTGAGCATCTGCCGGATGATGATCTCGATGTGCTTGTCGTGGATGAGCACACCCTGCGAGCGGTACACCTCCTGGACCTCCTGGGTGAGGTGCACCTGCACCGCCCGGGGGCCCAGCACGCGCAGCAGTTCGTGCGGGTTGATCGTGCCCTCCGTGAGCTTCTCGCCCACCTGGACGTGGCCGCCGTCGTGCACCCGCAGGCGCACACGCTTGGAGATCTTGTCGTAGACGATCTCCTCGCTGCCGTCGTCGGGGATCACGATGATCTTCCGCGACCGCTCGGCGTCTTCGATCCGGATGCGACCGGTCATCTCCGCGATCGGGGCCATACCCTTCGGCACCCGCGCCTCGAAGATCTCCTGGACACGCGGCAGACCCTGGGTGATGTCCTCACCCGCGACACCACCGGTGTGGAAGGTACGCATCGTCAGCTGCGTACCCGGCTCACCGATCGACTGGGCGGCGATGATGCCGACCGCCTCGCCGACGTCGACGGTCTTGCCGGTCGGCAGCGAACGGCCGTAGCAGGCCGCGCAGACGCCCAGCTTCGACTCGCACGTCAGAACGCTGCGCACCCGGATCTGGTCGACCCCGGCCGCGACGATCTTGTCGACGAGGATCGTGTTGAGGTCCGATCCCCGCGCGACGACGACGGTGCCGCTCTGGTCCTTGATGTCGTCGGCGATCGTGCGGGCGTGCGTGCTCGTCTCGGCGAACTCGTGCACGACCAGCGCGTCGTCGAGACGGACCAGCTCGCCGGTGTCCTTGTCGCGCTGGGCGATGGGCATCGGGATGGCCCGCTCGGTGCCGCAGTCCTCCTCGCGGATGATCACGTCCTGCGACACGTCGACCAGACGCCGGGTCAGGTAACCCGAGTCGGCGGTACGCAGCGCGGTGTCGGCCAGACCCTTGCGGGCACCGTGCGTGGAGATGAAGTACTCCAGCACGGTGAGACCCTCGCGGAACGACGCCTTGATCGGCCGCGGGATGATCTCGCCCTTCGGGTTGGCCACCAGACCACGGATGGCCGAGATCTGCCGGAGCTGGAGCAGGTTACCGCGGGCGCCCGAGTGGATCATCTTCCACAGCGGGCCCTCCTGCGGCAGGGCCGTCTCCATCTCCTTGGCGACCTCGTTCGTCGCCTTGGTCCAGACCTCGATGAGCTCGCCTCGACGCTCCTCGGCGGTCATCAGACCACGCTGGTACTGCTTGTCGATCCGCTCGGCTTCCTTCTCGTGACGCTCCAGGATCGCCTTCTTGTTCGGCGGCTGGACGACGTCTTCGATGCCGATCGTGACGCCCGACCAGGTGGCCCAGTGGAAACCGGCCTCCTTGAGGGCGTCGAGGGTGGCGGCCAGCGCCACCTTCGGGAAGCGCTCGGCGAGGTCGTTGACGATCGCCGACAGCTGACCCTTGCGGATCTCGTAGTTCACGTAGCGGTACCCGCGCGGCAGCGTCTCGTTGAAGAGGACGCGCCCGAGCGTGGTCTCGACGATCGCCGACTGGCCCAGCTCCCAGCCCTCGGGCTGCTCCCAGGCCGGCTTGCCGGCACCGTTGTCGACCCCGATCAGCTCGTGCAGCCGGATCCGGACCTTGGCCTGCAGGTGCAGCTCGCCGTTGTCGAACGCCATCCGGGCCTCGGCGTCGGACGCGAACACGCGACCCTCGCCGTCGACACCGTCACGCTGGTGCGTGAGGTGGTACAGGCCGATGACCATGTCCTGGGTGGGCATGGTGACCGGCTTGCCGTCGGCCGGCTTGAGGATGTTGTTGCTCGACAGCATGAGGATCCGGGCCTCGGCCTGCGCCTCGGCCGACAGCGGCACGTGGACCGCCATCTGGTCGCCGTCGAAGTCCGCGTTGAACGCGGTGCAGACGAGCGGGTGGATCTGGATCGCCTTGCCCTCGACCAGCTGCGGCTCGAACGCCTGGATGCCCAGCCGGTGCAGGGTCGGTGCGCGGTTGAGCAGCACCGGGTGCTCGGCGATGACCTCTTCCAGCACGTCCCACACGACCGGGCGCTGGCGCTCGACCATGCGCTTGGCCGACTTGATGTTCTGGGCGTGGTTGAGGTCGACCAGCCGCTTCATCACGAACGGCTTGAAGAGCTCCAGCGCCATCTGCTTGGGCAGACCGCACTGGTGCAGCTTCAGCTGCGGACCGACGACGATCACCGAACGACCCGAGTAGTCGACGCGCTTGCCGAGCAGGTTCTGACGGAACCGGCCCTGCTTGCCCTTGAGCATGTCGGACAGCGACTTCAGCGGCCGGTTACCGGGACCGGTGACCGGGCGTCCGCGGCGGCCGTTGTCGAACAGCGCGTCGACGGCCTCCTGGAGCATCCGCTTCTCGTTGTTGACGATGATCTCGGGCGCGCCGAGGTCGATCAGCCGCTTGAGCCGGTTGTTCCGGTTGATCACGCGGCGGTACAGGTCGTTCAGGTCGCTCGTCGCGAAGCGGCCACCGTCGAGCTGCACCATCGGGCGCAGGTCCGGCGGGATGACCGGAACGCAGTCGAGCACCATGCCCAGCGGCGAGTTCTGCGTGTTGAGGAACGCCGCGACGACCTTGAGGCGCTTCAGGGCACGGATCTTGCGCTGACCCTTGCCGCTGCGGATCGTCTCGCGGAGCAGCTCGGCCTCGTTGTCGAGGTCGAGGTTCTCCAGGAGGGCCTTGATCGCCTCGGCGCCCATGCCGCCGGTGAAGTGCGAACCGAACCGGTCGCGCAGCTCGCGGTAGAGCAGCTCGTCGGTGACCAGCTGCTTCGGGTCGAGCTTGCGGAAGGTGTCGAGCACCTCGTCGAGACGGTCGATCTCGCGCTGCGCCCGGTCACGGATCTGGCGCATCTCGCGCTCGCCCGACTCCTTGACCTTGCGGCGCACGTCGCTCTTCGCGCCCTCGGCCTCGAGCTCGGCGAGGTCGGTCTCGAGCTTCTTCGCGCGCTTGTCGATCTCGGCGTCGCGGGCGTTCTCGGCCTGGCGCTTCTCGGCCGCGATCTCGCTCTCGATCGTCGGCATGTCGCGCTGCCGCGCCTCGGTGTCGACGCTGGTGATCACGTACGACGCGAAGTAGATGATCTTCTCGAGGTCCTTGGGCGCCAGGTCGAGCAGGTAGCCCAGGCGGCTCG
The DNA here is from genome assembly GCF_016863655.1 of Virgisporangium ochraceum. Classification (GTDB taxonomy): domain Bacteria; phylum Actinomycetota; class Actinomycetes; order Mycobacteriales; family Micromonosporaceae; genus Virgisporangium; species Virgisporangium ochraceum. Next base: position 4,069 of record NZ_BOPH01000003.1, read on the forward strand.
GAACACCCTTGAAGTACCAGATGTGCGTGACGGACGCGGCCAGCTCGATGTGGCCCATCCGCTCACGACGCACCTTGGCCCGAGTGACCTCGACGCCGCACCGCTCGCAGATGATGCCCTTGAAGCGGACGCGCTTGTACTTGCCGCAGTAGCACTCCCAGTCGCGGGTGGGACCGAAGATCTTCTCGCAGAAGAGCCCGTCCTTCTCCGGCTTGAGGGTGCGGTAGTTGATGGTTTCCGGCTTCTTCACTTCACCGTGCGACCACTGGCGGATGTCGTCAGCCGTCGCCAGGCCAATTCGCAGCTCGTCAAAGAAGTTGACGTCGAGCACTCTGTATTCCTTACTGCGCGTCGCAAGTCGCGGTACAAGCCTGACCAGGGGTGGTCCCGGGGGCCGTAGCCCCCGGAACCGCCTGCCTAGACCTCTTCAACGCTGCTCGGCTCCCGGCGGGAGAGATCGATACCAAGTTCCTCGGCCGCGCGGAACACCTCGTCGTCGGTCTCGCGCATCTCGAGCGCGACGCCGTCGCTGCTCAGGACCTCCACGTTGAGGCAGAGGCTCTGGAGCTCCTTCAGGAGAACCTTGAAGGACTCGGGGATGCCCGGCTCCGGGATGTTCTCGCCCTTGACGATGGCCTCGTAGACCTTCACCCGGCCGAGCACGTCGTCGGACTTGATCGTCAGCAGCTCCTGCAGCGCGTAGGCCGCGCCGTAGGCCTGCATCGCCCAGCACTCCATCTCACCGAAGCGCTGACCACCGAACTGCGCCTTACCACCCAGCGGCTGCTGCGTGATCATCGAGTACGGACCGGTCGACCGCGCGTGGATCTTGTCGTCGACCAGGTGGTTCAGCTTCAGGATGTAGATGTAGCCGACCGCGATCGGGTCCGGGAACGGCTCCCCGGAACGACCGTCGAACAGCTGGGCCTTGCCCGAGGCACCGACCAGCCGCTGGCCGTCGCGGTTCGGCAGCGTCGAGGCGAGAAGACCGGTGATCTCCTCCTCCTTGGCGCCGTCGAAGACCGGCGTGGCCACGTTGCTGTCCGGCGGCGACTCGTGGGCACCGATCGCCTTCAGCGCACGCTGCCAGTCGTCGTCACCCTCGACGTTCCATCCGCGCTTCGCCACCCAGCCCAGGTGCGTCTCCAGCACCTGACCGACGTTCATCCGGCTCGGCACGCCGAGCGGGTTGAGAACGATGTCGACCGGGGTCCCGTCTTCGAGGAACGGCATGTCCTCGGCCGGCAGGATCTTGGCGATGACGCCCTTGTTGCCGTGGCGGCCGGCGAGCTTGTCGCCGTCCTGGATCTTCCGCTTCTGGGCCACGTAGACGCGCACCAGCTCGTTGACGCCGGGCGACAGCTCGTCGCCGTCGTCGCGGCTGAACGTGCGGACCCCGATGACCGTGCCGGTCTCGCCGTGCGGGACCTTGAGGCTCGTGTCACGGACCTCGCGGGCCTTCTCGCCGAAGATCGCGCGCAGCAGGCGCTCCTCCGGGGTCAGCTCGGTCTCGCCCTTGGGCGTGACCTTGCCGACCAGGATGTCGCCGGTGACGACCTCGGCGCCGATGCGGATGATTCCGCGCTCGTCGAGGTCGGCCAGCATCTCCTCGCTGACGTTCGGGATGTCGCGGGTGATCTCCTCCGGACCCAGCTTGGTGTCGCGGGCGTCGACCTCGTGCTCCGAGATGTGGATCGAGGTCAGGACGTCGTTCTGCACCAGCCGCTGGCTGAGGATGATCGCGTCTTCGTAGTTGTGGCCCTCCCAGCACATGAACGCGACCAGCAGGTTGCGTCCGAGCGCCATCTCGCCCTCGTCGGTGCAGGGACCGTCGGCGATGACCTGGCCGGCCTCGACGCGGTCGCCCTCGAAGACGACCGGCTTCTGGTTGACGCAGGAGCCGGCGTTGGAGCGGCGGAACTTGTGCAGGAGGTAGGTCCGACGGTGGCCGTCGTCCTGGTGCACCGTCACGTAGTCGGCGCACAGGTCCTCGACCACGCCACCGGCCTCGGCGACCACGACGTCACCCGCGTCGACCGCGGCGCGGTACTCCATGCCCGTACCGACCAGCGGCGACTCGGCCTTGACCAGCGGCACCGCCTGGCGCTGCATGTTCGCGCCCATCAGTGCCCGGTTGGCGTCGTCGTGCTCGAGGAACGGGATCATGGCGGTCGCGACCGACACCATCTGGCGCGGCGAGACGTCCATGTAGTCGACCTCGGCACCGGCGACGTTGTCGACCTCACCGCCCTTCCGGCGGACCAGGACGCGCGACTCGGCGAAGCTACCGTCGCTCATCAGCGGCGCGTTGGCCTGCGCCTTGATGTAACGGTCCTCCTCGTCGGCGGTCAGGTAGTCGATCTGGTCGGTGACCTTGCCGTCGACGACCTTGCGGTACGGCGTCTCGATGAACCCGAACGGGTTGACCCGCCCGAAGGTCGAGAGCGCACCGATGAGGCCGATGTTCGGGCCTTCCGGGGTCTCGATCGGACACATCCGGCCGTAGTGCGACGGGTGCACGTCACGGACCTCGAAGCCGGCCCGCTCACGGGACAGACCACCCGGGCCGAGCGCGCTGAGGCGCCGACGGTGGGTGAGACCCGCCAGAGGGTTGGTCTGGTCCATGAACTGCGACAGCTGCGAGGTGCCGAAGAACTCCTTGATCGCCGCCACCACCGGGCGGATGTTGATCAGGGTCTGCGGCGTGATCGCCTCGACGTCCTGCGTGGTCATCCGCTCGCGGACGACGCGCTCCATCCGGGACAGGCCGACGCGGACCTGGTTCTGGATGAGCTCGCCGACCGTGCGCAGACGACGGTTGCCGAAGTGGTCGATGTCGTCGGCCTCGTAGCCCTCCTCACCGGCGTGCAGCCGGCAGAGGTACTCGACGGTGGAGACGATGTCGTCTTCGGACAGGACGCCCGTGGTGATCGGAACGTCGACCTCGAGCTTCTTGTTGATCTTGTAACGCCCGACCTTGGCGACGTCGTACCTCTTCGGGTTGAAGAAGAGGTTGTCGAGCAGGGTCTGTGCGTTCTCGCGGGTCGGCGGCTCGCCGGGGCGCAGCTTGCGGTAGATGTCCAGCAGCGCCTCGTCCTGGCCGGCGATGTGGTCCTTCTCCAGGGTGGTCATCATCAGTTCCGACCAACCGAAGCGCTCACGGATCCGCTCGGCCGTCCAACCGATCGCCTTGAGCAGGACCGTGACGGCCTGCCGACGCTTACGGTCGACCCGGACACCCACGGTGTCGCGCTTGTCGATGTCGAACTCGAGCCACGCACCGCGCGACGGGATGACCCTGACGTTGGTCAGGTCCCGGTCGGAGGTCTTGTCCGGCGTCTTGTCGAAGTACACGCCCGGAGACCGGACGAGCTGACTCACCACGACCCGCTCGGTGCCGTTGATGATGAACGTCCCCTTCGGGGTCATCATCGGGAAGTCACCCATGAACACCGTCTGGCTCTTGATCTCGCCAGTCGTGTGGTTGGTGAACTCCGCGGTCACGAACAGCGGGGCGCAGTACGTCAGATCCTTCTCCTTGCACTCCTCGATCGAGGCCTTGACCTCGTCGAAGCGCGGCGCGGAGAACGACAGCGACATCGTGCCGGAGAAGTCCTCGATGGGACTGATCTCGTCAAGAATCTCGGCCAGCCCGGAACGGGCGTGCGAATCACCGGAGGAACGGGCCTGCCAGGCCTCGTTGCCCACCAACCAGTCGAACGACTCGGTTTGGATGGCAAGGAGGTTGGGTACCTCGAGGTGCTCCGTGATGCGGCCGAATGAAACCCGGCGTGGTGCGAATGCGCTAGACGAACTGATGGTCTTCGCAGGGCGGGAAGCTGCCAAGATGCGTCCTTCCGAGGACCGGTGGTGCTACGACCGTTTCGCGTGCATACCGACGGGCCCTGATGTGAGCAACCGTTGCTAAACGAGTGCAGGCAGGGTTCAAGTCGGAAGACAGCGCAATCTAACACTGTAGCGGCGATACCCGGCTCTGACAAGCCGGAGTGCACAACTATTTTGCCCGGACCTCAAAGAGGCCCGCGGCACGCGCCGCAGAAGCCATAACCGCAGGTGGCGGCCTGGCATTCCCTCCCGGATGCGGGTCCGGCTCACCGGCGGGACGCAACTCCGGAGGTCTCGTTCCGGCACCGAACGTGGTGCCGGCCCCTCGTCGGAGGCGCTCCCGGCGGCGGCGGTAAGGCCGACGCATCCGTGGCGTGGGTTGCTGTTCCACGGTCGAGAGTAGTGCTGGTTCAGCGTGCCTAACCCGTGGTCACCCCGTCAAGTGTTACCGGCCGACCACGCCGCGCACGATCCAACTCCCGACCCACAAAATACATTAAATCGGACGGACCGCGCCACTGTCCGCCGGAGACGAAGAAGGGCGGGCGCCTCACGGCACCCGCCCCATTCGGCATGATCTTTACTTCAGGGTGACCTTCGCGCCCTCGGCCTCGAGCTTCTCCTTGGCCTTGTCGGCGGTCTCCTTGTTGACCTTCTCCAGGATCGCCTTGGGGGCGGCCTCGACGGTGTCCTTGGCCTCCTTCAGGCCCAGGCCGGTCAGCTCACGCACGACCTTGATGACCTGGATCTTCTTGCCACCGTCCGACTCGAGGACGACGTCGAACTCGTCCTTCTCCTCGACGTCGGGGACAGCGGCGGCACCGCCACCGGCGGCGGCGGCAACCGCGACCGGGGCCGCGGCCTTGACGTCGAACTGGGTCTCGAACTCCTTGATGAACTCCGAGAGCTCGATCAGCGTCATCTCCTTGAACGCGTCGAGCAGCTCGGAGGTGCTGAGCTTCGCCATGGTGTTTCCTCTTCTCGCGTCTTACTCGGCCGGAGCCTCGGCGGCGCCGCCCTGCTTCTCCTGCAGAGCCGCGGCCAGCCTGGCCATCTGGGTGAGCGGGGCCTGGAACGTGGCCGCCGCCTTGCTCAGGTTCGCCTTCATCGCGCCGGCGAGCTTCGCCAGCAGCACCTCACGGGACTCGAGGTCGGCGAGCTGACGGACCTCGTCCGCCGTCACCGTCTTGCCCTCGAAGACACCGCCCTTGATCACCAGCAGCGGGTTGGTCTTCGCGAAGTCGCGCAGACCCTTGGCCGCCTCCACCGGGTCACCGGAGACGAAGGCGAGCGCGGTGGGACCACTGAACAAATCGTCGAGACCGGCGATGCCCGCCTCCGACGCCGCACGCTTGGCCAGCGTGTTCTTCGCCACCGCGTAGGTGGTCGTCTGGCCAAGTGACCGCCTGAGCTCCTTGAGCTGCGCGACCGTGAGACCGCGGTACTCGGTGAGCAGCGTCGCCGACGACTCGCGGAACGCGTCACTGAGCTCGGCAACGGCGGTGGCCTTGTCGGCCCGAACCGGCTTGTCCGTCATGTCCCTCCTCTCTCGTTACCTCGGGGCTGGTCCTTCGAAGGACCCCGTGAACGAGAGACGCCCCGGCGCAGGGCGCACGGGGCGATCAGGGCGTTGCGGACTTGTGGGAACCGCGAGCCGGTGACGCTGACCGTCCATCCTGCGCGGGCCGCCCGCCTCGCAGCGGGACCTTCGCCCACGGGGTGAACCGTGGGGACCAGCGGTCTTCGGATTGAACTTCGCGGCAAGAGTACGCGACCGTGACGCCCCGCACCAAATCCGCTCCGGACACGGCGAAGGGCGGCCGGCACCTGGCCGACCGCCCCTCGTGATACCGCTTGTTACGCCGGAACCTCTTCGCCGCGGAGGTTGCGGGTCTGGTTCGGGTCGACCGGGATGCCCGGGCCCATGGTGGTCGTCAGGAAGACCTTCCTCAGGTACTTGCCCTTGGCGGCCGAGGGCTTGATCCGGAGGATCTCCTCCAGCACGGCGGCGTAGTTGTCGATCAGCTGCGCGTCGGAGAAGCTCGCCTTGCCGATGATCAGGTGGACGTTGGCGTGCTTGTCGTTGCGGAAGGTGATCTTCCCGCCCTTGATGTCGGTGACCGCCTTGGTGACGTCCATCGTCACGGTGCCCGTCTTCGGGTTCGGCATCAGGCCGCGCGGGCCCAGAATCCGCGCGATCCGACCGATCTTGGCCATCTGGTCGGGCGTGGCGATGGCGGCGTCGAAGTCGAGCCAGCCCTCCTGGATGCGGGCGACCAGCTCGTCGGTGCCGACCACGTCGGCGCCGGCGGCCTCGGCCTCGGCGGCCTTCGCGGCGGCCGCGAACACGATCACGCGGGCGGTCTTGCCGGTGCCGTGCGGGAGGTTGACCGTGCCCCGGACCGTCTGGTCGGCCTTCCGCGGGTCGATGCCCAGCCGGAACGCCACCTCGACGGTGGGGTCGAACTTGACGGTGGTGGTGTCCTTGGCCAGCTTCACGGCGTCGGCCGGGCTGTACAGCGCCGAGCGGTCGACCTGCTCGGCGACCTTGCGGTAGTTCTTGCTGCGTTGCGCCATTTCTTCAAGCTCCTGTGGTGTCTGGCGGGCGCACGCGCGCCCTCCCACGATGACTACTGGTCGATCAGTCCTTGATCGTGATGCCCATCGAGCGCGCGGTACCCGAGATGATCTTCTCGGCGGCCTCGATGTCGTTGGCGTTCAGGTCGGCCATCTTCTTCTGCGCGATCTCGCGCAGCTGCTCCTTGCTGATGGCGCCGACCTTGGCCGACTGCGGCGTGCCGGAGCCCTTCTGGACACCGGCGGCCTTGATCAGCAGCTGCGCGGCCGGCGGCGTCTTCAGGATGAACTGGAACGACCGGTCCTCGAACACGCTGATCTGCGCGGGCACGATGTCGCCGCGCATGGACTCCGTCGAGGCGTTGTACTGCTTGACGAACTCCATGATGTTCACGCCGTGCTGGCCCAGTGCCGGGCCAACCGGCGGAGCCGGAGTGGCCTGGCCTGCCGGCAGCTGAAGCGTGAAGGTCTTGACGAGCTTCTTCTTCGGAGGCATGGCTGTGTGACGTCTTTCCTTCTGGGCTGGTCAGCCCGGCGCAGGACGCACCGGGCTGATGGAACTGCTGAATCTCCGTCGATCAGATCTTGGAGACCATGTTGAAGGTGAGCTCGACCGGGGTCTCCCGACCGAAGATCGACACCTGCACCTTCAGCTTCTGCTGGTCGGCGTTGATCTCGGCGATCGTGCCGTGCAGCGAGGCGAACGCGCCCTCGGTGACCGTCACCGAGTCGCCCACCTCGAAGTCGAGGACCTTGATCTCGGCCTTCTTCGTGTCCTTCTGCGGCGCCGCCGGCGCGAGCCACTTCAGCACCTCGTCGAGCGACAACGGCGCGGGCCGGTCGGCCCGGTCGGTGGCGCCGACGAAGCCCGTGACCCCGGGCGTGTTGCGCACGCAGGAGTAGGACTCGGCGGTGAGCTCCATCCGGACCAGGATGTAGCCCGGGAAGACCTTGTTCTGGACCTGCTGGCGCTTGCCGCCCTTGACCTCGACCTCTTCCCGGGTGGGAACCTCCACCTGGTAGATGTAATCCTCCATGTCGAGGCTGGTGATCCGGGTCTCGAGGTTGGTCTTGACCTTGTTCTCGTACCCCGCGTACGAGTGGATCACGTACCAGTCGCCGGGGGCGAACCGCAGCGCCTGCCGCAGCTCGGCGGCCGGGTCGACCGGGGGCTCGTCGGGAGCGGGCTCGGACTGGGTGGCCTCAGGCTGGGCGGGCTCGGACTGGACAGGTTCGGACTGGGCAGCCTCGGACTGGGCCTCGGGCTCGGCACCCTCGGACTGGCCGAGCTGTACCTCATCGGGCTCGTCGGAGTCGGCGACCTCGGCCGCCTCGGACCGGGCCATCTCGGACCGGGCAGCCAGCTCCCCGAACGGATCGTGGGTGGTGACACCCGCCGAGCCACCGGCCGGACGGTTGTCGTCGTACTCGTTCGTGTCTGTCATCTATGTCTACTCCGCCGCCGCCTCGGCATCGCCGAAGACCCACAGCACGCCCTTGGCGAAGACCCAGTCGAGACCGGCGACGATCGTCAGCATCAATGCGACGAACAGCACGACCACGGCCGTGTACGTCAACAGCTCTTTCCGGGTCGGCCAGATGACCTTGCGGAGTTCGGCGACCACTTCCCGGACGAAGTTAACAAAGCGGCCGAAGATGTTCGGGCGGTCGCCCGACTTCGACTTCGTCGACTTCTTGTCGCCGGGGCGGGTGGACCGCCCCTTCGTTCCGGGCTTGGTGTTGGACTTGGCGTCTACCTTGTCCTTGCTCTTTGTCTTGGTCAGACTGGCGCCCCGGCCGCGCGCGCCCGAGCGGGCCGCCACCGGTTCGTCCGCGTCTTCATCATCGTCATCGTCTTCGTCATCGTCTTCGTAGTCGTCTTCGTCGATGTCGAAGTCGTCGTCATCCAGCTCGTCGTCGGCGAGGTCCTCGTCAACCGCGGCCTCGTCGTCGAACTCGTCGAGGCGGTCGTCTTCGCCGCGCCGCTTCCTGTCGGCCAATTCAACCTCTCCGTGCCTCGCAGTGGACGTCCCGACTCGACCGCCGAGCACTACAGCCGCGCTGGGCGCTTCAGCCAGCGACGCCGACCCGCAGGTCCGTCGATCTCAACCTCACGCGGGACGCGTGTACATCATCGGCGCAGGGGCGACAGGACTCGAACCTGCAACCTGCGGTTTTGGAGACCGCTGCGCTGCCAATTGCGCCACACCCCTTGGTTCGCGGACCGATCGAACCCGACCCTGGACAGGCCAAGGAAGGGTCAATCAACCCACGGGCGACAAGTGTACGGGTTGACCCTCCATATCCCCAACTGGGCCACCGTCAGCCGCGGCGGACGACCGCCCGGGCCGCTCCGAGGACCTTCTCGCCGCCGCTCACGGCGGTCACCTCGATCTTGACGCCGCCGTCGTCGGTCTCCCCCGCGACCCGCCCGGAGACCGTGACCTCGACACCCGCGTCGTCGTCGGGAACCACCACCGGACGGGTGAACCGCACACTCAGCTCCCGCACCGCCGCCGGGTCGCCGGCCCACTGGGTGACCGCGCGGCCGACCAGCGCCATCGTGTACATGCCGTGGGCGATGATTCCAGGCAGACCCGCCTTGGCGGCGATGCGCTCACTCCAGTGGATCGGGTTGAAGTCGAGGGACGCGCCGGCGTAGCGGACCAGGTCGGCCCGCGTGACCACGAACGTCTGCGCCGGAAGGTCGGCACCGGGTTCCAGAGCCATCTCAGACCGCCTGTCGCGCGACGAGCTTCGACCACGCGGTGACCACCGGGTCGCCGTCGGTCGTGGTGATCTCCAGCCGCAGCGAGACCGAGTCGAGCCCGGCCCGGCTGGTGAGCTTCTCGATGTGGGTCACGCAGGTGAGCTCGTCGCCGGCGACGACCGGCCGGACGTACGAGAAGCGCTGGTCACCGTGCACCATGCGGCCGTAGTCGAGGCCGAGGTCGGGATCGTCGGTGATCAGGCGGCTGGCCGGCATCGTGATCACCATCGGGAACGTCGGTGGGGCGATGACGTCGGGGTGGCCGAGGGCCCGCGCCGCGGCCGGGTCGCGGTACGCCGCGTCGGTGGCGCCGATCGCGTCGGCGAACTCCCGGATCTTCTCCCGACCGACCCGGTACGGCTCGGTGGGAGGGAAGGTGCGGCCCTCGTAGGCCATGTTCAGCGCCATGCCCAGAAAAATACCGGCCGGCCTCTCGCGTTCAGCGAGCGGCCGGCCGGAAAGATCCGATGCTGTAGCTACCGGGCTTCGCGGTGCAGCTACCGGGTCTCGCGGTGCGCGGTGTGCTTCCCGCACTTCGGGCAGAACTTCTTCAGCTCCATCCGGTCGGGATCGTTACGCCGGTTCTTCTTGGTGATGTAGTTCCGGTTCTTGCACTCGACACACGCCATCGTGATCTTCGGACGGATGTCAGTCGACTTGGCCACGGCGGGGTGCCTCTCTACCTTCTGAACGACCTTCTGGGTGTGAATCTGCCACCAGTAAATGTAGCGGTGGCCGGACTTGAACCGGCGACACAGCGATTATGAGCCGCTTGCTCTGCCATCTGAGCTACACCGCCGAGGGTTAACCCGGAGCCCCCTTACGGAATCGAACCGTAGACCTTCTCCTTACCATGGAGACGCTCTGCCGACTGAGCTAAGGGGGCGTCGTACGACTTCGGGGCATGAGCCCTCCGCACGCGCCAGGTAAGAGTACACGCCCTCCAGCCGGGCACGAAATCGACTTACCCGAGACGTCAGGGAACCGCCCGCAGCCAGCGGACCTCGCCGCCCTTCGCGGGCTGCGCCTCGGTGCGCGCCGCCAGCCACGCGTCGAGCCGCTCGTCGGGCAACGGCCGGCTGAACAGGAAGCCCTGCCCCAGGTCACACCCGATCTCTTCGAGCTTGGCCAGCGTCAGCTCGCTCTCCACGCCCTCCGCGACCACCGCGAGGTCGAAGCGGCGGGACAGGTCGACCACCGCCCGCACGATCGCCAGGTCGGCCGCGTCGGTGGCCATGCCCTGCACGAACAGCTTGTCGATCTTGACCTCGTTGATCGGCAGCCGGCGCAGCAGCGCCAGCGACGAGTAGCCGGTACCGAAGTCGTCGATCGACAGGCGCACGCCGAGCACGCGCAGCCGGCGCAGCGCCTCCAGCGAGCGGGTCTGGTCGCCGAGCAGCACCTCTTCGCGGATCTCCAGCGTGAGCCGCTCGGGCGCCACGCCGTACTCGTGCAGCAGCGCGGCCAGCTGGTCGGGCCACCGGGTGTCGGCGAGGCTGCGGGGCGAGACGTTGACCGCGACGCCGAGCGCCCGACCCTCGTCGGCCCACTCGCGTGCCCGACGCAGCCCGTGCCGCAGCACCAGCTCGGTGAGCTGGCTGATCTGGCCGGTGTGCTCGGCCACCGCCACGAAGTCCTCCGGGGTGACCGGCCCGTACACCGGGTGCTCCCACCTGGCCAGGCACTCGACCCCCACCACCCGCCGGTCGGCGAGGGCGACCTTCGGCTGGAAGTAGACCTCGATCTCGTTGCTCGCCAACCCCCGCCGCAGGTCGGCGGCGAGCCCGAGCCGGCGCACCGACCGCGACTCGAGGCCGGCGTTGTAGGTCTGCGAGCCGGCGGTGACCTTCGCCGCGTGGGTGGCGACGTCGGCGCGCTGGAGCAGCAGCTCCGGGTCGTCGCCGTGATCGGGATGCACGGCGAGCCCGACGGTGGTGTCGATGTCGACGGCCATCGTGTCGAACTCCATCGGCTCGCGCAGGCCGGCGCGGATCTCGTCGGCCATCGTGAGCGCCGAGTCGACGCCCTCGACCCGCATCACCACGGCGAACTCGTCGCCACCGACCCGGGCGACCAGCGCCGCGGCCGGCGCGAGCGCACGCAGCCGGTTGGCCACCTCGATGAGCACCTCGTTGCCGGCCTTGTGGCCGAGCGACTCGTTCACGCTGCGCAGGCTGATCACGTCGAACTGGATGACGGCGACCGCCTCACCGGGCGTCCGCGACCCGATGACCTCGCTCAGCCCACTGATCAACCGCCGCCGGTTGGGCAGACCGGTCAGGGTGTCGTAGTTGGCGTCGTAACGCAGCCGGTCGACCAGGCGGGAGTTCTCGACGGCCACCCCGATGTGCGCCGCGAGCGTCTCGACCACGCGCAGGTCGTCGCGGTCGAAGTGGGACATGCGGCCCAACCGGCCAGCCACCTCGATCGTGCCGATGACCGCGCTTCCGGACCGGAGCGGCACCACGATCACGTCCTTGATCCCCACGCTCTGGAGCTCGGCACGCAGGTCGCTGGTGTCCTCGACCGACGGGAGCTTCTCGCCGATCATCACCCCCTCGCCGGTCTCGAACGCCCGGCGCCGCACGCTGGCCGGCGTGGGCGCGGAGTCGAGGAGACCGCGGTAGTCGAGCGTCGCGGTGAGCAGCACCTCGGGGAACCGGCCGCGGGCCGGCATCCAGATGGTCGCCGACTCGGCCTGCACCATGCTCCGCAGGCGGCCGAGCGCGACATCGGCCAGGCGGCCCTCGGTGACGCTGGCTGTCGTGGCGCGGGTGATCTCGTGGATCTCGGCGAGGATCGTGTGCTGGTTAACGAACCGCGTGTAGACGCGGTACACCAGGATGAGACCGGCCGCCAGGCAGCCGAGCAGCAGGCCCGACCACAGCGTCTTGTCCAGGGCGAGCAGGGTCACCAGGCCGAGCGTGATGTTGACGCAGGTGGCGATCGCGTGCGGACCGAAGATGTTGAGGAGCTGCCGCAGGTCGACCGTGCCCTGCACCACCGCGGCGATCGCGGTGAGCCCCAGGTTGTTGATGACCATGCTGGCGAGCACCGCGGCCCCGAGGACCGCCCAGCCCCGCGGCGAGAGGTCCCGCGGCTGCGCGAACGCCACCATGACCGCGATGGCGCAGGCCGTGCAGGCGGCCGCCGACGCGACGTTGAACGTGCCCTTGATCCACCCCGCCCGCCGCACGTACTGCACCGCGACAGCGGCGACCACCCGGATCAGCAGCACACCGAGCGGTGGCAGGTAGAACAACGCCAGCACGTACGGCATCTCGGTGACCGATGCGGTGACCGACGTCCGCCGGACGTTGATGTGCAATGGCGCGAACGTGGGCAGCACGAGAAGAACGCAGAAGAGACCCACGAGGAACGGCGGGCCGATCACCCGTTGACTGAACGGCTCACCCTGATGGACGAAGACCGCGACGGTCAGCGAAGCCGCGAAGACCGCGAGCGGAATCGTGACGAACCAGGCTCGGACCGGGGAAGCGGACACGCCGGAACTAGGACGAACCACCCACCCTCCCCGAACGCCCGGTGCGCGGCCCTTCCGGGCTAGCGGACCACGGTGTGGCTAGCCGGCGGTGCCGTCCAGTCGAATTCCGACGCGCTGGAAGTGGCCATGGTGCCGAAAATCCCGAGAGCGACGGCAGCCGCAGCGAGCCCAGCAACCACCAACCGACGGATAGTGCGTGGCTTCATGCTGCAACTCCTGTGGCCAAGGTACGTCCGTGTTAGTGGTATCCCCGATCGTGCCATAGGCAAAACCGCACGGGAAACCCCGAGCCGCGCGCCGACCGATCGATCCGCACACTTCGGCCTTTCGGTCAATTTGGTGACGGCGAACGGCGGATGTTCTTGACGTCTCCGAGTGCGCGTGATGCCGGTGGGTCAGCGGGAAGCCCCAGGTGACAGCGTGATCACGTTATCAGGACGGGATCACCAACAGGTCCGGACGCAGCCGCGCGAGCGACTCCCCCCGGTCGGTGAGCACAGGCCAGCCACGCTCCGTAGCCAACAGCACGACCATTGCGGCCAACCGGTCGCCCGACGCGCGCGACACGAGACGGTCGAACAACGGACCGGCCGCCGCCGCTCCGTCGACCGCGACGACCATCGGCTCGGCGAGCAACGCGGTGAGCCGACCACCCGGATCGAGGCCGGGACGGCGCTGCGCCGCGGCCGCCAGAGCCGGCAGCGGAACCAGCAACGTACGACCCGTTCGTTCCGCCATCGCCCGCACGCTCGCGGCGTACTCGCTGCCCTCCACGAACGCCACGAGAGCGCTCACATCGAGCACCCAACCGCCCATCGCCCCTGCTGGCGGCGCCTCCAGGGCCCCGCCCCGCAGCACTAGTGAGATGACCCTCGCCCGACTTCCTACACGGTTCATGCCAGACCCGACCCGCATGTCCATTTCACTATTAGAACACGTGTTCGATCAGATGCGGCACCCTCCGGCCGATGGAAAGGCGATGGCAGGCGAGGCGGTACGCGCAGCGCGGGGGCGTCCCTACGGGGTCGTCGCCGCGCTGGTCGGCGCGGCTGTCGGCGCGACCGCACAGGTCGCGCTCCGGCGGCTGCGACTCCACCGGGCGGCGCTCGACACGGTTACGGACGGTGTGGTCATCCTCGACCCCCGCGGCCGGGTCACCATGGTCAACCGGACCGCGCGCGCCCTGCTCGGGCTCACGGGCGCGCCCCTGCGCGGGATCGTGCTCCCGGCGGCCCTGACGGACCCGGCCACCGACGAGATCACCCTCGCCGAGCGGCATCTGCGAATAGAGACACACCACCTGGCCGACGGCGCGGGCACGGTCACCGTGATCTCCGACGTGACCGACCGCAAGCTCGCCGACCGCCGGCTCGCCGCACACATCGTGGCGCTCGAAGGTCAGCTCGCCCTGCTCGACCTCGCCCACGACGCGGTCCTGATCCGTGACGCCGACGGCCGGATCACCTACTGCAACCGCGCGGCCGAGACCCTGTACGGACGCCCGCGGGCCGAACTGCTCGGCATGCGCGCCGCCGACCTGGCCGACCCGACCGACGGCGGCCGCGGCGCGGTCGACGCCGCGCTGCGGAGCACCGGCATGTGGACCGGCGACCTGCGCCAACGGAGGGCCGACGGCGCCACGGTCCACGTCCACAGCCGTCAGGCCATGCGCCGCGACACGACCGGCCGGCCGCACGCGGTCATCGAGATCAACAGTGACGTGACCGGCCACCGTCTCGCGGAGTCCAGGCTGCGGTCCACCGAGGAACAGCAGCGGCTGCTCCTCGACGGCGCCGGCGACTGCGCGATCGTGACCCTCGACCCGGAGGGCCGGGTCACCAGTTGGAGCAGCAGCGCCGAGCGGCTGCTCGGGTACGCCGAGGCCGAGATCGTCGGACACCCGGTGACGGCCTTCTTCCGTCCCGAAGATGTTTCCGCGGGACTACCCGCCCGCCTGCTCTCGGAGGCCCGCACGGCGGGCCGGGTCGAGACCGCGGGACCCCGGCTGCGCCGGGACGGGACCACCTTCTGGGCCAACTCGGTGATCACCGCGGCCGTCGCCGACGACGGTGACCTGCGCGGGTTCGTCAAGGTCATCCGCGACGACACCCCGCAACACGAGGTCGAGGAGCAGGTCGTGGCCCTCAACCACGAGCTGCGCGAGCTCGACCGCCTGAAGACCGACCTCATCGCGACCGTGTCGCACGAGCTGCGCACGCCGCTCACCAGCATCCGCGGCTACACCGAGATGCTGCTGGAAGAGGAGGCCGGCGAGCTCGGCTCCATCCAGCGCCGGATGCTCGACGTCATCGACACCAACGGCGCGCGGCTGCTCTCGCTGGTGGAGGACCTGCTGTCGTTCGCGAAGGTCGACACCGGCGACTTCGCGCTCGCGCCGGAACTCATCGACGTGACCGACCTGCTGGCCGCCGTCGACACGACCGTCCGGCCGGCATTGCCGACCGGGCTGCTGCTCGACCTGGTCGTGCCGGCCGCGGTGCCACCGGTACCCGTCGACGCGACCCACCTCAACCGGGCGTTGCTCAGCCTGCTCAGCAACGCCGTGAAGTTCTCCCCCGCCGGCGGCGTCATCACCCTGACCGGCGAGTACGACGAGAACGAGGTCCGCCTGTCGGTGCGCGACACCGGCATCGGCATCCCACCTGACGAGCAGGCCCGGCTGTTCCAGCGGTTCTTCCGCTCGTCGCTGGCCCGAGAGCAGCACATCCAGGGGACCGGGCTGGGGCTGGCCCTGGTCAAGACGATCGCCGAGGCCCACGGCGGCCGGGTGACCCTGGAGTCGGAGGTCGGCAAGGGCACGTGCGTCACCCTGCACCTCCCCCGCACGGCGTAACCGACCGTCGACCGAAACCGCCCGAACGGCCACCGTTACGCACCGTGGCCGCACTACTAAGCTCCCGCCGGAGGGTGGTGACGGAGTGACCAACGGTGCAGCGCTGGTTCGTGGTGCCAACACGGCGGTTCCGGCAGCCGAGGTGCAGGTCAGGGTCTCGTGGAACAGAGGCTCGGGAGTCGACGCCTGCGCGTTGCTGCTCACCGCGGACGGGAAGGTCCGCGACGACGACGACTTCGTGTTCTACAACCAGCCGGAGCACTCCTGCGGAGCCGTGCGGCTGGCCGAGGCGGACCCGACCTCGGCGGTCGTCACCGTCGACCTGCAGGGGCTTCCGGCGGACGTCGACCGGGTCGTGGTCGCGGGGTCGCTGGAGAGCGGGTCGTTCGACTCGGTGCCCGAGCTGTGCGTGTCGGTGGTGCACGGCACCCGGTCGGTGGCCTCGTATCCGGTGGCCGACATCGAACCCGTGTCGGCCATGGTGTTCGGCGAGCTGTACCGCCGCGGCGACGGGTGGAAGTTCCGCGCCGTCGGCCAGGGGTGGCGGAGCGGGCTCAGCGGGCTGGCCACCGACTTCGGCATCAGCGTCGAGGACGAGTCGTCGGTCGTGTCGCAGGCGGAGTCGCTCCGGCACCTGCAGCAGGTGGTGACGTTCGCGTTCGCGGACGACGTCATCGAACAGCACGAGGTCGACGAGTTCGAGGAGACCGTTCGCAGGCTCGGGGTCAGCGGGCCGGCCGTTGACGAGATGCGCGACCGGATGAACCGCGGCCTCCAGTTGGCCCGCATCAGCGAGGGTCTCCTGCCCGAGGTGGCCGACAGCGGACTCTTCCTGGAGGCCGACGAGAAGGTCCACCTGGACACGCCCGCGGTGCACATCAAGACCTTCGAGAACGGCAGTACGAAGCGGACCGCCGGCCGGGTCGTCGCCTCCAACCGCAAGCTGCGGTTCATCTCGACCAACGGCCACGAGCTGCCGTGGTCGAAGGTGGTGGAGCTGCGGCCCGAGTACGCGACGGTCATCGTGATGGGCACCGGCAAGCACGGCGGCGCGTACGAGGTGGCCGACTCCGAGTACGCCGCCGCGGTCCTCACGGGCATCCTCAAGGTCAGCCGGCGCACCGCCACCGTCACCATCCCGGCCCAGCGCGACTCACGCGCGATCCCCCACGCCATCAAGGTCGACGTGTGGCGCCGCGACGGTGGCGCCTGCGTCGAGTGCAGCGCCTCGGAGTACCTGGAGTTCGACCACGTCATTCCGTGGAGCCGGGGCGGGGCGACGAGCGTCGCCAACCTGCAACTGCTCTGCCGCAGGTGCAACCTCGCCAAGGGAGCCCGGATCTAGCTAGTCGTCGATCTGGAGTTCGTAGGTGAAGCCGGCTCGGTCGGCGCGCAGGACGTAGCGGGTGACCTCGAACGGGCGCTTCCAGTCGTCCATGCTGGTGTGGGTCACCTCCAGGACGGGGCCGTGCGGAGGTAGGGCCAGGCTCGCCGCCTCGGCCGGGGTCGGCTGGCGGGCCACGAGATCCTCGCGGATCTGGGCCACCGGCCAACCCAGCTCCTCGAACCGGCCGTAGATGCCGCCCGGGCCCAGGTCGGCGTCGGAGGCCAGCGGGGAACCGTCGGCGATCGCGGCCGGGATGTAGGTGACACCGACCTGCACCGGCTCGCCGTCCACCAGGTACAGGCTCTCCCGCACGATCACCTCGGCACCCGCACGGAGACCGAGCCGCTCGACGATGTCGGCCGGCGCCGACGCCCGTCTCATCGATCCTGGCCGGACCACGGCGGCCCGGCCCTGCGCGGTGACCGCGACCCCGAACGGCCCCAGGCCTGTCTCCTCGCGGCGGCGACGGCTGTACCGGTCGGGCGCGAACCAAGTCCTCACGGGTTCACAAGCGTACGGTCCGCCGTTGGCGACCTCCGCGCGTTGGGTAAGCCACGGGGATGGACATGGAGATCGTGGACCGCGAGACGTGGACCGACGCCCGCAAGAACCTGCTGGCCAAGGAGAAAGCGTTCACCCGGACGCGCGACGAGCTGAACGCCGAACGGCGACGGATGCCCGTGGTGCGCATCGACGAGGACTACCGGTTCACCGGACCGACCGGCGCCGCGCTCACCCTCGACGACCTCTTCGAAGGGCGCCGGCAGCTCGTCGTCTACCACGCGATGTGGCTCGACGACGCGCGCCGGGCCTGCCCCAGCTGCTCCTGCTTCCTCGACCAGATCGGGCACCTCGCCCACCTCAACGCCCGCGACACGACGTTCGCCGCCATCTCCCGTGGGCCCTACGACGAGATCGCGGCGTTCAAGCAGCGGATGGAGTGGACGTTTCCCTGGTACTCCTCGCGCGGAAGCGACTTCAACTACGACTTCCACGTGACGTTCGACGAGTCGGTGGCGCCGATCTCGTACAACTACCTGACCCTGCCGGAACTGGCCGACCGCGGCTTCTCCCTCGACGGCTGGGAGCAGCCGTTCGACCTGCACGGGTTGAGCTGCTTCCTCCGTCACGACGGATCGGTCTTCCACACGTACTCCGCCTACGCCCGCGGCACCGACAACCTCGGCTTCCTGTCCGACCTGCTCGACGTCACCTACCTGGGCCGGCAGGAGGAGTGGGAGGAACCCAAGGGACGCGCGACCGCGCTGGGCGCGGGCGCCGGCAGCCCCACCCTCAGGTACCACGACGAGTACGTCACCTCGTGACCGTCGCGCTGTCCGTGGAGAACACCCTCACTGGAACAGGTCCGTCAGCGTGACGCCGCCGAGGCCGCACAGGGCGGCGGCGAGGTCGAAGGATGTCTCCACGTCGGCGACGGTAGCGACCCGCCCAACCGCAGGCGATCCAAGATCGCGGAAATGTAGCAGGATGTAGCCCGTGGACTCGTTGCCGGGCAGTGGGCTTGCCAAAGGGCTGGTCGTCACGCTGAAGACGATGACCCGTCGGTCGCACACCAGGCAGTACCCCGACGTTCAGCCGGACCTGCCACCCCGCTCGCGGGGGGTCATCGCGCTCGTCGAGGAGAACTGCACGGTGTGCATGCTGTGCGCCCGCGAGTGCCCCGACTGGTGCATCTACATCGACTCCCACAAGGAGGAGGTGCATGTGCCCGGCGCCGCCCGGGCCCGCCAGCGCAACGTGCTCGACCGGTTCGCGATCGACTTCTCGCTGTGCATGTACTGCGGCATCTGCATCGAGGCGTGCCCGTTCGACGCCCTGTTCTGGACGCCCGAGTTCGAGTACGCCGAGTACGACATCCGCGACCTGATGCACGAAAGGGAACGGCTCGACCAGTGGGCGGAGACCATTCCGCCGCCACCGGCCCACGACCCGAACGGCGAACCCTCCAAGGAAGAACAGCGGGTCGCCAAGTGACCGCGGCCGACCTGCTGCTGGTCGCGCTCGGCGCCGTGGCTGTCGGTTCGGGAGTGCTCGTGGTCACCACCCGGCACCTGGTGCGGGCCGGGTTGTGGCTGGTGGTCACGCTCGCCGCGGTGGCCGGGTGCTACCTGGTGCTGGGTGCCGAACTGCTCGCCTGGGTGCAGGTTCTGCTCTACGTCGGCGCGGTGGTCGTACTGCTGCTGTTCGCCGTCATGCTCACCCGGGCGCCGATCGGCGCCAGCCCCGACCTCGACCGGGTCCGGTGGCCCGGCACGCTGATCGGTGGCGGCGCCGGGCTGGGACTCGCGGCACTGTTCGCCAGCGTGTACCGGTGGACCGAGGTCGGGCGGCCGGCCGCGGCCGGCACCGCCGAGCGGCTGGGCGAGCAGATCTTCTCGGTCTGGGTGCTGCCGTTCGAGGTGGTGGGCGTGCTGCTGCTCGCGGCCCTCGTCGGCGCGATCGTCGTCAGCCGGCCGGACATCGGGGCGCGCTGATGCGTCCGACGATCCCCTACGTCATCGCGGCGTGCCTCATCGGGCTGGGCGTCTACGGGGTGCTGGCCCGGCGCAACGCGATCCTCGTGCTCATGGCCGTGGAACTGCTGCTCAACGGCGTCAACCTGGTGCTGGTCACGGCCGACGTCACGGTGCGGGCGGTGGTGCCGCACGGCGGCCAGGTGTTCGCGTTGTTCGTCATCGTGCTGGCCGCGGCCGAGATCGGGGTCGGGCTGGCGGTCGTGCTCCAGCTGTACCGGCTGCGGAGCTCCGTGGCCGTCGACGAGGTGCCCCTCAGCGAGGAAGAGGAAGAGGTCAAGGCGTGACCGTCCTGGCCGCGGCCCTGCCGCTCGCGCCCCTCCTCGCGGCGCTCGTCGGGTTCCTGCTGCGTGGGCGCCGCGCGGCCGCCGCGCTCGCGATCACGGCGGCGTCCGTCGCACTGGTCAGCGCCGTCGTGCTCGCCGTCCGTTTCGACAACCCCTTCGTGGACGCGTACAGAGCGGCCGATTTCGCCGGTCTCTCGGTCGACTTCGGGGTACGGGTCAACGGGGCGGCCACGCTGATGGCGGTGACCGTCGGCGCGGTGGCGCTGGCCGTGCAGATCTACTCCGTCGCCTACCTCCACAACGGCCGAAACGGTAGATCTGTCGCCGAGGGAGGCGACGAGCGGTACGGACCCTACGCGGCACAGGTGTCGCTGTTCACCGCCGCGATGATGACCGTGGTCGTCGCGCCCGACCTCATCCAGCTGCTCATCGGCTGGGAGGTCATGGGCGTCTGCTCGTACCTGCTCATCGCGCACGACCGAACGCTGCCCGAGGCGCCCGGCGCGGCGGTGAAGGCCTTCCTGGTGACGCGCGTCGGCGACGTCGGGTTCCTGCTCGGCATCGCGGTGCTCGGCTACCACGCCGGCAGCTTCCGCATCGACACGGTGCTGGCCCACGACTACAAGCCATTCGACCTCACGCTGGCCTGCCTGCTGCTGCTCGCCGGCGTGGCCGGCAAGAGCGCGCAGTTCCCGCTGCACACCTGGCTCCCCGACGCGATGGCCGGCCCCACCCCGATCTCGGCGCTGATCCACGCGGCGACGATGGTGGCCGCCGGCGTGTACGTCGTCGCGCAGCTGTTCCCGCTGTTCGCCGGCTCCGACCCGGCGCTCACGGTGCTCGCCGTGATGGCGGCGATCACGATGCTCCTGGGAGCACTGGCGGCCCTGGCACAGACGGACATCAAACGCGTGCTCGCCTGGTCGACCGTGTCGCAGCTGGGGTACATGACCGGCGCGCTCGCGGTCCACGCGCCCGGCACCGCGCTGTTCCACCTCTTCACCCACGCCGCGTTCAAGGCGCTGCTGTTCCTCGCCGCCGGCGCGGTGATCCACGCGGTCCACTCGAACCTGATCGCGGCGACCGGCGGGCTGCGCACGCTCATGCCCCTGACGTTCCTCGCCACCACGGCCGGGCTCGCGGCGCTGGCCGGGCTGCCACCGTTCGCCGGGTTCTGGAGCAAGGAGGCGGTACTCGCGTCGGCCCTGCACGAGGGCGGCGGGGTCGGCTGGCTGATCTACGGCACCGGCGCGGTCACCGTCCTGCTGACCGGGTGGTACGCCGCCCGCCTGTGGCTCCTCGTGTTCCTCGGAGCACCCCGCACCACCGAGGCCCGGCACGCCCACGAGCCGCCGGGCGCCATGCGGTGGCCGGTGCTGCTGCTGGCCGTCCCGGCCACGCTGCTCGGGCTGGCCGCGCTGGCCGGCGGCTTCGTCGACCGGCTCGGTCCGGGCACCGGGGAAGTCGGGCACCTCGGCGCCGCTGTCGCGGTCCCATTGCTGTTGGCCCTTGGTGGTGCGGGCCTCGCGGCGCTGATGTGGCGCCGCGGTGCCGCGGACCCGGCGGACCGCCTTCCGGCGCGGCCGGCGCTGGCGGCGGCCTTCTACCTGGACGCCGTGCAGAACGCGCTGGTGACCCGGCCGGTGCTGGCGCTGGCGCGGTGGGCGCGGCGCGGCGACGAAGCGGTCGTCGACGGCGCGGTCGACGGCACCGGCTCGGCCGCGGTACGGGCCGGCGGGGTGCTCGCCTGGGCGCACCGCGCCGGCGTGCCCCGGGCGGCCGGCGCCGCGCTGGCCGGCGCGGTGCTGCTCGGCGTGGTGGCGGCGGTCGTGGAGGTGGCACGGTGAACGTCGTTCTCGTCGCGACACTCGTTCTGCCGGCCCTCGGCGCCCTGGCCGCCGTCCTGTTCGGCCGGATCGCGGGCACGGTGTTCGCGTTCCTCACGGTGGTCGCGGCCGCGGTGCTGCCGATCGACCGCGCGACCGGTGGCGAGGCCGGGCTCAACCCGTGGCACTCCGTCGACCTGCCGTGGGTGCCGGCGCTGTCGCTGCGGTTCCACCTCGGAGTCGACGGCATCTCGTACCCGCTGGTCGTGCTGACCGCGCTGCTGACGTTCCTCTGCTGCCTCTACACGCTGTGGCACGTGCCCGGCGACCGCGGCGGCCGCCACCTCGTGGCGCTGCTGCTGGTGATCGAGGTCGGGATCGTCGGGGTGTTCCTCGCCCTCGACCTGATCCTGTTCTTCGTGTTCTTCGAACTCGTGCTGCTGCCGATGTACGCGATGATCGCCGGCTGGGGCGGCGACGGCCGGCGGCGCGCGGCACGGAAGTTCGTGCTCTACACGCTGTTCGGGTCGGTGGTGCTGCTGGTCGGCCTGGTCACCCTCGTGACCGCGGCCGGGACCGCCGACCTGGTCGAGCTGACCGGCATGCGGCTCTCCACGGACGTCCAGCGGATCGCCTTCGTGCTGCTCCTCGTGGGTTTCGCGGTGAAGAGCCCGCTGTGGCCGCTGCACACCTGGCTGCCCGACGCGCACACGGAGGCGCCCACGGTCGGGTCGGTGATCCTCGCCGGCGTACTGCTGAAGATGGGCACGTACGGGCTGCTCCGGATCGCGGTCGGCGCCGCACCCGAGGCGGCCTCGGCGGCGTCGCCCTTCGTCGCCGCCCTCGCCGTCGCGGCCATCATCGTCGGCGGCCTGGTCTGCCTGGCGCAGACCGAGCTCAAACGGCTCATCGCGTACTCGTCGGTGGGGCACATGGGCTTCGTGCTGCTCGGCATCGCGACGCTCACCAGCACCGGCCTGCAGGCCGCGCTGATCGGCAACCTGGCGCACGGCGTCATCACCGGGCTCCTGTTCTTCCTCGCCGGAGCGATCAAGGACCGGGCCCACACCGGCGACCTGGCCCGCCTCGGCGGCCTCCGCGAGACCGCGCCCGGCCTCGCCGGCCTGCTCGGGTTCGCGGCAATCGCGTCAGTCGGGCTGCCCGGCCTCGCCGGCTTCTGGGGGGAGGCGTTCGCGGTGGTCGCGGCCGTCGAACGCGGGTGGACGGCCGCGGCCGTGCTCGCCGCACTGGGCGCCGCCCTGGCCGCGGCCTACTTCCTCCGCCTGCTCCGGCGGGTGACCCACGGGCCGGGTCTCGGCGTCCTCCCGGCGCTGCGCCGGTTCGAACTTGCCTCCTGGGGACCGCTCGTGGTGCTCGCCCTCGCCCTGGGACTGGTGCCGGCGCTCGCGCTGTCGCCGGCCGCCGAGCCCGTTCGCAACCTGCTGCTGGTGGTGTCCGGTGCGAATTGACCACGTGGCGCTGATCCCGGCCTACCTGGCCGCCGGGACGGCGGTGCTCGTGCTGCTGGCCGACCTGTTCCGGTTCTTCCCGCTCGTGGTGGGGCTCCTCGGGTCGCTGTCGGTCGCGGGTGGCGCGTTCTGGCTGAGCACCGGGTCTCCGCGGACCTCCTTCTGCGTCGACGACCACTGCTCGTTCGTGGTCACCGACCGCTCGGCCGTGCTGATGGCCGTCTTCGCGCTGCTGACCGCCGCCGTGCTGGCCTTCTCGGCAACGGTGCGCGCGCCGATGGGCGAGTACTGCTTCCTGCTGACGTGCTCGATGACCGGCGGAGTCGTCCTGGCCGGCGCCGGCGACCTGATCACGCTGATCGTGGCCCTCGAGACGCTCACCCTGCCGCTGTACGTGCTGGTCGCCCTGCGCCGCACCCTGCCGGCGGCCGACGGTGCGGTGACGTTCTTCGTGGTCAGCGTCGTGTCGACGGCCATCTCGCTGCTCGGCGCCGGACTGCTGTACGCGACCACCGGAGCCGTGCACTTCCCCGCCCTCTTCTCCGGCCTCGCCTCCGCACCGTCGGCGCTGCGGCCGCTGGCCGTCGTGGGGATCGTGGTGCTGATCGGCGGGCTGGCGTTCAAGGTCGCGGCCGTGCCCCTGCACGCCTGGGCTCCCTCCACCTACGACGGCGCCCCGCTGCCGGTGGCCGCGTACCTGTCCACCGCCTCGAAGCTCGGCGGCGTGGTCGCGCTCGTGTACGTGGTCGACGTCGCGGTCGCCCCGGAGCGCGCCACCGCCGTGGCGGCCGTGGTGGTGCTGTCGCTGCTGACGATGACCGTCGGCAACCTGGTCGCTCTGCGCCAGCGCCGCATGGTGCGGCTGCTGGCGTGGTCGTCGATCGCGCAGGCCGGCTACATCCTGGCCGCCATCGCCGTCGACGACGGTGGCGCGACGGCCCTCACGTACGCGGTGTTCTTCGTGGCGCTGGAACTGGCGGCGTTCGGCGCGGTGATCGCGCTGCGCCCGTCGCTCGACGGTGGTGCGCTGACCGATTACGCGGGTGCCGGCCGGGGAGCACCGTGGCGGTCGGCGGTGCTGCTGCTGGCACTGGCCGGGCTGGCGGGGCTGCCGCCCGGCATCGCGGGCCTGTTCGCGAAGGTCGCGGTCGTGCGGTCACTGGTGGACAGCGATGCGACGTGGCTCGCGGTCGTGGTGGCGGTGAACGCGGTGGTGGGGCTGGCGTACTACGTCAGGGCGGGCGCGGCGCTGTTCGTCACTCCCACCGTTCCCGCCGCTCCGGCGACGCCGCACTGGGCGGTGGCGGCTGCTCTCGTCCTGGTGGCACTGGCTGCCCTGGTTCTGGGCTTCGCCCCCCAGGTCGTCTTCGACGCCACCGCTCTCCGGTAGCAAATCTTCTGCCGCCCGTGTGGCGGGGCCGTCCTGCGCGGACCGGGTGCCGCCCCACGCCCACCCCGACGCGATCGCGCCGATGTCGAGGCGTGCGCCGTTGTCGAGGCGTGCGCCGATCTTGCAGTCGTGGCCGCCCCTATTTGGCGAAATGTCGTGTTTTGAGGGAGGCCACGACTGCAAGATCGACGGAGAGGGGGCGTCGGGCGCCGACGTGTGTCGCTGAATGTGTTGCGCCGTACGGCATCCCGGGAACCTGAGAAAGCACTACTCGAGGACGCGCGCCTGGCGGGCGGCGGCGAGCCATTGCGGGAACTCCGACATCAGGTTGTCGAACAGCACGTCGTCGGGGAGCTGCTGCGGCTCGGGCCCGGCCGGGAAGAACCCGGCGTTGTCGACGATCCGCTTCGACGGGACGGGCAGGTCGTCGAGCCGGCGCAGGTAGGCGAACTCATCGTCGCCGAAGCCGATGAACTGCCAGAAGATCGGCAGCTTCGCCGCCTCGCAGAGGACCTCGGTGGTCTCCCGCTTCGAGGTCGGCGCGCCGTCGGTCTGGAACACCACGAACGCCGGTCCCCTGCCTTTGTGCACATCGATCACGGCCCGCATCGCCGCCGCGTAGTTCGTGGCGCCCATGGCACCGGCGCCGGCCTTGATGCGGTCGATCGAGCCGGCGTAGTCGGTCACCGAGATCTCGACGGCCTTGCGGGCCGTCGTGTCGAAGAAGATCACCGGGACGGTGCCGTCGTCGTCGAAGTGGGCGGCGAGTGCGAGGACCCGCTCGGCCAGGGCCTGCACCGAGCCGTCCTTGAAGTACCGCCCCATCGACCGCGAGTGGTCGATCACGAGGTACACGGCGGCCCGCTCGCCGCCCAGGCGGTGCTTGTCGAGGCTGACCCGGGCGGTCTTGTACAGGTTGACGAACGAGGGTGCGGCTTTCGTGAGGTCGATCGGCACGGTCGTACTGTACGACCCCGGAGCCCTGTGGCTCCGGGGTCGTCGCGCTCTTAGCGGTAGTTGGTGAACTGGAGGGCGACGCCGAAGTCCTCCTGCTTGAGCATGGAGATCACGGTCTGCAGGTCGTCCTTCTTCTTGCCGGTGACGCGCAGCTGGTCCCCTTGAATCTGAGCCTGGACGCCCTTCGGCCCTTCATCGCGGATCTTCTTGCTGATCGCCTTGGCCTTGTCGGAGTCGATCCCCTGGATGATCTTGCAGTCGAGCCGGTGCACCTTGCCGGACGCACGCGGGTCTCCGGCGTCGAGGGACTTCAGGGAGATCTGCCGCTTGATCAGCTTCTCCTTGAACACCTCGAGGGCGGCGAGGACCCGGTCTTCGGTCTCGGCCTGCAACGTGACGCCTTCTTCGCCGGCCCACTTGATCTCCGCGCCCGTGCCGCGGAAGTCAAACCGCTGGGAGAGCTCCTTGGCGGTCTGCTGGACCGCGTTGTCGACCTCCTGACGGTCGACCTTGCTGACGATGTCGAACGAGGGTGCGGACGCCATTTTCGCGCTCCTGTACGTGTTGTGGATCGGGCTGTTCGGCTTCTGCCCCGCCGGGCGGCTCGGCCGAGGGTACCCGTTTGCGCGGGCCCGGGGTCATACCGTTATCCTTGCGTGGCTGCCGGACGCGGGACGTCTGGCGGTGGCTAGGCGGGTTGCCCGAGCGGCCAATGGGAGCGGACTGTAAATCCGTCGCGAAAGCTACAGAGGTTCGAATCCTCTACCCGCCACCAGCAGTACCCACGGCCTTCGACCAGCGTGAACGCTGATCGGAGGCCGAACTCGTTGGCCCGGTTCCGGTAGTGCCACAACGCTCACCGCTCGGGGCTGTGCCGTTCTGGTGTCGGCGCTCGCGGGCGACACGGCGGCCTCAGGCTCGCTACGCTCAGCAGAAGCGGAAGTGGTCCGGCTTCAGGGAGGTGTAGGCCGATGAGCGTTCAGGTCGTCGACCACGTCGGCCCATGGAGCGAAGACGACTACTTTGCTCTCGGCGAGACTACCGACCGGATCGAACTGCTCGATGGGAGCCTGCTGGTGAGCCCGGCACCGAGCAAGCGCCACCAGCACCTGTCCCGCCGATTGGCCAACGCGTTGGATGAGGCGGCGTCTGCGGCTGGGTTGTGGGTCTTCGAGGCCGTCAACCTGCGGCTGGCCTCCGGCCGGATCGCCATCCCGGATCTCGTCGTCGCCGACACCGACGACGAGGGTGTGGTCGTCGAGGCCGGCGAAGTCGTCCTGGTGGGCGAGGTCGTGTCGCCCGGTAACGCGGCGGCCGACCGGCTCGTGAAGATGCAGCTCTACGCGGCCGCCCGGATCGGCTGGTACCTGCTCATCGAGCAGGAGCAAGGGCAACTGACGCTGCGCCTGTTCCGCCTCGACGGCGAGCACTACGTTGAGCACGCCATCGCGAAGAGCGGCGAGGTGCTTACCTCTGACGAGCCGTTCGCGTTCACGCTCGACACCCGGACGATCCCTACCAGGTAGCCACGGAGAATACGCGGAGAAGATGCCGCGTCGACGGCACGGAACCACAGGTCAGAGCTGTTTCGACGCTCGCTCTGTAAATCCGTCGCGAAAGCTACAGAGGTTCGAATCCTCTACCCGCCACACGCAGTACACACGGCCTCTGACCTCGACTTCTCCGGGACAGGGGCCGATCTTGTTGGTACCGCCGTCAGGTCCCCATAGCTTGGTAGCAGTGTGAGGTGGTCCGGCTCCTGGAGGTGTAGGCCGATGAGCGTTCAGGTCGTCGACCACGTCGGCCGTGGAGCGAAGACGAACACTTCGCGCTGGGCGAGACGACAGACCGGATCGAGCTGATCTATGGGAGCCTTGTCGTGACTCCGGCGCCGACCATGAGTCACCAGCGCCTCTCCCGCCGCATCGCCAACGCGCTCGATGAGGCCGCAACGCCTTCCGGTTTGTTCGTCTACGAGGCGATCAACGTCCGGTTGCATACCGGCGCATCGCGAGCCCGGACATCGCCGTGGTCGACGTAGACCGGAGGGAGTAGTCGTCGACGCCTCACGGCTACCGCTGATCAGCGAGATCGTGCCGCCGAGCGACGCCGTCATGGATCGGGTTCTCAAAATGGGCCTGTACGCAGCGGCCGGTATCGGCTGGTACCTGCTCATCGAGCACGAGCCGGTCAACTCGCTCACCCTGCGCCTCAACGAACTCGACGGCCGGCACTACGTCGAGCGGGCCATGGCCAGGCAGGGCGAGATCCTGACCTCCGAGCGCCCGTTTCCGTTCACGCTGGACACCCGTTCACTCGTCCGTTGAGCGGTGCCCCCACGGGCGACGACGGCACGGCGGTCGTGGAGGCGGTGCGGAACAACGTCAACCGCCTGGTCGGCGGTGACCCTGAGTTCATGCAGGGCAGGGTCGACGCGTTCGGGACGCTGGTCGGGATCCGGCCGGGGACGGGGCGGCGGTGCCGTCGCTGCGGCCGGAGGGTCGGGGCTGGGTCAGAGCGCCACCTTGACGCCGACCGTCAGGATCAGTTGGACCAGTGA
Source organism: Virgisporangium ochraceum (assembly GCF_016863655.1). GTDB lineage: Bacteria > Actinomycetota > Actinomycetes > Mycobacteriales > Micromonosporaceae > Virgisporangium > Virgisporangium ochraceum. The sequence goes on from NZ_BOPH01000003.1 coordinate 32,031, forward strand.
CAGCGGCACCAGGACCAGCCAGCACAACCGCTGCAGCTGGTCCTCGCGCAGCCTCGGATAGGCGACCCGCAGCCAGATCACCACGAAGCTCACCGCCCCCACCTTGAGCAGCGTCCACAACCAACCCAGTTCGGCGTCCAGGAACGGGCCTTTCCAACCACCCAGGAAGAGGACCGTGGTCAGCGCCGCGATCACGACGATCCCCACGTACTCGGCCAGGAGGAAGAAGGCGAACCGCAGGCCGGTGTACTCGGTCATGTAACCGAAGACGAGTTCGGAGTCGGCGATCGGCATGTCGAACGGTGGCCTGCGGATCTCGGCCAGGCCCGCCACGAAGAACACGAACAGGGCCGGCGCCTGCCAGAGCAGCCACCACGGACGCCACGCGTCGACGATCCCGGACAGGCTCAGCGTGCCCGCCGCCATCGCGACACTGGCCGCCGCCAACACGAACGGCAGCTCGTAGCCGAGCAGCTGGGCCGCCGCGCGCAGGCCGCCCAGCAGCGCATACTTGTTCGCCGACGCCCAGGCGGCCATCAGCACCGCCACCACCCCGACGCCGACCACGGCCAGCACGAAGAACAACCCGATGTCGAGCGGCTGCGCCACCAACCCGCTCGGCCCCAGCGGAATCACCAGCAGCACCACGAGGTACGGCACCAGCGCGATCACCGGGGCCAGCCGGAACACCTGGCGGTCCGCGTCGCGCGGGGTGATGTCCTCCTTCTGCACGAACTTCACACCGTCGGCGATCAGTTGCGCCCAGCCGTGGAAGGCACCGGCGTACATCGGACCGAGGCGGCCCTGCATGTGCGCCATCACCTTGTGCTCGGTCTGGCCCACGAGCAGCGGCAGCGTCAGGAACGCGCCCACCACGGCGAGCACCCGGATCGCCAGCTCCACCCAGACCGGCATGTCACTCACTCTCCGTCGTGGGCGGGGTCGAAGGGGGGTCGTCGGTGGCAGAGGTCCGCGGCGGGTCGGCGGCAGCGGACGCCCGTGGCGGGCGATCGGCCCGCGGCGTACCAGGAGAGCCGGCGGACGCCCGTGGCGGGCGATCGGCCCGCGGCGTACCAGGAGCGCCGGCTGCCCGCGGGGGGCGGGCTTCGGGCTCGGGCGGGAGCGCGCCGGCGTTCGGGCCCCACTCCCGGGGGTCGGGGACGCCCATCGCGCGCATCGGTTGGCGTTTGGCCGGCCCGCCGTGACCGCTCTCGCCCGGCTCCTTCGCACCAGGCCAGGGCTTCGCGGCGCGGGTGGCCAGCACGAACTCCTTGCGCAGCGGGTGGCCCTCGAACTCGTCGGGCAGGAGGAGTGGCCGGTCGTCACCCGGGTCGGTGAACGTGATGCCGAACATCTCGCGCGTCTCGCGCTCGTGCCAGGCCGCACCGGGATAAAGGTCCACGATGGACGGTGCCAGCGGCGCCTCCCGGTCGGCCAGCCTGGCGCGCAGGAGCACGCCGTGCCGCTTGCGCACCGACCAGAGGTGCACCACCAGGTCGAAGCCGCCGTCCTGCTCGTCGACCGCGGAGAGCCAGTCGAAGAAGTCCATGCCGAGCTCGGCATCGTCGCGAGCGGCCTGCACGGCGGCCCGCCACCGGCCCACGGGAACGTCGACGGTGGCCCGGGCGAACGGGCCACCGCCAGAGACCGTTCGCGCGACAGCGCCCTGGGCCGCTGCCGCCGTACCGGTTTCGGTACCTATAGTTCCGGTCACCGCACCGGCGTCACCTGAAGGCTCGTCGACGACGGAGCGTTCGGGGCGCGGCTGGCCCAGCAACGACGACAGCCTTGCCCCGATCTCGTCCGGCGTCATTCCGGCATCGTACTGACCGGCGGCGGTTACAGGCCGGGCAGCTTTCCGTTGCGGAACAGGTCGACGAAGGTCTGGTGATCCTCGCGGGCCTGGGCACCGTAGGCGTGCGCGAAGTCGACGAGCATGCGGCGGAAGCCCGGCTCGTCCCTGTCGACGGCCGCGACGATCGCCTCCTCGGTGGAGTAGTCGACCAGGCCGTGCGACGACTCGTCGTCGGCGACCGAGTGCATGCGCGCGACGGCCCGACCCAGGTCGCTCACCACCTGCGCGAGCGCCTCCGGCTCGTTGACGTCGGCCCAGTCGAGGTCGGCCGCGTACGGCGAGACCTCGGCGACGATCTGACCCACACCGTCGAGCTCGGTGTAGCCGACCCACGGGTCGGCGTGCGCCTGCAACGCCTGCTGCGACTCGCACGTCCGGTGGCCCTGGTGCTTGAAGTAGGCCCGGACATTCTCGTCCTGGATCCACCGGGAGACCGCCGGCACCTGGGCCTGCTTCATGTAGACGATGATGTCGTTCTCCAGGGCCTGCGTGTGGCCCTCGAGCAGCAGGTTGTACGACGGCAGCCCGGCCGAGCCGATGCCGACGCCCTTGCGGAGCACGACGTCCTTCACGATGAACTCGGTCGGCCGGTTCAGCCGGGCCGGCGGAAGCGTCGTGAGGTAGTCGGCGAAGGCCGCCTCCACCTTCTTCCGGGTCTTCTTGTCGACCTCGTACACGCCCTCGCGCATCGTGAAGTGGCGCTCGTAGTCCTCGACCTTGGTCTGCTCGGCGAGCATGTCGATGCGGGCGCTGAGCCGGGCCTCCTGGAGCACCCGGTGGATCACGCCCTCGGTGTTGTCGAGCGTGAGCGAGCCGATCGCGTCGTCGCCACCCTTCGCGATCGCCCGGATCTCCTTGAGGTAGGCGTCGGTGAACGCCTTGACGAGGTCGCTGATCGTGTCGTCGCTGAGCGCCTTGGCGAACCCGATGAGCGCGACGCTGGCGACGAACCGCTTGAGGTCCCAGGTGAACGGGCCGACGTACGCCTCGTCGAAGTCGTTCACGTTGAACACGAGGATGCCCTCGGAGTTCATGTAGGTGCCGAAGTTCTCGGCGTGCAGGTCGCCGTGGATCCAGACGCGGCTGGTGCGCTCGTCGAGGAACGGGTCCTTCTCGTGGGTGACGTCGGCGTAGAAGAGGCACGCGCTGCCCCGATAGAAGGCAAACGAAGAGCCGGCCATCTTACGGAATTTTCGGCGGAAGGCGCCAGGGTCGCGGGCCATCAACTCGCCGAATTCACTCGAAAGAACATCGACGATCTGATCTGCGCGAGATTTTTCGGTCACGGCTCTTGCCTCCTCTTGTCGGAAATCACGGTAGTCGAGCAGCGCTTTCCCGGTTGTCCACAGGGTTATCCCCAGATCTTGATCGTCCAGAAAACTGGCCGAAGGACGTTCCCAGACATCTCTGACTCAGAAAGGCTTGACGGAAATGAATTCCGACCCCTGGGGAGGCACCATGACTCGTGTGACGGCCGACGACGCAGACATCCACGACGCCCCGATCTGGCTACCCGGCGAGTGGACGGTCGACGACCTCGAAAGCACACCCGACGACGGACGCCGGTACGAACTCTTCGACGGGAAGATGGTCGTGAGCCCGGCACCGATCAACCTGCACCAGCTGGCGCTCCGGGCGATCTTCCTGTCGAAGGGCAGCCGCAAGCTCGACCTGGAGGTCAAGGCCCAGGCGTACGCGACCAACGGCGTCGACCTGTACTGGACCTTCGATCCACGAAAGCGCCACGTCGTGGCACGGCGGCGCCACGGCCTCGCGTACGTCGAGATCGCCACGGCGTCGGGCGGGCAGCGGGTCCGGCTCGACGAGCCGTTCCCCGTCGAGATCTGCCCGGCGGAGCTCGTCCGTGTCTAGGCGGGAGGTAATCGACGGGGCGGTTCTCGTTCAGCCCACCCCTTTCCCGTTCCACCAGCGGGCCGCCAGGAACCTGTTCCGGGTGCTGGACCGGCCCTGCCCACGCAGCCTGGAGGTCTTCACCTGGCTGGAGTTCAGTCCACAGGAGACCCGCACCTTCGTACCCGACCTCCTGGTGGTCCGGCGGGGAGCGGTACCGGACGAGTCGCCGATGACCGAGCCGCCGGTGCTCATCGTCGAGGTCATCGACGACGCGAGCCGGCTCTGGGACCGCTGGGTGAAGCCGACGGCCTACGCCAGGGCCGGTGTCGAGCACTACTGGCACCTCGACCCGCGCATCCCCGAGTTCGTCGCCTACCGGCTGGTCGGCGACGGATACCGGGAAGTGGTCACCGCACGGGGAGACGAGCGGGTCGGGTTCGATGTGCCGATGCTGGTCGAGATCTGCCCCGGACGGCTGGCTAGGGCTTGATCAACGCTGAGGCTTGACCAGCGGCGCCTGGAGAGACAGCGGGTCGGGGCGGTGCACGCCGCCGCCCAGGCCCGCCTGCTCGCCGGCGATCTTCTCCTGCAGCCGCAGGATGCCGTGGAGCAGCGCCTCCGGACGGGGCGGACAGCCGGGCACGTACACGTCCACCGGGATCAGCTGGTCGACGCCCTTGGTCACCGAGTACGAGTCCCAGTACGGGCCGCCCGAGTTGGAGCAGGCGCCGAACGAGATGACGTACTTCGGCTCGGGCATCTGGTCGTAGAGACGCTTGATCGCCGGGGCCATCTTGTCGGTGACCGTGCCCGACACGACCATCAGGTCGGCCTGCCGCGGGCCGTGGGCGAACGGGATCACGCCCATGCGCATGAAGTCGTGGCGGCCCATCGAGGTGGCGATGAACTCGATCGCGCAGCAGGCCAGCCCGAAGTTGAACACCCACAGCGAGTACCGCCGGCCCCAGTTGAGCACGAAGCGGATCGGCTCACCCAGCACGCTCATGAGCAGAGCCTATCCCTACGCCTCAGCCGGGCCGGGGCGCTGCAACAGGTCGAGCACCGCCACGAGGAGCTTCTCCCGCACCGGCACCGGCGCGGCGTCCAGCACGGCGTTGATCATGGCTGTGCCGTTCGTGGGGCTGCCCGCGGTCAGGTCCAGGCCGACCGCGGCGGCCAGTTCCGCCACCACGTCGGGGGTCAGGGTCGCGGGGTCGAGCGTGTCCAGGCCGTCGAACGGTGCCAGCGCCGGGCCCCTCTCACGGGACCCGCGCACAGCGGCTTCCAGCGCACCGGCGAACTCGGTCACGTGCGGCTCGACCGCGGCCGTGACGGTCAGGTGGGCCGTGCGGCCGATCCCGGCGAACGACATCTGCGGCTGGATGTGCCAGCCCTGCGCGGCGAGCTCGTCGGCCAGCACGAACACGTCCACCGCGGGGTCGTCCGACCGGAACGCGACCACCGGCGACTCCGGCTCGTCGACGAGAAGCGCCAACGGCGGGACCGCCCTCACCGCGTCGGCCAGGCCGCGCGTCGCGGCCAGCGCCGACCCGGCCAGCGAACGGTAGCCGTCGCGGCCCAGGTGCTGCAGCACCGCCCACGCCGCCGCGATCGGACCGCCGGCCCGGGTGGACGCGACGGTGGCGTTCACCACCCCGTACCCGGGCCAGCCGGCGTACCCGAAGTACTGCGGCTCCCGCAGCGCCGCCGTGCGGTGCAGCAGCACCGACACGCCCTTCGGGCAGTAGGCGTACTTGTGGAGGTCGACCGACACCGAGGTGACCCCCGGCACCGAGAAGTCGAACGGTTCGCCGGCGACGCCCAGGTCGCGCCAGAACGGCAGGATCCAGCCGCCGAAGCAGGCGTCGACGTGGCACCGCACGTTCTTCGCCGCGGCGGCCGCGGCGATCTCGGTGACCGGGTCGACCACCCCGTGCGGGTACGCCGGCGCCGACGCCACCACGAGCACGGTGTCGGGTCCGATCGCCTCCTCGATCGCCGACGGCGAGACCCGCAGCGTCGCCGGGTCGACCGGGACCACGTCCAGCGCCACCTTCAGGTACGCGCCGGCCTTCGCGAACGCCGGGTGCGCCGACGACGGCAGCACGATCCGCGGCGCCGTGACGTCGGGCCGCGCGTCGCGGGCCGCCTTCACCGCCAGGAGCACCGACTCCGTGCCGCCGGACGTGAGGCTGCCCGCGGTGTCGTCGCCCCCGAGCAGCGACGCCGCGGCGGCGACGATGTCGTTCTCCATCCGCAGGAGCGAGGGGAAGGCCGTCGGGTCGAGGCCGTTCGTCGAGGCCGCCAGGCCGTGCGCCCGCAGTGCGAGATCATCGAGACCGGGGACAGCGGCGTCGTACACGTACGCGAACAGCTTCCCGCCGTGGGTGGGCAGGTCCCGGGACCGTAGGGCGGCCACCTCGGCGAGGATCTCCGCGGTGGACCGTCCGCTCTCCGGCAGACTCACGATTGAACCTCCGACAACTTTTCCGGAGTGAGGTCGTACCCGCGCAGGAACACCAGCGCCCCGGCCACGAGCACTGCCGGCAGCACGGTGAACCCGAGCAGCACGCCCAGCCTCGCAGACGACGACTGCGCGACGGTTCCCGACGTGCTCGACACATACCCGAACACCGCCAGCACCACCGCGTACACCCCGGGGCCGAGGGCGAGGCCGAGCGTCTCCCCCGCGGTCCACACGCCGGTGAACACGCCGGCCTGCCGCCGGCCGGTGCGGGCGGCGTCGTAGGCGATGCAGTCGGGCAGCATCGCCAGCCCGAACACCTGCTGGCCGGCGTAACCGACGCCGATCACCGCGGTCACCAGGTAGACGACGACGGCCGGCACCACCGGTGCGGCCAGGAGCACGGCGGCGCCCGCCGCGAACATCGACGACGAGATCCGGTAGCCGCGCAGCTTGCCGGAGCGCTGCCCCACCCGCTTCCACAGCGGCATCACCAGCAGCGCCGGTCCGACGAAGCAGGCGAACAGCACGGTCGGACCGGTCTCCTCGTCCTTCAGCACGTGCGTCGCGAAGTACTGCACCCCGGCGAGCATCGTCGCGATCCCGGCGGCCTGGACCACGAAACAGACCAGCAGCCCGCGAAAGGCGTCGTTGGACGCGGCGACCCGCAACTGCGCGCGCAGCGACGGCTCACTGCCGCCCTCGACGCTCAACGGCGCCCGGGCGGTGCCGACGTACACGCCGAGCACGCCGACCGCGATGACCGCCGCGACGAACAGCCCCATCCAGCGGTGGCCCGCGATCCCGTCGCCGCTGGCGTTGACGATCACCGGCGCCAGCGCGCCGGACACCAGGATCGCGACGGCGAGCACCGCGACCCGCCACGTCATCAGCCGGGTCCGCTCGGTGTAGCTGTCGGTGAGCTCGGCCGGCATCGCGACGTACGGCACCTGGAAGAACGCGAACGCGGTCGCGGTCGTGAGGAAGGCGAACGCCACGTACAGGGCCGCCGGGACGCCCGACCGGAACGGCCCGGCGAAGATCGCCGCGAACAGCACCGCCAACGCGAGCCCGCCGGCGAGCAGGAACGGCCGCCGGGTGCCGGCCCGGTCGGAGATGCGGCCCACGACCGGGTTCAGCAGCACGTCCCAGGCCTTCGGCGCGAGCACGAGCACCCCGGCGAGGGCGGCGGCGATGCCGAGGGTGTCGGTGAGGTACGGCAGGAGCAGCAGGCCCGGCACCGTCCCGAACGCCCCGGTGGCCAGCGAGCCCAAGGCGTAGCCGGCCGGCACCCGGGTCGGCAGGGTGCCCGTGGTCCCGCTCATGCGATCGCTCTGCTGGCTCATGGTGGAGCGGATGCTAACGGTCCGACTCGTCCGGCCACCAGAGCGCTTCGCGCAGGTTGACCCGATCGCCGCGCAGCGGGGTCCCCTCTTCGCGGAGACGGCGCAGCGCCTCCTGCTCGTGCCCGGGCACGACGCGTCCCGACGCGTTCACGACCCGGTGCCACGGCACCGGCCCGCCGTAGTGCGACATCACCGACCCGACCTGCCGGGGTCCGCCCGCACCGAGGTACTCGGCGATCGCTCCATACGTCATCACCCGGCCCGGCGGAATGCGCTCGACGACGGAGAGCACGGACTCCGCGTAGTCATCGTTGGAAGCCACAATCGGCGAGCGTACGACCCGGAGATCCCGCGGACAGCCGTCGGGCGACCCTGGGTCGTCCCGTCCGGCTGCGGCACCCGTCACATCGCCGTCAAACAGTGGGAACCACGGTGGGCGGTCGGCGGGCCGCAGACGACAATGGCCCTCGTGCGGGCACAGGTCACCACAGCGCGCCGGATCGTGGTCAAGGTCGGGTCGTCCTCGTTGACGACCGCGGCCGGCGGCCTCGACCCGGCCCGCGTCGACTCGTTGGTCGACGCGATCACGGCCACCGACGCCGAGGTGGTGCTGGTGTCGTCGGGCGCGATCGCCGCCGGGCTGGCTCCGCTCGGCCTGCCCCGCCGGCCGCGTGACCTGGCCACGCAGCAGGCCGCGGCCAGCGTCGGCCAGGGGCTTCTGATGCGCGCGTACACCGAGTCGTTCGGCCGGTACGGCCGCGTCGTGGGCCAGGTCCTGCTGACCGTCGACGATGTGACGCGCCGCGCCCACTACCGCAACGCCTACCGCACCCTGCAGAAGCTGCTCGACCTCGGCGCGCTGCCGGTGGTGAACGAGAACGACACCGTCGCCACCGAGGAGATCCGGTTCGGCGACAACGACCGGCTGGCCGCCCTGGTCGCCGCGCTGGTGCGGGCCGACCTGCTGGTGCTGCTCTCCGACGTCGACGGCCTGTACACCGGCGACCCCAGCAGGCCGGGGGCCGAGCGCCTCGCCGAGGTCCGCGACTTCGACGAGGACCTGGCCGGGATCAGCATCGGCAGGGCGCGCTCGGGCGTCGGCACGGGCGGAATGGTCACGAAGATCGAGGCGGCCCGGATCGCCGCCTACTCGGGCGTCTCCGTGGTGCTGACCTCGGCGCCGCAGGCCGCCGCGGCCCTCGCCGGCGCGGAGGTCGGCACGCTGTTCCACCAGGCCCGGGCCCGGCCGGCCGCACGGCTGTTCTGGCTGGCGCACGCCACGGCCCCCCGCGGGCGGCTGACGCTCGACGCGGGCGCGGTGCGCGCGGTGGTCGACCGGCGCGCGTCGCTGCTACCGGCGGGCATCGTGTCGGTCGACGGCCGGTTCGCCGCGGGTGACCCGGTCGACTTGGTCGACCCGGCCGGCCAGCCGGTGGCGCGCGGCCTGGTCAACTACGACGCGGCCGAGCTGCCGGGGCTGCTGGGCCGCACCACGATGGAGCTCGGCCCGGGGTACGGGCGCGAGGTCGTCCACCGCGACGACCTCGTGCTGCTCTAGCTGAACGCCCTGATCGCCGTGAGCGTGGTGTGGACGTCGAAGGCCGGGCCGTCGTCGCTCGCCCAGGCGCCGTCGTGGCGCTGGGTGTTGGTGAGCCGGCGGCGCGCCGCCTGGAGCAGCCAGTCGTCGGGGTTCATGCCGACCCGCCGCAACGACGCGCCAAGCGACGCGGTGTCGGCCGGCGACATGTCGTCGACGCGCTCGGCGAGGATCACCTGGATCTGCGCCGACTCGTAGTACGACCCGAGGTGGAACAGCAGCGCGCAGCCCAGCCACCCGGCCGCCAGGTACGACGGCCACGCGCCGTTCTGGTTGAGCGTCGACTTGAACGCCTCACCGGCCAGCGCCACCTGCTGGTAGTACTCCTGCTGCTGGTCGTAGCCCTGCGGCTGGGGCGCGGCCACGGCCAGCCAGTACGCCGCGTTGACGGTCTGGTAGACGGTCGCCTCCGGGTCGCCGGGCATCGCCCACGGCGGCGCGACGGCCGCCAGCGACTCGTCCTCCTGCCAGTAGCCCTCGGGGTACTGGCAGCGGGCGAGCCAGGCGACGGCCGCGCGCGCCACCGGGCGCTGCAGCGCGCCGAGGTCGGCGAGCTCGCTGAGACGGAAGCAGGTGGCGTCGACCGACGGAACGGCCGAGCTCGACAGCGCCGGCCAGCCCCCGTTGGGCAGGTCGCCGAACTCGGCCTTCTCCAGAACGTCGACGTTGGGTGTGGTGCCGGACCGCAGGAAGCTCAAGCGGGCACGGTCGACCGAGTCACCGTGCGCCACGACGTACCCGATGGCGGCATCAAGGTCAGCCATGGCGGCAACGCTAGCCCAGCCGGCCGCGCCCCACGTGTCACTTACCTAACATCAGTAGATCGGCAGCGACGGGTCGATCTGCTTGACCCACGCCACCACGCCACCCTGGACGTGCACCGCGTCCTTGAACCCGGCGTTCTTCACGGCCGCGAGCGCCTCCGCCGACCGGACGCCGGACTTGCAGTACAGCACCAGCTGGCGGTCCTGGGGCAGGTCGGCGAGGGCGGACCCGTTGAGGATGTCGCCCTTCGGGATCAGCGTCGAGCCGGGGATCGCGACGATCTCGTACTCGTTGGGCTCACGCACGTCGACGAGCTCGATCGATTTGCCGGCGTCGAGCCACTCCTTCAGCTCGCGCGGGGTGATCGTGGAGCCCTGCGCCGCGCTGGCCGCCTCGTCGGAGACCGCGCCGCAGAAGCTCTCGTAGTCGATCAGCTCGGTGACCGTCGGGTTCTCGCCGCAGACCGCGCAGCTCGGGTCCTTCCGGACCTTGATCTTCCGGTACGACATCTCCAGGGCGTCGTACACGGTGAGCCTGCCGAGCAGCGGCTCGCCGATGCCGGTGAGCAGCTTGATCGCCTCGGTGACCTGGATCGCCCCGATCGACGCGCACAGCACGCCGAGCACGCCGCCCTCGGCGCACGACGGCACCATGCCGGGCGGCGGGGGCTCCGGGTAGAGGCAGCGGTAGCAGGGGCCGTGCTCGGCCCAGAACACGCTGGCCTGCCCGTCGAAGCGGTAGATCGAGCCCCACACGTACGGCTTCTTCAGGAAGACGGCCGCGTCGTTGACCATGTACCGGGTCGCGAAGTTGTCGGTGCCGTCGACGATCAGGTCGTACTGGGCGAAGATCTCCAGCACGTTGTCGTTGGTGAGCGCCTCGTTGTGGATGATCACGTCGACGAGCGGGTTGATCTCGCGCACCGAGTCGGCCGCGGAGTCGGCCTTCGGCCGCCCGATGTCGCTCTGGCCGTGGATGATCTGCCGCTGCAGGTTCGACTCGTCGACCGTGTCGAACTCGACGATGCCGAGCGTGCCCACGCCGGCCGCGGCGAGGTACATCAGCGCCGGCGACCCGAGACCGCCGGCGCCCACACACAGCACCTTGGCGTTCTTCAGCCGTTTCTGCCCGGCCATCCCCACGTCGGGGATGATCAGGTGACGCGAGTAGCGGCGGACCTCGTCGATCGTGAGTTCGGCGGCTGGCTCGACCAGCGGCGGCAACGACATGTCGCCAATTGTGCCTCGCGAGCTTCGAAAAAGGCCGTGACCTTCACTTCACCGCGCGTCCGGAATATCTTCTCCCACCGATGTACGGCCAGGCGTTCGCGACGCAGCCGTCGAGGCCGTAGGTCTGCTGCTGCATCACCGGCGCCGGCTGCCCGCGCCCGGGGCAGGCCTCGTGGCCCTGGCCGAGCTGGTGCCCGACCTCGTGGTTCACCAGGTACTGCCGGTACTCGTCGAGGGTCGCTCCGTAGTTCGGCACGGCGGTCAGCCAGCGGGACAGGTTCAGCACCACGCGTCCGGGCAGCCGGCACGACGAGTAGCCCTCGGTGCGCAGGCCGCCGGTGGCGCAGATCGCCTCGCTCGTCCTGGCCGTGGCCAGCAGCACCGTGAAGTCGGCCGGCGCGTCGCCGGGTACCAGTTGCAGGCGGATCCGGCCGCCGGCGGTCCAGCCGCGCGGGTCGCCGAGCACCGCGTCGATGATCGCGGCCACCTCCACCGGGTCCTGCCCGGTGCCGTCCTCGACGGTCACCCGGTATCTGTGCAGGCGGCCGGCGGTGCCACGCACCTCGCCCGCGGCGGCGGCCGCCGTGAAGGCGCCGGTGCCCGTCGTGGGCACGGCCGTGGCGCGGCTGGCGGGTCGCGTCGCCGGTGGCGGGCTTTCAGGGGTGGACCGGGGTGCGCTCGGCGTGGTGCTGGCGGGCGCGACGACGTACGGGTGTGCGGGGACCGAGGTTCCGTTGCCCGCGAACGTCGACCCGAGCCGGGACCCGACGGCGGCTCCCGCTGCCAGCAGCACCGCCGCGGCGGCCACGAATCGAAGCAGTATCGACCCCATGATGGTCCAGCATGCGCTGGTTTAGTTGCTTTTGGTGCTGATTGCTCGCTCTTCGCTGTTCTCGCCCAGCATGCCCAGGATGGCCCTGGCGACGATCTGCGGACGCTCGATCTGTGCCACGTGACCGGCGTTGTCGAGCATCAGCAGCCGGCTGTCCGGGATGGCCTTCGCCACCTGGGCCGGCACCCTCGTGTCGACGAGCTGGTCGTGGGCCCCGCCGATCACCAGCGTCGGCGCAGTCACCTTCGCGGCGATGCGCCAGAGCGAGTTCGCGCCGGGCAGGTAGGCACGCAGGAAGCTGGTGACGAGGCCGCGCAGGCACCCCACGTACGCGGCCGGGTAGTGCGGCACCGAGTACCGCAGCTCGATCTCCTTGCGCGCGTCGATCCGCCGCTGCTCCGGCAGCGCCTCGGGCTCGGCGAAGCAGGCGGCGATCACCATCGTGAACATGTCGTCGATGGGCATCGCGCCCATCCGCCAGGCGGCCAGCCGGTTCGCGAACGGAAGCAGGACAAAAGGTGCGAAACGCCCCTGCGCGGACCGTCTGGGGTCGAGGAACGGCATCGCCGGCGACACCAACGTGAGCGTGCGGACGAGATCGGGACGCAACCCGGCGACCCGCACCGACACCGACCCGCCGAGGGAGTTGCCCACCAGGTGAACGGGGCCGCGGTCGGAGTGCTCGAGGTACCGGATCACCCGGTTGGCCAGCGCGGCGATCGTGTACCGGTGGCCGGGGTCGCTCTGGCCGAAGCCGGGCAGGTCGATCGCGTGGCCGTCCCACCGGTCGGCCATCAGGTAGGCGAGGTCGATCCAGTTGTTGGCCGAGCCGCCCAGGCCGTGCACGTAGAGGGCGGGTTCGGCGGCCTGCGCGCGGGCCGGGGTGTACCGGACGAACGTCCGGGTGCCGTCGATCGTCACGGGTCTCCCCGGCCACGGCGGCGGCAGGGTTTCCGGGACGTTCACATCCGATTCAGGTGCCAGCAGCGCGCGCTTCACGCATCAACTGTGCATGATCCAACCGGGAGCGATCTACGGCAGCAGCGCGTCGAGGCGACGGTTCGCGGCGGCGAGCGTCGCCCGCACCACGGCCTGGCGCACGTCGCCCGCCACGATCGCCGAACCGCTCAGCTGCTCGGCGAACCCGCCCGAGACGATCAGCATGACCACCAGGGCGATCTCGCACGTACCGAGCGGCACCACGGTGGCGTGCTCGATGTAGCAGCGGCCGATGCGGGTCCCGCTGTCGGGATCGGTGAGCAGCGCGTCGAGGGCACCCGCCGTGGCGGTGGCGCTGAGCCGCAGCATGTACCCGTCGACGGCCGGACCGACCGCGTGGCCGACGGCACCGGTGCCGCCCGCCGACAGCCGCACCTGCACCTCGGCGTCGAGGCCGTGGCTGTTCACCTCGACCTGCTCGAGCCGCACCCGGCCGCCGGAGCCGGCGAACTGGTACGCGGGCGCGTTGGGCACGCCCAGCTCGGGCAGCGGCTCGCGGTGGATGCTGGCCGGTTCGAGGGCGCGGCGGTCGTGCTTTTCCGCTTCTTCTTCCGCGGCTTCGGGCTGCTGTTCGGTGGGGTCGGTGAACACGGGTGCCATGGGCATGCCGACGAGCGAGTGGTGCTCGTCGGCGGGTTCCCGTCCGTCGGCCTCTTCCGCTACCGCTTCCGGGTGCTCCTCGCTGTGGATCGCTTCTTCGTTCTGGATCTCGCCTGCGTCGCGGGCCTCTTCGACGTCGCGGGCCTCTTCGACGTTGCGGGCCTCTTCGGCGTCGCGGGTCTCGTCGGCGTCGCGGGGCGGTCGGGTGGCGCCGGGGCGGATCGCCTCCAGCCAGGCCTCGAAGCTGAGGTCGGGCTCGATGGCGGCCAGCCGGGCCCGCAGCGGACGGCCGTCGCCGGGACGGCTGCCGGCACGTGGGCTGGGCAGCCCGGGACGGCTGGGCACGGACCCGAACCGCACGCTGTCGGCGGAGGTCGGTGGCTCGCCCACGCGGGGCAGGTCGGCGAGGCGCGGCGGAACCGGGTCGCTCGACGGTGCCAGTTCCGGCGGCTCCGACATCCCGGTCGGCTCGGTCAGCTCGGGCGGCTCCGACATCCCGGTCGGCTCGCTCGGCTCGGGTTCCGACGTCGCTGCCGGCTCGTCCGGGTGCGGTGGGGCGATCGGCGTGCTGTCCCCGGTCACCTCGGGTTCGTGTGCGGCGACGACCGGAGCCGGCTCGACGGCCTCGCCCACGGTGGCCCGCTCGCCGCGCTCACCGCGTTCGTGGCGGTCGCCGCGTTCGTTGCGGGCGGCGGCGCTGGCGGGCGACGCGTTCGGTGCCCGGCGCGTGTCGGCCGCGCTGTTCTGTTCGACCGGCCTCGGTACCGGCATGGCATCTGGCTCCTCTGGAGCTCGGCCGACCGCGTCGACGGGCACCTCGGCACCGGAGGAAGGCCGGGCGGGTTCGGCCGAGACACCCATCTGCTCCTTGAGCAGGCGGGCGACGGCGCGGCTTACCTCACCGGGGTCGGCGTCGTCGGAGAGGTCGAGCCGGAGCGTGTGACGGCCGTCGATGTTGACGATCTCCGCTTCGCGGACACCGACGACACCCTGTACGGCGTCGATCACGGCGGGGAAGTCGAAGCCGTCGCGGCGCTCCTCGGCCGGCTCCTCGTTCCGGAAGAAGTCGGCGATCCGGGACAGGTCGGCGGGCGCGTCGTCGACGGCGCCTTCGGGGCCGTCGCCGCCGGGCACCGTCGGCACGTCGGGCGCCATGGGGATCCGCTGCGGCAGGTCGGGCGGTGCCGGCGGGCCGTCGAAGGCACCCGAGCTGGGGATCGGCGGGGGCGGCGGCGGAAGCGGACCCGTGACGGTCGGCTCCGGCTCCGGCGTGTACGGATACGCCGGGCTCGTGGGGCCGGCACCGCTGACCGGGGCCGTCTGCCATCCCACGGACGGCGATGCTCCGGACGCCCAGGAGCCGTCGGACCACGGTCCGCCCGCCCACAACCGGTCGGCCGCCGGCGACACCGGCGGGATCAGCGGCGGTGGCACGACCGGCGGTGCCGTCGCGGCGGTCGGCGGCGCTGTTCCCTGGTACGGCGGGATGAGCGGCGCGGGCACGGCCGGCTGCCGCGCCGCCTGGTGCGCCGCCTGGTGCGCCGCCTGGTGCGCCGCCTGGTGCGGATCGATGTGCTGCGGCGCGGCCGGATGTGGTGCGGCCGGGTGTGGTGCGGCCTGGTGCGGTGCGGTTCCCTGGTGCGGCGCGGCCTGGTGCGGTTCCGCCTGGTGGTGGGGGGCGATCTGCTGCGGGGCGGCCTGGTGCGGCGACTCGAAGCGGGCCGGTGGCGAACTGGTGGGCCGCACCGATCGGCGCCCGGCGAACCGGGGCGGATCGACCGTGGCGCCGTGACTGCCGTCGTTGCGGTGGATCGGACGGCCCGAACTCTCGTACGACGCGGCGGGTTCCGCCGACGCGGGCCGGGCGTGGCCACCGAACGCGGTCGTGGGTTCCGGTGAGGTCGCCCGGTGCCCGGCGGGCGCCTCCGCCACGCCGCCGAAAGCGGTGGTCGGCTCGGGCGGGTAGGCGGGTCCGCCGAAGGTCGTCTCACCCGACGGGGCGGCCGCGTACGGGTCGACCGCGGGGGGCGGCTCGAACGGATTGCTCCGTGCCGCCGGCGACACGACACCGTACGGCGGGGTGACACCACCGTCGGCCGGCATTGCCGGCGGGGTGACGCCACCCTCGGCCGGCCTTGCCGGCGGGGCCGAGGTCATCGGCGGGGCCGACGACACCGGCGGCGCTGAAGTCACCGGCGGGGCCGAGGTCACGGGCGGGGCCGGCGGCACCGAGGTCACCGGTGGGGCCGACGACACCGGCGGAGCGGGCGACACGGGTGAGGCCGGCGACACGGGAACCTCGGGCATGCCGAACGGCGCCGGCGACCGGGGTGCGATCCCCGGCGCGGCAGCGTGGTGCCCGAACTCCGGGCCGGTGTTGCGGTGCTCGGGCTGCCAGGGGCGGCCCGGCTCGGGTGGCCGGTACTCCGGCGGTCCGAACTCCGCCGGTCCGAACTGGGCCTCGGCCCGGCCGTGCTGGGGACCCTCGTCGGAGCGCTGGCGGAACCGGAACGGGCGCTGGTAGCGGATCCGCTCGTCGTAGCTGTGCCGGTCGGACCGGCGTGGCGGCTCGGCGTCCCCGTCGGGCGCGGCCTGGTGGTCCGAGACGCTCGGGAAGTGGTGGGCCGACTCGTCCTGGTGGCGCGGCTGCGGCGGCGGCAACTGCGGCTGCGGCGGCATCTGCGGCGGCTGGGGGCCGGGCGGCTGGAACGCCGTTGGCTCGAACGTCGTTGGCTCGAAGGTCGGCGGCTCGAACGTCTGCGGCTGGAACGTCGGCGGCTGGAACGCCGGCGGTTCGTACGCTGGCGGCTGCGGGTTCGGCGGAGGTTGCGGGACCTGTGGCTGCGATGCCTGGGGCTGCGGTGCCTGTGGCTGGGGGACCTGTGGCTGGGGGACCTGGGGCTGCGGGACCTGTTGGTGGGGGATCTGTTGGTGCGGGATGAACGGCACCCGGTTCACGTCGGCCGGGTCGTTCGCGAACGGCGGGCCGGGCACCTCCGCGCGACCGCGGGCGACCGGGGGTTCATCGGCGCCGGTCTCCTCGTCCGGGGGATTTCCGGAGACCCGGCGGCGCCAGGTCGACACCATTTCCTCGAGCACCGGATCGGCACCGTTCGACCCGTTTCGGGCGGCTGCCCGGGCGAGCGCACCGTTACCGACGTGGTTGTGCCCGTCGGGTGCCCGCTCTCGATCATCCACCGTGCGCTCCTTGGTCGCCTGCCGTGAGGCTACCGTGTGCATGGAGAGTGGGTAAGTTGCTACAGCGGCCAAACGGTGCGCTTGGCGGATCGGGAGGGTGACATGAGTTCCGCGACCAGCGGCTCGCAGGCGCCCGGCAGACCGGTGCGGTTGCCCCGTTCCGCGCGCCGGAAGCAGCTGCTCGCCGCAGCTCAGCAGGTGTTCGTGGCGCAGGGGTACCACGCTGCCGCGATGGACGAGATCGCCGAGCGGGCGGGCGTGTCGAAGCCGGTCCTGTACCAGCATTTCCCGGGGAAGCTCGAGCTCTACCTGGCGCTCCTCGACACCCACTGCGACGCGATGCTGGCCCGCATGCACGAGGCGATGGCCGCCACCACGGAGAACAAGCAGCGGGTCCGGAACGCGATGGCGGCCTACTTCGACTTCATCGACCACGAGAGCGAGGCGTTCCGGCTCGTCTTCGAGTCGGACCTGCGCAACGACGATGCCGTGCGCGAGCGGGTCGACCGGGTCGAGAGCGGCTGCATCGCGGTCATCACCGACACGATCATGGCGGACACCGGTGTGAGCCGGGCGCGGGCCGAACTGCTGGCCGCCGGCCTGGTGGGGGCGGCCGAGACCGCCGCGCGGTTCTGGCTCTCCGGCGGCCGTCAGGTCGACAAGGCGGAGGCCGAGAAGCTGGTCGCGGCGCTGGCCTGGCGCGGTATCGCAAGTTTCCCGATGTACGGCGAACAGCCCTGACCTGTCCTTGTGCGCGGTAACCGGTTGATACCGCGCTAACCTGCTACCGGCAGTCATCACGCGAGTTAACGCAGCACATAGGAGGAGACCTTGGAGGTCAAGATCGGCGTCCAGTACGCAGCCCGCGAGCTGGTGCTGGAAAGCGGTCAGACGCCGGCAGAGGTCGAGAAGGCCGTGACCGAGGCGCTCTCCGACGACGACGGGGTCCTCAACCTGGTCGACGAGAAGGGCCGTCGCATCATCGTGCCCGTCAGCAAGGTCGCGTACGTCGAGATCGCGGAGGCGGTGACCCGGAAGGTCGGCTTCACCGTGAGCTGACCCTGTCCGGGTGTCCATACACGGGCGGTTCCCTCGGGAGCCGCCCGTTCTGGTCAGTTGTTGAGCCCCACCGAGGTCATGCGGGCCGAGTGTGCCGAGGTGAGCCGCTTGAACAGGCTGGCCGCCTGGTCGCCGACGCCCACCATCACCAGGGCCACCAGGTCGGCATGGGCCACCGCGACCTGCTGCGCCTGCGACAGCGCCTCCCCCGACAGTCGCCGCGCCCACATCGACAGCCGGTTGGCCACCTTCGGGTCGGCGGCGATGGCCGCCCGGATCTCCTCGGCCGAGAACTCTTCGAAGCGCGACTCGTGCAGCACGTCGAGCACCAGCTCCCGGTCGGGCGAGCGGAGGAAGCCGGCGATCTCGCGGTAGAAGTCGTCGGCGAGCCCTTCACCGATGTAGGCCTTGGTGAGCGCCTCGAGCCAGTCGTTGGGCTCGGTCTTCGCGTGGTACTCCTGCAGCGGACCCACGAAGGGAGACATCGCCGCCTCCGGGTCGGTGCCCAGCTCCCGCAGCCGGTCGGCGAGCCGGCAGTAGTTGTCGATCTCCCGACCGGCCATCTCGCTGAGGATCGCCCGGCGGGTGAGGTCGGGCGCGAGGCGGGCGTCGGCGGCCATCCGGTCGAAGGCGACCAGCTCCGCGTAGGCGAGGAGCCCGAGCAGCTCGATCACCGCCGCCCCGCCCGACGGGTCCTCGGCGGGCGCGGATGCCTCGGAGGTCGCGGATGCGTCGGGCGCCGCGGATGCCTCGGATGCCCCTGGGGTCGCTGGTGCCTCCGGGGTCGCGGGGGCCTCGGCGGTGTCGCGGGCCTCCGGCGGCGGGGGTTGGGTCTCGGCCACGTGCGCAGGTTACCGCCCGGCCCACGCGTCGGCCCGCGGCGCGACCTGTCGGAGCGGTCTCCGGTCCGGCAGGTGCCGGTGCCGACCCACGTCGGGGTGCCGGGAGCAGCGGGTTGCCCCGTTTCGCCCGCTGCCGCGGTCCCATAGCGGGCGCTACCCCGTCTGCACCCCTCTGCTCACCGACCCGCACCCCAGAGAGCGCTCCCCCATCCGCGCGGCGATGCCACGTTGATCGGTTTGGCCAGGTACCATGTGCAGAAATGCTCGTACCGCGCCTGCTCCATCGTGAGGCGTGGTGCCGCGCGAGAGGGCCCGCATCCGGCGGGAACCCCGCGCCTGTCGAACCGGGCCGCGCCCCGCGGCCCTCCGGCGCAGTGCCGCCCACCTGTACCACGGGTGGCGCCGCGTGAAAGCAGCGCTGCACAGCGCGCGCCGGCGAAAACCGAGCGCACCGATACCGGTCGGGCGCTCCCGCGAGAGAGACACCCCGACAACTCCATGACGATCGAACCGACAGAGGCCGCCGAAGCGTTGGCGGCTGACGCTCCCGTCCGTTCCGACGATCCCACCTTCACCGAGCTGGGCGTTCGCTCCGAGACCGTCGCCGCGCTGGCCGCGGCCGGCATCGAGCGCGCGTTCGCGATCCAGCAGTACGCCGTGCCGATCGGCATGCGCGGCGCCGACCTCATCGGCCAGGCGCCGACCGGCACGGGCAAGACCCTCGGCTTCGGCATTCCGCTCCTCGAACGGGTGATCTCGCCCGCCGAGGGTGCCACCGGCCGCCCGCAGGCACTCGTGGTCGTACCGACCCGGGAGCTCGGCCTGCAGGTCGCGCGCGACATCGCCGCGGCAGGCGCCACCCGCGGTGTGCGGGTGCTTCCGGTCTACGGCGGCGTGGCCTACGAGCCGCAGACCGCGGCGCTCACCCGCGGCGTCGAGATCGTGGTCGGCACCCCCGGCCGCCTGCTCGACCTGGCCAAGAGCAAGCAGCTCAAGTTCGACGGCGTCCGGGCCCTCGTGCTCGACGAGGCCGACCGCATGCTCGACCTCGGCTTCCTCGAAGACGTCGAGAAGATCCTCGCCATGCTGCCCGCCGAGCGGCAGACGATGCTGTTCTCGGCCACCATGCCCGACCCGATCGTGGCGCTGGCCAGGCGTTTCATGCACCAGCCGATGACCGTGCACGCCGGGCACGACGTGAACACCGGCCCGTCGCCGCTCACCGAGCAGCTCGTGTACCGCACCCACTCGCTGAACAAGGTCGAGGTGGTCACGCGCATCCTCCAGGCGCGCGGGCGCGGTCTCACGATGGTGTTCACCCGCACCAAGCGGGCCGCCGACCGGCTCCAGGAGGAGCTCGACTTCCGCGGGTTCGCGGTGGCCGCCGTCCACGGCGACCTGGGTCAGGGCTCCCGCGAGCGGGCCCTCCGCGCCTTCCGGGCCGGCAAGATCGACATTCTGGTCGCGACCGACGTGGCGGCCCGCGGCCTCGACGTCACCGGCGTCACCCACGTGATCAACTACGACTGCCCCGAGGACGCCGACACCTACGTCCACCGCATCGGGCGCACCGGCCGGGCCGGCGCCACCGGTGTGGCGGTCACGTTCGTCGACTGGGAAGACCTCGCCCGCTGGCAGTTGATCGACAAGTCGCTCCAGCTCGACAAGCCCGAGCCGCCGGAGACCTACCACACCTCGGCGTGGCTGTTCAGCGACCTCGACATCCCGGAGGACGCCGGCGCCACCCTGCCCACGGCCGACCGCACGCGCGCCGGGCTGTCCGCCGAGGTTCTGGAGGATGTCGAGGGCAAGGCCGGTCGCGGGCGTCGCCGCTCGCGTCCGGGTCGTTCCGGGACCCGCAGAGCCGCCGACCCGCTACCGGAAGGATCGACCGTAGCCGGCGAGGGCAAAGCGCGTAACCGCAGAAGGCGCAAGCTCGACGGCAGCGAGACGGCGACGGCCGTGACCACCGACGGCGCCCCCGCCGCTGGCGATGCGAGCGCCGGCACCGCGAGCACTGGCGCCGCTGGCGACGCAGCCGCAGCGGGCGCTGGTGGCGCGGCCGAGGCGGCCGCACCCCGCGCCCGGCGGAGGCGGCGGCGCGTGGCGGCCCCGCCGCCGCAGGAGTGAGCGGCGCGTTCGATCCCCGGCGGGTCGGGCGCGAGCTCGCCCGCCGGCGCCGTACCCATGGCGGCCGCGACTGGCCGGCGACGTTCGCCGACCGGCTCACCGAGCCGCTGCCCGGTCCAGCCGCAGTGTTCCGGATGATGCGCGAGCGCCGGTCGGCTCCGGTGTCGATGGCTGATGCCGTTCGCATTCCGCGTTCCGTGTCCGGGTCGCTCCCTTCGTTGGAGACCGGCGTGACCTGGGTGGGGCACGCCACGTACGTGGTGCAGATCGGCGGGAAGGTGATCCTGACCGATCCGGTGTGGTCGCGGCGCATCCCGGGCACGCCGGCCCGGGTGACCCCGCCGGGGCTGCCCTGGGAGGCGTTGCCGCAAATCGACGCCGTGGTCATCAGCCACAACCACTACGACCACCTCGACGCGCCGACGATCCGGCGCCTCCCACGCGACACGCCGGTGTTCGTGCCCGCGATGCTCGGCGCGTGGTTCCGGTCGCGCGGCTTCCGCGACGTCGTCGAACTGGACTGGTGGGAGTCCCGCCCGCTCGACGGGGTGACCGTCGAGTTCGTGCCCGCGCACCACTGGAGCCGTCGCGGGCTGACCGACACGTGCAAGACCCTCTGGGGTGGATGGATCTTCTCCGTTCCGGGCTCCTCGGTTCCGGGCTCCTCGGTTTCGGGCTCCTCGGTTTCGGGCTCCTCGGTTTCGGGCTCCAAGATCTACTTCGCTGGCGACACCGGCTACGGACACTGGTTCCGCGAGATCGGCGCCCGGCATCCGGACATCGATCTCGCCCTGCTCCCGGTCGGGGCCTACGAGCCCCGCTGGTTCATGCGCCCGATGCACTGCAACCCCGCGGAGGCGGTCCAGGCATGCGTCGACCTGGGCGCTCCCCGCATGGCGACGATGCACTGGGGGACGTTCGTGCTGTCCGCGGAGCCGTTGCTGGCCCCGATGGCGGAGGCCCAGCGCGCGTGGGCCGAGGCAGGCCGTCCCCCGGATGATCTCTGGACGTTGGCGGTGGGTGAGTCGCGGGCCCTGTCTCCGTGACCTGGCACGCTTGACGGATGCCTGAAGCCCTCGATGCCGCCCTGCTGCGTGTCCGCGACCGACTGCTGGACGCTGATCATCTGGTCCGCGCGGTGGCGGCCGGCCGGCGTCGCGGGCTGCCCGCGGGCCTCGTGCGTGCGGAGGTTCGTCCGGTGACGCTGAAGGCCGGCCAACGCGTGCAGGTGATGACGAACGACGGCAGCCGGCCGACGGTGCGGAACGTGCTGCCGGGAGAAGAACTGTCCGCCGCCGTGGACGCGCTGTTGGCGGAGCCGTTCGGCAACTGGCACGTCGAGACGACGACGGAGACCCTGCAGTTGCGGGTCACCAAGCGCGGTGAGGCGCAGGTCCACGTCTCCTCCTCCTCTTCTTGTTCTCCTGCCTCCGCTCACGACCGGTCCCCTTCACACCTGATCGCCCCCGACGACCCGCTGTTCACCGTCCTCGGTGCCACCGCGGCGAAGCGCCGCCAGGTGGACGCGTTCCTGCGTTCCCTGGAAGCCACGGTCGACCTCTCCTTCTCCCCGTTGCGGATCGTCGATCTCGGCTGCGGGAACGCGTATCTGACGTTTGCCACCTACCGGTACCTTTCCGGGCTCGGTCTGGACGTGACGGTCACCGGGGTCGACGTCCGGGACGACCAGCGAGAGCGGAACTCGAAGGTGGCCGAGTCCCTGGGTTGGGGTGACCGGGTCACGTTCGTCGCTGGGACCATCCTGGATGCCCCGGTGGACGGGGCCGATCTGGTACTGGCGCTGCACGCTTGCGACACCGCAACCGACGAAGCCCTGGCCCGGGCGGTGGGCTGGCGTTCCAAGTGGGTCCTGGCCGCGCCTTGCTGTCATCACGACGTGGCTGCCCAACTGCGGCGGGGGGAAGCGCCGGAGCCTTATGGGTTGGTGACACGTTACGGGATTTTGAGGGAACGGTTCGCGGATGTGTTGACGGATGGTTTGCGGGCTTCTTTGTTGAGGCTGTGGGGGTACAGGGTGGAGGTTGTCGAGTTTGTGGACTCTGTGCATACGCCCCGGAATCTGTTGATTCGGGCTTCTTATTCGGGGGTGGCGGCTACGGATGCGCAGCGTGCCGAGTACGAGGGGCTGACAAAGTCGTGGGGGGTGATGCCTCGGTTGGAGGAACTTCTCCGATAAGGCTCATCTATCTAGCACGGCGGCTCAGTAGCACCACGGCCCCCACCACGGTAGCCAACCCTGCCACGACGACGAGGGCCGCCACCAAAGCGCCAAGACCCCCGGCACCGCCAGCGGGAGGATCCGATTGGCCGACCGCGCGGCTTGGACTCGGAGATAATTCCGCGGAAAGCGGTGGCACGTCGGCTGTGAGTGCGGCCACGGGGTTGACGATCCCGAATCCGTATTCCCTGTCGCGCCCTGGGGGTCCCCGGTCGATCGCCGTCGCTGTCATCCGGTGAACAACTTCTGTCGCCTTGAGTTCAGGAAATCTCGAACGCACGAGAGCAGCCACCCCAGCAATAATTGCCGTAGATGCGCTTGTCCCGGTGCCCTTAGCGTAACCGCGTGCTCTATCTGTAGAAACAATATCCACCGCTGGCGCCGCGAGCATTGCCTCGGGACCTGCCACTGAGATATCTGCGTGATTTCCGGCTTGATCAATACCAACCGCCGCAACGACGCCTGCATAGTTCGCGGGTACCTGAACGCCTACGCTCGGCCGGTTACCAACTCCGGCTACAACAACGATATCCTCCTGCAATGCCCGCTGTATGGCGGTCTCCAGCAAACGATCATCGCTAGACGTCAGCGCTAGGCAGATTATTTTTGCGCCCATCACCACCGCTTGATCGATACCAGCCGAAACGGATGATGGTCCGTAGTCAGGAATCGCGATCGGAATGATGACGGCGCGTGGCGCCACACCTAATGCACCGACTACATCTTGTTGTCCCCTAGCGGCTATCAGTCCAGCCATCGAGGTCCCATGTCCGTTGGAATCGGTACGGCCATCCCCGACACCATTCACGACCGATCCACTACCGACCGCATTGGCCAGGTCAGGATGTGAGGCATCAACTCCGGTATCAACCACGGCAACCGTCACGCGATCACCCAATGAGATCGAATGTGTCTCACTTATCCGGAGAAACGGTAAGTGCCATTGCGCATCTCTAATGCTGTCTGCGGCTGCAGCACCTGGCGATAACAGCTGAACGGCCACCGACGTGACAATCCAGAGCGACATGAAACGAAACGCTGCGATCACCGATCGATTCCGATCACGCCTGGCCCAAGGTCAAAGGGCACTTCTGCCGCTGGCTCGATGACCGGACTAACGTCCTCCGGCACCTCCCACACCATGGTCAGTGGCGCTGGGGGAACATGACGGTCACCAGCTCCACCGCGAGCACCTCCCATCAACGGAAACGCGGAGGCTGGTACCGCTGACCGATTTGCCTCTATCACACCACCAACAGGATTGACCTTTGCCTGTGGCCGGCCTAGGCCCGTGACTGGAGGGAACGGCGCCGTTCCGCTTGCAGCGTGCCCGGCGCTGCCACCGACTCGTGCCACCCTTCCAATCTCTGGCTGAGCCGAGGGAAGGGGTATCGAACCCATACCCCTGGGACCGACGGTAGAAATCGACGACGGCGCCGCACCCGGCAAGGCACTCGGTTCCACCCTTGCCGGGAGCGAATCCGAGGATCCCACCGGCTTCGGCGATACCGTAGACCCGGCGAGGCCCGGATGACCATCAATCGCGCCGGTTGACTCAACAGAAGGCGGCGTCAATCGCGTTGTCATCGCAGCCGTCCGCTTACTCCGACCGTTCCCCGACTGCGCAGCGCTCTGTGATGCGCCGCCTATCGGATCCTTGGTCCAGATCGGCTGCTCACCTGGCGGAGATAGTTGAACGAGCCGCCGGGAAGATTCCAGGACTTCCTGGTCGTTCTGGGACATGCGGATTCGGGCACGTGCGTTCAGACCCTCCGGGGAATTCGAGTCACCCAGTGAAACGCGGCGGGCCTGTTCAGCCGTAGGCGCATTCGCGTAGGACTCCCACTCCTGCATCAGTTCAGCCATGTCGGCCTTGGCGGAGGACAGGCTGGACAGGACGCCGGCGATTGCCGAGTAGTTGGTTGCCGCATCGAGGCTGGCCTGGAGGATCGCCGTCCTCAGCTGGGTGATGTGCTCGATGAAGGCCTGGGCGGCGGGGCTCTTGCCCGGGGGCCACGCGTAACTCAGCTCGTCGGCGCAGGCTTTCAGGCGACCGGCGTGATGGAGGAGCAGGTCGTGGGTTCGCCGCCAGGCGTTGACCTGCTGCCACGCGGTCTGGGTGTCGGCGGCCTGGGCGGAGGCCCACATCTGGGGCACGCTGCGGCCGGCCCAGGTTCCCTCACTCAAAGCGCACCTGCCCACCCGAGGGGACAGAGAGCGGATCCGGCTGGCCGGTCGCGGCACGGTCGGCGGCGGAGACCGCGGCGGCGGCAGCCGCACGGGCTTCGTCCAGGGCGGCCTGGACCTCCAGGTACCTGGCGGCGGTCATGGCGTCGGTGCCCCGGTAGCGGGTCGCGACCATACGGGCGGCTTCGACCAGGATCTGTGTGGCGTTGGCGTAGCCGGCCAACTGGTTCACGGCCGCCTGCAGGCAGGACGTGTAGCGCTCACGGGCAGCCTGCACGTCGGGGCTCTCGTGGCCCATTCCGAAGTAGGAACCCGTCTGGTAGATCCTCATCAGGCCGATGGCCTGCGGTTCGTAGTTGGCCCGGAGCTCACCCTCGATGGAGCCGGCGAACGTGTCCAGGCCACTGACGTCGACGTCGATGGCGGTCAGCCCGGGGACCGAGCTGGCCGGGTCGTCGAATTCTGGCATGCGAGCCTCCCCAGATCCGCGGCGCCAAATCTAGCCGATTCGTCGGCCGTGTGTAACTAGGTGATTGCTAGCTGTGGATGACCCGGGTGCGGGTACGGGTTCGGCGCATGATCTGGGCGACGCTGGGATAGCGGGCTTCGATGTCGGCCAGGGGGCGGACGGGGAGGTAGCGGCCGGCCGCGGCGACGGTGATCGACGGGGGCAGACGGTTGGTGACCTCGAGCCACAGCTCGTTCGGACCCAGAAGCCAGCGCATCGGGCCCGGCAGGCGTGGGTGCACGGCGGCTCCGTAGTAGTCCGTCAGGCGTTCGTTCCAGCGGTCGCACGAACGGGAGTCGAAGACCGCCGCCAGCAGGTCGAGGTCGGGTTCGGCCACGGCCAGGTCGAGCCGGACCACGCGCACGGGCGCACCCTGGACGAACGCGCCCAGCCGGCCGGACAGGACCCACGGGACCGTCGCCAACTCGTCGAATGCGAGGTGGAACGAGTCGACGACGGCGAGGCGGTCGTCGTCGGACAGCGACAGGACGTCGTCTATCTCGTCGTCGAGGGCTACCAGGTCGGGGCCGATGGGTTCCACGTCGACAGTCACCTTCAGGTCGAGGATCGCGAACAGGCGCTCGATGACGTCGGCGGTGGGTGCCCGGACACCGCGCTCGACCTGGGACACCCACTGCTGGCTGACGTGCAGGATCTCGGCGACGCGAGCCTGGCTCATGCGCCGACGCAGGCGCTCGTTGTGGAATCTCCACCCGAGCCTCGAAGCCAGGCTGGCCGTCGACATGCGGGACATCGTGCACCGCGGCAGACCGGCCGCACCAGGGTGACTTGAGAGCTGTGGATAACCCGGTGACGGGTTACTACAAAGTGCAGTTCAGCGTGAATTCGGCCGTCCGCAGGACGCCGCCGATCGAGAAGTCGAAGAACGCACGGTAGGTTCCGGGACCGGGTGGCGTGACCCAGAACCGCACCTCGCGCCCGTCCGCGCGGGCCGCGTCCTCCGGGTGCACGTGCACGAACGCCAGGTCGCCGGTCCGCACCAGCACGAGGTGCCCGTACGCACCGAGATACCGGGCCAGCGGTCCGGTCGAGACCCGCAGGGTCAGCGGCTCCGTGCCGCCCGCACGCAAGCCACCCTCGACGGTCACCGAAACACCCGAAATGCCCAAAATGGCCGGGCCCAGCGGAACCGGCGAAAACGCACCCGCCACCGACACGAACGAACCGGCAACGGCATCGACCCCGCCAGCGGCGAAGTCGGCGAACACCCGCCACGTACCCGGCGCGCCCAGCGTCAGCGGAACCGACCACGTCCCGTCCGGACCCATCGACGGATGCAGGTGCTGGTACCCGGT
Source organism: Virgisporangium ochraceum (assembly GCF_016863655.1). GTDB lineage: Bacteria > Actinomycetota > Actinomycetes > Mycobacteriales > Micromonosporaceae > Virgisporangium > Virgisporangium ochraceum. The sequence goes on from NZ_BOPH01000003.1 coordinate 59,051, forward strand.
CAGATCCGACCGCACGACCACCACGTGCATCCGCTCGTCGTGCCTGACCGCGAAGTCCGTCACCGTCTCGCCGGCCGCACCGACCACCCGGAACCGCAGGTCGCGGGCGGAGCCCAGAGGAAAGTCCGACGCTTCGAGAGCCAACGAATATTCGGGACCCGCATGCGCGTGGTCGGCCGGCGCGGGCGCGGGACGGGGAACCGACCCCTTCCCCACGAAGTACCCGCAGAACAGCGCCAGCAGCACACCGACCATGAACACGGCCCCTCGCCGGGCGACGGGATCCACGGGTCTACCCGTTCAGTGCCAACGCGAACGGCAGCACCATCGGCGCACCGGCCAGCCGCAGCGCCCGGGCACACATCGCCATCGTCCACCCGCTGTCGACGAAGTCGTCGACGAGCAGCACAGGGCCGTCGAAGGACAGCGCCGGCAACGCGATCGAGTCGTACAGTCCCCGCACCCGCTGGGCGCTGTTGACACTCGACGACAGCGTCGCCATGACCTCCACCGAGCCGAGCACGGGCAGCCGTCCCACCGCACCGATCCGCGACGCCAACGACGTCACCAGCGACGGCCGCGACCGCGACGCCACGAACACCACCGACGTGGGACGCGCCGGCCAGGCGTCGTCGCCGCGGGCCCAGGCCGCGAGCGACGACACCACGCCGGAGAACACCTCGTCGGGCACCGGCGCGTCGGCGCTGACCGCGCGCCGCAACCGGTCTCCCCACCCGAGGTCGGACAGCCGGCCCACCGCCCGGCCGGGTGCGGCCTGCTCCGACGGCGGAATCTTCCCCGACAACGGCACGCCCACGGCGTTGAGACCCGTCGGCCACATCTTGCGGACCGCGATCTCCACACCCGTCCGCCCCAGGTGCGACGAAGCGACATCGAGAGCGGCAGGAGAAACGGACGTCGGATACCACTCGCCGGCGCACCCGTCGCACCGCCCGCACGGGGCCGCGCCCGGGTCGTCGAGGCAGCGGCGCAGGAACTCCATCCGGCAGCCGACGGAGCCCTGCGCGTACGAGCGCATCGAGTCCTGCTCCGCGACGCGGGCCGCGTCGATGCGGGCGTACCGGGCCGAGTCGTGCTCCCAGGGCGCTCCGGTGGCGACCCAGCCGCCCCGGACCCGGCGGACCGCGCCGTCGACGTCGAGCACCTTGAGCATCAGCTCGAGCCGGCTGCGCTTGAGCTCGACCCGCGCCTCCAGCGCCGGCGTCGACAGGGGCTTGTCCGACAGCACGGACAGCACGTTGTGCACCTGGTCCGCCGGAGGGAACGCCAGCGACGCGAAGTACCGCCAGATCGCCTCGTCCTCGGGCCCCGGCAGCAGGAGGACGTCGGCCGAGGAGACGGCCCGTCCCGCGCGCCCGACCTGCTGGTAGTAGGCGATCGGAGACGCCGGCGCGCCGAGGTGGATCACGAAACCGAGGTCGGGCTTGTCGAAGCCCATCCCGAGCGCCGACGTGGCCACGAGCGCCTTGATGCGGTTGTTGAGCAGGTCGTCCTCGGCAGCGCGCCGGTCGGCGTCCTCCGACTGTCCGCTGTAGGCGGCCACGGCGATGCCGCGGGCGCGGAGGAAGGCCGCGGTGTCGGCGGCGGCCGCGACGGTGAGCGTGTAGATGATGCCCGAGCCGGTCAGCGACGGAAGGTGGTCGGCGAGCCACGCCAGCCGGTGGGCGGGCGACGGCAGGCGCAGCACGCCCAGCCGCAGCGACTCCCGGTCGAGCGACCCGCGCAGCACCAGCGCGTCACCCAACTGCTCCGCCACATCGGCGGTCACCCGGCTGTTGGCGGTGGCGGTGGTGGCCAGCACCGGAGTGTCGGGCGCCAGGCCGGACAGCAGCGACCGCAGCCGCCGGTAGTCGGGGCGGAAGTCGTGACCCCAGTCCGAGACGCAGTGTGCCTCGTCGACCACGAGGAGGCCCACCGAGGAGGCCAGCTTCGGCAGGACATTGTCGCGGAAGTCTGGATTGTTCAGCCGCTCCGGGCTGATCAGCAGCACGTCCACGGTCCCCGCCGCGACGGCGGCCGAGATGTCGTCCCACTCGTCGAGGTTGGCCGAGTTGATCGTGCGGGCGTGGATGCCGGCGCGGGCGGCCGCGTCGACCTGGTTGCGCATCAGCGCCAGCAGCGGCGAGACGATCACCGTCGGCCCGGCGCCCCGTGCCCGCAGCAGCGACGTGGCGATGAAGTAGACCGCCGACTTGCCCCACCCGGTGCGCTGTACGCAGAGCACCCGCCGGTGCTCGGAGACCAGCGCGGAGATCGCCGCCCACTGGTCGGGCCGCAGCTCGGCGGAGTCGCCGGCCAGACGCCGAAGAACAGCGCTGGCGGAGTCGTGCAGAGCGGAGTCGTGCAGAGAAGTCATCAGGACGAGTGTGCCCGAAGCGCCACCGTCGGCGCGTCGGCGAGCACCGAGAGCACGTCGCGGGCCGACACCGGCCCGCCGACGACGCGGCGGTTGCCCGGCACCAGTTCGACCCCGGTGTACAGCTCGATGCTGTCGTGCCGGCCCAGCGCGTACCGCTGGCCCTCGTACAGGCGCACCGACTCGCCGGCCTCGCCCGGGCCGCCGCGGTGCCAGACCACCGTGCCGTTCTCGCCGACGCCGGTGACCACGAGCCCGCTGTCGATGATCTCCAGCGTCAGATGCCGGTCGGCGATCCACGACGACGCGCCCTCGTGCAGCCACAGCTTCAGGGAGATGTCGGCGTCGCGTCCCACGTGGACGGGCGCGGCGGCCGTGACCGGGAACCGCAGCCGCACGGTGTCCTCGATCACCACCGCGACCGGGTACTCGGCCGGCCGCGAGCCGGCATCGGTGAGCGGACGCTCGTGCCGCGGGCACGACGGCACGCCCTTGAGCAGCCGCGGCACCGGTTCGCCCAGCTCACGGTCGGCGCCGAAGCTCGGGCACAGGTCCTCCGAGCACCGCCACGACCGGGCCAGCAGGGTGGCGCCGAGGCTGCTGGGCGAGGCCGCCGGCTCGATGGCGCGGGTGCTCACCCTGGTCTGGGGCTGGCGGGCGCGCGGCTGGAACACGCGGTCGCCCGTGTCGGGCGTCGCGGCGGTGGTGGCGTAGCGGCCCACGCTCCGCACGTTCCCCGTGGGTGCCGAGTCGGGCTCGGCGCCAGGGATGAGCACGGCCTTGCCGGGCCGCCGGTCGAGCCGCAGCACCCGCTCGGGGCTGTCGCCGAGCCACGGGAACCGGTCTGCGTACTGACGGTAGTTCCGGCGGGCGATCACCGGCATGCCGGTGAAGTCGGCGACCTCGATCACGCGGTCGCCCACCATCGGCACCGCCTCGATGCGGCCGCTGTCGAGCCAACGGCCGAGCACCATGCGTTCCTTCGACGTGAGCGCCTGATCGGAGATCAGTTCACGACCGGCGACGGGATACAACATCGCGGCGCCGTCGAGGAGGTACTGCGCCAACGCGTCGAGCACCATGCCGACCCGCAGCAGGTTGACCGGTCTACCACCGTCAAGTTCCTGGAACCGTGCGACGTCGGCGAGATCAACCACCGCCTGCGCCAGCGTGATATCAGTGGTCAGGCGCTGCTCGACCGTGTCCATCACCCGGCTGACCTCGAACCGCACGGTTCCTCCTCCCGTCGACGCCATCAAACACCCTAGGCGGTCGAGGGAAACGAGGAAACGCTCCCCATGGAGGGGTCGGACGTTCAGTCAGCGGTCGGTCGTCCCCATCGCCATCGTCGTCGTCATCGGTTACCTGTCCTTCTTGCCCTTTCCCGGGCCGGAATTGCCGTGCGCGGGATCCTTGCCCGGCTTGGGACCGGCGGCGGGGCCGGCGGGTCCACCGGCGGCGGGACCGCCGGGTGTCTTTTCGCCACCCGTCACCACCACCGGCGGCGGTGCCGCGGCACCGACGAGCTGTTGGGTGCACGGGTACCCGGCGAGCTCGAATCCGCTCGGCATCGGGTTTCCGGTCGCGTACGAGCCGACCAGCGACACCGTCGCGGTCGCACCGGCGTCCAGTGGCGTCGAGGAGTCCAGCCGCACAGCGCCACCGTCCTGTGTGGACTGAGCGCCGGTCACCGACAGGATCTTCTGGTCGCCGCCGTAGTCGAACGCCAGTGCCCACTGGGGAAGCGCCGCAGAACCGGTGTTCGCGACCGTCAGGTCCACAATGAACTGTCCACCGGTGTCCACGCGCGTCCGGTACTCGACCCGGCATCCCGGTTGCGGCGCCGGCGGTTCCGCGTCTCCCGCACCCGCGCCGACGGCGGCCTGCGCGGTCGGCGCGACGGGTGTGTCGGGTCCGCCGCACGACACCGCGCCGAACGCCGCCACGGCCGCCGCAACGCCGAGCACACCCACACCGGCCGCGGTCGGTCGCGGCCGCCGCATGAGCGGCCCAGAAAGTGGTAGGGCCGCGCGAAGGCGGGCCACCGTCGTGGAGAGCTTCAGGCGCAAGGGGACGCGCAATGCCTGCGTCTGCGTCAGGAGGCCCGACGGCGAACCCGCGCTCGCGTCCGCTCGCGCCGGGAGCGTGACGACCGGGATCCGCAGACCGGTCACCGACGCGAGGGTCCGGGCGATCTCCTCCGCCGACGGCCGCATGGTCGGCCGCTTCGACAGGCTGCGCCGGCACATGCTCGCCACGACGGCCGGCAGGCCCGCGATCTTCGGCAACGGCGTGGGATCGACGTAGCAGTGTGCCCGCAGCATCTGCGTCGTGGTGTCGGCGTCCCACGGAAGGTCACCGGTCAACGCCTTGTACAGCACCAGTCCGAGGGCGTACACGTCGCTCGCGGCGTCGGCCGGTCCGCCGTCGAGGCGCTCCGGCGCGAGGTAGGCGGGCGTCCCGTAGACCTGGCCGGGCTTCTCCGACGTGTCGCCGGCCTCGGCGGAGATACCGAAGTCGACGAGCTTCGCGCCGGTGGCGGTGAGCATGATGTTGGCCGGCTTCACGTCGCGGTGCACGAGCCCGCGTTCGTGTACCGCCGCGAGCGCGGCGGCGACCTGCGAACACAGCTCGACGGCGGCCCGCCACGGCATCGCGCCCCCGGACAGGAGCTCGTCGAGCGGCTCGCCCTCGACGAGCTCCATCACCACGAACGGGACGGTGCGGCCGTCGACCTCGGACTCGCCGTAGTCGTAGACGTCGGTGATGTACGGGTGGTTGAGCCGGGCGGCGGCGCGGGCCTCGGCGCGGATGCGTTCCCGGGACGCGGGGTCGGTGGAGAACTTCGGCGCGAGCAGCTTCACCGCGACCGGGCGGCCGAGCACGTCGTCATGGCCGCGCCACACCACGGACATGCCGCCGGCGCCGAGGCGCTCGACCAGCCGGTACCGGCCCGCGAGGCAGTCCAGCCCATCCATGGGATCTGTCGTGCCCCCGGGACCGGTGCCCTACACAACCTCGATGGTCTCGATTCGCACCTACACGTGTGAGACGGCCCGCAGCCGGGCGAGTTCGCGCGGCTGGGTGACCGCGCGTGCGCCGAGCGTGTCGAGCACCTCGAGCAGCGGACCGAGTGCCTCGTACAGGATCACGACCACGTCGCCCGGGTTCGCCATCGCCAGCGCGACCGGCACCGCCTCGGCCACGGTCGTGACCGTGGTGGCAGCGAGCTCCGGCCGCCGGGCCGCGATCTCGCCGCGGACGATCTCCGCAACCTCGCCGTGGGCGCGGCCACGCAGGTCGCAGTCCTCGTACAGGACCACCCGGTGGAAGCCGTCGGCGACAGCACGGGCGCAGTCGGCGATCAGGTCGTCGCGCCGGTCGCCCGGCAGCGTGACCGCCGCGACCGCGTGCTCGGTGCCCCAGATCGTCTCGACCAGCCCGGCGACCGCCGCGATCGCGGCCGGGTTGTGTGCGTAGTCGACCAGCAGGTGCACGCCGCCGACCTCGAACAACTGGCCCCGGCCGGGGTTGTCGTGCGCCGCGTCGAACGAGGCCAGCGCCTCGCCGATCTCGCTCACCGCCAGTCCCATCGCCCTTGCCGCGGCCGCGGCGGCGAGCGCGTTCGCGGCCGCGAACCGCGCGGCGCCGGCGAACCCGCCCGGAACGTCGGTGACCGGGAGCAGCCGGGTCGTCACGGTGCCGGCCCGCTCCATCAGGTACCCGTCCGACATGACGTACGCGGTGCCGCCGTTCGACACGTGCCGCTCGATCAGCTGCGACCGCGCGTCCAGCCCGAACCACACCAGGTTCTTGTGGGCCGCCCGGATCCGTGGCCGCACGATGAGGTCGCGTACCAGCGCGTCGTCGGCGTTGAGCACGAGCGTCCCGCCGTCACGCACCCGCTCGGCGATGAGCGACTTGACGTGGACCATGTCGTCCATGGTCTCGACGCCGTCCTGGCCGAGGTGGTCGGGCGACAGGTTGGTGATCACCCCGATGTCGGACCAGTCGTAGCCGAGACCCTGACGGAGCAGCCCGCCGCGGGCGGTCTCCAGCACGGCGCAGTCGATGCCCGGGTCACCGAGCACCACCTGGGCCGAGCGGGGACCACTGGCGTCGGCCGCCTGCGCGAGCCGGCCGTTCAGGTAGATGCCGTCGGTGGTCGTCAGCCCGACGTGCCGGCCCGAGCGCGACAGCGTGTGCGCGACCAGCCGGGCGACCGTCGTCTTCCCGTTGGTGCCGGCGATCGACACGATCGGGATCCGGCCGGTGGCGTCGAACGGGTACAGCGCGTCCATGATCGCGGTCGCGACCGGCCGCGGCGGGCCCTCCGCGGGCTCCAGGTGCATGCGCAGCCCGGGCGCCGCGTTGATCTCGATGATTCCGCAGGTGTCGGCCGCCGGCCGGTCCGGCGCCATCGGCGCGGAGATGTCGGGCAGCCGCAGGTCGACGCCGGCGATGTCCAGTCCGATCTGCGCGGCGGCGCGGGCGCAGAGGTCACGGACGTCGGGATGGACGCTCGCGGTGACGTCACGGCTGGTGCCACCGGTCGAGAGGTTCGCGTTGGCGCGCAGCCACACCAGTTCGCCGTCGGCCGGTACCGCGTCGGCGGTGTAGCCGATCCGGCGCAGCTGGGCGTCGTCGATGCTGAGCTTCGTGAGGGACCGGGTGTGGCCGTCGCCGCGACGCGGGTCGCGGTTCGCGACGGCGACGAGCTGGCTGATCGAGCTCATGCCGTCGCCGACCACGTGCGCGGGCACCCGCTCGGCCGCCGCGACCAGCTGGCCGTGCACCATGAGCACCCGGTAGTCGCGTCCGGCGAACTGCCGCTCGATCAGCACCTCGCTCTCGCCGGCCGAGACGACGCTCTGGAACGCCGCCCGCACCATGTCGGCGGTGCGCAGGCCGAGGTGCACGTGGCTGCCCTGCCGACCGTGCCGCGGCTTGGCCACGGCCGGCTCGCCGATGGTCCGGAAGATCTCCAGCGCCTGTTCGGCGGTGGTCGCGATGCCGCCGGGCGGAACCGGCACGGCGGCATCGGCCAGCAGCCGCCGGGTGAGCTGCTTGTCGCCGGCGATGTCGACCCCGATGGCCGAGGTCGAGTCGGTCATCGCGGCCCAGACCAGCCGCCGGTGCCGGCCGTAGCCGATCCGCAGCAGGCTCAGGTCGTCGAGCCGCTCCACCGGGAGGCCGCGCAGGAACGCGGCCGCGGCGATGGCCGACGTGGTCGGGCCCGGTCGGGCGTTCTCCCAGCGCTCGGCGATCGGCGCGAGCCGCTCCGCGACCGCCGGCGCGGTCGACCCCTCGATGATCTCGAGGACGATGTCGGCGGCGAGCTGCAGCAGGTCCTCGCCGATGCGGCAGTCCGGCGGCTCCTCCACCGGGCACTCGATCACCACGTCGTACCCGGGGGGCGCGGCCACGGTCCGCCCGAAGTTGATCTCACGACCGATCAGCACCGACAGCTCGATCGCCACGTGCTCGGTGACGTGCCCGAAGTACGTGCCGTGCTCCAGCCGGTAGACGAAGCCGCCCGGCCCCCCGGTCGCGCAGTGATGGTCGGCGAGACCGGGCAGCGTGGTGAGGAGCGTGTGGTTGAACTGGGGAAGCTCGTGGGTCTCGCGACCGCCGAGGTCCTCCATGTACATCCGGGCGATCATGACCGGCCGGTCCAGATAGACGTTCGGACCGCGCAGGCGGCGGGTGGCTTCGATGCGCATCTTCAGGCCCCCTCGGGGTGGACGCCGGGCGGCAGGGGACGTCGCCCGGTCAGGTGGAACTGGTGGCCCGCGGGCAGCACGTGCAGCTGCATGCCGTACACGGCGATGGGCCCGTCGCCGTCGAGAGGTGTGCCGATGCGGGCCGCGGGGCCGGCGTCGATCACGGTGACCGAGCCGGCGCCGAGCACCTCGAACCGGTCGCCGGTGACGAGGATCGCGGTGTCCTCGTCGATGCCCAGCCCGAGCTCGTGCGGGTACATGGCGACGGCGCTGAGCAGCCGGTTGAGCCGCCCGCGGCTGGCGAAGTGCATGTCGATGAGCACGCCGGGCAGGAACTCGAGGCCGGGGGCGGTACGGACCGCGTCGGTGCTGACGCTGGCCTCCGTGCCACCGATGATCATCGTGCCGGACATCATCGCGGCGCCCGCGCTGGTACCGGCGACCACCATGCCCTCGGCAACCCTGCTGTGCAGCACCGAGTCGACCCGCGACCCGCCCAGGACGGCGGTGATCCGGCGCTGGTCGCCGCCGGTGAAGAACACGCCCGTGGCGGTCATGATGGCCGCGGCCGCCTCCGGGCTGCTGGCATGCTCGCGGTCGTCGAGGCGCAGCGGCGTGACCCGGCCCGCGCCGAGCCGCGTGAACACCCGCTGGTACTCGACCTCCCGGACGTGCGGCTCGCTGCTGGCCGTCGCGATCACCACGATGTGCGCGGACCGGCCACCGGCCAGTTCCACGAACCTGCCCAGGATCGTGTCCGACGGCGCGGTCATCTGCTCGGCGCCGCCGATCACCAGCAGCGACCCGGCCGTGGTCTCCTCCGGCACCACCGGCGGCGGTACCGCGACCGGTCGCAGCTGCGCGGGCCGTGCCGCGAGCTGCTGGGCCAGGCTGATCACCTTCTGCGGCGCGCGGGCCGGCGCGTGCGAGGCCGCCTGGTACGGCCCCTGCTGCGGCTGCGCGGTCGGAACGGCACGCGGGGCCGTCCCGCTACCGGGCTGCCCGAGGTGCGGCGCGACCTGGTCCTGGCCCGGCGGGGCGGGCCGGTTCGGCTTGGGCGCGAGCCCCGGGTTGGCCGGTTGTCGCCGCGACGTCATCGGAGGTGCGGGATCCGCGTACAGCGGCCTGACTGAGTCGCCACGACCCCGACCCGGTGAACGTTGTGGCATCCGCCCTCCTTGCCCCGCTTTGCCCAATCGTGCACCCCGAGCGCGGGCGATGTCAGCCGTTCGCGGCGGCCCACTCATGTTTCGCCGCGATCTTGCAGTCTTGGCTGCCCATATGGGCGCCTATGGGCGTTTTACCCCCCGGCCACAACTGCAAGATCCACGGGCGGGTGGGCCTCGGAGGGAGGCGTCAGCGGAGGGCCCGGGCGGCGGCCAGGGCTCTGGTGATGGCTTCGCGGATCCTAGGGCCCTTGCGGGTGAAGCCGAGCTCGCGCATGACCTCTTCGAGGACCTCGTCCTCCGTGCGGAGCAGGGTGTCTGACTCGATCCAGCGGATCAGCGCCACCAGGTCGGCGTGGCGGTAGCCGGCGATCGGCAGGCCGGCCGGGACCGGGGGCCGGGCGGTACGGGGTCGGCCCGCCGTCGGTGCCGTCGGCTCCGTGGTGGGCTGTGTGGGCTCCGTGGTGGGCTGCGTGGGCTCTGCGGTCGGCTCCGCGGGCTCCGCGGACGGCTCCGGAGGCTGCGCCACCACGACGGGTAGCGGTTCCGCGGACTCCTCGGGCTCGACGTCCGTGACCGGCTCCGGTCCGTCCACGTCGTGCGGCTCGACCCGAGCGGGCACCGGCTCGACGGGCACGGGGTCGGCCAGGGCCCTGCGGTAGGCGGCGACCGCCCGTGCCACCTCCGCCTCGGGGTCGGTGAACCAGTCGACCGACCAGATGCGGTGCACCCGCCACCCCAGGCGCTGCAGCTGTCCCGGCCGGAGCCGGTCCCGGTCGCGGACGGTGCCGGCCGCCCGGTACGCGGGGCCGTCGGTCTCCACGGCGAAGATCATGCGGCTCGGGTGGTCGGGGTGGGCGACCGCGAACTCGATGTGCTGGCCGCTCAGCCCGTACCTCGGCACCACCGGCACACCGGCCGCGGTCAGCCGGTCGGCGACATCGCGTTCGAACGGGGTCAGCGGGGCCTGGTCACCGGTGGCGGCGTCGGTGACGCTGTTCGACGCGGCGTACCGGAGGTACTCGCGCAGCAGGGTCACGCCGCGTGCGGTGCTGCGGTCGGGGTCCATCTCGGACGCGGAGAACGAGCTCACCACCGTCATCCGTCCCCGGGCCCGGGTGACCGCGACGTTCAACCGGCGCTCGCCGCCGGCCGTGAGCAGCGGCCCGAAGCGGTACAGCAGGCGGCCGTCGGGGGTCTTGCCGTACCCGACCGACAGGATGATCGCGTCGCGTTCGTCGCCCTGCACGCGTTCGAGGTTCTTGACGAAGAACGGCTCGGCCGCGTTCTCGGCGAAGAAGCCGTGGAGCCCGGGGCGGCCGGCCAGGGCCTGGCGCAGGGCCCGGTCGATGCGCTCCGCGTGCGTGATGCCCATCGCGATCACGCCGAGGCTCTCGCGGGGACGCGCGGCGGCGTGCTCGAGCACCAGCGACACGACCCGGTCCACTTCGGACGGCGTGGACTCGTCGTCCGCGGACACGCCGTCGACGAGGACGTGGGTCAGGCGGCCCGCCGACGAGGTGCCGGGGAACGTCACGAGCGAGCGGCCGTAGATCCACTCGTTGGAGAAGCCGATCAGCCGGTCGTCGCGGCTGCGGTAGTGCCAGCGCAGCGTGTACGCCGGCAGCAGCGCGGTGAGCACGTCGAGGATCGACTCGTACCCGCTGGTCAGCGACAGGTCGATCGAGCCGTCGGCGGTGACGCCCACCGCGCCGTCGCCGTCGGGGGCGGCGGAGAAGAACGCGGTCGGCGGCAGCTGGTGCTCGTCGCCGGCCACCACGATCTGCCGGCCGCGCAGGATCGCGGGGACGGCGTCGGCCGGGGTCACCTGGCTGGCCTCGTCGAAGATGACCACGTCGAAGTACTGCCCGTCGGCGGGAAGGAGCTGCGAGACCACGAGCGGGCTCATCGCCCAGCACGGCTTGAGCGCGGTGAGCACGTCGGGCGCGGTGGCGAACAGCTGCCGCATCGGCAGGTGCCGCCGCTTCAGCGACGCCTGGTGCTCGACCAGCCGGTCCTGGTCGCGGTGGCGTTCCCGCACGGTGACGACGTTCTCGGCCACCGCCCGCAGCACCCGCGACGCCGACGAGTCGAGGTGTGACGCGTCGGCGTCGCGGTACTCGGACACGATCCGCTCCTGCGCCGCGGCGTCGAACCCACCGATCCGCGCGTCGGCGAAGCCGACATGCTCCACGATGGACGCGTACCACACGGCGTCGAACGCATCGACCGGATTGACATCCTCGGTGCGCAGCGCGTCCACCAGCTCCTGCACTCCGGCGTCGGACAGCTGCGCCGCGAGCTGCAGCCGTTGCGGTTGCCGCCGCAGGGCCCGGTCGTCGGCCGCCAGCCGCGCCGCGTACGCCGTGAGGTCCGGCCACGCCAGCGTCGTCAGGTCCACTGTGGGCAGACACCCGTCGAGCGTGGTGACGTCGGTCTCGACCCGGTCGTGCACACGGCGCACCGCGTCCCACTCCGCCGGAAGCGTCGGGGTGGAGGGCCAGCGCTCGCGCTGTGCCTGTGCCGCGCCCAGGCCGCGGAACAGCTCGTCGCGGTCCATCTCGGCCCGACCCAACGCGGCCGCGCGCCGGCGCAGCCGCCGCGCCTTCCACCATCCGATGTGGACGCCGTTGGAGCGCCGCCAGGCAGGATCGGCGCACGCGGCGACCAGGTCGGCGAGCGGCTCGTCGTACACGGCGGGGTCGAACCGCAGGAGCGTGGCCGACACGCCGTCGACGAGGGCGCGCGCCGACCGCAGCTCCACCAACCGCTGCGGCCGCGCGAGCCCGACCGACTCGAGCGCGGCGAACACCGGCTCCAGGGCACGGCTGGCGTTGGACAGCCGGCCGGCCGCGAGCCACGCCTCCTGCGCCAGCTCTCCATTGTGGACGGTCGACTCGTGCCACGGCGACGCCGCCGGCGCCAGCCCGCCGAGCGACGCGTACTCCCGCAACGCCTCACGCACCTGCCGCGCGGTCACCTCGGTGACACCCATCAGCGCCGGACCGCGCAGCCGCACCGGGAACGGAGGAAGTGACAGGAGCATCGACTGCGCCTCGAACACACTCACGCCCCACGGCTCCCGTGGCTCGTGGAGCGCGATCACGTGTTGGGCCAGCCGCCCGCGCCGGTCGACGAGCGTCTGGTGGAGGGCCGCGAGGTCCGGCAACGCCGTGCGCGCCGCGGACTCGTACGCGTTCTTCAGCTCCGCGGCGATCCGCCGGCGCGCCGAGGTTCCGTCGTGCACGTCCATGACGAGCTGGCCGAGCCCGCGGCGGTGCAGCCGGTCGGTCACCGCGGTGATCGCGGCCCGCTTCTCGGCGACGAACAGCACCCGCTTGCCCCGCGAGACCAGCGACGTGACGAGGTTCGCGATCGTCTGGCTCTTGCCGGTGCCCGGTGGGCCCTTGATGACCGCGTGCTGCCCCGCGAGCACCGCGTCGATCGCGGCGTGCTGGGACGAGTCGGCGTCGAGCACGAGGAACTCCGCCGACGGCGCGATCCCGTCGGGGTCGCTCGGGGTTGCGGGCATCCGCACCGCGCCCTGCGCCAACGGATCGCCGGCGATCGCCGCCACCACGTCGTGGGCCGCGAGGGCCTGTGCGGCCGCGGCGAGGTCGGTGACCATCGGCAGCTTCGCGTACGAGAACGTGCCCAGCACCTCGCGGGGCGAGACGGCGAAGCCGCGCACCCGGCCGGCCGCCTCCTTGGCGATGCGCTCGAACGCCTCGGCCGGTTCGAGGTCGGCGAGCTGCTCGGCGTCGAACCGCACGTCGTACTCGGTGCCGAGCACGTGCACCAGCACCGGGTTCACCTCGGCGTCGGCGGTGACGGTGAGGTCGAAGTCCTCCTCGGCCGCGCCGTGCGCCCGCAGGACCGCCGACCGCAGCAGCACCGGCGCCGCCGGTACCGCGCCGCCCTTCGGGTTGGTCCAGGTGGCGCTGCCCAGCGCCAGGTAACACGTCTCGATACCGCGCTCTTCGAGCAGCTCACGGGCCTTGTTGCGGATCGCTCGGGCGCGCTTGACCGCGTCGGCGTGCGCCTGCGGGTCGCGGAAGAGCCGGGCCAACGGGACCGAGCGGCCGGAGGCCACCGCACCCCGGGCGACCGGGTCGGCGCCGGCGAGGTCGAGCGTGCCGACCTTCAGGTCGCGGTAGTGCAGCAGGGCGTTGCGGCCCGCGACGTCCATGAGCTGTTCGCTCCACCGGGCCACCGCGGCCGCCACCATCGCGGTCCTGCCGTCCTCCACTCGGGCGAGCCTAACGGGTTAAAGCGATTGACCGGCCCCTTCCGGGGGTATCGGACACGCGTTCGAGAAGGGAGAGTCACGATGGCGAGCAACGACGTCACCGATAGTGGCCGGCCGGCGGAGAAAGACCCGGATCAGTGGGTCACGGGCGACGAGCCGATGACCGGGCCCCAGGAGTCCTACCTGGGCACCCTGGCCAGGGAGGCCGGCGAGGAAGCGCCGCACGACCTCACCAAGGCCGAGGCCTCCGCGAAGATCGAGGAACTGCAGCAGGCCACCGGCCGCGGGCAGTAGATACACAAGCGGGTGCCGGTGGCGAGAACGCCACCGGCACCCATCCCCCCGATAAGGACCCCGTCAGACCCGTTCGAGCACCCGCTCCTCCGGGGCCGGCGGTGCCGCGTGCCGCGGCTTCGCCTTCGGCTGCATCCAGCGGGGCGCCCACCAGTTCGCCTTGCCGAGCAGTGCCATCGCCGACGGCAGCACCACCGCCCGGATCAGCGTCGCGTCGATCAGGATCGCCGCGGCGAGACCGACACCCAGCTGCTTCATGTCGATCGTGCTGAGCGTGGCGAAGATCGAGAACACCCCGACCATCACCATCGCCGCGCTGGTCACGGTGCCGGCCGACGTCGTGATGCCGTGCCGTACCGCGTCGCGGGTCGACATGCCGCCCAGCACCGCCTCGCGGATCCGGCTGACGACGAACACGTGGTAGTCCATCGACAGGCCGAACAGCACCACGAAGAGGAACAGCGGCAACCAGGTGACCACCGCGTCCATCGAGTGGAAGCCGAGGATCCCCTCCGCCCAGGTGCTCTGGAACACCACCACCAGCAGGCCGTAGGCCGCCGCCGCCGAGAGCAGGTTCAGCAGGATCGAGGTCAGCGCGACGACCACCGACCGGAACGTCGCCACCATGACGAAGAACGTCAGGAACAGCACGAACGCCATCACCAGCGGCAGCTTCGACCGGATGTGCTCGGCGTAGTCGGCGTTCGCCGCCACGAACCCGCCGACCGCGTACTCGGCACCGGGCACGCCGCCGATCGTCGCCGGCGCGAGGTCGTTCCGCAGCGTCTGCAGGGAGTGCTCGGCCTGCGGGCTGCCACCGTGGAACGGCACCGGAAGGTCGAGCACCGCGATCCGCTGGTCGGCCGAGAACTTCACTTCCGGCTTCTCGGCAACGGAGAACTCACCGTCGGTCGCGGCCCGCGCCACCAGGGCGTCAAGAGCCGAGCGGACCGCGTCAGCGTCGGTCGGCGAGGCCTTCACCACGATCTGGTGGCTGGTGCCGGTGCTCGGGAACGCCGCGGTGAGCCGGTCGTAGGCCTGCATGGCCGCCGTGTCGCGGGGCAGGTCCTCCTCACCGGGGAACTTGAGCTTCATGTCCATCGCCGGGATCGCGAGCGCCACCAGGGCCCCGGCCGACACGAGCAGCGTCACCAGCGGGTACTTCAGTGCCGGCTTCAGCACCGCGGGCCAGAACCGCGGCGGACCCTGCCGGTTCGTGAGCTTCCACAGCACCGGGATGCGGCCCTTGTCGAGCCAGCGGCCCATCTTCGCGAGCATCGCCGGCAGCACGGTGAGCGACCCGAGCATCGCGACGGCCACCACCAGGATCGAGCCGACCGCCAGCGACGAGAACACCGTGTCCTGGGCGAGGAACAGGCCCGCCATCGAGATGATGACCGCGATCGCCGACACCACCACGGCGTGGCCGGAGGTCGCCGCGGCGATCTCCACCGCGTCCAGATGCGCTCTGCCCTTGGCCTTCTCCTCGCGCTCACGGCGCACGTAGAAGAGCGAGTAGTCCACGCCGACGGCCATACCGATCAGCAGGATCACGCTGTTGGTCGTGTCGGTCGCGGGGATCAGGTGCGACGCGAGCGTCGACAGTCCCATCGCGCCGACCACCGACGAGATCGCCAGCAGCAGTGGCACCCCCGCCGCGATCAGCGCGCCGAACGCGATCACCAGGATCACGATGGTCACCGGAAGGCTGAGGAACTCCGCCTTCTTGAAGTCCTCGCCGAGCGTCTCGTCGAGGGCCTTGTTGATCGACGGACCACCGGTCTGCTCGACGCGCACGTCGGGGTTGGCCTGCTGCACCTCGGCCGTCACGGCCTGCAGCGCGGCGACCCGGTCGGTCGCGGTCTCGGGGTCACCCGCCATCGTGATCTTGACCAGCAGCGCCGAGCCGTTCGGCGCCGGTACCGGGCCCTCCACCGTGGCGACGTCGGTGCGGCCGGTGAACTTCTGGATCGCGTCGTTCGCGGCCTTCGTGCCCGCCGCCTGGTCGAACTGGCCGGACTTCGCGGTGACGATGACGTTCTCCACCGCCGGGTCGTCGAAGTTCGCCTGGTCGTACAGCTGCTCGGCGCGGCCCGCCTCGCCGATGCCGAGGTCGTCCTCGGCCTCCTTGAGCCCGACACCCCCGCCGACCACGAAGCAGATCACCACGAACGCGACCCACATCGCCATCGCGCGCCACGGGTGGGTGGCGCTCCAGCGGGCCACCCGCACAGTCACCGGTCGCCGTTCCACGGCGTCCCCCCTACCGTCATCCTTCGAAAATTGACAGGAATGACGCTAGGGAGCTGGGGCTGCTGATACATCCGGGACGAACCCCGCCCGCTCCCCGACCCGATTTGTCCGATCCGGCTCAGGGGAACCCTGACTGCAACCCTGACGGACCTTTGCTGCCACGGAAGTTGGGCATCGTTGTTCTGGACGCCGACCGGTCTGGCCCCCATCAGCCCGGAAGCGTTCCCGGTGGAGTGCACCGCCCGCCACCGCTGGGACCACATAGAACGAGGCCGGCCCGATGTTCGCAGGTACACCGGGCCGGCCTCGCTCTGTGGCTGTGCGCCATGTTCTTGCTGGCCCCTACACGGCACACCACCGAGAAACGTTGTGGTTTCCCATCGGGAAATCCAGAGCGACGGCGTGGGCCGGGGCCGAGCCGGCCCGCGCCGTCGCAACTGAACACATCCGGTTTCAACGGGGCGGGACAGGGGGCGAAACCGGTGTGCCCGATGGGAACACCGATGACGTTAGGGCTTGTGCGACCGCTGTTCGAGCCTCTTAAACGAGACCTAATAAGGACTTTTAACGAGGGACACCTTGGTGGCGTCCGCGCCGCCTGCCGGGCTCGCGCGACAGCCGTCCCACCAGGCCGAAGCGGCTCGTGGGACGCGGCGGCGCCTCCACGTCGGGTAGCAGCACCACGACGCTCGCGCCACCGAACCGGCTCCGCCCGATGTTCACGGCGCCGTTGACGCCCGCGGCGAGCCTGCGCGCGATGTCGAGCCCGAGACCTGTGGAGCCCTTGTTGCTCACGCCCCGCTGCATCGCCGCCTCAGGGTCGGGGATGCCCGGACCGCCGTCGTCGACGCGGACGGCCACCCAGCCGTCCCGCCGGGTGACGGCGACCTCGATCGGCGTGCCCTGCGGCGTGTAGCGGAAGACGTTGCCGAGGATCGCGTCGAGCGCGGCCGCGAGGTCGGCCCGCGACACCGGGACCGGTGCGGGCAGCGTCGCGCCGACGCGCTTGCACGTGCGGCCCTGGTCGCCGGCGACCGCCGACCAGAACACCATGCGCTCGCGGACGATCTCGCTGGCGTCGCACCGGGCACCCACGGGCAGGCCGTCGGCGCCGACCTTGGTGATCTCGCCGGTGTTGGCCGGAGGCTGCCGGGCCGACCGGATGAGCTGGTCGACCTCGACCTCGAGGTTGTTGATCGAGCGCCGGACCCGCTCGCCGGCCGGGCCGGTGATCGGCTCGGCGTCGAGGCGCAGGGCGGTCAGCGGGGTCCGCAGCCGGTGCGAGAGGTCCGCGACCAGCTCACGCTCGGCCTTGATCAGGGCGAGGACGCGCTCGGCCATCGAGTTGAACGCCTGCCCGGCCTCCATGAGTTCGAGGGGACCGCCGGGCTGCACCCGCACGCCCAGCTGCCCGTCGTTGAGCGACCGGGCGGCCTGGGCGAACGACTTGGCCGCGCCGACCACCTTGTGGGCGAGCCGGTCGCCGACCCACACCGACGCCGCCACCAGGCCGACGGCCAGCGCGAACAGGGTGAACCAGGCCAGTGCCACGCCCTTGTTCAGCTCGTCCTCCGGGACGAACACCTCCACGACGGCGACGGTGCCGTCGGACAGCCGGGCCGGGGCGAGCAGCGCCTTACCACCGTCGACGTCGACGGTGAGCATCTCGCTGCCGTCGTCGGCCTGGTCGATCTCGGCGGTGCGGGCCCGACCGGTACCCATCTGCACCGACGGGGAGTTGTGCACCGCGACGCGTCCCTCGGCGTCGCCGCTGATGGTGGTCACCGCGGTGTTGACCGCGGCCTGGTCGGGCCGGACGACCAGCACGGCCACGACGGCGGCCGCGATCCGTTCGGCGTCGGCGACCGCGCGGTCCTCCGCGAGCTGCTGCACGACGAGGCCCAGCGGAATGAGGAAAGCGATGGCCACCATCGAGGTGACCGCGACGCTGACGTACGCCAGCGCGGCCCTCAGTCGGGTGCCGTGAACCGAACCCCGACCCCCCGCACGGTGTGCAGGTATCTCGGGGCCGCCGCGCTCTCGCCCAGCTTGCGGCGGAGCCAGTACAGGTGAACGTCGATCGTCTGGTCCTCCCCCACCGAAGGCTGACGCCATACCTCCTCCAGAAGCTCTCGACGGGAGACGACCCGGCCGGGCCGGGCGGCCAGGTAGGCCAGAAGATCGAACTCCTTGCGCGTCAGGGTCAACGGCGCGCCGTCAAGGTACGCCTGCCGCTGCGCGAGGTCTACTTTCAGGCCGCCGGCCTCCAGCACGCTGGGTGGTTCTTTCACCCCTCGGCCGGTCCGCCGGAGCACGCTCGCCATCCGCGCGTCGAGGTGCGCGCTCGTGAACGGCTTGACCATGTAGTCGTCGGCACCCGCCTTGAGCAATCGGACGATCTCCGCCTCGTCGTCACGCGCGGTAGCGATGATCACCGGAGCGTCGGAGACGCCCCGGATCATGCGCAGCGCGTCGGCGCCATCGAGATCGGGCAGTCCAAGGTCGAGAACGACGCAGTCGGGGGCGTCGGAAGCCACCCGCCGTAACGCCTCCAGAGCGGTGCCGACCGCGTACACGGTGTGCCCCAGGTCAGTCAACGAGCGCAGCAGGGCACCCCGCACCACGTGATCGTCCTCGACGAGCAACACCGTCGCCATGGCTGTCACCGTACTGTCCCCATGTTGCGCGTGGGACTCCTGGGCCGGGTTCCCCCGCGATCTTGGACGTTCGTACATCGATTTCGATGCCCAAGTGTCCAAGATCGGGAGGGTTGTCCACAGGCCTCCCACCTGGGGTGGCGGGCCTGCCGGGCGGGCCGGCGGAGTGCGGCGGCATGGAACTTCCCCGGCCGGACGCTGACGAGATCGACTGGCTGCGTTTCCAGCAGAACGATGTCATCAGCTGGGCGCAGGCCCGCGATCACCTCGGCCGGGGCGCGGCGGCCAACCGGCTCCGGGGCGGGCAGTGGCAGCGGCCCGCATGGGGAGTCGTCGTCGCGCACTCCGGTCCGCTCACCCGGCAGCAGCAGTTGTGGGCCGCCGTCCTCCGCGCCGGGCGCGACGGGGTGCTGGCCGGCACCACGGCCGCGACGCTGGAAGGCCTGCGCGGCTACGACAGGCCGGCGATCGATGTCCTGATCCCCGCCGGTCGCCGGGTCAGGTCGGCTACCGGGGTGCGGGTCCACCGCACCGCCGCGCTGCCGCCCGAGCACGTCCGGTGGGTCGGCTCGCCACCGCGCACCACCGTCGCCCGTTCGGTGGTCGACGCCGCAGCCTGGGCAGCCACCGACGACGACGCACGGGCGATCGTGGCCGCGGCCTTCCAGCAGAGGCGCGTAGCGCCGGGCGAACTGGAGGCCGTGCTGAGCGTGATGCCGCGCAGCCGCCGGCGTGCCCTGGTTCTCGAGACGGCGGCCCTCGCCAGCGGCGGCTCCCACGCGCTCACCGAGCTCAACCTGGTGACCCTGTGCCGCCGGCACCACCTTCCCGCGCCCGACCGGCAGGTGCACCGGGCCGACGCCTCGGGACGCGACCGTTACCTCGACGCCTACTGGCCCGAATACCGGCTGCACGTGGAGGTGGACGGCTCGTGGCACCTGGAGGTCCGCACCTGGTGGGCCGACATGCAGCGCCAGAACAACCTCTGGATCACCGGCGACCGGGTACTCCGCTTCCCCGGCTGGGCCCTGATCCACGAGCCGGCCAAGGTCGCGGCCCAACTCCACGCCGCCCTGGTAGCAGCCGGCTGGACCCCCTGACCCACCCCCTTCTTTCCGCGATCTTGGACGCTCGTACATCGATTTCGATGTACGAACGTCCAAGATCGCGGAAAGCGGGGGTTAGGAGGATAGGAGTTGGTCTACCGGGGCGTGGTCGTCCCGGAGGATCATGGCGTTGCCGGCCCACGACCTCGCTTCCACGACCGCGGCCGGCTCGGGTACCCGGGCCACCGCGTCCGTGATCGCGGCGAGATCGAGGGGCGCGTCCGAGGCGACGATCACGAAGTTGGCGCTCCGGCTGCCCGCCAGGGCCTCGGGTGGCGAGATCACCAGCACGTTCCGGAACACCTGGGCGACGGTGGCCGCCTCCGCCCTCACGAACCGGCGGCCCGGGCCGTCGATGACGTTCAGGGCGTACACCCCGTCGGAGCGTAGGACGCGGTGCACGTCGCGGGTCAGCTCGACGGTCGCCAGGTGCCACGGCACCACCAGGTGCCCGAACGCGTCGCCGATCAGCAGGTCGCGCGAGTCGGTGGCCTCCCGGGCCAGCAGCGCACGCCCGTCACCCGTATGCACCCGCAACGACGGGCCGGTCACCAGGCCGAGCTCGCGGCGGTCGAGGGCCACCAGGCCCTCGTCGAGCTCCAGGACGACCTGGTCGCGGACGGTGTCTGCGTAGTAACGGGGCAGCGTGAACCCGCCGCCGCCCAGGTGCAGCACGTCCTGCGGGGGCCGCAGGGCCACCACCGCGGTGATCCACTGGGCGTAGGCGAACTCGAGGTGCTTCGGGTCGTCGAGGTCGACGTACGAGTGGCGGGCCGAGTTGAGCCACAGCGTGCGGCCCGAGGGACGGTTGGGGTCGGTGGTCACCGAGGCGCAGTGGTACGCGGTCTCCACGTCGCACGGCGTCGGCGCCACGGCGGCCAGCCCGGCGGCGCCCAGCCCGATCACGGCCATCGAGACCCGGCCGCGCCGCGACACCCACAGCCCGAACCGGAACGACAGCCACAGCCCGATCACCGCGGTGACCGCGGCCACCAGCAGGACGATCACGCTCGACGGCAGGAAGCGCACCAGCACGAACCCGGTGCCGAGGGTCGCCGTGATCGCGCCGAGCGTTCCGACCGACGACAGCCGGCCGACGATGCGGCCGGTCACCGCCAGGTCGTCCAACTGCAGTTTGATCACCAGCGGGGTCACCGCCGACAGCAGGGCGGCCGGGAGGAACAGTGCCAGCAGGGCCAGCATCACGACGTTCGCCGCGTCGGTGCCGCGCAGGAACTCGCCCGCGTAGCGCACCACCGGCACCGTGACGGCGGTGGTCACCGCTCCGGCGAGCATTGCCGGGCCGAGGAGCCGGCGCGGGTCGATCCGGTCGGCCAGCCAGCCGCCGGTCCACGCTCCATACGCGATGGCCGCCAGGGCCACGCCGATCACGGCGCTGCTGGTCTGCAGCGTCACCCCGACATAGGGCCCGACCAGCCGCAGGCCGACGATCTCCAGCACCAGCACGGCGCCGCTCGAATAGAACACCAGGGCACCGGCGAGGCGCGGGTGAAGAGGCACGGGGGCCGATGCTACGCGGACGGGCTGACAGCGACGGTTCAGCCGGAAGCGCCTCCGCTAAAGAGTCAAAACCACCATAATGGACATGGCCGAGAGGAGGCAACCGTGTCCGACGTCGTGCTCAGCCGGCCGTCCCGGCTCGCGGCGGTCGAACGCGCCCGCGTGCTGCTCGAAGGGTCGCACGTCCCCCTCGACCGGCTCGCCCGGCTCGTCGCGAGCGGTGGTCACGCGCCGATCGGCGCCATCTCGCTCCTGGACGACCACCGCGAGTACCTGGTCGCCGCCCACGGTGTGCGCCAGCGCGACCTGCCGCTGTCGGAGTCGCTGTGCCAGCACGTGGTCAACGCCGACCTGCCCCTGGTGGTCCACGACACCGACAAGCCCACCGGGGTCGTGGCGTACGCCGGGTTCCCTGTGCACCTCGCCGGCGCCGCGGTCGGCGCGGTCTGCGTCGCCGACCAGGTCGCCCGGCAGTGGACCACCGCCGAGCTCAACGCCGTCAGTGACGCCGCGAGCGTGGTCACCGCGATGCTCGCCGAGCACGACGCGGCCCACACGACCGCGCAGGCCGCCGGCTTCGCACGCGAGACGGCCGGGCTCGCTCGCGACACCGCCGGGCTCGCGCGCCACGCCGCCGGGTTCGCGCCGGAAGGTGCCGACGGGCCGGTCACGACCGACAGCCGGCACGACCGGACGCTCATGGACGCGATCCGCGAGGCCGCCCGCAGCCGGGCCTTCCTCGACGCGTTGCTGGGCTCGCTCGACACCGCCGTGGTCGCCTGTGACCAGGACGGCCGGCTCATCATGTTCAACCGCCACATGCGTCGCATCACCGGCGACGTCGAGCACGAGACGCCAGACAAGTGGCCCGGCCGGCACCACGCCCACCACGTCGACGGCCGGCTGATGCGCACCGAGGAGCTGCCGCTGGTGCGGGCGCTGCACGGCGAACTCGTGCACAGCGAGCCGATGATGATCCGCCTCGACGGCGAGCCGGACCGGTACTACCTGTGCAACGGCCGCCAGCTCCGCTCCGACGACGGTGAGGTGCTCGGCGCGGTGATGGCCGTGCACGAGGTCACCGGGATGGTGCGGGCCGGCCGGTTCAAGGACTGCGAGATGGCCGTCGCCCGCGTACTGGAGGACGATCCGACGCTGGAGGAGGCCGGCGGCGAGGTCCTCGACCTCGTCGTCGGCGCCCTGGGCTGGCCGTGGGCCGAGCTGTGGCTTCGTGAAGGCTCCGACCTGCGCCGCTGCGCGACGGCCAGCCTCGCCCCGCACGGCCACGCGACCGGCAATCCACCCGCTCCCGGCCACGCGCTGGCCCGGCGGGCCAGCGAGAGCGGCCGGCCGGTGTGGGCCACGGGCGACGGCGCGAACCTGGCGGTGCCGATCCGCAGCGCCGAACGGGTGCTCGGGGTGCTCACGCTGTTCGCCGACACGGTCGTCGACGACGAGCGCGAGGACCTGGCGCGGCTGCTGTCCGAGGTCGCCGCGCACGTGGCCACCTACCTGGAGCGCCGGCGCGCCGCCGAGCTCGCCCAGGCGCTGGCCCGCAGCAAGGACGAGTACATCGGGCTCGTCGGTCACGAGATGCGTACGCCGCTGACCTCGATCTCCGCCTACACCGACCTGGTGATCGAGGACCCGGACCTCCCCGACGACGCGCGCACGATGCTCGCCGTGGTGCAGCGCAACGCCGCCACCCTGCGCGGCATCATCGCCAACCTGCTCGACCTCGCCGCGTTCGACTCCGGGCACGCCCGGGTGCAGCTCAACCCGACCGACATCAGCGACCTCGTCGCCGGGGTGGTCCGCGACGCGGCCGGTCGCGCGACGGCGGCCCGGGGAGATGCACCGGTCGAGGAGTCGTGGAGCGGCCGTGGCGCACCGCCGCCGGTCACGACGGAGATCGCGCCGGGTATCCGGGTCGCGGCCGACGTGCCCCGGCTGCGGCAGGCCGTCGACAACCTGGTCGGCAACGCGCTCACCTACACGCCGGGCACGGGTTCGGTGGTGGTGCGGCTGGAGACCGCCGGCGGCCTGGCCGTGCTCGAGGTCGCCGACACCGGCATCGGAATCCCGGTGAAGGAGCGGTCGAACCTCTTCGGCCGGTTCTTCCGCGGCCGCGCCGCGAAGAGCGCGGGCGTGCCGGGCAGCGGGCTCGGCCTGGCGATCTCGCGGGCGATCGTCGAGGCCCACCACGGCACCCTCGAACTGCTCGACCGGCCCGGCCCGGGCAGCACGTTCCGGGTGCGGCTACCGCTCGCTTAACGCGAGCTCAGGGCCTCGAAGGCGCGGGCGTCGGTGATCGCGGCGCCGCCGGGGTCGTTGTTGAAGTACACGTGGACGCACGTGAGCTCCGCGGTCCGCCGTACCCAGGAGCGCAGCGCGGTGCGGCCGTACCGGGGCCAGGGTTTCGCCCGGCCCTCGTGCATGC
The DNA here is from genome assembly GCF_016863655.1 of Virgisporangium ochraceum. Lineage (GTDB taxonomy): Bacteria > Actinomycetota > Actinomycetes > Mycobacteriales > Micromonosporaceae > Virgisporangium > Virgisporangium ochraceum. Next base: position 82,837 of record NZ_BOPH01000003.1, read on the forward strand.
GCAGGTATCCCCACGACGCCGTCGTCCACAGTGGAGTCAGCGGGCGGCTGTGCCGGTCGGCCCAGCACAGTGCGGCGTCGTGCCGTTCGAGGACCCGGCGCGTGTCGTCGACCCACCACGAGTCGTGCCGCGGCTCGACGGTGACCTTCACGCCCTTCGGGACGAGTTGGAGCGCCGCGTCGAGGAGGCCGGTGTCGCGTTTCAGGTTCGGCGGCAGCTGGAACAGCACCGGTCCGAGCTTCGGGCCCAACGCGTCGGCCTGGGAGAAGAACCGCTGGATCGGCTCCTCCGGTTCCTTCAACCGTTTGATGTGGGTCAGGTACCGGCTCATCTTGACCGCGAAGCAGAAGTCGGCCGGTGTGCGCTCGCGCCACTGTTCGAACGTCGTCCGCTCCGGCAGCCGGTAGAACGCGTTGTTGATCTCGACCGTGCGGAAGTGCTCCGCGTAGTGTTCCAGCCACTTCTTCTGGGGCAGCCCGTCCGGGTAGAACCGGCCGCGCCAGTCCCGGTACTGCCATCCCGAGGTGCCGAGGACGATCACACCGTGCCAATACCCTAGTTTTGAGGGATGGAACAACGGATCCTCGGCCGAACCGGCCGGTCGGTGGGTGTGGTGGGTCTCGGGGCGTGGCAGTTGGGCGCCGACTGGGGCGAGGTCACCGACGAGGCGGCGTTCGAGGTGCTGGCGGCGGCCGTCGCCAGCGGGGTGACGTTCATCGACACGGCCGACGTCTACGGCGACGGTCGCAGCGAGAAGCTGATCGCCCGGTTCCGGTCCGCGGGCGGGTTCGGTTCGTCGGCGGTGACGGTCGCGACCAAGATGGGACGCCGGGAGGCGCTGGATCCCGCGAACTTCACCCTCGCGAAGTTCCGGGAGTGGACCGACCGGTCGCGGGCGAACCTCGGTGTGGACACGCTCGACCTGGTGCAGCTGCACTGCCCGCCCGACCCGGTGTTCGACTCCGACCGGGTGTTCGACGACCTCGACACGCTCGTCGCCGAGAAGGCCGTCGCCGCGTACGGCGTCAGCGTCGAGACGAGCGACCAGGCGCTCCGCGCGATCGCCCGGCCCGGGGTGGCGTCCGTGCAGATCATCCTGAACATGCTGCGGCTCAAGCCGCTGGAGCGGGTGCTGCCGGCGGCCGTCGACGCCGGTGTCGGCATCATCGCCCGCGTGCCGCTGGCCAGCGGGCTGCTGTCGGGCCGCTACGACGAGCACACCGAGTTCGCCGAGAACGACCATCGGAACTACAACCGGCACGGCGAGGCGTTCGACGTCGGCGAGACGTTCTCCGGGGTCCCGTACGACACGGGTCTCGAAGCGGTCCGCCGGCTGCGGTCGCTGGCCCCCGACGGCGCCACGACGGCGCAGTTCGCCCTGCGCTGGATCCTCGACCAGCCGGGGGTGTCGGTGGTGATTCCGGGTGCGCGCACCCCGGAGCAGGCGACGGGCAACGCGGCCGCCGCCGCGCTCGCGCCGCTGGACCGTTCGACGGTGGAGGCGGTGGCGCGGGTCTACGACGAGCTGGTCCGCCCGCGGGTCCACGACCGCTGGTAGCTAGTTCCCCTTCGGTGCGAAGGCGCAGAACTCGTTGCCTTCGAGGTCGGCCATGACCCACCAGGAGATGCGGTCGCCGGGGGCGCGGAGCACCGTGGCTCCGGCGGCGACCAGCCTGTCGGGGGTCGGGTCGGTGAGCGTCACGTCCCAGTGCATGCGGTTCTTGGCGCGCTTGCGCCACGGGAGCTTGTCGAACACGAGGTACTGCCACGGCATTCCGGCGGCGCCCTCGACGTATGCGTCGCCGTCGCCGGTGCGGGCGGTGCCGCCGAGTACCGAGGTCCACCAGATCGCCTGTGCCGCCGGGTCCCTGGCGCCGACGACGAGTTCGTAGACGGCGGCCAGCGCGCGCCGCTTCAGCGGTGTCGGCACGCCCCGCTTCGGGGGGAACGCGCAGAACTCGTTGCCCTCGGGGTCGGTGAGCAGCCACCACTTGATGTCGCCGCCGGGTGACCGGTGGAGGGTGGCGCCGGCCGCGACGAGCGGCTTCGGGTCGCGGGCCGGGAGCCGCACGTCGAGGTGCACCCGGGTGCCCTTGCTCCGCTTCTCCGGCACCGGGTCGACCCACAGCGGGATGCCGGCGCCGGTGTCGACGCGGGCCGATCCGTCGCCGAGGTCGACCACCCTGCCGCCGAGCACCTTGCGCCAGAAGGTCGCCAGCGCCAGCGCGTCGCCGTCGCCGGAGCCGGCGTCGAGGCAGAGGTCCTTGAAAGTCGCGATCGCCACGACAACCGACCATAGTGGACC
>NZ_BOPH01000004.1 GCF_016863655.1 Virgisporangium ochraceum
GGGCGCATCAAGCAGAGCCCGGCCCCAACCGCTGGGGCCGGGCATCCCTCACACCGACTTCTGGTACGTGCGGAACGTGCGGGTCGACAGCCACACCGTCAGCATGGCGAGCGCGAGCAGCGCCGCCGCCGGTGTCGCGACGTCGCCCCAGTCGGGGTTCTCGGCCAGTGCCGACCGGGCCGCTTCCACCGCCCAGTTGACCGGGTTGTAGTTCGTCAAGGTCTGCATCCAGCCGGGCATCAGGTCCTCGGCCATGAACGTGGTCGAGATGAACGTCAACGGCAGCAGGAGCAACGTGTTCAGCCCGATGATCGTCTCGCGTTGCCGCACGAGCATGCCGACGGTGTTCGACAGCGCGCTGAACACCGTGCCCAGGAGGATCGCCATCACGATGAGCACGAGCACACCCGCCGGCCCGCCCTCGTAGGTCGCGCCGGCCGCCCACGCCAGCAGCACGATGATCAGCGACTGGATGCTCGTGCTGAGCGCCTGCTCGATCACGTTGGCGTTCATGATCGCGCCGCGGCCGACCGGCGCGATGAGGAACCGGTTGAGCGTGCCGCGCTCGATCTCCTCCATGGTTCCCATGCCGGCCCACATGTTCGACGACATCGCGCTCATCACGACGACCCCGGGCACGATGTAGGTCAGGTACGAGCCGCCGCCGAACCCGGGCAGTTCGACGATCCGCTTGAACAAGTTGCCGAACAGGAACAGCCAGATCGCCGGCTGGATCAGCGTGAACACGAGGTACCAGGGCTGGCGGACGAACGCCTGCAGCCGCCGGTGCGTCATCCAGAGCGTGTCAGTCATGATTCGAACCGCCTTCCGGCGTACCGGAGGTACACGTCGTCGAGGGAGGGCCGCGCGACGGTGACCGTCGCGGCCGGGGCGCCGGCCCGGTCGAGCGCCGCGAGCGCGTGCGGCACCGTCGCCGCACCGTCGTCGGCCCGCGCGCTGAGGTTGCGGCCGTCGAGGGTCACGTCCCGCACGCCGGGGACCGCCTTGAGCGCGGCCTCCGCCTGCCCGTCGCTCTCGTCGCGCAGTTCGATGTGGACCGCGTCCCCACGCAGTTCCGCCTTCAGGTGGTCCGGGCTGCCGGTGACGACGACGCGTCCCCGGTCCACAATGGACACCCGCCGCGCGAGGCGGTCGGCCTCCTCGAGATGGTGCGTGGTGAGCAGGATCGCCATCGACTCGTCGGCGGCCAGTCGGGAGATCTCGGCCCACATCGCGGTGCGCGCCTGCGGGTCGAGGCCGGCCGTCGGCTCGTCGAGGAACAGCACCTCGGGCCGGTTCATCAGCCCGAGTGCCACGTCGAGCCGCCGCTGGGTGCCGCCCGAGTAGGTGCTGACGGCCCGGTCGGCGACCTCGCCGAGCGCGAAGCGGTCGAGAAGCTCGCCCACACGGCGTTTGAGGTCGGCCCGGTGCAGGCCGTACAGGCGTCCCTGCAGGAGCAGGTTCTGGCGGCCGGTCGCGACCGGGTCCGCTCCCGACTTCTGTGACACCACGCCGATGACCCGGCGCACCCGCTCGGGGTGGGCCAGCGCGTCGTTGCCGGCGACGGTCACCGTGCCCGAGTCGGGGCGGGCCAGCGTGGTGAGGATCTTGATCGTGGTGGACTTGCCGGCCCCGTTCGGGCCGAGCAGGGCGAAGACCTCGCCGGGCGGCACGCTGATCGACAGTCCGTCGAGGGCGCGCACCCCCTTGCCGTAGGTCTTGACGAGGTCATGTGCCTCGACGGTGTGACTCACGGTTCCTCCGGTGAGCAGGATGAACCGTCCGTCGTGACCCGATACCCTTGCGGTTGCGGCCTCGCGGGCGGGTCCTCACGGATCGGTTCGCAGGTTCATGGCCCCGGCGGGTGTTGCAGCACCTGCCGGGGTTCTTCAGTCCTCCTTCTTCGTCTTCGCGTGGTAGCTGCGCCACAGGTCCATGTCGGGCATCGTGCCGTCGACCATCTCGGCGACGATCGACCGCACCCAGGCGGCTTCCGCCTCGGCCATCGCGACCTTGAACTCGACCTCGATGAGGAAGATCCGCGGGACGGACCGCACCACCTCGGCCAGCCGCTTCCGCCAGTCGACCACGTAGGTCTCGAGCGTCGTGGCCCGCCGCTGGAGCAGGTCGATCACCTCGTCGGGCGACAGCACTCCCCCATTCGACAATGCCGCCTCGAACGAGGTGAACTCCTGCTGCGGCTCGGCGAGCAGTTCGCGCAGCCAGTCCTGGAGCTCGGCCCGACCGGCCGCCGTGATCGCGTACACGGTGCGCTCGGGCCGCTTGCCCTGCCGCGTCGTGTCGACCGGCTCGACGAACCCGTGCTTCTCGAGGTTCTGCACCACGGTGTACAGCGAACCCCACTGGATCTTGATGCTGGCGTCCTTGCCGCGCTCCTTCAGCAGGGTCGCCATCTCGTACGGGTGCATCGGCTTCTCGACGAGCCCGGTGAGCAGCGCGAGCGCGAGCAGGTTGCCGACCTTGCGACGCTTCGCCACCGGTCCCCCCTGTCTTCTCGCCCCCGATTACTCGTACCCGAGTATACGGCCGCGGGCATCGAACACAACCCTGCGATAGCGTGACCACCGTGACGGATCTGGCCTACGACGACGCCTGCGAGCGCATCGTCAGGGCCCCCGACGCCCGGCTGCACCGCATCGCCGGCGCCGCGCACACCGCGCACCTCGACCGGCCGGCCGGGTTCGCCGCCGTCCTGACCGACCTTCTTCAGCGTTCCAGCAGCTCGTCGGCGTAGTAGGTCACCGCTCGCCGGTACTCGGGCAGGTGGCGGGCCAGGGCCAGCAGCGCCCGGGCGACCGCCTCGTCGGGCCGGCCCGCGTCGAGCAGCGTCAGCGCGAGGAACGCGGCGCGCACGTCGGCGAGCCCTTCGTCGCCGACCTCGGACCGGAGCAGGTCGGCGCCCTCGGCCGCCCGGCCCAGGTTGCGGAGCGTGCTCGCGAGCTGGATCAGGGCGCGGGGACGGCGGTCGCCCGTGAGCCCGGCGTCGAGGGCCGCCCGGTAATAGGGCTCCGCCTCGGCCTCGCGGCCCACGTAGTCGTACGCGGAGGCGCGCTCGAACAGCCCGTCGGCGTCGCGCTCCGGTCGCTCGTCGGCCAGCTCGAGGATCGCGGCCAGCACGTCGTCCTCGCTCCGTTGTGCGGCCGTCGACCACACCGCATCCACCCGTTCGTCCCAATCGTCGCGCACGACACGATCGTCGCAGATATCTCCGGCTCTGGCCGGTACCGGTACCAACACGTACCATTCAGCGCTATGGATGCGCGTCGGGCACTCTCGACAATGGCCGCGCTCACGCTCCTGGTCGCCGCCGCGTCATGCGGCTCCTCCGACGGCGGCAAGGGTGGCGGGAAGGACGCGGCGGCCGCGCCGGACCACCACGGGGTCGAGGCGAAGATCCCGTTGCGCGACGGCGAACGGTTCCAGTTCCTGTCGATGGAGCGGCCTTACACCCCGACGCCACCGACGGGCAGCACCGACGAGTACCGCTGCTTCCTGCTCGACCCGCACTTCACCGGCAACTCGTGGATCGTCGGGTCCGAGTTCCTGCCCGAGAACGCCGACATCGTGCACCACGCGATCCTGTTCCGCGTGCAGGCGCGCGACATCGAGGCGGCACAGAAGGTCGACGACGAGTCACCCGGCGACGGCTGGACCTGCTTCGGCGACGAGGGCATCCGCCGCGACGGCCTCGGCAGCACCGGCTGGATCGGCTCGTGGGCGCCGGGCGGCACCGAGCGCCTGATCGACGCCAAGGTCGGTTTCGAGATGGCGGCCGGCAGCCGCATCGTCATGCAGGTCCACTACAACCTGCTCGCGACCGAGGGCAAGGCTCCCGGCCCGGACAGGTCCGGTGTGCGCCTGCGCGTCATGAGCGGCTCCGCCGACCTGTCCCCGCTGCAGACGACGCTGCTGCCCGCTCCGGTCGAACTGCCCTGCCCGCCGACCGAAACCGGCGATCTGTGCGACCGTGACCGCTCCGTCGCCGACCTCACCGCCCGCTTCGGCGACCAGGCGTCCCGCACCGCGAACGGCCTCAACCTGCTGTGCAACCGCGGACCGGCGAAGCCCGGCAACACCCAGCAGTGCGACCACAAGGCCCGGCAGGACGCCGTGATCCACGGCGTGGCCGGGCACATGCACCTGCTCGGCCGCTCGATCAAGGTCGAGCTGAACCCGGGTGCCGCGGGTGCGCAGACCCTGCTCGACGTTCCCGTCTACAACTTCGACGAGCAGGGCGCCCGCCCCACGCCGCAGCCGGTGACCGCGCGGACCGGCGACACCTACCGCGTCACCTGCTCCCACGACGCGACGTTGCGGGCCCAGCTACCGCAGCTCAAGCCCCTGAAGCCGCGCTACGTGGTGTGGGGCGAGGGCACCAGCGACGAGATGTGTCTGGGCATCGTGATCTGGTCCAAGCCGTAGATTTGGATCATGTCGTTCCCACCAGAGGCCTACCCCGCACCCACCTATCTCGGCGACACCGGCGAGCCCAGCTCGGTGCTGCGCCGCGCCGACGCGCCACCCGACCACGTCGGCGCCACCAGCGCGGCCAGCTACCTCGCCACCGGCGCGGCGACCAACGGGCAGTTCGGCCTCTACCGGTGGGACATGCCGGGCCCGCCGACAGGGCCCGGCCCGCACTTCCACCGGTCGATCTCCGAGTCGTTCTTCATCCTCAGCGGCACCGTGCGCCTCTACAACGGCAGGGAGTGGATCGACGCCACCGCCGGTGACTTCCTGTTCGTGCCGGAGGGCGGGATCCACGGCTTCCGCAACGAGTCGGGCGAGCCGGCCTCGATGCTGATCCTGTTCGCGCCGGGCGCTCCCCGCGAGGAGTACTTCGAACAGGTGGCGGCGATGGCCAAGCGCGACGAGGAGGAGCGGATGGCGTTCTTCCTCAAGCACGACACCTTCTGGACCGGGGAGTAGCCGCCTACAGCACGGCGTCGGCCAGGCGATCGACCTCGTCGAGGGAGGCGATCGTCGGGTCGAAGGCCAGGTCGGTGACCCCGAGGTCGGCGTACCGCCGGGCAACCGCCCTGGCGTCGGCGGCGGTACGGATCGCGCTGTCGGCGATGCGCCCGGCCCACTCGCCGAGGAAGCCGTAGTAGCTCAGCAGCGAGGCCCGCGACTCCGCCTCGTCGCCGAGGCCGAAGTAGACGAGCGCACCGAAGCGGGGTTCGCCGTCGCGGCCCGCGTCCTTCCAGGCCGCGCGCACCTTCTCGATCACGGGCGCGGCCATCTCCGGCCCGCCGCCGCCGGCGGTCCAGCCCTCGGCCTGCTGCACCGTGCGGCGGATCGCGGCGTCGCTGGTGCCGCCCATCAGCACCGGCACCCGGTTGCCGCGGGCCGGCGCCGGCCCGACCGCGACGTCGTCTCCGGTGATCTCCTCGCCGGCCCACGCGCGGTGCAGGAGGTCGAGGGTGCCGTCCATCAACTTGCCGCGCTGTTCGAACGGCCGGTCCATGGCGGCGAAGTCGTCGGGACGCCCACCGACTCCGAGCCCCAGCAGCAGCCGGCCACCCGACAGGGCGTCGAGGCTCGCGGTCGCCTTGGCCAGCCACACCGGCGGGTAGACCGGCCCGAGCAGGATGTTGCTGAACAGGGTGACCCGCGACGTGGCGCCCGCGGCCACGGCCAGCGTGGTCAGCGAGTCGTACGACGGGTAGACGATGCGGTCGATCGTCGCGAGCGACTGGAAGCCGCGCTCCTCGGCCCTGCGGGCCCAGTCGACGACGGTGGGCCCGGGCACCGTGAGCGTGTTCGGAAGTCCGATTCCGATCCTCATGTAGTTCTCCTCACGAACAACTGATCGGTCAAGTATCACCGTAGACGCTGGCGCATGCGACCGCGCGCCGCGGCCATGGTCCAGCACTCGATCGGCACGAAGACTTACCGGCATGACACTCCTGCGTGGCGGCACCCTCGTGGCGGCCGCGATCACCCTCGGGCTCTCCGCCGGCCTCTTCTACACCTACTCGGCGTCGGTCATGCTCGGCCTCGGTCGGTCCGACGACCGCACCTTCGTCCAGGCCATGCAGAACATCAACGTCGCGATCATCAACCCGTGGTTCATGGCGCACTTCATGGGCGCGCTGGTGCTGACCGCGCTCGCCGCGGCCCTGCACCTCCCGAAGGACGGTCGCGCGGTGCTGCCGTGGATCCTCCTGGCCCTGGCGCTGTACCTGGTGGCGATCGTCGTGACCGGCACCCAGAACGTGCCGATGAACAACGCCCTGGCCGCGGCCGGCACCGACACGCCGGCCGCGCTCGCCGCCGCCCGCGAGGCGTTCGAGGGGCCCTGGGTGCGCTGGAACATCGTCCGCACCGTCGCCTCGACGGGCTCGTTGGGGGCGATCGTGTGGGCGCTGGTCCGGTTCGGTCAGACTTCGACCTGAGATATTGACAGTAACTCTCATATGGGAGTTACTGTCAATTCATGGGAACTACCAAAAGATGGTGGGCGCTCGTCGCGATCGTGCTGTGCACCCTGACGCTCGGCTTCGACCTCACGATCCTCAATGTCGCGCTACCCACGCTCGCCGCCGACCTCGACGCCGGCACCAGCGAGCTCCAGTGGATCGTCGACGCGTACGTGCTGGTCTTCGCCGGTCTGCTGCTCCCGATGGGCGCGCTCGGCGACCGGTTCGGCCGCCGCCGGCTGCTGCTGGCCGGGCTGGTGCTGTTCGGCGCGGCCTCGGTGCTGGCGGTCTTCGCCACCGGAGCCGGTCAGGTGATCGTCGCCCGGACGTTGATGGGCGTCGGCGCCGCGGTGCTGACGCCCCTGACCGCCGCGATGATCCCGGTGATGTTCGACGCGGACGAGCGGCCGAAGGCGATCGCGCTGCTCACGATGGGTATGGGCCTCGGGCTCCCGCTGGGACCGATCATCGGCGGCTACCTGCTGGAGCACTTCTGGTGGGGCTCGATCTTCCTGATCAACGTTCCGGCGGCGGCGATCGCGCTGGTGGCGGTCGCGACGCTGATCCCGGAGTCGAGGTCGGCCCACCCGAAGGCCATCGACCTGGCCGGCGGTCTGCTCTCCACCGCCGGGCTCACGCTGTTCGTGTACGGGGTCATCGAGGCGCCGGTGCGGGGCTGGGCCGATCCGCTCGCGCTCGGCCCCATGGTCGCCGGGCTGGCGCTCCTGGCGGTGTTCGTGGCCGTCGAGCGGCGGACCGCCGAGCCGATGCTCGACCTCGGGCTGTTCCGGCGACCCCGGTTCGCGTGGGGCACCGCCGCCGGGACGATCGCGACGTTCTCGCTGGCCGGACTGCTGTTCGTGCTGCCCCAGTTCCTCCAGGCGGTGCGCGACCTCGACGCGTTCGAGGTCGGCCTGCGGCTGCTGCCGCTGATCGCCGGGCTGTTCGTCGGCGCGCCCGTCGCGGCGCGGCTCACGGCGTGGAGCGGCACGAAGGTCCCGGTGGTCACCGGGCTGCTGGTCGCCGCCGTCGGCCTGCTCGTCGGGACGGCCACCGCGCCCGACTCGCCGTACGGGTTCGTCGCGACCTGGCTGCTGCTGATCGGGCTCGGCGTCGGCCTGGCCCTGTCGCCGGCGATGGACGCGGTGCTCGGCGAACTGCCGCACGACGACGCGGGCTCGGGCACCGCCGTGACCATGACGCTGCGCCAGACCGGCGGCGCACTCGGCGTCGCGCTGCTGGGCAGCCTGCTGTCGGCGGTCTACCGGGCGGGTCTCGGCCCCGACGCACCCGCCGCGGCCCGCGACTCCCTCACGGGCGCGCTCGCGCTGGGCGACGCCGGCCTCGCGGCCGCGGCGCGGCAGGCGTTCACCGACGGCATGGCGGCCGTGCTGACCGTGTGCGCGGCGCTCGCGGTGCTCGGCGCGCTGGCCGTCGCCCGATGGCTTCCCGCGCGTCCCACCGCCGTTGCGTCAGAATCGGTGCATGAACCAACCCGGTCTGCGTGAGCGGAAGAAGCAGAAGACCCGCTGGGCGATCCAGGAGCACGCGCTGCGCCTGTTCGCCGAGCAGGGCTACGACGCGACGACCGTGGAGCAGATCGCCGAGGCGGCCGAGGTCTCACCGAGCACCTTCTTCCGGTACTTCGGCACCAAGGAGGACGTCGTCAGCGACGACCGGTACGACGAGCTCATCGTCGCGGGGATCGAGGCCGCCCCGGCCGGGCTCGGTCCGCTCGCCACCATGCGCCACGCGCTGCAGGCGTCTCTGGGCGACCTCAAGCCGGGTGAGAACGAGCAGATCCTGACCCGGATGCGGCTGGTGCTCTCGGTGCCGGCGCTGCGCGCCCGCACGATGACCAACCTGCTCGACAGCACCAACGCGTTCGCTCCCCCGCTCGCCCAACGCCTCGGCCGCGACCCCGACGACTTCGACGTTCGGGCGTTCGTCACCGGCTGCATGACGGCGGCGGCCGTCGGCGTGTTCGCCTGGTACGACGCCGACGGCCGGGCCGACCTCGGCGAGCTGATCGACCGTGCCGTCGCCGCGGTGGGTGAGCTCGCGTACTGACGCGTTAACCCGGGCTTAGCGTTCGCACAGCGCGGCGATAGCCCGGGAGTCGCGAACCTGGTCACCACAGACGACCAGGAGGTTCGACACCATGAAGCGCAAGGCACTCGCGGTCGCCGGAGCGACGGCCGTGGCAACGGTGATGATCGGTGGGGCGGCCCTCGCGGCTGCCGGCGACGACGATCCGGCCCGCGGCCGGCCCGCCGCCGTGGCGGTCACCGACTCGCCGTCGCCCGACGACACGCCGTCCCCGACCGACACGGCCTCGCCGGACGACTCGCCCACCGGGTCCCCCGACGACAGCCCGACCACGACGGCGCCGGCACAGCCCGGCGGCGCGGTGGTTCCCAGCGACCTCGCGGCCGCGGCGGCGTTGGCCCGCGTCGGCGGCGGAACGGTGACGAGCGTCGAGTCGGAGTTCGAGCACGGGCGCGCCGTGTGGAAGGTGCGGATCGTGAAGGACGGCGTGCGCTACGACGTGCACGTCGACAAGGAGACCGGCGCGATCACCCGGTTCGAGAACAAGGGCGGCGGCCGCGGCGACGACGACTCGGGCCGGAGCGGACACGACGACGACAACAGCGGCTCGGGCCGGAGCGGGCGCGGCGGCGGGGACGACCACGGCGGCTCCGGCAAGAGTGGCCGCGGTGGCGACGACTGACTATCCTGATGCCGTTCAACGGATGGCCGCCCGGGTGCTCGGGCGGCCATCGCTGCGACTGGCCCCAACCGTGAGTGGATCAGCCGTGGGTGGATCGGGACGGTGTCGCGCAGAACGGTTCGTTGGGGTTCCGGTGTCCCGAGTCGCCGGTTCGCGGGTCTGTGCCGGCCGCCCTGATCGTCG
>NZ_BOPH01000005.1 GCF_016863655.1 Virgisporangium ochraceum
AACGATCAACACACAGCCGAACCCCCGCCCGGTCACTGTGGGTCTTGGGAGAGGCAGTCGCTCGCGCCACGGCAGTCGAGGCTCGGGCGGTCTGCGATGTGCGGGCTCCCGGTCACGGCACCCTCACCCGGCGCCCTACTGGCCGTGTTCTTCCGCGGTCTCGACCTGCTCGACCCCGGTGTGGTCGCCGTGACGGGCTGGCGGCCCGACGGAAACGACACCAGTTCGGTGCCGGAGTACGCCGGGGTGGCGCGTAGGGCCTGAGTTACCGTCTTTACAGGTCGTCCGCAGCGAAGCCGGTCGTGAATCCGGCGCTGTCCCGCAACTGTGATGCCCCTGAACGAACCCGTTCGAAGGGGACGAGCCAGGTCGCCTGCGGCGGTCGCGAACCAGCGTCCTCGAGGAAGGGCGCCTCGCGGGCGGATCTCCGTCGGCGATGCATCCTCCTCAGCCGACAGGAGGTCCCGATGAGGCTCGTCGCCGCGGCGGCTCTGGCCGTCACCCTCGTACTCACCGGATGCGCGTCCACCGACGACGACAAGGCTGCCCCGGCGCCGGCGGAGACCTACTCGGCGGCCGGGATCACGCTCGACGAGCGGCCCGTGAAGATCGTGTCGTTGTCGCCGACGGGCACCGAGATGCTGTTCGCGATCGGCGCGGGCAAGCAGGTCACCGCTGTCGACGACCAGTCGACGTACCCGGCCGACGCGCCGAAGAGCGACCTGTCGGGCTTCCAGCCGAACGCCGAGGCGATCGCCGCCAAGCAGCCCGACCTGGTGATCATCTCCAACGACATCAACAAGATCAAGGACCAGCTGACCGCGCTGAAGATCCCGGTGTACCTGGGCGCCGCCGCGGCCACGCTCGACGACACGTACAAGCAGCTCGAGGAGCTGGGAGCGCTCACCGGCCACAGGAACGAGGCCGGCGACCTGGTCAAGCGCATGAAGGGCGACATCACCAAGCTGGTCGCCGACGCGCCCAAGCGCGCCGACAAGCCGACCTACTACTACGAGCTCGACCCGACCTTCTACACGGTGACCAGCAAGACCTACGCCGGGTCGCTGTTCGGGATGTTCGGGCTGGTCAACATCGCCGACGCGGCCGACGCCGACGGGGCGAAGGGCGGCTACCCGCAGCTCGCCGTCGAGGCGATCATCGCGGCGAACCCCGACTTCGTCTTCCTGGCCGACACGAAGTGCTGCCAGCAGTCGCTCGACACGGTCAAGGCGCGTCCGGGCTGGGCGAACGTCACCGCGGTGAAGGCCGGCACGGTGGTCGCGCTCGACGACGACATCGCGTCGCGGTGGGGGCCGCGGGTCGTCGACCTGGTGCGGGTCATCGCCGGCGCGGTGGCCAAAGCACCGGCGTGACGGCGGGCACGACCACGACGAAGCGCGCCTCCTTCCCGCTCAAGGCGGCGATCGGCGGGCTCGTCGCCGTGGCGGTGGCGCTGGTCGTGGGCGTGGCGTTCGGCGCGGCGACGCTGCCGCCCGGCTCGGTGGCGATCGAGCTGCTGAACCTGCTGCCCGGCGTGAACCTCGACAGCGGCCTCTCCGAACGGGAGGTCGCGATCATCACCGAGCTGCGGCTGCCCCGGGTGGTGCTGGCGATGCTGGTCGGCGGCATGCTCGGGATCGCCGGCGGCGCCTACCAGGGTGTGTTCCGCAACCCGCTGGCCGACCCGCACCTGCTCGGGGTCGCGGCCGGGGCGGGGCTCGCGGTCACGGCCCTGGTCGCGCTGCGCGACACCGGTACCGGGCTGAGCGGGTTGCCGGCGGGCACGCCGGTGGCCGCGTTCGTCGGCGCGGTCGGCGCGGTCGCGCTCACGTACCTGCTCGGCGGTGCCGGCGGCCGCGACCGGTCGCCGGCGACGCTGATCCTCGCCGGGGTCGCGGTGTCGGCGTTCCTCTCCGCCGCGCAGACGTACATCCTGCAACGCAACATCGACAACGTGCGGGAGGTGTACTCCTGGCTGCTCGGCCGGCTGGCCACCGCCGGCTGGCACGACGTGCTGATGCTGCTGCCGTACGCGGTCATCAGCGCCGCGGTGATCCTGCTGCACCGGCGCGAGCTCGACGTGCTCGCGGTCGGCGACGAGGAGGCCGCCGCCCTGGGTCTGCATCCGCAGCGGTCGCGGTACATCCTGCTGGGTGCTGCGTCGCTGGGTACGGCGGCGGCGGTGGCGGTGTCAGGGCTGATCGGGTTCGTCGGTGTGATCGTCCCGCACACCGTGCGGCTGCTCGTCGGCTACAGCTACCGGGCGATCCTGCCGCTGTCGATGCTGTACGGGGCGGCGTTCCTGGTGCTCACCGACCTGCTCGGCCGCACGCTCGGCAATCCGGCCGAGATCCCGATCGGGGTCATCACGGCGTTCTTCGGCGCGCCGTTCTTCGCGCTCGTGCTGCGCTCGACGAGCAGGATCTCAACATGATCCGCGTCGAGGGCCTCGGCGTCACGCTCGGCGGCAGCGAGATCCTCACCGGCGTCGACCTCACGGTCTCCGCCGGAGAGTGGGTCACGGTGATCGGTCCCAATGGCGCCGGCAAGTCCACCCTGTTGCGCGCCGTCGGCGGCCGCCTGGCCCATCGCGGCTCGATCTCTCTCAATGGGACGCACGTGAGCGCGCTCTCCCGCCGGGAGCTGGCCCGGACGGTCGCGGTCGTCGCGCAGACCCCGGTGGTGCCGCCGGGGATGACGGTGATCGACTACGTGCTGCTCGGGCGTACCCCGCACATCTCGCCGCTGGGCCGCGAGTCGGCGCGCGACCTGGCCGTCGTCGACGGCGTGCTCGACCGGCTCGACCTCGCGCCGTTCGTGGGGCGGCTGCTGGCCACCCTGTCGGGCGGCGAGCGGCAGCGGGTGTTCCTGGCCCGCGCGCTGGCCCAGGAGGCGCCGGTGCTGCTGCTCGACGAGCCGACCAGCGCCCTGGACATCGGTCACCAGCAGGACGTCCTCGACCTGGTCGACGACCTGCGCCGCGACCGCGACCTCACGGTGCTGGCGACGATGCACGACCTGTCGGTGGCCGGCGAGTACGCCGACCGCCTGGTGCTCGTGGCCGGCGGCCGGGTGGTCGCCACCGGTCCACCGGCCGAGGTGCTCACCGAGGAGCTGCTGACCACCCAGTACCGGGCGCGGGTGAAGGTGTTGAAGGGCGCGCACGGCCCGATCGTGGTGCCGGTCAGGTCATGACGTCCGGACGTCGTGCAGGTGGTGGATCGGGTCGTGGACGAAGTAGCGGGCGAACGTCTCGACCGTGAAGTGGGCGCCGTCGCTGCGGTTGCCGGTGCGCTGCCACGCGTCGTCGGGTACCGCCTCGAACGCGTCGGCCAGCGCCTCGCCGGCCGCGACCAGCTCCGCCGACACGGTTCCCGGCTCCTGCTCGCCGTACCGTTCGGCGACGGCGGTCTCGTCCTGGTCCCAGTTCGGGAACAGCGGGTCGTCCTCGGTGAGGATCAGGCCGAGGCGATAGGTGTAGATCCGGAACACGTCGCGCACGTGGCAGGCGTACTCCAGCGGCGACCAGGCGTCGGGGCGGCGCCGGTCGCGCACGGCCGGGTCGGCGAGCACGGCCGGCCACTCGGCCACGTTGAACCGGAGCAGCGCCGGCACGTCGCGCCCGGTGATGGTGCGGCTGTCGAATCCGCACTCCGGGCACGGCTGGTTGAGCACCCAGGTCCAGTCCTTGGTGTCTGGAGTGATCGTCATCCCGTCAGCGTATTCCGGCCAGCACCGCCGCCAGTGCCCCGAGGCCGAGCAGCGTGATCGACGTCGCGGCGAAGAACGGGAGCCGTCCACCCGGCGGCCGCTGCCGGTCGTCGTGCAGGGCGGCGTGCGCCTGCCGGTACCGGCGGCTCGTCAGCCGGAGGATCGTCACGCTCAGCGCGAGAGCCGGCGCGAGCGCCACCACCGTCGCGACGGGCCACTGCCGGAAGCCAAGCCGGGCGGCGACGAGGATCACACCGAAGAGGGCCAGCGCGGTGCGCTGCCAGGCCAACGCGGTCCGCTCGTTCTGCACACCGGCGTCCCATTGGTCGGTCACCCCAACGCTCCCCACAGCACCACGACGCACAGCACGATCCCGACGGCCGCGAGCGCGTAGGCGAGCGTGAGCGCGAGCCCGCTGCCCGGCAGCGGCTGGCGGTCGCGCAGGGCGCGTTCGTTGCGCGCCCAGCGCACGAACGCACCCACCGAGCACACGACGCCGAGCGCGAGCAGCAGCACGGCGACGGCCTTGCGCACCCATCCGGTGAGCGGGTCGAGGAACACCTCGACGCTCACGCCGGCCGCGATCAGCGCGAGCGCCGTGCGCAGCCAGGCCAGCGTGGTGCGCTCGTTGGCGAAGCTGAACCGGGGGTCGGGCTCGGCGCCCACCCCGTAGACCGAACGTGGCCAGCGCTGATCCTTATCCGGGTCCACCGTGCGAGCCTATGCTCACCGGGTGGACCTGAGGCGCGCCGCGGAGATCGATTTCGGACCGCTCGTCGACCGGGAGTTCCATCCCTCGCCGGCGGCGTGGGAGGACGAGGTCCTCTACTTCCTGATGCTCGACCGGTTCTCCGACGGTGACGAGGGGACACCACCGTTGCGGCGGGAGGACCACGGGAACGCCGTGACCACCGAGGAGGACGCGGCCCGCTGGCGGGAGGCCGGCGCCCGCTGGTGCGGCGGCACGCTGAAGGGGCTGCGCTCGAGGCTCGGGTACCTCCACCGGCTCGGCGTCACCGCCGTCTGGGTCAGCCCGGTCCTGAAGCAGACGCCGTTCGAGGAGACCTACCACGGCTACGCCACGCAGAACTTCCTCGACGTCGACCCGCACTTCGGCACGAAGGAGGACCTGCGCGACCTGGTCGCGGCGGCGCACGCCCTCGGGATCCGCGTGATCCTCGACGTGGTGCTCAACCACGCCGGTGACGTGTTCGCCTACCGCGACGACGTCACCGACGCCACCTGGTTCGGCCACCCGTACCCGGTGGCGGGATTCCGCGACGCGTCCGGTGAGCCGAGCCTGCCCTTCGGGCCGGTGTCCGATGTGGACGGTGCTGCTCTGGATGGGGCCGTCTGGCCGGCCGAGCTCCAGGAGCCCGGCGTGTTCACGTGCGGCGGCCGCATCGTCGACTGGGACCGGTACCCCGAGTACGTCGAAGGCGACTTCTACGGGCTGAAGGACCTCCACCTGGGAACCGGGGAAACCGACCGCTACACGCCGTCCCGCGCTCTGCAGACCCTCGCCCGGGTCTACCGCTACTGGATCGCCTACGCCGACCTCGACGGACTCCGCGTCGACACCGTGAAGCACATGGACCGCGGCGCCGCCCGCTACTTCGCCTCGGTGATCCACGAGTTCGCCCAGTCGATCGGCAAGGAGAACTTCTACCTGATCGCCGAGATCACCGGCGACCGCCGCTTCGCGTTCGAGACCCTCGAACAGGTCGGCATGGACGCCGCGCTGGGCCTCGCCGAGATCCAGGACGAGCTGGAGTGGCTGGTGAAGGGACGCCGCGACCCGCGCGGCTACTTCGACCTGTTCCGCGACTCGTTCGCCCTCGGCAAGGACTCGCACACCTGGCTGCGCAACCGGGTCGTCACCGGCTACGACGACCACGACCAGGTACGCAAGGGTGACTGGAAGGCGCGCTTCGCCGTCGACGACCTCGGCCACCGGATGGCGCTGGCCGCCATCGCGCTGAACGTGTGCACGCTCGGGATCCCCTGCCTGTACTACGGGTCGGAGCAGCGCCTCGACGGCTCCGGCGGCAACGACCGCTACATCCGCGAAGCGATGTTCGGCGGCGCGTTCGGCCCGTTCCGCAGCCGCGGCGGCCACGTCTTCGACGAGGCCGACCCGGTCTACCGGGAGGTGGCGCGCATCCTCGCCGTGCGCCGGGCCGTTCCGGCGCTGCGGCGCGGTCGCCAGTACCTGCGCCAGATCTCGGGTGACGGCGTGGGCTTCGGCTACCCGGGTACGCGGTCGATCGTCCCCTGGTCGCGGATCTTCGTGGACGACGAGGTGCTGGCCGCGATCAACACCGACCCGCTGCTGCCGCACACCGCGTGGGTGACCGTCGACGCGGCGTTGCACGAGGTCGGCGACAAGCTGGTGTGCCGGTACTCGACCGACCCGTCGCAGGGTGGCCGCGAGGTGACGGTCGAGGCCCGCAACGGCCGGGCGGTGCTGCTCACGGTGCCGGCGGCCGGGTTCGTCATCTACGTGCGTAGGTGAGCACGACGACGCCGCTCTCCAGCGGTGTCGCCGACACCAGCGCGAAGCGGGTGGGGTTGAAGTTGCTCCGTACCAACGGGATCCCCTCGCCGGCGATCACCGGGCTGAGCTTGATGACCAGCTCGTCGACCTCCGCGAGCAGCTGACCGGCGAGATCGCCGCCGCCGCAGAGCCAGATGTCGAGGCCGTCCTCCTGTTTCAGCTTCCGGACGAACTCGACCGGGTCGCCGCTCTGCGCGCCCTCCAGGGTGCGGCTGAACACGTACTCCCGCAGGTGGGCGTACGGGTTCCTGATGCCCAGGCTCAGCGCCGGGTCGAGCGTGCCCCGGCCCATCACCAGCGTGTCGAACGCGCGGTTCGGCGTGTCCGTGGGGATGCCGAGTGGTTCACGGACGTGGGTCGGCAGCGTCTCCGGGTACCGGGTGCGGATGAACTCCTGCAGGTCGGGCTCGAACGGGTAGAAGTCGATCGAGCCGTCGGGCCCGGCGATGAAGCCGTCGATCGTCGATGCCACGTAGTAGACGAGCTTTCGCATGCTCGCACCTCCCTAACCACTATGTCTGTCGTGGTTAAAGTACAACAGCTGTCGTGGTTGGTGCTAGTCTCCATTTCGTGGTCAGCAACCCCCAGCGCCGTGACCTGCTCGCCGACGCGGGCCTGCGGGTCCTCGCCCAGGCCGGCGCCCGCGGCCTCACCCACCGCGCGGTCGACCGGGAGGCGGGCGTGCCGGCCGGCACGGCGTCGAACTACTTCCGCTCCCGCGACGCGCTGCTGAGCGGACTGGCGGAGCGGATCTTCGCGCGCATCGCGCCCGACGATCCCCCGACGGACGCCAGCATGGCGGACTACCTGCACGACATCGTGCGCCGCACCACCGGCGAACCCGACCTGATGCGCGCGCTGTTCGAACTACGCCTCGAAGGCGCCCGCCGCCCGGAACTGGGTCGCCGGCTCGGGGCCACGCTGCACCGCGGCTACGAAGGCGACGTCGCCTTCCACGCCACCACCGGGCTGCCCGGCGGCGCGTTCGAGATCGCGCTGCTCCACTACGCCCTCGACGGGCTGCTGCTCGACCTGCTGAGCACGTCGATCGGCGCCGGCACCCGGACGGAGGACGTCGTGGAGGCTTTCGCGCAACGGTTGTGCCCCGAGGAGCTCAGCGCGCCACCCGCGCCGAACCACCCTTCATGAGTTTCTCGACCTCCGCCAGTGACGCCATCGACGTGTCACCCGGTGTCGTCATCGCCAGGGCTCCGTGCGCCGCGCCGTACTCCACCGCCGCCCGCAGGTCGCGGCCCGTCAGCAGGCCGTAGATCAGACCGGACGCGAAGGAGTCGCCGCCGCCCACGCGGTCGAGGATCTCCAGGCCCTCGCGGTGGGTGGCCTCGGCGAAGCCCTCGGCGCGCGACCACGCGACGGCGCCCCAGTCGTTCACCGTGGCGCTGCGCACCGTGCGCAGCGTCGTGGCGACCACCTGGAAGGTGTCGTACTCCTTGACGACCTCGGTGATCATGCGCCGGAAGTTGCCGGCGTCCAACGTGGACAGTGACTCGTCGGTGTCGGGAACCTCGAAGCCGAGCGCGGCGGTGAAGTCCTCCTCGTTGCCGATCATCACGTCGACGTGGCGGGCGAGCGCCCGGTTCACCTCGCGGGCACGCTCGGGGCCGCCGACCGCTTTCCACAGGCTCGGCCGGTAGTTCAGGTCGTACGACACGATCGTCCCGTGCCGGCGCGCCGCGGCCATCGCGGCCTCCGCCGTGCGCGCGCTGGTCTCGCTCAGCGCGGCGTAGATGCCACCGGTGTGGAGCCAGCGGACCCCGTGCGCGCCGAACAGCTCGTCCCAGTCGACATCGTCGGGACCGAGTTGGCTGGCGGCCGTGTGCCCCCGGTCGGACGTGCCGACCGCGCCCCGCACGCCGAACCCGCGTTCGGTGAAGTTGATGCCGTTGCGCACCGCGCGGCCGATGCCGTCGTACGGCACCCACGTCACGTAGGTGGTGTCGACACCGCCCTGCAGCACCAGGTCCTCGAGCAGCCTGCCGACCTCGTTGTCCGCGAACGCGGTCACCACGGCGGTCTTCAGGCCGAAGCACCGGCGCAGCCCGCGCGCGACGTTGTACTCGCCGCCGCCCTCCCAGGCGCGGAACGTGCGCGCGGTGCGCACGCGGCCCTCGCCCGGGTCGAGCCGCAGCATGATCTCGCCCAGCGACACCAGGTCGTAGCGGCAGTTCTCGCGCAGCTTCATCGGCCCGCCCTTTCCACGGCTGCTGTCGTGCGCCGGGTGACCTCGGCCCAGTCGCGGTTCTTCAACAGGTCGGCGGCGACCATCCAGGTGCCGCCGACCGCGAGCACGCTCGGCAGGGCGAGGTACCGATCGAGGTTGTCGGTGGTGACCCCGCCGGTCGGGATGAACGTCACCTGCCGGAACGGGGCGGCGAGCGCCTTCACCATTGCCGCACCGCCCAACTGCTCGGCCGGGAAGAACTTCACGGTGGTCAGGCCCGCGTCGAGGGCCATCTGGATCTCGGTGGCGGTGGCGGCGCCCGGGTACACCGGAACGCCGAGCTCCCGGCTCCGCGCGACGACGGCCGCGCTGAAGCCGGGGCTGACGATGAACTTCGCGCCGGCGTCGACGGCCCGGTCGACCTGCTCGGGGGTGAGCACGGTGCCGGCGCCCACCACGAGGTCGCCGCGGGCGGCCATCGCCGTGATGGCGTCGGCCGCGGCGGCGGTGCGGAACGTGATCTCCGCGCAGGGCAGGCCGCCGGCGACCAGGGCCTCGGCGAGCGGGTCGGCGGTGGCAGCGTCGTCGATGACGACGACCGGTAGGAGGCGGTTCTTGGCAATTGTCTGTTCAGTATCGTGAACGACGGTCACGTACGTGTACGCTACCGGACATGGACGACGGCTTCCAGCCCGTGAAGTCAGCGGATCGCACGCTCGACGTGCTGGAGGCGCTCGCCGGCACCCCCGGCGACCGGTCACTCGGGGAGCTGACGCGCGCGCTCGGCATCCCGAAGAGCAGCCTGCACGGCATCCTGCGCACGATGGTGCGGCGCGGATGGGTCGAGGCCGACGAGGCCGGCACCCGCTTCCGGCTCGGGCTGCGCGCCGTGCAGATCGGCGCGTCCTATGTGGACGGTGACGACGCGGTGGCCCGGTACGCCCGCCTGCTCGACGGTCTGGCGGCGGCGTTCGGAGAGACCGTCCACCTGGGACGGTTGTCGGGCCCCGACGTGACGTACCTGGCCAAGCGGGAGTCGGTCCACCCGTTGCGCCTCTACAGCGCGATCGGCCGCATGCTGCCGGCGCACGCCACGGCGCTCGGCAAGGCGCTGCTCGCCCAGCGCGGCGACGCGACCGTCGAGGACCTCCTCCACTGGCCACTGGCGTCGCTCACCCCGAACACGATCACCGACCGCGGGAAGCTGTTCGGCGAACTCGCCACCATCCGCGCGCTGCGCTGGGCGGCCGACCGGGAGGAGAACACGGTGGGGATCTCCTGCTTCGCGGTCGCCCTGGGGCCGCACGACGCGATCAGCGTGTCGATACCGACCGCCCGGCTCGACACGGGCATGGAGGCCCGGTTGATCTCCGCACTTCTGGACGTATCCGGCGCTGCTTGAACGGACCTCGGCCCGATCGCCGAACGTTGTACGGATCTTGGTGGCCGTGGCCGTACCCTGTGCGTGAATGGCTCCATGGAGCATGAAGAGGTGCGGATGGTCCGGGGGCCGCGCAGCGGCCTGCCGGTGATCGTCGCGGTGCACTCGACAACCCTCGGCCAGGCCGTCGGCGGGCTGCGCATGTGGCACTACCCCGACTGGCGCGACGCGCAGGCCGACGCCTTGCGGCTGGCCCGCGGCATGACGTACAAGACCGCGGCGGCGGGCGTCCCCAAGGGCGGCGGGAAGACGGTGGTGGCGCTTCCGTCCACCGTCGCGGCGTCTCGCCGGCGCGACGCTCTGCTCGACGCCGGCGACGTGATCGAGTCGTTCGGCGGCCGGTACGCCACCGGTCCCGACGTCGGCACGAGCGAAGCCGACATGGACGTAATCGCGTCGCGTACCCGGCACGTGTTCTGCCGGCCGCTGCCGTCGGGCGGCAGCGGCGACTCGTCGCCGGCCACGGCCGCCGGGGTGGTGGCCGCGCTGCGCGCGCTGGGTCCGCTGGCGGGGCGGCGGTTCGCGGTCGTGGGGCTCGGCCGGGTGGGCGGCGCGGTCGCGTCAACGCTGGCCGCTTCCGGCGCCACGCTGGTGGTGAGCGACGTCGACCCGGCCAGGCGGGGGCTGGCCGATTCCCTCGGCGCCGCGTGGGTTTCGCCGGAAGAGGCGTTGACCGCCGAGGTCGACGTGGTGGTGCCGGCCGCGCTGGGCGGGGTCCTCACGGCGGAGGTGGTGCCACGGCTGCGGTGCGGCGCGATCGCGGGTCCGGCCAACAACCAGCTCCAGGACGAGTCGGTGGCCGACCTGCTGCACGCCCGCGGCATCGTGTGGGTGCCGGACTACGTGGTGAGCATGGGTGGCGTCATCAACGCGATGGCCGTCGAGATCGACGGTGTCTCCGCGGCGGAGGCGGCGCGGCGGGTCGACGGCATCGGCACCACGGTCGGCGACCTGCTGGAGGTGGCCGACCGCGACGGCGTCACGCCGGCCCGCGCGGCGATGGACCGCGCCCGGACCCGGTTGGAGAACGGGTTGGTCCACAGTGGACGCGACTGACCGCGCGATCGTCGACCAGCTCCAACGCGACGCGCGCCAGTCCAACCGCGACCTGGCGGCGAAGCTGAACATCGCGCCGTCGACGTGTCTGGAGCGGGTGCGGGCCCTGCGCGCCCGCGGCGTCATCACCGGCTACCACGCGGCGGTGGACCTGCGTGCCCTGAACCGGAACCTGCAGGCGCTGATCGCGGTGCAGGTGCGGCCCCTGAGCCGCGACGTCATCACCGACTTCAAGCGGTACATGAGCGAGCAGCCGGAGGTGCTGTCGGTGTTCGTCCTCGCCGGCGGCGACGACTTCATCGTCCACGTGGCGGTCGCCGACATCCAACGCCTGCACGACTTCCTGATGGACCGCTTCACGATCCGCCGCGAGATCGTCGGCTTCCGCACCTCGATCGTCTACCAGCACGTCGACTCGACGGTGGTGACGCCGCTAGTCCCATGAGGCGGCGGGCACGCCACCGACGCAGCGGACCCGGACCCGGGACTCGCCGTTGCCCTTGCCGCTGCTGCTGCCCCGGTCGAACCGGACCTCGGCGTACTCTCCCGGCCCGACCCGGTACTCCTCGACGCTGTAGCCCTGCGCCGGCGACCAGGTGACCAGCACCGCACCACCGGGAAGGCAGCCGGCCCGCACGGTGCCGCCAGGTCCCCCGAACACCTGCACATTGACCGGCCCCCCGGCGGTCGGGGGTGGGGTGGACGGGTCGGACGCCGGCGTGGACGGGGATGGCACGGACGCCGGCGGCGCCGACGCGGTTGGCACCGGTTCCGCCGCCGCGAGCTCGCGGGCCGCCTGCTCGGCGGTGAGGATGTCGCCACCGGTACCGCCGGTGATGCCGTTGCCGATCACCTGCACGCCGGCGAGGCCGATGAGGGTCGCGGCCCCGGCGGCCGCGACCCATCCGGCGACGGCGAACAGAAGGCGCATGCCCCGATGATGCCCGCCCGGATGGTTAACGCGGGCACCGTCGGACCCTAACGAACCGTTAACCCACCTGTTCCGGCCCGCCGGGCGGCTACCGTGCGTCGTGTGGCGCG
The DNA here is from genome assembly GCF_016863655.1 of Virgisporangium ochraceum. Taxonomy (GTDB): domain Bacteria; phylum Actinomycetota; class Actinomycetes; order Mycobacteriales; family Micromonosporaceae; genus Virgisporangium; species Virgisporangium ochraceum. The sequence continues at coordinate 11,989 of NZ_BOPH01000005.1, forward strand.
GCTGCTTCTCATCGAGGACGATCCGCAGATCCGGCTGCCCCTGATCAGGGCGCTCCGCGAGCGGGGACACGCCGTCGCGTTCTCGGCGACCGCGATGGCCGGGCTGCAGGCGGTGCTCGACGACCGTCCCGACCTGGTGATCCTCGACCTCGGCCTGCCCGACGTCGACGGTCTGGAGCTGCTCAAGATGATCCGGGCGGTCACGCCGACGCCGGTGATCGTCGCGACCGCGCGCGACAGCGAGGCCGAGATGGTGCGCGGGCTCGACGTCGGCGCCGACGACTACATCGTCAAGCCGTTCACGGCGAACCAGCTCGACGCCCGGGTACGGGCCGTGCTGCGCCGCGCGGCCGGCGGCCCCGTCAGCGCGGAGACCGTCGTGGGCGGGCTCCGGTTGGACGCCAGGGCCCGCGAGGCGACACTGGACGCCGTGCGCCTGGACCTCACACCGCGCGAGTTCGACCTGCTGCTGTACCTCGCCGGGAAGGCCGGCGAAGTGGTGTCGAAGCGGGAGCTGCTCACGGAAGTGTGGCAGGTGCCGTACGGCGGCGCCGACAAGACCGTCGACGTGCACCTGTCGTGGTTGCGGCGCAAGCTCGGCGAGACCGCGCAGGAGCCGCGGTACCTCCACACGGTCCGCGGGGTCGGCGTGCGGCTGAGCCCGCCCGGTGCGCCGCCGTGAGGCGCCGGCTGACGCTGCTGGTCACCGCCACGATGTGCCTGGTGCTGGTGGCGTTCCTGGTGCCGCTGGCGGTCCTGGTACGCACCGTCGCCGCCGACCGGGCGACGGCCTCGGCGGCCACCAACATCCAGGGGCTGGTCGCGGCCGCGGGCACGGCCCCGCCGAGCGCGCTGGGCCCGGCCGCGGAGCAGGTCGCCGCGACCTCGCGGCTGCCCGTGACCGTGTTCCTCGCCAGCGGCGAGGTGCTCGGGACGCCGGTCGGGCGCAGCACGGCGGTCGAGCTGGCCGCCCGCCGCAGCAGCAGCCTCACCGTGTCCACCGACGCCGGTCGGGAGATCGTCGTCGCCGTGCAGGGACGGGCCGAGGGGACGGCCGTGGTACGCACGTTCGTCCCGACGGCGGAGCTCACCCGCGGGGTGGCCCGGTCGTGGCTGGTGCTCGCCGGCCTCGGGGTGGCGTTGCTGCTGCTCGGTCTCCTGGTGGCCGACCGGCTGGCCCGCACGCTGGTCCGCCCGATCTCCGAGCTGTCGGCCGTGTCGCACCGGCTGGCCCGGGCCGAACTGACCGCGCGGGCGACGCCCGACGGTCCGCCCGAGCTGCGCGAGGTGGCCGGCGCCCTGAACCAGCTGGCCGGGCGCATCCAGGAGCTGTTGACGGAGGAGCGGGAGCACGTGGCCGACCTGTCGCACCGGCTCCGCACCCCCCTGACGTCGCTGCGGCTGGAGGCCGAGGCGCTCGCCGACCCGGCCGAGGCGGCCCGCATCGGTGCCGGTGTCGACAGCCTGGAACGCGCGGTGACCGGCCTGATCCTGCAGGCCCGCCGCCAGACCGAGGGCTCCGGACCGGGTGGGTGCGACGCGGCGCCGGTGGTCCGCGAGCGGGTCGAGTTCTGGACGGTGCTCGCCGAGGACACCGGCCGCACAGTGACCCTGGACCTCGCCGACGGTCCGCTGCCGGTGCGGGTGGCCGCCGACGACCTGGCCGCCGCGCTCGACGCCCTGCTGGGCAACGTGTTCGCGCACACCCCCGACGGCACCCCGTTCGCGGTGACGCTTGTACCCGGTCGACCGGGTGCGGTGCTCACGATCTCCGACAGGGGGCCGGGTCTCCCGGCGGAGCACGTCGAACGGGGCGCCAGCGGTGGCGGGTCCACCGGTCTGGGTCTCGACATCGCCCGCCGCGCCGCGCGAGCGAGCGGCGGCGACCTCACCCTGCGGCGCGGCGACACCGGCGGCACCGTCGTGACGCTGTACCTCGGTTAGGCGGCGCGCAGCGGCTGCAGCGCGGTGCTCCAGGCGATCACCTGGTCGAGCACGAGGCCGAGGTCGTCTTCGAGCTGCTGGTCGGGGCGGAACTCGGTCCAGTTCTCGAAGTACTGCTGGATCGGGATCGTCACCTGGGCGCGGACGTCGGCCACCATCAGCTCACCGAGGATCAGGCGCAGGTGTTCGGCGGCCCGGGCGCCGCCGGCGCGGCTGCCGTAGCTGACGATGCCGGCCGCCTTGTTGTTCCACTCCTGGAACAGGTAGTCGATGGCGTTCTTCAGGGCGCCGGACGTGGAGTGGTTGTACTCCGGCGTCACGAAGACGTAGCCGTCGTAGCCGGAGATCAGCGCCGACCACTCCTTGGTGTGCTGGTTGGCGTACTGGGCGAGCATCGGCGGCTGCGCCTCGTCGAGGTGGGGCAGGGGGTGGTCGGCCAGGTCGATCAGGTCGAACTCGGCACCGCCGCGCTTCTGGGCGAGCTCGTGGACCCACTCCGCCACCTGCTGGCCGCGCCGGCCGGGACGGGTGCTGCCCAGTACTACCGCGATCCGGGTCATCTCGGTTGCCTCTCAGCGAGTTGAATGTTCAACCCAAAGCTAGTGCCGATGAGTTGAGCGGTCAAGTCATCGGAGATTCGTCACAGGAGCGTTAAAATCTTGGCGTGACGGGCGAGAACGACTGCTGCGAACCCGCCTGGCTCGACGACCTGGAGATCGACGCCTGGCGGCGGCTCGCCGCCGTGCTCACCGTGCTGCCGAGCGAGCTCGACGCCCAGATGCAGCGGCGCGCCGACCTGAACCAGTTCGAGTACCACGTGCTGTCCTACCTGTCCGAGGCGCCCGCCCACACGCTGCGCATCAGCGACCTGGCGCTGCTCGTGCGCGGCTCGCTGTCGCGGATGTCGCACCTCATCAAGCGGCTCGAACAGCGCGGCTGGCTGCGGCGCGAGCCCGCACCCGACGACGGCCGCTACACCAACGCGATCCTCACCGAGGCCGGCTACCGCAAGGTGGTCGACACCGCGCCCATCCAGCTCGACGTGGTGCGGCAACTGGTGCTCGGCCAGCTCACCCGCACACAGCTCAAGCAGTTGCGCGACATCGGCGACCGGCTGCTGGGCGGCGTCGACTCGTTCAGGTGTTGAGGGTGGCCACGAAGTAGCCGACCCCGAACGGCGCAGCGCGGTAGAGCAGGTCCGTCGACGCGCGCGTCACGGCGGCGGCGAGCAGGCGCAGCGCCGGAAGGCCCGGCACCATCAGGTCTTCGGCGAGGGCCGGGTCGAGGTCGAGCAGCGGTGCCAGGTCACCGTCCACGATGGACTTCTCCACCAGGGCGTCGAACCGCTCCGCCCGTAGCGCCAGATCCGTCGACGTCTTCAGGTTACGGTGCGCGGAGCCCTCGGCCAGCACCAGCAGGGCGACGCCGTCGAGGGCGGGTGGCCGCATGCGGCCGACCGTCCACATGAGACGGTCGCCGGAAAAGCCCGCCGCGTCGAGCAACCGGGCACCGAGGCCGAGCCCCAGCGGCACCCGCGGCACACCGTCGGCCAGCCGCGGCCCCCCGTACGGCGCGAGGTCGGCGCGGCCCGTCACCGGCCATTCGCGCGTCTGCGGACCGGCGGTGACGACCGCGATCACCCCGACCCCCGACCGCGCCAGCCGGGCCGTCGCCTCCGCCGCGGCCGCGCGCACGGCGGCGGCCTCCGGGTCGTCGCCGGTGAGCTCCGCCGCCATCAGCGGCGCCGCCGGACACAGCGCCGCCGCGATCACGCGAGCGCCCGCACCGCGCGGCGCGGCGGCCGGTCGCCGGCGATCGCGGAGACCATGTCGAGCACCTGCCGGGTCTGCCGGGTCTGGTGGACGCGGTACACGCGCGCGCCCAGCCAGGCGCAGATCGACGTGGCGGCGAGCGTGCCGGCCACCCGGTCGTCGACCGGTGCCGCCAACGTCTCGCCGACGAAGTCCTTGTTGGACAACGACACCAGCACCGGCCAGCCGGTCGCGACCAGCTCGCCGAGGCGGCGGGTCACCTCCAGCGAGTGCCACGTGTTCTTCCCGAAGTCGTGTGCCGGGTCGATGACGACGCGGGCCGGGTCCACCCCCGCCGCCACCGCCCTCTCGGCCAGCCCGACCGTGTGCTTCAGGACGTCGAGAACCACGTCGTCGTAGGCGACCCGGTACGGCCGCGTCCGCGGCGCCATCGGACCGGCGTGCGCGCACACGATCCCGACGTCGAACTCGGCGGCGACCTCCGGAAGGCGCTCGTCGACGCCGCCCCACGGATCGTTGATGAGATCGGCGCCGGCGGCGCACACCGCGCGGGCCACCTCGTGCCGGTACGTGTCGACGCTGATCACGAGGTCCGGGTACGCCGACCGTACGGCGGCGACGAACGAGGCGGTGCGCTCGATCTCGGCGGCCACGTCGACCTCGGCGCCCGGGCCGGCCGGCACCCCGCCGATGTCGACGATGTCGGCGCCCTCGGCCACCACCTCGTGCACCCGGCGCATCGCGGACTCCTCGGCGAACGTCGCACCGCGGTCGTAGAACGAGTCGGGCGTGCGGTTGACGATCGCCATCACCACGCGGTCGGTCACACCGAAGGTCCGCGACCCCAGCCGAAGTGGTGAGCTCACGGGCGGTACCGCAGCCCGTCCATGATGAGGTCGAGCAGCCGGCCGGCCTGCGCCGGTTCGAGCGTGGCGAGCGACACCGCGCCGATCGCGCGGAGCACGTCCTCCGGGTCGGCGTCGGGGCGGACCGCCTCCGCGTCGACGGCCACGCGCACCAGCGTGGTCGTCGCGGCCAGCATGCGCTCCCAGCTCCGGGCGAACGGGTCGCCGCCGGCCGCGATCAGCGCCCGGAGCGCCTCGCCCATGCCGCGCTTGGTGGTCATGTACTCCACGAACCGGTCCATCCAGGCGCGCAGCGCCTTGTCGGGCGACAGCTCGGTCAGCAGCGCGGCGGCGGCGTCGCAGAGCCGGGCCAGCTCGTTCTGGTAGGCGGCGTCGACCAGCGCTTCCCGGGTGGGGAAGTGCCGGTACAGCGTCCCGATCCCGACGCCGGCCTCTTTCGCGATCGCGTCGAGCGTGACCGCGTCGCCGTCGCGGGTGAACGCCTGTGCGGCGGCGTCGAGGATCCGGTCGCGGTTGCGCTGGGCGTCGGCGCGCACGTGACCCCTCTCACTTGTAACCGGAGGCTCCTCCGGTTAGCGTCTGGGGCAGGAAACGGAGGACCCTCCGGATCATACCCTCACACGGGAGGAAGACATGATCGTCACCCCGTTCACCGCCGAGTCCACCGCTGAGCAGGTCGTCGAGGGCATCGACCTCACCGGGCGGCGGGCCGTCGTCACCGGCGGCGCGTCCGGCATCGGTGTCGAGACCGCCCGCGCGCTGGCCGCCGCCGGCGCCGACGTCACGCTCGCGGTCCGCGACCGCGCGGCGGGTGAGAGGACCGCCGAGGACATCGTCGCCACCACCGGGAACAAGCAGGTCTGGGTCGCCGTGCTCGAGCTGACCGACCGGGCGTCGGTCGCGGCGTTCACCGCGAGCTGGGACGGACCGCTGCACCTCCTGGTCAACAACGCCGGCGTGATGGCGGCGCCGCTCACCCGCACCCCCGAGGGCTGGGAGCTGCAGTTCGCCACCAACCACCTCGGCCACTTCGGGCTCACCGCCGGCCTGCACCGGGCGCTTGCGCAGGGTGCCGCCGAGACCGGCCGGGGCTCGCGCGTGGTGTCGGTCAGCTCGGCCGGGCACCTGCGCTCGCCCGTGGACTTCGACGACCCGCACTTCGAGCGGCGCGGGTACGAGCCGTGGACCGCCTACGGGCAGAGCAAGACCGCGAACATCCTGTTCGCCGTCGAGCTGACCCGGCGCTGGCAGGCCGACGGCGTCACCGCGAACGCGCTGCACCCCGGCGGCATCCGCACCAACCTGCAGCGGCACGTCTCCGAGGCCGACCTCGACGCGATCCGCCGTTCCGTGGGCGCGGCGAGCTTCTCGTGGAAGTCGGTGGAGCAGGGCGCGGCCACGTCGGTGCTGCTCGCCACGTCGCCGTTGCTGGAGGGGGTCGGCGGCCGGTACTTCGAGGACTGCAACGAGGCCGGCCCGAACCGGCCGGGCGAGCGGACCGGCGTCGCCGCGTACGCGCTCGACCCGGAGGCCGCGCGGCGGCTGTGGACGGTCAGCGAAGAGAGCCTCGCGAGCTGACCCGGCCGCGCGGCGCCCGCTACGGCCCCGCGGGCCTCGGCGGGCGGCGCGGCCATCCGCCGCAGCCGGCCTGTGACACAGTTGGTCCGTGCGGATCGGGATCCTCGGGCCGTTGCGGGTCACCGGTGACGACGGGGTGGACATCGAGGTCAGTGGCGCCCGGCTGCGGGCGCTGCTGACCCGGCTCGCGCTCGACCCCGGTCGCCAGGTCACCACCGGCGCCCTCACCGACGCCCTGTGGAACGGCGACGTCCAGCCGGGCGACCCGGCCAACGCCGTCCAGTCGCTGGTCTCGCGGCTGCGGCGGGCGGTGCCGGGGGTGCCGGTCACCTCGGGACCCGGCGGCTACCGGCTCGAGCTCCCTGCCGACGCGGTCGACGCGCACCTGTTCGAGGTGCTCGCCACCACCGGCCGCCAGGCGCTGGCCGGCAACGACCCGCAGGCGGCGGTCCGGCACCTGCGGGCCGCCCTCGACCTGTGGCGCGGGCCGGCGCTCGCCGACCTGGCCGACGCCCACCCGGCCGCCGCCGCCCGCCTCGACGAGCTGCGGATCGCCGCCGTCGAGGACCGCATCGACGCCGAGCTGCGCACCGGGACCCCCGACAGCGCGCTGGTCGCCGAGCTGGCCGAGCTGGCCGCCGCGCATCCGCTGCGGGAGCGGCTGGCCGCGCTGCACATCAGGGCACTGGCCGCCACGGGCCGGCCGGCCGCCGCGTTGACCGCGTACGAGGAGGTCCGCCACCGGCTCGCCGACGAGCTCGGGGCCGACCCGTCGCCCGAGCTGCGCGACGCGCACGTGTCGGTGCTCCGGGGCGACGAGAAGCCGCGTGACCGGGGCAACCTGCGGGCCGCGCTCACCAGCTTCGTCGGCCGCGACGAGGAGATCGAGCAGGTCATCAAGCGGCTCGGGGAGAACCGGCTGGTCACGCTCGTCGGGCCGGGCGGCGCGGGCAAGACCCGGCTCGCGAGCGTGTCGGCGGCCCAGTTCGCCGCGGCGTCGCCTCTCTCCGGTGGTGTGTGGCTGGTGGAGCTGGCGCCGGTCACCGATCCCGCCGACGTGCCGCGGGCGGTGCTCGACGCGGTCGGCCGCGACGCCCGGCCCGAGACGCACAAGCCGGGCCAGGCCCGCGACACGGTGGCCCGGCTGGTCGAGCTGATCGCGCCGGCCGACACGCTGCTCGTCCTCGACAACTGCGAGCACGTGATCGAGGCGGCCGCCCGGCTCGCCGACGACCTGCTGGCCGCCTGCCCGCGGCTGCGCGTGCTCGCCACGTCCCGTGAGCCGCTCGCGATCGTGGGTGAGGTGCTCACGCCGGTCCCACCGCTGCGCCTGCCCCCGGCGGACGCCGCGCCGCCGGAGGCGCTGGCGTTCGCGTCGGTGCAGCTGCTCGCCGACCGGGCGGCCGCCGTGCGCCCGGGCTTCGCGGTGACCGACGACAACGTGCGTGCCGTGGTCGAGATCTGCCGGCGGCTCGACGGGCTGCCGCTGGCGATCGAGCTGGCGGCGGCGCGCCTGCGTGCGTTGTCGCCGACCCAGGTCGCCGACCGGCTCGACGACCGGTTCCGGCTGCTCACGGGCGGCAGCCGTACCGCCCTGCCCCGGCACCGCACGCTGCGGGCGGTGGTGGCGTGGAGCTGGGACCTGCTCACTGACGACGAGCGGCGGCTGGCGGAACGGCTGGCCGTGTTCCCGTCGACGATCACCCCGGAGAGCGCGGGCGCCTCCGACGCGCTCGACGCCCTGGTCGACAAGTCGCTCCTGCAGGTGGTGGGCGACGGGCGGTTCCGGATGCTGGAGACGATCCGGGAGTACGCGCTGGAGCGGCTCGCCGAGGCGGGTGGCGTCGCCGAGGCGCAGCGCGCCCACACCGCGTACTTCCTGCGGCTGCTCGAAGAGGCCGACCCGCACCTGCGCACCGCCCGCCAGCTGCCCTGGCTGCACCTGCTCGACGCCGAGCGGGAGAACATCTACGGCGCGATGACATTCGCCTGCGACGCCGGCGACGCCGACACGGCCGTGCGGATGGGCGCGCTGCTGATGTTTCCGCTCGCGGTGCGTGACGACTTCCAGCAGACCGCGTCGCTGCTGGCCCGTGCGATGTCGCTGACCGGTCCGGCGCCGGCCGGCGCCCGCGCGGTGGTGCGGGCGATGACGATGATCAGCCAGGTGTTCACCGGCGGTGGCGCGCCCGAGCCGGCCGAGGTCGCGACGCTCGTCGAGGAGGTGCGCGGCGCCGATCCGACCGAGTATCCGTTCGCGTTGCTGATCGAGCCGATGGTCACCCTGTTCACCGACGACACCGCCGCCGGTCTCGCCGCCGTGCAGCGCGGCCTCGACGCCGCCTCCGACACGTGGATGCGCGCGATGCTGCACATGCTGCGCGGCCAGATCGAGGAGAACGACGGCGACGCCGACGGCATGCTGCGCGACCAGACCCTGGCCCGCGACCTGTTCCGCGAGACCGGCGACCGCTGGGGCCTGTCGATGTGCCTGGCCCAGCTCGCCGACCACCTCACCAAGCGCGGTGAGTACGACGCCGCCGACGAGGCGTTGAGCGAGTCGCTGGCGCTGGCCCGGCAGGTGAACGCGCAGGCCGACGCCTGGTACCAGCAGATGTGGCTGGCCGCGCTGCGGGCCCGCCGCGGCGACGTCGCCGGCGCCCGCGCCGACCTGACCCGCCTGATCGGCGAGGTCGACGACGAGCGCGACTCCCGGTCGGGCGCCTGGGCCCTGCTGATGCTCGGCGACCTGTCGCGGCAGTCCGGCGACCTCGACGAGGCGGAGGCGTACTACGCCGCGGCGTGGGTCCGCAACGAGGCGGCGCGGATGTCGCCGCCGCAGTTCCGCGCGCTCCTCAAGGCCGCGAACGGGTATCTGGCGCTGGCCCGTCACGATCTCGCGCGGGGCCGCGACCTGATCGTCGAGGCGTACGGATATGGCCTCGACGGCCGCGACATGCCGGTGGTCGCGCAGGTCGGTGTGGCGACGGCCGCGTACCGGGAGGCGGCCGGCGAGCCGGAGCGCGCGGCCGAGGTGCTCGGCGCCGCCGACAACGTGCGCGGCCACCCCGACCGCTCCAACCTCGACGCGGAACGCCTGGCCGCCGCGCTGCGTGCGGCCGTCGGCGACGAGACCTTCGAGGCCGCATACGCGAGGGGACGCGCGTCCAGCCGTGCCGAGGCGCTGACGCGCCTCGACCCGGCTGGCTGATTCTGGTACGGGCAGCTTCGCGGTGCTCCGCCGTTGCCCTGGTTCGTGCCGGGTGCCGCTCACGCGGTCCCGTCGCCCTTTCTGTGAGGCGCGGCCTGTTACGCGCGGCGGCGGTACGCGCGGACCGCGAGCGGCGCGAACACCGCGACGATCCCCGCCGACCACGCCAGCGACGTCAGCACCGGCGAGGCCACCGGCCCGCCGACCAGCAGGCCACGCACGGCCTCCATCACGTCGGTCACCGGGTTGATCTTCACCCAGGCCTGGAGCCAGCCGGGCAGGGTGTCGGTCGGCACGAGCATGTTGGTGCCGAACGTCAGCGGGAACAGCACCAGGAACGCGGTGCCCTGCACGGCACCCGGTTCCCGCATCAGCATGCCGACCAGCACGAAGATCCACGTCACCGCGAACGCGAACGCGATCGCCACCCCGAACGCGGCGAGCATCGCGAGCGGGTTGGTGCCGATCCGGAAGCCGAGCGCGTAGCCGAAGCCCATCAGCACCGTGATCGACACCACGAACCGGATCATGTCGCCGAGCACAGAGCCGACCAGTGGTGCCGAGCGGGCGATCGGCAGGCTGCGGAACCGGTCGAAGACGCCCTTCTTGATGTCGGTGTTGAGGCTGACGCCGGTGGCGATGCTGGCGAACAGCACCGTCTGCACCATGATCGCCGGCAGCAGGAACTGCAGGTACTCGTGCTGCGACCCGGCGACCGCGCCGCCGAGCAGGTACACGAACATCACGACGAAGATCACCGGTTGCAGGGTGACGTCGAGCAGCTGCTCCGGCGTGCGGAGCGTCTTGATGAGGCTGCGCCGGGCGAGGGCCAGGCTGTGCCGGACCAGCCGGAACGGGTTCCGGCCGGGGGGATCCGCTCGCGCCTCGGGCATCGTCGTGGGTGTGGTTCGGGGGGTCGTGATGGTGCTCATGCTGCGAGTACCTCCTCCTTGCGTCCGGTGAGCGTGAAGAACACCTCGTCGAGGCTGGGCAGCCGCAACGCCAGTTCGACGACGCCGATGCCGGCTTCGTCGAGTCGCCGCACGATGGCGGTGAACGCCGCGTCGTCGGTGACGGGCACGGTCAGCACGCCGGGCATCGGCGACTCCGGTTCGGCTCCCGCCACCGCCTGGAGGACGGTCATGGTGTCGCCGAGCCGCGCCGGGTCGGTGGGGCGTACGACCACGGTCTGCGCGCCGGCGAGCCGCTTCAGCTGTCCCGGCGTCCCGTGGGCGATGACCCGCCCGTGGTCGATGACCGAGATCTCATCGGCAAGCGCGTCGGCCTCCTCCAGGTACTGGGTCGTGAGCAGCACCGTCGACCCTTCGCCGACGAGCGAGCGCACGACACCCCACATGTCCTCCCGCTTGGCCGGGTCGAGGCCGGTGGTCGGCTCGTCGAGGAAGATCACGTCGGGACGCCCGACGAGGCTGGCGGCCAGGTCGAGCCGTCGCCGCATGCCTCCGGAGTACGTCTTTGCCGGCCGTGACGCGGCCTCGGTGAGGTCGAACCACGCGAGCAGTTCCATCGCCCGCTGCCGGGCATCGCGGCGGGACATGTCGAGCAGCTCGCCGATCAGTACCAGGTTCTGGATCCCGGTGAGGTCCTCGTCGACCGAGGCGTACTGCCCGGTCAACCCGATGACCCGGCGCACCTTGCCCGGGTCTTTCTGCACGTCGTAGCCGGCGACGGTCGCCGTGCCGGCGTCGGGGCGGAGCAGCGTCGCGAGGATGCGCACCGCGGTGGTCTTGCCGGCCCCGTTGGGCCCGAGTACGCCGAGCACCGTGCCCGGCTTGGCGGCGAGGTCGATCCCGGCGAGTGCGGTGGTGGACCCGAACCGCTTGACCAGGCCCTCAGCCGTGAAGGCGTGTTCCGTTGAACTCATGGATACGAGGTTGGCAAGCGGCGCTGGCATGCCGCGCACACGCCGCTGTTACGGGGATGTCAGCTCCCGAGTCCCGCTGCAGAGTCTGACTCCTCGATAACCTCGACTTTTGCGCCTTTTACCGCTGTATCCGATGTTTCATCCGTTTCGGCGCAGCGTTGGCGGGCCGAGCAACCGACGGCGTCCCAGTAGAGCGTGGCCGTGGGCGGCACCGACGACCGCAGCTCGGCGAATTTCTCGGCCGGCAGCTCACCGAGGTGCGCGAGCAGCGCATCGGTGACCGCCCGGTAGAACGTGTCGGCGACGTCGCGTCCGGCCGGGGTCAGGGCCACCCGCAACGCCCGCCGGTCTCCCGGGTCGGGGGTGCGGTGGACCAGCCCCCGCTTCTCGGCCCGGTCGACCAACCCGGTGAGCGTCGACTTCTCGATGTGCAGCCGATCGCTCAGCTCGGCCATGCCCACCGGCCGATCGAGCAGCGACGACATGAGCACCGACTGCTGTGGCGTCAACTCGTGCTGACGGCTGAGATCCTGCAGCACGTACTGGACGGCGAGCGAGAGCCGGATCAGCGCGCCGGCGAACTCCACGTCCTCGTTCATTGCACAAGTATGAACGTATGTTCGGCTAGGCCGTGTTTTCATCAGCGGGGTCGAGCCGAGGCGGAGTCCAGGCGGCGATCCGGCGGCGATCCGGCAAGGCGCGGATTTGTCCCGATACCGGTGTTGTATCGGGGCGAATCCGCAACGCCGCCGGTCGTCGTCTGGGCCCGCCGCACGCCGGCCGCCACTTATGAAGCACGGCCTAATAAGGTGCCCGCGTGCGCATCGAGCCGATCGACCCGCCGTCCCTTCCCGAGACCTCCGCCCAGTACACCCACGGCGTGTCGGTGACCGGCGCGGAGCGCCTCGTATTCGTCAGCGGCCAACCCCCATGGGGCGGCCCTCTCCCCACCGACTTCGACTCCCAGTGCCGCATCGCGTGGGGCAATGTCCTGACCGTCCTCGGCGAAGCCGGTCTGGGCGTCGAGAACCTCGTGAAGGTGACCGTGTTCCTGGGCAGCCGCGACCACCGCGCCGCCAACAGCCGCATCCGTGCCGAGATCCTGGGCGACCACCGGCCGGCCCTGACGGTCATCATCTGCGACATTTACGCGGAGGAGTGGCTCCTCGAGATCGAAGCGGTGGCTGCCGCCTGAGGCGAGGCGGGTCTTCTCGCTCTTCTCCTTTTTCCGCTTCTCCCCGCGCCTCTTTCCTTCTCCTTCTATCTCCTTCTGTCTCCTTCTGTCTCCTTCTGTCTCCTTCTGTCTCCTTCTGTGGCCCTGGCGCCGGGCTCGACGCCGGGCTCACAGCAGCCCAGCGAGCTTGTACAACACCAGGGATCCGGCCACCGCCACGTTCAATGAATGCCCGGACCCGATCATCGGAATCTCCACCACGGTGTCGAGCAGCTCCAACGCATCGGCAGGAATGCCCTCGCTCTCGTTGCCGAGCACCATCACCGTCCGCTTACGCGCGGCGGGCAGGTCACCGAGCCGAACCGCCTCGTCGGCCAACTCGACCCCGACCACCGCCGACCCACCGGCCCGCTGCGCGCCCAACCAGTCGATCGGCCGACTCGTCCAGTGCACGCAGGACCGGTGCCGCAACGTGTTGCCCCGAGCGAGCGCCTCGCCGATCCACGGCCGGCGGGGTACGGCGAGGCAGGCCCCCACCGCGTCACAGGTACGCAGCAGAGTGCCGAGGTTGACGTCGTACTTGGGCCACAACGGTGCGGCCAACAGATGATTCCAACACCCATGCGGACGACGCCGACGCTGCGCCCGCAACTCTCCCGGTGTCCGAACCCACGCGCCGCTCACGCGACCACGGGGCGGCGGACCCCCTTCCCGGAAACATTCCTCATCCGATCAGCGTACCGATCAGGGTCGATTCGCGGCTCGGCCACTGCGCCCGTCCTGTTGTCCTCCGATGGGGCCGGCCGCCTTTGCCTTTCTCGTCCAACGTTTCCAGCCAGCCCCTCTTGCACGGCCGCCCGGCCGCGGGCAGACCCTTCACGATGGCCGGCCGTCTCATGCGTGACCGACCATCACCACGGCTGCCACAGTCGGCCAAGCGACGTTGGCCGACCGGGCAACCAGCATCAGCCGTGCTCCAGCATCAGCCGTGCTCCAGCGCCACCTGCGGAAGGCGGCGACCGAGCCAGCCAGGCAACCACCACGCCGACCGGCCGAGCAGGTGCATCACGCCCGGCAGAATCAGACACCTGATCACCAGCGCGTCCACGAGGACCGCCACGGCCAGCCCGAGCCCGAACTGCTGGAGCATCCGCTCCGGGCTGAACAGGAACGCCCCGAAGACCACGATCATGATGGCAGCGGCCGCCGTGACCACCTTGCCCGTCGTCGCCAGGCCCTCCCGCACGGCCGCGGACGCGTCGCCGCGCCTCATCCACTCCTCGTGCATGCGGGCGAGCAGGAACACCTCGTAGTCCATCGACAGGCCGAACACGATCGCAAAGATCATCACTGGTACGTACGCCTCGATGGGACCGGGTGCGACGCCGAACATTCCCTCCTGGAAGACCAGCGTCATCACGCCCATCGCCGCCGCGACACTGAGCAGGTTCAGCACAGCGGCCTTGATCGGGACAAGCACCGACCGGAACACCAGCAGGAGCAGCAGCATCGACAGCCCGACGACCACAAGGACGAACAGGGGCAACCGGCTGGCTACGGCATCGGAGTAGTCGACCACCGCCGCGGTGCTACCGCCCACGAGCAGCGTGGCGCCTGTCTGTGCCTCGACGGGCGGAAGCACGTCGGCACGCAGGCGGTTCACCAGGTCGCCCGTCGCCTCGTCCTGCGGCTTCGAGTCCGGTAGGACGATCAGCGTGGTCGGACCGGAGCCCGCGCCGTCCTGCGGCACGACCGCCGCCACCCCCTTAGCGTCGCCGAGTGCTTCCTGCGCCGCTCGCGCCGCCGTGGCGTCGCCACCCTCCACCACGACGATCAGCGGGCCGTTGTATCCCGGTCCGAAGCCGTCGGCGAGCAGGTCGTACGCCTGTCGACTCGTGGATCCGGGCGCGTCGTTCCCTGCGTCGGCGAACCCCAACTGGAGGTTCACCGCCGGCGCGGCGAGCGCCAGCATGGCCACCGTCGGAACCACGACCGCCAGCCACCGCCAGCGCTCGACCGCGTTGGACAGGCGTCGCCACCCCTCGCCGTCCGGACGCCGTCCGCGGGCCTCCCGCTTCTCCGCCCTCCGGCGGACCGACCGCTCGATACGGCCGCCGAACAGCGCGAGCAGCGCCGGCAGGAGCGTGAGCGCGGCGAGCATCGTCATCAGCACGGTGAGCGCCATCGCGACGGCCACCCCCTGCAGGGATCCCAGTCCGAGCAGCACCAGCCCGAGCAGGGCCACGATCACCGTGCATCCGGCGAAGAACACGGTGCGACCGGCCGTGTCGAGCGCCCTGGTCACGGCCTCGTCGCGTGGCGTGCCGTCGACCAGTTCCGACCGGTAGCGCGAGAAGACCAGCAGCGCATAGTCGATACCGACGCCGAGCCCGACGAGCAGCATCAGCGGCGCGGTGAAGTCCGCGACCGTCGCCACGTGTGACGCCAGCACGGTGAGCCCGAGCGCGGTACCGACCGCGAACACCGCGATCACGATGGGCAGGCTCGCGGCAAGCAGCGAGCCGAACAGCAGCACCAGGATGACCAGTGCCGCCAGGAGGCCGATTCCCTCGGCCGCGCCGCCTTCGCTCTCCTCGGCGTTGCGTACCGGGTCGCCGCTCAGCTCGATGCGTAACCCGTCGCCCTCCGCCGCCTGGGCGGTGCTGATCAGATCGCGAACCGCCGGTGCGGGCACCTGTTCGGCGACTCCGTCGAGGGTAACGGTGGCGTAGCCGACGGTGCCGTCGGGCGAGACCGCGACATACGGACCCGCGACCCCCGTGACGTGCGGCAACCCGCGTACGTCGGCGAGCATCCGCTCGACGCGGGCCCGGGTTCCCTCCTGGGCCAGACCGCCGTCGCTCTCCATCACGATCTGCACGGTTGCTCCGGCCTGCGCGGGCGACTCGCGCTTCAGTACGTCGAGCGCGCGCTGGGACTCGGTTCCCGGGAGCGAGAAGTCGTTGCGGTAGTCGTCTCCGAGCACCTGTGATCCGGCCGTGACGCCGGCCAGCGCCACCACCCACAGCGCCAGTGCCAACCAGCGCCGCCGGTAGGCCCACCCGGCCAGACGTTGGAAGACGCTGAGCCGTGCGGTCGCCCGTTCGTCGAGTGTTGCGGTCATGCGGCGACGCTAGAAATCGGTGACGCTCGGCCACAACGCCCCGTGGAGGGGTCTGTCCGTACCCCCGTGGGGGGACGACGGATGCCTCCGCGGGGCGATCCGGCCCACCGGTCCGGACGCCTACCCTGGACCGCATGAGATGGCGTGGCCCGATGGTCGACGCGACGGCAGCCACCGTCGCGACCGTCGTCACGCTTGCGATCCTGTCCGAGGGCGGCCTCGGGAGTCCCGACCCCACGAGCCGCGTCCTCGACGAGGCCGGCCTTCTCATGGCCCTCGCCACCGGGCTGCCGCTCGCCTTCTCCCGCAGGTCACCGGTCCTGGTGTTCGCGGTGTCGGCGCTGGCATCGATCTTCCTCATGTACTTCGGCTACCCGCTCGACGTGCCCCTGGGTCCGGTCTACGCCGGGTACGTGCTCGTGCTCGCGTGGGGTGGCGCCGGGTCGGTACGCCGGGGGGTGGCAGCGGCGTGCGTGGTCGGATACGTACCCGTCGTCGCCGTCACGTTGGGACTGGCCGGCGTGGACGTCTGGGCGGTCACCACGGAACTGAGCACGTGGGGCATGGCGATGGTCGGGGTGTGGTTGGCGGCCGAGCGCACCCGTTTGCGGCAGGGCGAGCTCGCCGCGGCCGAGGAACGCGCCCGCCGCACCGAACGCGAGGCCGAGCGGGAGACCCGCCTGGCCGCGGCCGAGGAGCGCACCCGCATCGCGCGGGAGCTTCACGACTCGGCCGGCCACGCGATCAACGTGATCCTGGTACAGGCTGGTGCGGCGCGCCTGCTCCACGAGCGCGATCCGTCCGCGTCCCTGCGTGCGATCAGCACCGTCGAAGACGTCGCCCGGGCCACGATCGTCGACATCGACCGGATGGTGCACGCGCTGCGGTCGGCACACGGTGAGCCGGTGCCCGCGGATCCCGCCGCGCTCGAAGAGTTGCTCGATCACCACCGGCGTTCCGGGCTGCGGCTGGCAACGAGGTTCGACGGGGAGCGGCGCCCGCTGCCGAGGAGCGTCGCCTGGGCCGCGTACCGGATCCTTCAGGAGGCGCTCACCAATGCGGCCCGCCATGGTGCTGGGAGCGCTGACGTGGTGGTCGGTTACGGGACGCACGCGATGGAGATCGGGGTGGCGAACCGCATCGCGGGAGCCATTACGTCCGTGGCGGCAACGGCTGCCTCCACCGCCACGCCCAACAGCACGGCCAGCGACACGGCAGCCAGCGCCGCGGTCGGCGCCGCGGCCGGCCACGCGGTCAGCGCCGCGGCCGGTACATCAGTCAACGGCGCAGTCGGTACGCCCGTAGACGCCTCGGACCGTATGGCCTCCACGATCGCGGCTCAACCGGTCCGCGCCAACGGCAGGAGCGCCCCGGTTGCCGCCGATGCGGGCAACGGCAACGGCAGCAGCGTCGCGGATGGGAGTGCCGCCGGCCAGGGTCCGGATGTCATCCCCGCCGTCGGCGGTCATCCCGCCGCGGGCGGATACCGTGCGGGCGCTGGTGGAGTCTCGGTGATCCGACCCAACGGAGGCCACGGACTCATCGGGATGCGGGAGCGCGCCATCCTCCTCGGTGGGACCTTCAGCGCCGGTGCCGAGGCAGACGTGTTCCACGTCCGCGTGCACCTGCCGTACGACGCCGAGCACCATAAGGCCGAGCGGCACAACGTCGAACGCCACAACATCGAGCGGCACAGCGCCGGGCCGCACCACGTCGGGCAGCACAACACCGAACGCCACGACGACGAGCGGGTGGCGTGATGACGCCGCTGCCCGTGCTGATCGTCGACGACGACGATCTGATGCGTGCCGGGCTGCGGGCGGTGCTGTCCAGTGACGATCGGCTGCGGGTGGTGGGTGAAGCGGCCGACGGGCGGGAGGCGATCGCGACGGCCCGCCGGTTGGCGCCGCGGGTGGTGTTGATGGACGTGCGGATGCCCGACATGGACGGAATCGCCGCTACGCGGGAGATCGCCGGGGTGGCGCCGGAGGCTCGGGTGCTGATGCTCACCACGTTCTCCGACGACGACTATGTGCTCGGGGCGATCAGGGCGGGAGCGTCCGGGTTTCTGCTCAAGCGCGCGCAGCCGGAGGAACTGATTGCCGCGATCCATACCATTGCGGCCGGGGAGTCGCTGCTGTCGCCGTCGGTGACCAACACGGTGATCCACCGGTTGGCTCGGGAACCGGAGCCCGATCCGACGGCCGGTCGGCGGCTGCGGCAGTTGACGCCGCGGGAGCGCGATGTCCTTCTGCTCATCGCGCGTGGGCTCACGAACTCGGAGATCGCCGCCTCGCTCCAGGTGGAGGAGTCGACGGTCAAGACGCACGTCAAGCGGATCCTGTCGAAGCTGAACCTGCGCGATCGGGTGCAGGCGGTCATTTTCGTGTACGAGTCCGGCATGGTGCGGGCCGGAGAGGTCAAGCCGCAGACGCGGTAGTGGCGGGAGAGGTTACCGGTCAGCCGGCGGCGGCTATCTTCACCGCGGCGGCCAGGAGCGATTGGGCGCGGGCGCCGATGACGGCGAGCAGGGCCTGCGCATGGGGTGCGGCCGACCGGGCGACGGTCTTCAGCGTGACCAGGTCGGCGGCGATGCGATCGAGGAGTTGGGAGACGTCGGCGGGGTCGCGGCTCAAGGCGTGACCGATCTCGTCGAGGCTGACGCCGTGGCTTTCCAGTTGACGGATCTCGCCGATGACCGTCACCGCCGTGGGGTGGTAGAGCCGGTAGCCCGCGTCGGTGCGGGTGGCTGGCTCCAGCAGTCCCAGGCCCGTGTAGTAGTCGACGGTTCGCGTGCTCACACCCGCAGCGCGGGCCAGCTCGCCGATCCGGAGCAGTCCGTCCATGTACCACCTCCGACTACAAGTTCCGGGCACCATCGTTCCCAGCAAACTCACAGGAGCCAAACATGCAGGTCACAACGCTTAGCACCATCAACCGTACAGCCGTACGTGTTAGTGTGCGATGGTGTCCGAAGGTTGTAGTACCGGGCCGCTGAAGCGGCGGCCACACACACGCACATGTTGATCCTCGTCGGTCTCGTCCTGATCATCGTCCTGACGGCCGCCACCGGTTACTTCGTCGCGCAGGAGTTCGCGTACGTCGCTGTCGACCGGGGCAAGCTGCGAGCCGCGGCCGAGAAGGGCGACAAGGCCTCAGAACGGGCGCTCACCGTCACCGGCAGGTTGTCGTTCATGCTGTCCGGTGCGCAGCTCGGTATCACAGTCACCGCGCTGATCGTCGGCTACGCGGCGGAGCCCTACCTGGGGCGCGGCCTCGCCGATCTGGTCGGGCTCACAGGCCTGAACGAAGCGACCTCCGTGTCCCTGTCCGTCGTCATCGCGCTGCTGTTCGCCACCACCGTGCAAATGGTGCTCGGCGAACTGGCTCCGAAGAACCTCGCGATCGCCCGGCCGGAAGGGCTCGCCCGGGCGCTGTCCCGGTCGACGCTGATCTACCTGGCCATGGCGGGTCCGCTGATCCGGCTGTTCGACGCGACGTCGAACCGGCTCCTGCGCCGGGTGGGCATCGAGCCGGTCGAGGAGCTTCCGCAGGGTGCCACCCCGGAAGACCTCGACCGCATCATCGCCACCTCGCACGCCGAGGGTCTCCTCGACCCCGACACGTCCCGGCTGCTCGACCACGGGCTCGACTTCCGCACCCGCACCGCCGGGGAGGTGATGGTGCCGCGGGTCGACGTGATCACGGTCCGGTCGACCGAGCCGGCTGTGAAGGTTGTGGAGCTGCTCGACACCGGTCACACCCGGTTCCCGGTCACCGGTGAGGCGGTCGACGACGTGCTCGGCATCGTCGGGGTGGCCGACGTGGTCGAGCTGGAACCCGCCCGACGCCGGTCGGTCGCCGTCGCGGAGCTGGCCGCACCCGCGGTACTGGTCCCCGAGACGTTGCCCCTGCCCGCGGTGCTGGAGGCGCTCCGCGCGGAGCACCGCCAGCTCGCCTGCGTCATCGACGAGTTCGGTGGCTTCGCCGGCGTGATCAGCCTCGAGGACATCGCCGAGGAGCTGGTCGGCGAGATCCGCGACGAGGACGACCCGGCCGAGCCGACCGCCGAACGGATCGCCGACGGCGAATGGCTGCTGCCGGCACGCTGGCGGCTCGACGAGGTCGAGGACGCGACCGGGGTGACCCTGCCCGACAGCCACCTGTACGAGACGCTGTCCGGCCTGGTGCTGCAGCGCCTCGGGCGCACGGCCGAACCGGGTGACGAGCTCAGCGTCGACCTGCCGGACGAGCTCGACGACGATGGCGATCAGGTGCCCGGGGGTTCGGTGACACTGCGGGTCGAGTCGGTCCGCCGGCACGTCCCGGACAAGGTGCGGCTCACCGAACCAGGGCTGACCAAGCAAGGGCCCACCGAACAAGGGCTCGCAAAACAGAACCCCACCGAACAGAAGCGACAGGAAGCACGGGAAGCAGAGGACAGGCGATGAGCACCGGCTGGTCGTTGACCGTCTCGCTGATCCTGTTGATTCTCAACGCGTTCTTCGTCGCTGCCGAGTTTGCGCTCGTCGCGTCGAAACGGCACCGGCTGGAGCAGGCCGCCGCCGGTGGTAGCCGGGCGGCGCGGTCGGCGCTGGCCGGGGTGCGTGAGCTGTCGATGATGCTCGCCGGCGCGCAGTTGGGCATCACGCTGTGCACGCTCGGACTGGGCGCGCTGGCGAAGCCGACCGTGGCGCATCTCCTGGAGCCGGCCTTCGAGGCGACGGGCCTCCCGGAGAGTGCCGCGTACGTCGTGTCGTTCATTCTCGCGGTCGCGGTGGTGGGCTTCCTGCACGTGGTGCTCGGCGAGATGGCGCCGAAGTCGTGGGCGATCAGCCATCCGGAGACGTCGGCGCTGCTGCTCGCCGTGCCGTTCCGGGCCTTCACCTGGCTCACCCGCCCGGCGCTGGTCGCGCTGAACGGGTTGGCGAACGCCTGTCTGCGGCTGGTGAAGGTCGAGCCGCAGGACGAGTTGGCGCAGGCACACGGTCCCGAGGAGCTGCGGATGCTCATCGAGGCGTCGCAGGAGCACGGCACGCTCGGCAGGATGGAGCACGACCTGCTGACCGCGATGCTCGGACTGCAGAACACCACCGTGCGCCAGGTGATGACGCCGGCCGCCGACATCGTCACCGTCGCTGCCGACGCCGCGGCCCGCGATGTCGAACAGGTCAGTCACCGGGCCGGGCGCTCGCGCATCGCCGTGGTCGATCCGGTCGGCGAGGGCAGGGTCGTCGGGATCGTGCACATCCGGGACGCGGTACGCGCCACCACGTTCGACCGCGCCGAGACGGCCGCCGACCTGATGGCGGCGCCGCTGCGGATCTCGGCCGACCTGCCGGTCGCGAGGGCGGTACGCGCGATGCGGGAGCACCGGGTGCAGATCGCGGTCGCCATCGGTGCCGATGACGACGACGTCGTCGGAATCGTCGCGCTGGAAGACCTCCTGGAGGAGATCATCGGCGAGTTCGACGACGAGACCGATCCGGTGCCCGCCGCGGCATCGGCCCGGGGCGGCGCGTGACGTAGCAGCGTCGGTAAGGGCCAGCGGAAGCTGCGGCGTCCGTACACGAAGGCCCGCGGAAACAGCGGCGCCCGTACAAAGAGGCCAGCGAACAGCGGCGTCCGTACAAGAGAGGCCATCGGAAAGAGCAGGGTTACGGGCGGCGGGGTGGCACGGGGACCCGCATGAGGTCCTCGGCCACCACCACCGTCCCGTCGAAGGTGGCAGCGGCCTCCTCGTGAAAGAGCGACATGTCGGTGTAGCGCTGCGAAAAGTGGGTCAGCACAAGGGTTCGCACCCCCGACTCCGCCGCTACCCGGGCGGCCTGCTTCGCGGTCAGGTGGCCGTAGGCCGTGGCCAGTTCGGCGTCCGCGTCCAGGAAGGTGGACTCGATCACCAGCATGTCGACGCCCTCGGCCAGGGCGTAGACCGCGTCGCACAGCCGGGTGTCCATGACGAACGCGAACCGCTGGCCCCGGCGGACCTCGCTCACGTCGGACAATAGGACCCCGCCGAGGGCGCCGTCGCGTTGGAGGCGGCCGATGTCCGGACCGGCGATGCCGTGCTCGGCCAGCAGTTCCGGACGCATGCGCCGCCCGTCCGGTTCGACCAGGCGGTAGCCGTACGCCTCGGTCAGGTGGTCCAGCCGCATGGCCGACAGCGTGCCGAAGGCGCCCGCGGCGACGACCCCGTCGGCGACGACGGGGTGCTCGTCGAGGCTGAGGACCTCGTGGAAGACCGTCGCGTAGCGCATCCGCTCGAAGTACTGCGCGCCGGTGGTGGACTCGCCGGTCAACGCGGGATAGTACGCGGTGACGGTGTGCGGCACCTGCTCGCCGTTCATGCGCAACAGCACCCCCGGCACACCCAGACAGTGGTCGCCGTGAAAGTGGGTGAGACAGATACGGGTGATGTCCTTCGCGGAGGAGCCGGCGTACGTCATCTGCCGCTGGGTGCCCTCGCCCGGATCGAAGAGGAAACCCTCGTCGTCCCAGCGGAGCAGGTAGCCGTTGTGGTTGCGCAACCGCGTCGGAGACTGGCTCGCGGTGCCGAAGACGACAAGTTCCCGAGGAGACACGCAGGTGACCATAGGGGACGGCGAAGCGACCAATGTGAGGACGCAGCCGCCCGACGCGGATCAGTAGCATGCACGGCATGCCGTCCCCAGGTCAGCGCGCAGATGACGAGGCGCAGCAAGCCAATCACGGTGCGTCGCCAGCGCAGTCCGATGCCCTGGTCATCGACGACCCCGCACGCACCGCCGAGATTCCGCGCCAGCGCGACAACCGCGCCGAGCCCGACCCGGCCACCACAGACGGCGAACAACCAGACGAGACCGGAGCCGAGAAAGGAGAAGGACAGGCACCACCGCGCAGGCGCAAGCGGCGCGGGCGACGGATCCTCCTCATCTCGCTTCTCGTCCTCGTGCTCCTCGTCGGCGGTGGCGTCACCGCCGGCGCCCTCTACCTGCGCTCGGTCGAGAACGACGTCGAGCGGGTCGACGCGTTCGAGCAGGTGCCCGACGAGTCGCGCCCGGCCAAGGAGGAGGTCGCCAAGGAGGCGATGAACTTCCTCATTCTCGGCAGCGACACCCGCGATCCGGCGAACACGGGCGGGTCCCGCACCGACACCATCATCGTGGCGCATCTCACGCACGACCGGTCCAGCGCGCAGCTCATCTCGATTCCGCGCGACACCTGGGTGCACGTCCCCAAGTCGTCCGACGGGCGCAACGGCAACGCCCACGCGAAGATCAACGCGGCGTTCGCCTGGGGCGGCATCCCGTTGATGGTGCAGACCGTCGAGTCCTACACCGGCGTGCGCATCGACCACGTGGTCGTCATCGACTTCGCCGGGTTCAAGGAGATCATCGACGCGTTGGGCGGCGTCGAGATCAACGTCGAGGAGGGGTTCACCTCGACGCACTCGGTCAGCACCCCCGACGGCCGCCGGCAGTTCAACCAGGGCGTCCAGACGATGGACGGCGCGACCGCGCTCGACTACGCCCGCGAACGGTACGCGTTCTCCGACGGCGACTTCACCCGCATCAAGCACCAGCAGCAGGTCATCAAGGCGGTCCTCGACAAGGCCTCCTCGGGCGGGCTGCTCGCGAGCCCCGGCCGGCTGAACTCGTTCCTACGCGCCACGGCCGACGCGGTCGCCATCGACCAGACGCTGAGCATCGTCAACATGGCCACCGAACTGAGGCACCTGCGCAGCGGCAACCTCGCGTTCGGCACCAGCCCGTCGAAGGGCACCGACATGATCGGCGACGAGAGCGTCGTGGTGCCCGACACGGTCAAGGCCAAGGCGCTGTTCGACGCCGTCCGGCGCGACGCGGTTCCGGAGATCGTGGCGTCGATCTAGCCACCCCTTTCGAGTGGATAGACACAAGGCGTGATCCTGTCATCACGAAGCGTGCACAGACTGGCCTGGTGACACGGGGGAAGAAACTATTCGAGGGCGTCGGTCAGCATCTCGAGGACGGCGAGACGATCCAGCACGTCGTCGACGGGACCTACGACGTGGACACCATGGGACGCGACGCCGCGCGGCACGGCCTGGTCGTCGCCACCGACCGGCGGCTGCTGCTGTTCGCGCTGACGGCGTACGGCAAACACGAGGTCGAGTCGTTCCGCTACCCGTCGATCACGTCGTTCGAGGAGTCGCGCGGCATGATGGGCGGCTCGGTGTCGTTCGCCACGGCCGACGCCCGGGCGACCATCCGGTTGATCCCGCCCGGGTCGGCGTTCGTGCGGTTCTGCCGGTGGATGCGGAGCCAGGTCGAACCGGCGGCGAGCGGGGTGCGGTAAGTCGCTGGACCGTGGCCCCGGGGCGTTCGGTACCCTGCTCGTACGGCCTCGTAGCTCAGGGGATAGAGCACCGCTCTCCTAAAGCGGGTGTCGGGCGTTCGAATCGCCCCGGGGCCACACAAGAGAGGCGCAGAAGAAAGGCGCCAGAAGAGAAGCGCAGAAGAGAGGCGCAGAAGAGGGGGCCGGGCCGCCGACAGCGGATCAGGCCGCCTCGACCAGCAGCCGGGCGAGCTCGTCCGGCTTCGTCAGCATCGGCCAGTGTCCGGAGTCGATGTCGACGTACTCGACGTGCTTCGCCTTCGCCAGTTCCGGCACGTCGCCGGCGGCGATCCAGGCCTGCGCGTCGGCCGGGCCGAACTCGGGGCACACGAGCACCACCGGCACCTCGTACCGCCGCTCGTCGGTCAGGTGCACCACGCCCCTCGCCACCCCTTCGGGTACGGGGATCGCGCCGGCCGCAAGGGCCCGCCTGGCCTCCTCGTCGAGGTCGGCGGAGTCGGCCCCCTCGAAGGCTTCCCAGCCGGGAAAGGGCATGCTCCCCCCGGTCACCTCGAAGAAGTCCGCGTAGAGCGAGCCGTCGGCGGTCGGGAAACCACCGATGACCGCGACCTTGGCGACCTTCGACGGACGCCGGTCGGCCGCGATCCACGCGAGCGTGGACGCGGCCGAATGCCCGACCACGAGAGGGTTCCCGTCGGCCGCGTCGACGGCCGCGAGCACGGCCGCCACCTGGTCTTCGAGCGTCGTGGAGCGGTCGGCCGGCACCGTGACCGGCACCGCACGGTGCCCGGCCGCCTCGATGCCCGGCACCACGTCGCGCCAGACTGACCCGTCGAGCCACAGGCCACCGATGAGCAGAATGTCCATGATCAGTTCTCCTTCTCGGGAAGAGACAGGTCGCGCTCGGCGAACAGCCGGTGCTCCCAGTGCTCGTTCACACGATCCGCAGGCACTCCGCCAGCGGAACCTTCTCGGCCTGCGGAAAGCCGTACCCGGTGCGGGTCACCTCGGAGCCGAGTTGGTCGTCGGTCAGTGCGGCGAGGACGCGCCGCAGCCCCTCCCACCCGGGCGCCGGTGAAGTCGATCCGGTAGAACGGGGCGTCCTTGAACGAGGTGCGTTCGCGGTGACGGGCCATGGCATCACGCTAGGCCCGGTTCCGGACGGTCTGCTTCCGGAACCCGACTAGAATCGCTCACGTGTCCAGCCCTACCGCCCGGGCGCTGCGCGCCATGGAGATCCTCCAGAACCGCCCCGGCGCGACGGCCGACGAACTGGCCGCCGCACTCGGCGTCACCGAACGGGCGGCTCGCCGCTACATCGGGATCCTGCGCGAGGCGGGGATCCCGGTCGACTCGGCCCGCGGCCCGTACGGCGGGTACCGGCTCGGCCGCGGAACGCGGTTGCCGCCGGTCGTGTTCACCGAGCCGGAGGCGCTCGGCCTCGTGATGGCGGTGCTCGACGGGCAGCCGACCGCCGCCAACCTCCTCGGTGCCGCGCTCGACAAGGTGATCCGGGCGCTACCCGAGAGCGTCGGCCGCCAGGCCGCGGCGCTGCGCGACCACGCGTCGGCCGCGCCCGACCGGCGCACCACGCGCCCAGACCCGCTCACCACCAGCGCGCTCGTGGCCGCGATCGCGGCCCGGCGGCGGGTGCGGGCGACGTACCGGAGCGAGTCGGGCAAGGAGTGGGACGCCGAGGTGGACCCGTGGGCGGTCGTCGTCCGGTACGGACGCTGGTACCTGCTCTGCCACTCGCACCGCGCCGACGCGATCCGCACGTACCGGATCGACCGGATGCACGACATCCAGCAGACCACCGACACGTTCGAGCCACCCGACGGCCTCGACCCGGTGTCCACAGTGGAGCAGAACCTGGGTACGGGATGGGAGTTCCCGACCCGGGTGGTGTTCGACGCTCCACTGGAGACGGTCGCGCCGTGGATCCGCCCGCCGATGGGTCGGCTGGAGCCGCTCGGAACGGGCTGCGTACTCATCGGAAGCACCAGCAACCCCACGATGTACGCCGAGGAGTGGCTTCCGACGATCCCGTTGCCGTTCCGCGTGGAGGCGGGTCCGGAGCTACGGGCAAAGGTGGCAGCGCTCGCGGAACGGCTCACTGACGCCGTTCGAGAGTGAACACCTCGTGCGGACCGTTCCTGCACGTGTCCTGCATGATCTGGACGCCGCTCTGCTGCTTGCCTTCCAGCACCCCGATGCAGAACCGGCTGCCCGCGACCGACCGCAGCCGGTACCCCGCCACCGGGGCGGTCACCGGCTCGAACGTGAACCGCTGGTCGGTCTTGTCGTTGCACGCCTGTGGCGCCAGCAACAGGCCCTCGGTGGTTCCGGCGTAGTCGACGTCGGCGCAGCCGGTGCCGTCGGAGTCGGTCACCTTGATGCGGTAGGTGTTGGTGGCAACCGGTTCCAGCGTCAGCTGCGGCAGGTTCGACCCGCACGGGTGCTGCCCGAGCACGGTGCGTCCGGTGTTCTTGAACAGCTCCGGCCCGAGGCCCAGGCACATTCCGGTGTGGCCGGCGTGAATGAGGTACCGGCCACTGCCGAGGGTCTGCGGCGCCGTCGTGGTCGAGGTCGCGCGCGTCGGCGTCCGGCTGCCGCCGTTCGCCGGGGGAAGTGCCGAATTGGACCCGCTGAGCGCGGCCGACGGGGTCGGCGACCCATCCGCGGACGGCGTGACGGACGGCGTGACCGGCGCGGCCTGCGGCGCCGACTCCACCCGGCCGTCGCGCCCGGGAATCACCCACACCCCGACGACGGTGGCCACGAGGGCGAACAGCGCCATGCCCGCCACGGCGGCGGTCACCGGAAACCGGCGGCGCCGCTCGACCGGCGGCGGTCCGTCCAATATGGACTGTCCCGACGGAGCGGGACCGACGGGCGGCAGCGGCAACGGCGGCGGCGCGTCGATCTCGCCGGGCACGTCCTCGCCGAGGTACCGCCGCGCGGCCAGCACGTGGTGGTGGTCGGCGCCGAGCACCTCCGGCCCCCACCTGTCGAGCAGCCGGAAGTTCCGGCCCGCCTCGTACGCGTTGCCCAGTTCGTGCGCGATCACGGCCAGGTCGTAGGAGACCAGCAGCAGCCGCGGATGCGCGACCCCGTGGGTGCGGTGCCCCACCTCCAGCACCGACTCGAGCACGCGCCGGGCCTCGTTCAGCGCTCCGAGGTCGCGGTGCACCCCGGCCAGGCGGGCCCGCGCGTCCAGCACGTCGAGGTGGTCGGGCCCGAGCTCCGCCGTTGCCGCCTCGACCGCGTCGACGAGCAGCTCACGGGCACCGGACAGGTCGCCGCTGGCGGCCTGCGCGTCGGCCGCCCGCACGGCGGTGGTTAGCTCAGGCACGTCGATATGCTGCCGGGTTCGCGGCCAGGATGCCAGTCCGCATCAGGGACCGAGGACCTCGGAGAGTGTTACCGGCACCAGGCCCCTCTCCTTCAGCCCGGCCAGGATCAGCGGCAGGGCCTCGTCGGTGTACTGGGCGTTCGCCTCCGTGACGTGCATGATGACGACCGATCCCGCCCGCACCGTCGACAGCACCGCCTTCACGATCGGCTGGTACGCGGTGGCGAACGGGTCGCCGCTCACCACGTCGCCGTCGACGACCGTGAGGCCCAGCGGAGCCAGCGCGCTCAACGCGGCGCCGTCGTGGCACAGGCCGGGGAACCGGAAGAAGCGGGTCTGCCGACCGCGGTGCTTCTCGACGATGCGGAACGTCTTCGCCACGTCCTCGGTCATCAGGTTGCTCGGCACCCGACCGAGCGAGTAGCAGTTCGGGGTGAAGCCCTGGTGGCCGTACGAGTGGTTGGCCAGCTCGAAGTTCGGGTTCCCGGCCAGCCGCGCGGTCAGCTCCGGGTACTGCTCGACCCACATGCCGGTGAGGAAGAACGTCGCCGGGATCCGCTGACGTTCGAGCAGCTCGATGATGGGCAGGTTGGCGTAGGAGCGCACCGCGCCGGAGGCCAGTTGGGCCTTCATGTTCGTGGTCATGTCGGCGTCGAACGTCAACGCCACCTTGTTGCCGGCCCGCGGACCGTGGTCGACGACGCGCGGCAGCGTGCCCGGCCGCGACGCGCCCGGCGGCGGACCGGAGCTTGACGGCACCGACGGCTCGCCCGACGCGGTCGCCGTACCCGAGTGGATGGACTTGGTGTAACCGAGGCGCCGCGGTTCGTCAGTGCTGCCCTGGCAACCACCGGTGAACAGCGCGAGAGCGCACAGCGCCGCCAGGAACCCCCGTTTTCCCACGATCGCGGATCCTCACAGCGTGGCGCGCGGATCGGTATCCGTCGAACGGCTACGGCCGGATCCCGAAGAGGAACCGCGTGACGCGCGTGCGCCGGACCAGCAGGTCGTAGACGGCGAACATCACGACGAACGAGACCACCACGATGACCAGGTACTTCACCACCATCGGCGCCGACCGGCCCACGACGAGGTAGGCGGCCGCCACGACGATCGGCTGGTGCAGGATGTAGAGCGGCAGTGCGGCGGTCCCGAGATAGGCGTACACCGACCGGCCGCGGCCCGGCGCCTCTTCTTTCCGTTTCCGTGGCCGGTCGAGCAGGCCGAGGATCGCGACCAGCCAGCACCACCCCGCGAGCCCGAACGCGATGCGACCGAGCACCGCCGGTGTCTCCATGTCGACGAAGGCGTCACCCTCCGCCGCGCTGAGCCCGGCACCCGCGGCGAGGAACAGCACCACGCCCAGCACCGCGGCGGGCAGCGCGTCGCGACGCATCGCCACGCGGAACCGGTCGTCGCCCGCGAGCACGACGCCGTAGACGAACAACAGCAGGTACGCCCAGCGGCTCCATCCCGCGAACGACTCCTCCATGCCCAGGACCGCCCCGATCACGGCGAGCGGGATCGCGGGCAGCAGCACCACCCCGCGCCGCCGCGTCGCCGACGCCAGCGCGTCGGACGCGCGGCGGGCCCGGTCGAGCGGCGCCCACGCCGCCACCGCGGCCAGCATCAGGGAGAACGCGAGCAGCAGCACCACGAACCACAGGTGTCCGGTCTCGAAGTGCTCGCCGTCCAGCAGGAACGGGAAGTCGGTGAGGCTGATCCGCACGTCGTAGAAGTCGAGCAGGAACCGCCAGTACGGGTCGTGGTATCCGGGGTCGGCGGCCCGCCAGCGCAGCCATTGCGGCACCGGCAGGATCGTGAGAATCGCGAAGAGCAGCGGGACGCCCAACCGCAGCAACCGTTCGACGGCCAGTCCCCGCGCACCGCGCCGGCGCAGCGAGTGGTACCAGCCGATCCCGGCGATGAGGAACAGCGCGGGCATCGCCCACACCACACACAGCCCCGCGATGAACGTCGTGACGTCGGTGGTCTCGGCGTTCTTCACGTAGTAGTCGTCGCGCGAGTCGAAGACCAGCGAGGCGTGGAAGAACACCAGCCCGAGCACGACGACGAGCCGGATCACGTCCAGCTCGGTCCGCCGTTCCTGCATGCCGAACATCCTGGCACCCCTACTGTCGTACCCGGTGGGCATACTGCGCGGATGTTCATCGACGTGGCGAGTAGGCGCCGTCAGGCAGGGACCATCACGGCGGCGTTCCCCGGGAGGGTCGTTCTCGACGTGACGTCGAGGGGGCCCGAGCCGTGGGTGCGGCTGAGCCCGTTCTACCCGCACGGCGGCATCCCCGTGCCGCTGAGTCCCGGGGTCGTCGGCGCGTCGGTCGAGGGCATCTGGCAGGCGTTGAAGGTGTTCGAGAACGCCGACGTCGACGCCGGGAAGCTCGGCGTCACCACCATGAGCGGGCTCAAGCGCACCGTGCGCCGGTTCGGGCCGGTGCGCGGTCACCGCGCCGGTCTGCACGGGCGGCACCTGCTGGCCTACGAGGCGGCACGGCGCGAGATCTACCTGCCCGCCTACCGGTGGGTGCTCGAGCACCGGGCCGCCGATCTGGTCGCCGAGCTGCGTGCGCTGGCGGCCGGTCCCGGCGTGGTCCTGCTCGACTACACCACCAACGGCGACGTCGCCGACCTGGCCACTCCCCTGTCCCACGCCGCCCTGGTGGCCCGCTTCGTCACCGACCGGTGGCCGGTCGAGGCGGTAAAGTCAGGCCCGTGAGTGGGGACGTCGTTCCGTCGCAGCGGAACCTGCGGATGTCCGACGCCGACCGGGAGGGTGTTGTCGCACGCCTCAACGCCGCGGTCGCCGATGGCCGGTTGACGCTCGTCGAGTTCGAGGAGCGGGTCGACGGGGTCCTGAAGGCGCGCACGTTCGGTGAGGTGGAGCCGTTCCTGGAAGACCTGCCGGCCGCACCCGCCACCGACGACGTGGTGGAGCTGCGCAGCCACGCCGGCGAGATCAAGCGCAAGGGCCGGTGGCTGGTGCCGCGGCGGCTCGTCGTGCAGAGCAAGGCCGGCATGGTGAAGCTCGACCTGCGGCACGCCGTGATCAACCACCGCGTCGTCGACATCGAACTGGCCACCCAGGCCGGCTCCACGGTGATCGTGCTGCCGCCCGGTGCCAGCGCCAACATCGACGGGGTCACCACCAGCGCCGGCACCGCGAAGAACAAGGTGTCCTCGGTTCCGGAGGGCGCGCCGCACGTCGTGGTCACCGGCAGCACGGCGGCGGGCAGCCTGGTCGTCCGCTACGAGCGGCGCTTCTGGCGCTGGCGCTGGTAGCTCAGCGGTCGCGGGTCCACTCGGCGAGCCGCTCGGCGGTCGCCGCCGTGTCGGCGTGGTCCGGGCCCAGGGTCGCCGTCCGCACCTGGAGAACCTGCTCCAGGAGCGCGACGGCGTCGTCGCCGCGGCCGTCGGCAAGGTAGGCGACCGCGAGGCGCTCGGTGGCGTCCAGGGTCTGTGGGTGGCCGGGTCCGTCCAGCTCGGCCAGTCCCGCGACGACCCGCTCGTGCGTCGCGACCGCCGCGGTGGTGTCGCCGGCGTCACCCTGGCTGGCGGCGAGCCGTCCGACCGCGATCAGGGTGGCCCGGTGCCGCGGGCCGTGCAGCCGCTCGCCGGTGTCGACGAGGTGCTGCCAGTACTCGATCGCGGCCGCGGACAGCCCGGCCCGTTCGAGGGCGATGCCGGCCCGCCACAACAACTCGTGCGGTTCGGGCCGCCACAGCGGATCACCGTCGAGCCGGGCGAGGAAGACGGCGTTGGCCCGTAGCACCTGCACGTGAACCGCGTACCGGGGGTAGGCGTCGTCGTCGGGCCACGTGTCGAGCACGGCGTCCGCCGCGGCCCGGGCCGCGTCGTCACGGACGTCCGCGGGCAGGTTCTTCCGGACCGCGTGAGCGGTGTCCGGGTGCATCCGCACCGCCCAGGCACCCAGCCGCCGGTCATGGTCGACGAGGCCGTACCGGTGCAGCACGGTCGCGGCCCGGATGCCGGTGGCCGCGTTTCCCGGCTCGCCGCCGGTCAGGAAGCCCACGAGGGCGGCGTTCGCCCAGACCGCCACGGGCTGCCCGGCGGGGTCGAGCACCGCGGCCATCCGGAGGGCGGGCAGCGTCCGCCCGGTCGGTCGGTACCGGTGCGCGGCATCGACCGCGAGCAGCACGGCGGCCTCCGCGGGGTCGACCACGGTCTTGCGCCGGTCGATCCACCGCTGCAGGTAGTCGCCGCAGGCGACCCGCTCGGCGCGGAGGTAGCTGACGGCCCGGTGCAGGGCCAGCGGGAGGTGTCCGAGCTCGGCCACGAGGTCGGCCGCGTCGTCGTCGACGAGCTTGCAGTCGGTCAGGTACTCGTGTGCCTCCGCCGCCGTGAACGGGCCGACCTCCACGCGGGTCCACCGCTCCGGTTGCGCGCCGGTGACCGGCGCGGTGGTGGTGGCCACGACCCAGCCGCTCTCCGTGCGGTTGCCCGGCCGCCACCCGTCGAGCGACGCGAGGTCGGTGACGCCGTCGAAGACGACGAGCCACCGGCGGTCGGTCTCCTCCAGCCACGCGACGAGCGCCCGGGCGTCGACGGACACGTCGGTTCCGGTGACGCCGGGCGCGTCGACCTGGTACGCGGCCAGCGCGAACGCGGTGACCACCGAGGCCGGCGCGGCGGCGTCGACCCAGACCACGAGGTCGGCACCGGACCCGGTCGCCTCATGGGCGACGGCGGCCGCCAGCTGGGTGGTTCCGGTGCCGCCGGTGCCGTGGAGCACGACGTCGTTCCCGGCCTCCCGCGCCTTGGTCATCTCCGCCTGGACGCCGGTGCGCGGCTGGAACGCCGGCGCCAGGGCCGGTACGCGTCCCACGGTGACCTCCGCCGCGTGGCCGGCGCGACCCGGCACGAGCACGAGGGCACCCACCGCGAGCGACACCCCGCCGACGATCACCGCCCACGGCGGCCAGTCCGTGAACTGCGTCAGGAGGCCCACAGCGACGACCGCCAGCAGGAGCACCTGCAGGCCCCGGTTTCGACGCATCGGCGAACCCCCTGCGGTCGGGTACCGGGATTCTATGCATCGAAGTCCGTCACGTCAGGTGTCCGGACCGTCGTGCAGGAACGTCAGGACGGCGCGCACGCGGCGGTGGTCGTCGGTGTTGTCGGCGGGCAGGTCCAGCTTGGTGAAGATCGAGTTGATGTGCTTGCCGACGACCTTCTCGCTGATCATCAGCAGGCGCGTGATCGCCGTGTTGAAGCGGCCCTCGGCCATCAGCCCCAGCACCTCGCGCTCGCGCGGGGTGAGGCGCGCCAGCGGGCTGCGCCGCCGGGTGAGCAGGTGGCGGACCACCTCGGGGTCGATCACGCAGCCGCCGCCGGCGACCCGCTCCATCGCCTCGACGAAGTCGCCCACCTGGAGGACCCGGTCCTTGAGCAGGTAGCCGACGCCGCCGTGCCCATTCCGCCGGTGCCGGTCGCGTCGAACAGGGCCGCGGCGTAGGCCGTGGCGACGTACTGGCACCAGCAGGCCGGGGCGTGGCGGCGCCGGCCCTGTGACCACCGTGCTCGCGTCGTTGTACCTGACGCCGCTGGTGGCGCGGTGCTGGCCGGCTATGCGGCCGTGGCGCTGGCCTGTGGAGCTGTCCGGCTGACGCGCGACCTCAGATGGTGACGACGACCTTGCCCGCGGCGTGGCCCTCGGCCAGGTACCGGATCGCGTCGGGCGCCTCGGCGAGCGGGTAGGCGCGGGTGACGGTCGGGGTGACCACGCCGCCGGTGATGAGCCGGCCGAGTTCGTCGAAGACGTCGACGCGCTCGCGGGAGCCGGCGTTGATGAACGTCCGGCCGCCCCGCATCGACGCGAACGGCGCCTGCAGCAGTTGGCGGCTGAACCCGCCGAGCAGGCCACCGCTGTCGTGGCCGCCACCCACCAGCGCGATCCTGGCTTTCGGCGCGGCCGCCCTCCGGAGCAGCGCGAGCGACCGGCAGCCGGCGATGTCGATGATGACGTCGTACCGCGGGCCGCCGCTGTCGATCTCGGCGCCGGTGTAGTCGATCACCTCGTCGGCGCCGAGCGTACGGGCCAGGTCGGCCTTGGTCGGGCCGCACACGGCGGTGACGGTCGCGCCGTACGACTTCGCCAGTTGCACGGCGAACGAGCCGACGCCGCCGGTGGCGCCGGTGATCAGCACCTGCTGGCCCTTCTCCACGCGGGCGTGGTCGCGCACCGCCTGCAGCGCGGTGCCGCCCGAGATCGGGGTCGCGGCGGCCTGCTCGAACGTCATGCCCGCGGGCTTGCTCGCCAGCCGGTTCTCCGGTGCCGCCGCGAACTCGGCGTACGAGCCGCTGCGGCAGGTGCCGAAGACCTCGTCGCCGGGCCTGAAGCGGGTCACGTTGGCGCCGACCTCCGCGACCACGCCGGCCACGTCGCGGCCGCGGACCGGGACCCGCGGGCGGCGCAACCCGCTGGCGGCCCGCACCGCGTAGGGCCGGCCGGTCATGAAGATCCAGACTCCGGGGTCGACGCCGGCGGCCCGCACCTCCACGAGCACGTCGTCGGGCCCGATCCGCGGCGTGGGGACGTCGCGGAGCCGCAGCACGTCGGCGGGGCCGTACCGGTCCTGGGCGATGGCTTTCATGTCTCGTCCTCCTCGGAGGGGTACTCGAACACGTCGTCGAGGGCGGCGCCGAACACGCGCGCGATCCGGAACGCCATCTCCAGCGAGGGCGAGTAGCGGCCCTGTTCGATGGCGATGAGCGTCTGCCGGGTGACGCCGATGCGGTCGGCGAGGTCGGCCTGCGTCATCTCGTCGTGGGCGAAGCGCAGGGCCCGGATGCGGTTGGTGACGCGGGTCGGTTTCACCACTGCGGGAGGCTCCCGCGGTAGGCGGCGATCTTCGCGATGGAGCCGAGCAGCATCGACAGCGCGAAGCAGAGGTAGATCACGTTGGCGATCCAGAACCGGTGCCAGTCGGCCATCGCCATGAGCATCGCGGCGACCGCGCCGATCACCACGAACGCGTAGCCGACCTGGTCGCCGAGGCGGCCGATCGCCCGGTCACGCTCGTCGGTGACGAGCGACCCGCGCCGCACCGTGTTCACCACGATCTCGATGACGATCGAGGCCACGATCGCGGCGACGATCGACCACAGCAGCGGCGCCTCGTACGGCACCCCGGTGAGCGGGCGCCCGTCGGCCCGGGTCAGAACGACCACCACGTACGCGATGTAGGCCGCGACGCCCGCCAGCATCCGGATCCACGCGCGCTTCTCTTCGAGCGACATGCCCGCCGCACCCTTCGTGATGTACAGAATTTTTGACATCACGAAGGTAGCGAATATTTGACCTCGTGTCTAGAAAGTTTTACATCACTCCGGGACGGCGGCGGGCCCGGATGCGGCGGTGGCTGATCCGCCAGCCGTCGGCGCGCCGCGCCAGCCGGTCTTCGTAGGTGACGCTGCCGCAGGTGCCGTCGGCGTTGACGCCGATCCCTTTGGACTGCGCGAGCACCTCGCCCCCGGGCAGCTCGGACAGCACGGTGTTGGTGACGTGATGGCCCACCGGGTTGGCGTCGCCCAGTTGCCGCGCCAGCTCGTACAGGGCCTCCAGTCCGTGGACCTCGCCGGCTCCGAAGTCGGTCAGGTCGAAGACCGCGTCGGCGTCGAACAGCTCGTCGCTGCGGTGCAGGCCGCCGTTGTCGACCAGGTGACCGTGACGCGCGATCAGCTCCACGATCGCCAGCCGGTCTTCGATCGCGATCGTCATGACGCCCTCCAGCAGCAAGTGGGGAGTTCCCCGTTTCATCTGCCGGTAGACTAACGGGGACATCCCCACTTTTCCAGGAGCACCGTGCGGGCCGACGCGGCACGAAACCTCGACCTGCTGGTGGCGGCCGCCCGCGAACTGTTCTCCGAGCGCGGGCCCGACATCCCGCTCGACGAGGTCGCCCGCCGGGCCGGGGTGGGCAACGCCACGCTCTACCGGCACTTCCCCACGCGGGGCGACCTGATCGTGGCCGTCTACGCCGACGAGGTGGAGGCGCTGTGCCGCCACGGCGTCGACCTGGCGGCGGCACCGGACCCGGGGGCGGCGCTGTTCGAGTGGCTGGACGCTTTCGTGGTCCACATCGCGGCGAAACGTCCCCTCGCGCTGGCGGTGACCGACAACGCCGACCAGCGACGGACCCGGCTCTTCGAGGAGTGGCACCGCGCGATCACCGACGTGGCCGCGCGGCTGTTCGGCCGGGCGGCCGCGGCCGGCGCGGTGCGCGACGGCCTGACGGTGCCGGACCTGCTCGCCCTGACCAGCGCCGCCGCGATCGCGAGCAGTGGCCCCGACCACGCCCGGAGCCTGCTCGCCCTGCTGCGGACCGGTCTGGAGCCCTGAGGACTACTCCCCGCGGGCGCCCTGCGGGGTGGGCCGGCGGTCGAGGACACCGGGCTGGCGCTGCGGCAGCGGAACCGCCGCGTGCTCCCGTGACTCGCGCAACGCGTTGCCCTGCTCGCGCAGGGCCTCGGCCCGCTCACGCACGGCCTGCTCGCGCCAGTCGAGCGCCTGCTCACGCTGCCCCTGATCGCGGTGCGCCTGCTCGCGCTGACTCTCGTCGCGGTGGCCCTCGTCGCGGTGGCCCTCGTCGTGGTGGCCCTGCTCGCGCTGGCTCTCGTCGCGGTGGCCCTGATCGCGGAGGCCCTGGTCGCGGTGCGCGGCCTCGCGCTGCGCCGGCTCCCGGTGGGCGGGCTCGTGCTGCGCGGGCTCGTGGTTCGCCGCCCCGGCCGACGCACCCGCGTCGGACCGCTCGCGCTGCGCCAGCTCCTGCGCCCCGCCCTGCGCTTCTGACGACCCGCGCTGCACCTCGGACGGTCCGCGCTGCGCCGGCAGGCTCGCGCCGTTCCCGCGCAGCACGTGGTCGGTGACGCCGTTGTCGCGCAGGATGTGGTCGGTGCCGCCGTTCTCGCGCGCCGTGCGGTCGCCCGCGCCGTTCTCGCGCGGATCGACGTCGGCGTTCTCACGCGGGGTGACCTGCGGGTACTCGCCCGTGTCGCCGCCCGCCGCCGCGGCCAGAACCGCCGCCGCTGCCAGCTCCGCGACCCGCTTCGCCTCGCTCTTGACCCGGGCGCGCACGTCCTTGGCGTGCCGGTCGGCGTTGTCGGCGGCGCGGCGCGTCTCGTCGAGGCGCTTCATCTCGCTGGCCAGGTCCTGCCGGAGCGCGGCGAGCCGCTCGCGGAGCCGGTTGACCTCCGCCTCGGTGGTCTCCCGCTCCTGGTGGGACTCGGCGAGCCGCTGCTGCGCGGAGTCGAGTTCGGCCTGCATCGCCACGCGGGTGCGCCGGCGGGCCTCGATCTCCT
Organism: Virgisporangium ochraceum; assembly: GCF_016863655.1. Taxonomy (GTDB): domain Bacteria; phylum Actinomycetota; class Actinomycetes; order Mycobacteriales; family Micromonosporaceae; genus Virgisporangium; species Virgisporangium ochraceum. Next base: position 48,553 of record NZ_BOPH01000005.1, read on the forward strand.
GCTCGACCGCGGCCAGCTCCTGTGCCCGGATCGTGGCCTGCTCGTCGGCGCGCTGACGCACGTCGTCGGAGTACTGCTGCGCCTCGGTGTGCATCGCGACGATCTTCTGGCTGGCGGCGTTGCGCCGGTCTTCGATCTCGCGCTCGAACTCGCCCCGGAACTGGGCTATCTCCTCCTGCGTCCGGGCGTGCGCGGCCTGGGACTCGCGCTCGGCCTGCGCCTGCGCGGCCTCGATCATGGCCTTCGACCGGGCCCGCGCGTGCTCCAGCTCGCGGTTGCTCTGTTCGCTGAGCCGGGCCGCCTCCTGCTCGGCGCGGTCGCGGGTCGCCTCGGCCTCCGACCGGAGCCGCTCGGCCAGGCTGGTCATGTCGTCGATCTCGGCCTGCGCGGCGGCCCGGCGCAGCTCCGCGGTCTGCTGGAGCTCGGCGCGCCGGTTGGCGACCTCGGTCTCGTACTCCTGCACGATCCGGGTGGCCCGCTCGTGGGCCTCGGCCAGCACCCGCTCGGCGTCGGCGCGATGGTTGGCGACCCGCTCGGACGCGGTCGACGTGATCTGGGCGGCCTGCTTCTCCGCGTTTTGGAGGATCTGCTCGACCATCGGGCCGAGGTCCTTGAACGTGGCCTTGTCGATCTGCGGCGGCCGCTGCCGTAGCTCGGCCAGCTCGCTCTGCAGCTGCTGGATCTGCTGCGCCATCGCGTGGAACTGCTCACGGGCGCGCTCCCGCTCGGACACGAGCATCGAGATCTCGCTGTCGGCCCGGGACACGAACTGATCGACCTGGCGCTTGTCGTAGCCGCGCATCGCCTGATCGAACCTCTGCCCGGAAGCGTCCTCTCGAGCCCCGTTACCGCCAGGAGACATCCGCCATCCTCCAACCCACTAGGCGGAGAGAACGCTACCGGGAGACCCCCGCCGACCGTCACCCCCGGGACGGTCCCAGTTCCATGCCGCGACGGACTCAATGAGGCCAGCTTCTGGCCGCTTGTGTGGATAGCGTGATTTCCGTGGACATCTCGACCAGGCAGCTCAACCGGACCTTCCTCCAGCGCCAGTTCCTGCTCGAGCCGTCGCGCGGGTCGGTGGCCGACGTGGTCGCGCACCTCGTGGCCCTGCAGGCACAGGAGACCGACGCCCCGTACATCGGGTTGTGGACCCGCATGGCCACGTTCGGTCACGCCGACCTCACCACGGCGCTCGTCGAGCGCGAGGTCGTGCGGGGCAGCCTGCTGCGCGTCACCCAGCACATCACCAGCGGTGACGACTACCGCTGGCTCCGTCCGCTGCTCGCCCAGCGCCTCGGGAAGGCGGGGCTGTCGGCGTTCGCGCGCGACCTCGACGGCCTCGACCTCGCCGAGGTGGCCGCGGCCGGCCGCGACATCCTCGCCGGGCAGACGCTCACCCGGCCGGCGCTGGCGCGGCAGCTCGGCGAGCGGTATCCCGGCCGCTCGAACATGCCGCTGGCCTGGGCCGTGCAGCGTCACCTGCCGCTGGTCCACCCGCCGCCCACCGGGGTGTGGCGCCGGCGCGGGCACGTGGCGTGCGCGCTGGCCGAGGACTGGGTCGGTCCGCTGGAGGAGCGGCCGTCGCTGCGCACGCTGGTGTGGCGGTATCTCGCGTCGTGCGGGCCGGCGTCGGTCGCGGACCTGCAGGTCTGGTCGGGCCTGCGCCGGCTCAAGGCCGAGGTCGAGGCGCTGCGTCCGGAGCTCACGGTCTACCGGGACGCACGTGGGCGCGAACTTTTCGACATTCCGGGCCTACCGGTCGCCGGCGGGGACGAGCCGGCCCCGGTGCGGTTCCTGCCCGAGTTCGACAACGCGGTGCTCAGCCACGACGACCGCAGCCGCATCGTGGCCGACGAGGACCGGCCACGCGTGTTCCCCGGCTACTCGATGGTGCACGCCACGTTTCTGGTCGACGGGTTCGTCGCCGGCATCTGGGAGCTGGCGGGAGGCGAGTTGCGCGTCACCCCGTTCCGTCCCCTCGCATCCGACGACGCCGACGCCGTCCGCGCGGAGGCCGACCGGCTCCTGCCGTTCCTCGATCTGGGCGACGGAGCCCGGGTGGTGTTCGCCTAGTACGCCATTCCGACGGCCCGGAGGTCCACGTTGGGGAGCATGCGGGACTGTTCGCCGTCGCCGACCTCGACCAGCGGGCTGGTGCCCAGCACGGCGTGCATCTGCAGCTCGCCCTGCGGCGGCTGCTCCCACACCGACTCCTCGATGGCGCGCAGCGCCGGCACCGCGAACCCGACGTAGCCCTTGCTCGACTCGACCAGCAGCACCCGCGCGCCTTCCCGCTCGGGCGGCTCGCCGCGGCCGAGCAGGGTCGGCAGGCACACCAGCGGGATCGCGGTGCCGCGGTGGATGAACACGCCCTGCACCGCGCCACCCGCGGTGATCGGGATGAGGTCCTCCGGGTACGACAGGATCTCGGTGATGTAGGCGAGCGGCGTGGCGACGTCGGTGCCGGCGTTGTAGGTGAGGTACTTGCGCACCACCTTGAGCACCGTGCCGTCGCCGGTCTCCTCTTCCTCCTCGGGCTTCTCCTGGGGCTGGAAGAGCTTCGTCGACTCGCTGCCGCCGACCGGCAGGCCGAGCGCGGCCAGCGTGTCGAGCTCCTCGCTGGCGCGGATCGCGGCGCCGTCGAGCAGCAGGTACGGGTCGGTGCCCGAGTCCGACAGGATCCCTTCGAGGTATCCCGAGGCCGGCAGGCCCGACTCGGGCAGGGGGAGGACGTCCTCGGGCGGTGCCGGCACGATCCGGACGACGTCCGACACCGACAGCACGATCAGGCCGCGCTCGAAGTTCAACGCGACGCCGCGCTCCGCACCGCCGACCGGGAGCGAGCCCAGGCCGAGGAACGCCAGCGGGTCGATGACCGGCACCTCGTGGTCGCCGAGCCGCACCACTCCCCGCACGCTGGGACCGTCGAGCGGTGACGACTTGACCAGCAGCTCGGGGATCACCGAGTGCACGTAGGTCACGTCGATGCACAGGCCGAACGGCTCGCACCGCAGGAGCATCACGGTGCGGTCCGGTGCCTCGATCGCGCCGGACCGGCCCGGGCCGTTGTGACCGCTGCCGGTGTCCTTGACCACGGGCATACCGGGCAGCGCCTGCACGGCCGCGCTGTCGAGAACGCAGACGACGGTGTCGGCCCGCTCGAAGCTGAGCGAGAACAGGGGCAGGCTGCTGCCGCCGACCGCGTGCTCGAACAGTTCGTCGGGCTCGACGCGCACGACCCCGTGCACGTCGGTGGCGAGCAGCCCGAACGCGTGCCCCTCGTGCGCGACGATGACGATGACGTCCATCAACGACGCGTTGTCCATCCCGAGCACCAGCCGCAGGTCGACCACGGGAATGACCTGGTGCCGCAGGTTGACGGCGCCCGCGAGGCCGGGCGCGCTGGCCAGCAGCGGCTCGAACGACGGCGGGCAGGGGATCACTTCGCGCAGCTCCGACAGCGGAAGCGCAACCTGCACGTCGTTGACCGTGAAGACGCCGTACAGGCCGGCCGCCGACTCGGTGCTGACCGCCGCCGCCGTCACGGCGCTCACCTCTTCTGGGTGCTGACGATGCCGCGGGGCTGGCCGGCCCCTTCGTCGGTCAGCTCGGAGATGAGCGTCTTCACCGACTGCGACTCGGACTGCTGGTCGTGGGTGCGGGCGGCGATACGACCGATGGACTCGCCGGTCTGGCCGACGCTCTTCAGGATGTCGCCGAACGCCTCCTGCGCGCGCCGGGACACCGTGGAGCCCTGGCTCACCCGCGAGCTCGACTCGTTGATCAGCTTGCCGATCTCGCGGGCCGCGTCGGACGAGCGCTCGGCCAGTTTCCGGACCTCGCCGGCGACCACCGAGAAGCCGACGCCGTGCTCACCCGCCCGGGCCGCCTCGATCGAGGCGTTGAACGCCAGCAGGTTGGTCTGGCTGGCGATCTCGCCGATCACCTGCACGATCGAGGCGATCTGGTCGGAGGACCGCTCGATCAGGTCGATGGCCTCGATGGACTTGCGCAGCTCCTCGAAGCCCCGCTCGGCGTTCGCCTGCGTCTGGCCGGCGAGGTCGCTGGCCTGTTGGGCGTTGTCGACGATGTCGTCGATCGAGGTGGCGAGGCGGCCGATCGAGTCGTTCATCTCGCTGGACTTGCTGGCGAGCCGCTGCTGCAACGAGACCTGGTCGGTGATGTCCATCGCATACTTGACGATCTTGATGGGACGGCCGCGTAGGTCGAAGATGGGGTTGTAGGTCGCCTTCAGGTGGACGTCGCGACCGTACTTGCCGAGGCGGTGGAACTGGCCGGTGATGAACTCGCCGGCGGCCAACCGGAGCCAGAAGTCCCGGTACTCCTCCGACGTGATGTAGTCGGGCGAGCAGAACATGCTGTGGTGCTGGCCGAGGATTTCGCGCAGCGAGTACCCCATGGTCCGCAGGAAGTTGTCGTTCGCCGACCGGATGTTGCCGTCGAGGTCGAACTCGATCACCGCCTGTGCCCGGTCGATCGCGTTGACCTTGCTCTCGAACTCGGCGTTGCGCTGCTTAGCGTCGGTGACGTCCATCGCGTACTTGACGACCTTGAACGGCCGACCGTCGAGGTCGAAGATCGGGTTGTAGCTGGCCTGGATCCAGATCTCTTGACCGCCTTTGCCGACCCGCTTGTACTCGCGGCTGTCGAACTCGCCACGCCGCAGTCGGTCCCAGAACGCCTTGTAGGCGTCGCTGTCCGCGGTCTCCCCGTCGACGAACATCCGGTGGTGCTTGCCGCGGACCTCCTCGAGCGAGTAGCCCATCAGGTCGAGGAAGATCCGGTTGGCGTCGAGCACCACGCCGTTGAGGTCGAACTCGACCGTCGCTTGCGAGCGGCTGATCGCGGCAACCTTGCCCTCGAACTCGGAGTTCTTCAGGCGGTCCGCGGTGATGTCGGTGGCAATCTTGACCACCTTGAATGGCTTGCCGTCGATGTCGAGAATCGGGTTGTATGTGGCGCGCAGCCACACTTCCTTGCCGCCCCGGCCCAGACGCTTGTATACCCCCGCCTCGAACTCACCGCGGCCCAGGCGCTCCCAGAATCCTTTGTACTCGTCGCTTGCAGCGTAGTTCTGCTCGACGAACATCCGATGGTGCTTTCCCCGGAGTTCCTCGACGTTCGGGTAACCCATGGTCTCGCAGAAGTTACGGTTCGCTTCGAGGATGGTGCCGTCGAGGTCGAACTCGATCACCGCCTGCGCGCGGTCGATCGCGCTGACCTTGCCCTCGTCCTCCACGTTCTTCATCTTCTGTGCGGTGATGTCGGTGGCGTACTCGACCACTTTGATCGGCCGCCCGTTCAAGTCGAAAATCGGGCTGTAGGTGGCTCGCAGCCAACTCTCCTTGCCGCCCTTACCGATCCGCTTGAATACGCCCGTAATGAACTCGCCGGCCGCCAGGCGCTGCCAGAAACCGCGGTAGCTGTTGCCGCGCGCCTCCTCCTCGTCGACCAGCATGCGATGGTGCTTGCCGACCAATTGGTCGAGCGAGTACCCGAGCGTCTTGAGGAGATTGTCGTTGGCGTCCTGGATGATGCCGTCCAGATCGAACTCCATCACCACGCTCGACCGGCTGATCGCGGCGACCTTGCCTTCGTAGTCGGCCGTCTTCTGCTTGGAGGCCGTCACGTCGAGGGCGTACTTGATTACCTTGAAGGGACGGCCCTCAAGATCGAGAATCGGGTTGTACGTGGCGCGCAACCAGACCTCTTTGCCACCACGACCCAGCCGCTTGTACTCGCCGCTCTGGTATTGCCCCTCGGCGAGCCGCTGCCAGAACTGGGCATACTCGGGAGACTCGGCATACGTCTCGTCGACAAACATCCGGTGATGCTGGTCGACGACATCAGCCAGGGAATAGCCCATGAGATGGAGAAAGTTCTCGTTGGCGGTGATGATTGTGCCGTCGAGGCCGAACTCGATCACCGCCTGCGCCCGGTCGATGGCGGCGGATTTACCTCGCAGCTCGGCGACCTGACGCCGGTCCTCCGTGATGTCATACGCGGTGAGCAGGAATTCCGTCGGCTCCTTGCCTGCCCCGGGCACTGGTCCGCAGTTGAAGCGCAGCCAACGCTGCCGTCCGCCGCTGTCGACGATCGCGTTGACCTGCTCCACGAACCGGCCGGCACGCGCCTCGTCGAGCATGCCGTCGACGATCTGTGAGGGCAGGTGCCATAGCTGTTCCAGCCGCTTACCTATGATCTCGTTCATCGGCTTGTCGGTCGTGTCCAGGAATCGGTCGTTGATCTTGGTAACGACCCCATTCTTGGCGTTCAGCACGGCCATCAACCGCTCGCGGACCAGCAGATTCAGACACGCCTGACGAATCGTGTCGGCCGCGCCCGAGTCGATCAAGTGCGACATTTCGGTCACAACGCCTCCATGAACCCTGCTGTCCGGACAATTCAGATAACCGGATCGGCCGGATCGAGCGACACATGAGAGGAACGGGCAGAGTCGTCGGCGGGTTGCTTTCCGGTTGCGACCATCCCCGCAAGCGACTCGCTTGCACCGAGGCCGCCTCCCCCGTCGCGGCCCTTGCCCACGACGCGGCTCGGCGGGCTGCTGCCGGGACAGGGTGGGCCAATATGCTCCTCGGATGGCCGCCGAGGACGACGTGGACCGCATCGTGGCGCAGTGGGCACAGGAGCGGCCGGACCTGCAGACCGAGGCCATGGCCGTCTTCGGCCGTGTGTACCGCATCGCACGCCTGGTGGGCGACCGCCAGGAAGCCGTGTATGCCGCCTTCGGCATCAACCGCGGCGACTTCGACGTGCTCGCGACGCTGCGCCGGTCAGGCTCCCCGTTTCGGCTGGCGCCAAAGGACCTCACCGCGTCTCTGATGCTCACCTCGGGTGGCATGACGGGACGGCTCGACCGGCTGGAGCATCGCGGCCTGGTCACCCGCGCACCCGACCCCGCCGACAGGCGTGGTCTCACTGTCACGCTGACCTCAGCGGGGCGCGCCCTGGTGGACGAAGCCGTCATCGCAGGCCTCGACGCGCAGCGCGAGGTGCTCGAGATGCTGTCCCCGGAGAGCCGTAGCCAGCTGTCCTCCCTTCTCCGGGAGTTGCTCGCGGCCGTCTACGCGGCCGGAGCGACGCCCCAACCCACCTCCTCATCCGGATAGGAGCCCGGAAGCCGGTGTTTACAGCCGGTTGATCCGGTTCACATCGCCGCCCACCCGCCGAACTGACGGTCACGCCTGCCGGACCGGACGCGAGGAGGAATCGACCGATGGCTGCCGCACACCGTGGGCCGCATAGATCGTGAAGCCGGACACGCGTGGTGCCGCTCATCGGTGCTCTCCTCGAGTTGACCCTGACCGCCGCGCTCGTGGTGCCCACGACCCGGGCGGTCCTTTCTCCGGACACGTCTCCGCCCCCGCGGACACCTGGAGCACCGACGGTGCCGTCATCAGCACCGACGCGACCGCGATCGCCGAATGCTGGCCAGCCCACGGACAGCACCCCCGCTGGCGGGCAGACCCTGACCCGCCCCCACGTCGACGCCGACGCTGACCCTGTCGCGCAACGACGGCCTCGGGATGGCCGGGAATCTCGACGAGGTCGCCATCTGGAACCCGGACCTCACCGCCACCGAGATCGCAGCCTTCTACGACGCAGGCAGGCCCTGAGCCGTACTTGACGGGATGCGGAGAACGGCGGGGATATATCAGATAAGGTATCGACATGCCGCACGACAACCGTGCCACCGAACTGCGCGCCGCCGAGCGTGCCCTGCAGGCCGCGCAACTGGCCTCAGACGTCGCAGAGCTCGACCGGCTCATCGACGACCGACTCGTCTTCACGGGACCCGACGGCCAGCTGTACTGCAAGGCGGACGACCTGCGACTGCACGGCTCCGGCGAGCAGAAGATGGCCCGTGTCGAGGAGGAGGACCTGGCGGTACTGGTTGCCGGGAACACGGGTGTCACCTGCTTCCTGGGGACGGTGGCCGGGGTGCTGTCGGGCAGCGAGTTCACCGCGCGGGTCAGGTACACCCGCACCTGGGTCCACGACGACTCCCACGGCTGGCGCCTGATCGCCGGGCACGTGAGCGGAGTCGGTTGACGAGCAGTCGGCGTCTACACGTCGCGGCGGCGTAACTGCCAGGCCGCGAGGCCCACGGCGATCGCGGTGTAGATCGCGAACACGCCGAGCCCCGCCAAAGGCTCAAGGCTCCACTGGGGGTCGGGTTTGACGAACATGATGGCCTGACCGGCCTGCGCGGGAACGTACTTGTACAACTGGGTCGAGACCGACTCGGGCAGGAAGCCCACCAGGATCTGCGGCGCGAAGAGCAGCCCGAGAAGCGTCGCGATGCCACCGGCCGTGTTCCTGATCAGCGCGCCAAGCCCCAGACCGAACAGGCCCACCAGCGCGAGAAACACCGCACTGCCGAACACCGCCCGCGCCACACCCGGATCTCCGAGCCCGATGTCGAGGTTCTCCGCGGCGAGGATCGACTGGCCCACGACGAACGCCACCACCACGGCGGGCAGGCAGAGCACCATCGTCGTCAGGCCGAACACCGCCGCCTTGCCCCACAGGACCGGCAGTCGGCTGGGGACGGCCGCCAGCGTCGCCCGGATGGACCCGGTGGCGAACTCGCCGGTGACCAGCAGCACGCCGAGAACCCCGACCGCGAGCTGAGCCAGCTGAACCCCCGACAGGGTCACTCCGGTGGCGTCGAACGTCGACGGGTCCGCCGGCGGACGAGCGACCCGCACCATCGCGTAGACGACCCCGAACCCGACGGTGAGCGCCACCGCGGTGAGCAGTGACCACATCGTGGACGGAAGGGAACGCAACTTCGTCCACTCGGAGCGCAGGACCCGGAGCTGGGTAACGCGCTGCTCACCGGTGTAGACCGGCAGGCTGATCGTGGTCATGACGCGGCTCCCGCCGTGCTCGGTGCGCGGTACTCGACCGCGTCGTGGGTGAGTTCCATGAACGCCTCTTCCAGCGAGGTCTGCCGTGCGGTGAGCTCCAGCAGCGTGATTCCGGCCGCGGCGGCAGCCCGGCCGACCTGGTCGGTCGTGAGGCCACTCACCGTGAGGGACCCGCCGCCGTCGTGGGACACCTCCACCTCGGGCGCCTCCAACCTGGCGGCGAGCGCACGCGGGTCGGTGCTCCTGACGCGCACCACGCTCCGCCCCCGGCTCGCGACGAACTCGGCCATCGAGGTGTCGGCGATCAGACGGCCCCGGCCGATCACGATGAGGTGCTCCGCGGTGAGCGCCATCTCGTTCATGAGGTGCGACGACACGAATACCGTTCGACCGTCGTCAGCGAGGTTCCGCAGCAGAGCACGGACCCACCGGATGCCCTCGGTGTCGAGCCCGTTCAGCGGCTCGTCGAGAATGACCGTTCGGGGATCGCCCAGCAACGCCGTCGCGATGCCCAACCGTTGGCCCATGCCGAGCGAGAACCGGCCGGCCCGCCGGCGTGCCGAACCGGCGAGGCCCACGGCCTCCACCACGTCGTCGACCCGGGACCGGCTGATGCCGTTGCTGTGCGCGAGCGCCAGGAGGTGGTTGTACGCGCTCCGCCCGGGATGCACCGAACGCGCCTCGAGCAGGGCACCGACCTCGTGTAGCGGGGCGCTGTGAGCCAGGTACGGCCGACCGTTGACGGTGACCGTTCCGCTCGTGGGCGCATCGAGCCCCAGGATCATGCGCATCGTGGTGGACTTGCCGGCGCCGTTCGGACCCAGAAAACCCGTGACCACACCCGGGCGCACCGTGAACGTCAACCCGTCGACCGCAAGCTTGTCGCCGTACCGCTTCGTCAGAGCGCGTGCCTCGATCATCCTCTGGTCCCCACGTCTCATCCGCCATCTCATCGCCATCTCATCGCCATCTCATCGCCATCTCATCCGCCTTGAAGCGGGCGGCCCGCCGTCGTGCGGTCGCTCCCAACGCTCGCAAGGAACGGCTGCCGTGTCAGTGGGGCGAGCCGCGCGACGACAGTGGGGATTTCCCCACCCACGGCAGAAGGCTGACCCGATGGTCCCGCCCGCACCGGCTTCCTACCGTGGTCTCATGACGTCCGTGGGAAGCGCGACAACGACAGCGCCGGCGGTGCGCGGGCTGCGCACTCTGGTGCGGCCGCTGGTGGCGCACGCCTCCTGGCAGGCCACCTTCCACACCGTCGCGGGCATCTTCCTCAGCGCCGCGGTCGGTGGCGTGTTCACGCTCCTCGGTTTGCTGTGGGTCGCGGCGGCGCTCAGCCTGCTCACCGGTCCCAGCGGTCACCCCGTACTGATAGGGATCTACCTCGGCGCCACGGTCACCGGCCCGTTCGCGATCCTGCTGTGGGTCCGGTTCGCCAGCGCCCTGCAACGCGAACGGTTCCGGAACCTGCTGGAGGTCGAGATCGTCGCGCCGGCCGAGGCACCACTGGCAGGCTGGCGACGCCTCACCCACCCGTGGGCGCAGGCGGCGACATGGCGGCAGCTCAGCTACCACGTCCTCGCGTCGGTCCTCGCCGGGCCGGCCGGCGTGCTGGTCGTGGTGTGCTGGTCGGCGCCGATACTCGCCGCGCTCTGGACCGATCACCTCCCCGCCGGGGAGCGCGTCGCGTCATTCGCGATGTCAGGGGGACTGCTCCTGTCCGCGCCCTGGATCGCCCGGGGCATGGCGGCCGCCGACGCGTTCGCGGGCAGGCACCTCCTCGGTCCGGGGCCGTCCGAGGAGCTGCGGCAACGGGTCGCGACCCTGGCGCGCAGCCGCGCCGAACTCGTGACGGCCGCCGACACCGAACGCCGGCGTATCGAGCGCGACCTGCACGACGGGGTTCAGCAGCGGCTGGTCTCGCTGGCCGTCAACCTCGGGATGGCCCGCGAAGCATTCGCCGACGCTTCGCCCGAGATCAGGGAGGTGCTCGCCGCCGCGCACGACGAGGCCACCCAGGCGCTGGCCGAGCTTCGCGATTTCGTTCGTGGTCTGCATCCCGCTGTGCTCAACGACCGCGGGCTCGACGCCGCCCTGTCCGGCATCGTCGCCCGCGCGCCATTGCCGGTGGCGCTGCGGGTCGAGGTCACGACGCGGTGTTCGCCGACGATCGAGGCGATCGCTTATTTCACGGTGTCGGAGGCACTGGCCAACGTGTCCAAGCACGCCCGCGCCAGCCGGGCCGAGGTGGTCGTCGAGCAGATCGGCGGCAACCTCCTGATCACGGTGTCCGACAACGGCGACGGCGGCGCATCCGTCGAGGAGGGAGGTGGTCTCCGTGGGCTCGCACAGCGTGCGGCGGCGGTCGACGGCACATTCAGTGTGGTGAGCCCACTGGGCGGTCCGACGACCGTTACTGTGAACCTCCCATGCGAGTAGTGCTAGCCGAAGACTCCGTGCTGCTGCGCGCCGGCCTGACGAAGTTGCTCACCGACGGCGGGTTCGAGGTCGTCGCGGCGGTGTCCGACGCCGAGGCACTGCTGACGGCGGTGGCCGAGCAGAAGCCCGATGTGGTGGTGGTCGACGTCCGGATGCCGCCGACCCACACCGACGAGGGCATCCGGGCCGCGCTGGTACTGCGACGGATGTATCCCGACATGGCGCTGTGCGTTCTCTCGCAGTACGTCGAGGAGCGGTACGCGCGCGATCTCATGTCGGTCGGCACGACGAAGATCGGCTACCTGCTCAAAGACCGCGTGGCCCAGGTCAGCGACTTCCTGGACGCGTTGCGCCGGGTCGCCACCGGTGGCACCGCTCTCGACCCGGAGGTGGTCGACCAGCTCCTGGTCCGGCAGGGCGACGACCCGCTCGAGCGGCTCACCCCGCGCGAACAGGAGGTGCTCCGACTCATGGCCGAAGGGAGGTCGAACAACGGCATCACCGAAACGTTGAAGGTCAGCCACAGCGCGGTGGAGAAGTACGTGACGAACATCTTCGTCAAGCTCGACCTGCCACCCACCGACACCGATCACCGGCGGGTACTCGCCGTCCTCAGATACCTCCGCGTCTGAGCCGGGCCGCCGGAGGAGAGAACGGCCGTCATGCTCTCAGCGAACCGGCTGTCCACCCATCCACCCGTCTGGCTTCATGGTTCCATGGCAACCGCCGCGTACGACGAGATCGCAGACTGGTACGAGACCGAGTTCCTCCCCCGCCAGGGCGACACCGATCCGCTGGGTACCACCCGTGCACTCCGCGACCTCCTCGGTCGCCCGGACGACGCTGGCAACGGATGCCTGGAGATCGGGTGCGGCACCGGTGTGCACGCGGCCACCGTCCGGGAACTCGGGTGGATGCCGATCGGTGTCGACATCTCTTCGAGGATGCTGCGGCACGCCGCCGGACGGATGCCGGTCGTGCGGGGCGATGTGGAGCGGTTACCGTTCGGCAGCGGGACCCTACCCGCGGTGATCGCCGTGTGGGTGCACACCGACATGCCGGCGTATCCGGCGGTCGTGCGGGAGGTGGCGCGGGTTCTGCGTCCGGGTGGTTTGTTCGTCCACATTGGAACGCACCCGTGCTTCTGCGGCGGGTTCGCCGACCGGAGCGACCTTTCGGCGGTCGTCGTCCGGCCCGGCTACCTCGACGGCCACTGGACCAAGGCGTCGTACACAGACCAGGGCATTCGCGACAAGGTCGGCGCGACGCACTGGCCGCTGCCCGCGTTGCTGTCGATGGTGACCGATGCGGGGTTGCGGTTCGAACGCTTCGCCGAGGGCGGCCAACCGTCCCCGGCCATGTTCGGCTGGGCAGCCCGCAAAGCCTGAGCAACCACAAAGCCGGGCAGCCCCCAAAGCCGGGCAGCCCCCAAGCCCAGCAGCCACAAAGCTGGGCAGCACAGCTGGGCAGCACAGCTGGGCAGCACAGCTGGGCAGCACAAACCCAGAGCAGCCACAGAAGCCGACCGGCCAGGGAAGCAAACAGGCCCCGAACGACCCCCACACAGGCCGACCGCAGGAAGCGTCTAAGTAGCCGAGATCGCCATCAGCACCGCCACCAGCACGATGGCGGCCACCAGGAACGTGCCGTGCACCGCGATCATCATCACGAGGCTCGGGCGCTCCACTGGCTCGTCGCCCAGCAGGTTGGCCGGGATCGCGATCGGCACCGTCGCCTCGTGGGCGAGGCGCTGGTACCCGACAGGGGCACGCCCGGTGACGACCTCGGCGACCGGCGGCACGTCATCCACGATGAGCACCGGAATCTCAGCTGTCGAATCCTCATCGATGCGCGCCAGGTCGCCCGTTGACTCTGGCGACGACATACCCGCACCGTAATCGAGCACGACAAGCGCGCCAACCGTCGATCCGGCCACGACGACCGACGGCCGGTCCATCGATGATGACCCGACCGTCCACCAACCGGTCGGCCGTGGATCATCCGTACGTCCACCGCGGCCCCGCGCAAGGCGCAGGACCGCAGCGCAGGACCGCAGCGCAGGACCGCAGCGCAGGACCAAAGCGCAGGAGCACAAATCAGGAACACAGGCCGAGGACCACAGAGCAGAGGCACAGGCCGAGGACCACAGATTAAAGAACAGGGGCCAGGAAGAGACCAAGAGTCAAGGCCCGAACCACCACGAACACCCCCTACCTCCCGTAGGGGCTCCCCACATCCATACGTACGACTGAAGACGTAGTGCCCGCTGCGTCGGAGGTATGACGCAATGCCTCACTCGTCACCGTTACGCTCTCCCCTGGACTGAAGCCGGCACCAAGGGGGAGTCAATGTTCGGCTGGCTGGGCAGATTCGTCGTGCGTAGAGCCTGGTGGGTGATCGCCGGATGGCTCGTCGCCTCAGCGGCGATCATCGGCCTTTCACCATCGTTGAGCGACATTACCTCGGCCGACCAGAGCGACTTCCTGCCGGACAAGTACGAGTCCGTGCAGGCCATCGAGTTGTCGCTCAAGGCGTTCCCGGCACAGGCGACGTCGAGCGCCCTGGTGGTGGTCAAGCGGTCCGACGGGGCGCCGCTGACCGACGAGGACACGACCGAGGTCGTGCAACTTGCAAAAGACCTCGACGCGCGCGACATCCCGCGCACCGAGAACTACGTCACCGACCCGCAGCGGAGCGTGGCGCCCGACAAGTCGATCATGCTCATCAATGTCGGATTGCAGGCAGAGTCGCCCGACGATCCCGAGCTGCTCGACGCGATCCGCGAGCTGCGCAAGGCGCTCGGCGAAGAGCTCCAGGGCAGTGACCTCACGGCACAGGTCGGCGGCGACGTCGCCACCTTCGTCGACAACGAGGACACGTTCAACAGCGCGTTCGCGATCGTCGGTCTCGCCACCGTCGTGCTCATCATCGGCCTGATCCTCATCATCTTCCGCAGCCCGATCGCGGCGCTGCTACCGATCGTCGTGGTCAGCGTCGTGCTGTCGGTCACCACCGGGCTCATCGGAATCGTCGGCAAGGCGCTCGACTGGAACGTCGGACAGGACCTGCAGACGATCCTGCTGATCGTGCTCTACGGCATCGGCACCGACTACATCCTGTTCATCCTGTTCCGGTACCGCGAGCGCCTGCGCGCCGGCGACGACAAGAAGACCGCCATGGTCGTCTCGGTCGAACGGGTCGGCGAGGTCATCGCGTCGGCAGCCGGTGCCGTCGTCGTCGCGTTCCTCGTGCTGCTGCTGGCATCCCTCGGATTCTTCGGATCGCTCGGCCCGGCCCTCGCGATCGGCGTGGGTGTCATGCTCGTCACCTCGCTGACGCTGGTCCCGGCGCTGGTCTCGCTGCTCGGCCGCTTCGTGTTCTGGCCGTCGAAGGCGTGGAAGAAGCAGCCGAAGGCGACGATCTCGCGCAAGCTCGGCGTCTTCGTCGGACGCCGGCCGGCGCTCACGGCCGCCGCGTCGGGTCTGCTCCTGGTGGCGCTGGCCGCCGGAACGCTGATGTACAAGGCGAACTACGACTTCAGCTCCGGCTTCCCGCAGGACACCGAGTCGGCGCAGGCGCAGGCCGACCTGAGCAAGGCGTTCGCCGCCGGAGCGGCCCAGCCGACCGAGGCGTACCTGCAGACCACCGACGGGTCACCGCTCACCCCCGACAAGGTGCAGCAGTTCACCGAGGCCATGAAGAGCGCACCCGGCGTCGGACAGGTGCAGCCGGGTCCGCAGAGCACCGACCCGAGCGTCGCCCGGGTCGACCTGCTGCTCAACTACAACCCCAGCTCGAACGAGGCGATCGAGCTCGTCCGCGACGACCTGCGCGACTACGTGCACGACGCCGCACCCGACGGCACCGAGGCCCTCGTCGGCGGCATCACCGCGGTGTTCGCCGACATCAACTCGGCCAACAACCGCGACCTGTCGGTGATCCTGCCGGTGGCCGCGGTACTGATCGCGATCATCCTGGCCCTGCTGCTGCGGAGCCTCGTGGCCCCGATCTACCTGGTGGTCGCGGTGCTGCTCAACTTCGCGGCGACGCTCGGCGCCACCGTGTACGTGTTCCAGGGCATCCAGGGCGAACCCGGTGTGACGTTCCAGCTACCGATCATCCTGTACCTGTTCGTGGTGGCGATCGGTACCGACTACAACATCCTGATGATCGCCCGACTGCGCGAGGAGGCGCGGGAAGGCAAGGAACCGCGCGAGGCGGCCGCGCTCGGCGTCGAGCACGGCGGTCCGACGGTCGCGGCGGCCGGTCTCATCCTCGCCGGCACGTTCGCGGTGCTGATGCTGGCACCCATCTCGTTCCTGCAGCAGATGGGCTTCGCCGTCGCGATCGGCATCGTCCTGAGCGCGTTCGTCATGTCGTACTTCTTCGTTCCCGCGTTCACCGCGCTCGTCGGTCACGCCGCCTGGTGGCCCGGCCACGGCGACCGGGCCCGCGAGGTGCCACCCGCCACCGAGCCGGTGGAGCTGAACAAGGAACCCGACCCGGCAGCACACCCGTAACAGGGCGCGGCCGTACCCGAAGGCGCGGCCGTACCCGAAGGCGCGGCCGTACCCGAAGGCGCGGCCGTACCCGAAGGCGCGGCCGTACCCGAAGG
>NZ_BOPH01000006.1 GCF_016863655.1 Virgisporangium ochraceum
GCGCGGCCGTACCCGAAGGCGCGGCCGTACCCGAAGGCGCGGCCGTACCCGAAGGCGCGGCCGTACCCGAAGGCGCGGCCGTACCCGAAGGCACGAAGGACAGCGGCCGGTGACCCCGTGGGTCACCGGCCGCTGCCGCGTAGAAGCGTGGTGAACTGTCGTATGAGCGATCCGACGCGCACCGTCGAAGCCGTCTGGCGCATCGAGTGCGCCCGCGTCGTCGGCGCGATCGCCCGCGTCGTCGGCGACGTGGGTCAGGCCGAGGAGTTCGCCCAGGACGCGCTCGTCGCGGCGCTCGAACAGTGGCCGGCGCGGGGCGTCCCCGACAATCCCGGCGCCTGGCTGGTGACCATCGCGAAGCGCCGGGCCATCGACCACATCCGCCGCCAGCAGACCTACCAGCGCAAACTCACCGAGATCGGCCGCGGCCAGCAGGAAGAGTACGAAGAGACCGGCGAGGTCGACACGATCGAGGACGACATCCTCCGGCTCATGTTCGTCTCATGTCACCCCACCCTGACGATGGACTCGCGCGTCGCATTGACGCTCAAGGTGGTCGGTGGGTTGCGCACAGATGAAATTGGACGCGCGTTCCTCGTGCCCGAGGCCACTGTCGCGCAGCGGATCGTCCGGGCCAAACGCACCCTCGCCGATGCCCACGTGCCCTTCGAGGTGCCGGGGAAGGCCGAACGCGCCGACCGGCTGGCCGCCGTCCTCGAAGCCATCTACCTCATCTTCAACGAGGGCTACGCGGCCACGACCGGCGGCGACTGGATGCGGCCCGAACTGTGCGACGAAGCGACCCGCCTCGGCCGGATCCTCGCCGGGCTGATGCCCACGGAGCCGGAGGTGCACGGTCTCGTGGCGCTCATGGAGCTCCAGGCCTCGCGCGCCAACGCCCGCACCGACCGCAACGGCGAACCGATCCGGCTGCTCGACCAGGACCGGTCGCGCTGGAACCAGCTCCTGATCCGGCGCGGGCTCGCCGCGCTCGCCAGGGGCGAGGAGGCCGCCGGCGACAAGCGCGGCCCCTACCTGGTCCAGGCGTCGATCGCCGCCTGCCACGCGCGGGCGCGCACGGCCGGGGACACCGACTGGGTGCGCATCGCCATCCACTACCGCGAGCTGATCGAGATCGACCCGAGCCCGATCGTCGAGCTGAACCGGGCCGTGGCCGTGGCGATGGCCTTCGGACCGCAGGCCGGGCTCGACATCGTCGACACGCTGACCGGCAACCCGCAGTTGAAGGACTACCACCTCCTGCCCAGCGTCCGCGGCGACCTGCTGGCCCGGCTCGGCCGGTCCGACGAGGCGAGCGCGGAGTTCACCCGCGCGGCCGGGATGACCCGCAACGACCGCGAGCGGGCGCTGCTGGAGGCACGAGCGAAGGACCCGCAACCGTGATCAGCGCAACCGGACAACGGATCGGCTGGGCCGACCTACCTGACAACATCCGCCAAGCCGTCCAGGACATCCTCGGCAGCCCCGTCGTCACCGCGACGTCACAGCCGGGCGGCTTCTCCCCCGGCACCGCCGACCGGGTCGTCACCGCGTCCGGCCAGCGGGCGTTCGTCAAGGCCGTGAGCCCGGCGCAGAACCCGGTCTCGCCCGGCATGCACCGGAAGGAGGCCCGGATCACCGCCGCGCTCCCACCCGGCACGCCCGCACCGGCCCTGCTGGGCAGCGTCGACGACGGCGAGTGGATCGCGATGGTCCTCGCCGACGTCGACGGCCGCCACCCGCGGACCCCGTGGATCCGGCCCGAGGTCGACGCGGTCATGACCGCCCTCGACGCGATGGCCACGCTGCTGACGCCGCCGCCCATCGCCGACCTGCCCAGCGCGGCCGGGCACCTCGGCGGCGACTTCTCCGGCTGGCGGGACGTCGCCGAGGACCCGCCCGCCGACCTCCATCCCTGGGCCCGCGACCGGCTCCCGGACCTCATCGCCGCGTCCGAACGCGCCGCCGCGGCGGTCGCCGGTGACACCGTGGTGCACCTCGACGTCCGCTCCGACAACCTGCTGATCGGCCCGGACGGCGACGTCACGATCATCGACTGGCCGTGGGCCTGCCGCGGCGCGCGCTGGCTCGACCGGGTGATCCTGCTGGTCAACGTGCGGCTCTACGGCGGCCTGGACTGCGAGGCCCTGCTGCGCACCATCGACGGCGACCTCGACGACATGCGGTCGGTGCTCATCGGAATCGCGGGCTTCTTCGTCAACGGATCGCGCCGACCGGCGCCGCCCGGGCTGCCGACGCTGCGTGCGTTCCAGAAGGCACAGGCCGACGCGCTCCTGGGCTGGTTGGCCGAGGCCGACGCGTGCTGAGGGCGGGCACCAGGATCACCGCCGCCGTGGTGGCCGTGGTCATTCTGGTGGCCGGCCTCGGGGCGCGGGCGGTGTTCGACGGCGCCTTCGCCAAGTACGCCGGTGTCGCGCTGTACGCCGCGCTCGTCTACGCGCTCGTGCTCGTCGTGCTCCCGCGTGCCCGGGCCTGGCACGCGGCGGCCGCCGCCGTCGCGTTCTGCTGGCTCGTCGAGTTCGCCCAGCTGACCCCGTACCCGGCCGACCTGTCGGACCGCAGCGTCCTCGCCCGGCTGGTGCTCGGCAGCACGTTCCACCCACCCGACCTCTTCTGGTACGTGGTGGGCGTGGCGGCTACAGCCGTTGCGCTAGAACCTGTCCGGGCCAGGCTCCGCCGGGAAGGTCCACGGTGAACGGCTCCGTCGACGTGAACCCCTGGCTCTCGTAGTAGCCCACGAGGGCCCGGTCGTCGCCGGCGTAGCAGTCGACCCGCAGCAGTCCCACTCCCCGCTCGCGCGCGATCGCGCGGGCCTTGTCGAGCAGCGCCGTGCCGATCCCGCTGCCCTTGCGCGACCGGTCGGTGAGCAGCAGGTTGACGTACAGCTCCGGCTCAGCCGGTACCGACACGTAGTCGGGTGCGTCACCGACCGCCAGCGCACCCACCGCGACGCCGTCGATCTCGGCGACGTACAGGCTGCCCGACCGCGCCCACCCCGTCGCCTGCTCGTGCCGCCGCGGGTTGCCCGTCGCCGGTTCCGTGCCCCACTGCCCGGAGCGGCCGTGGGCCACCAGCCACACGACCGCCTTGTCGAACAGACCCAGCAGGGCCGGCACGTCGTCGACGCCGCCGGGCCGGATCGTCAGCGTCACGGCCGGACTCCCAGCAGCGGTGCCACGCGTTCCCTGTTCACGGCGGACAGTATGTCAGTCGAGTCGACCGCCTGGTCCACCGTTCCGACGGGCCGCGCGAGCAGGGCCCGCACGTCGGGATCGGTGATCGCCGCGGCGAGCGCTCCGGTGAGCCGCCCCGCGCCGAGCACGCGGATGTCGCGGTCGTGGAACGGCCGCGGGGTCGCCTCCACCGGCTCGCACAGGCGCAGGTCGTTGGTCGCGGCCGCGAGAACGCCCGCGGCCGCGACCAACGCGGCCTCGCGGTCGCGCCACCGGGACGCGCTGAGCACCGCCTCCAGTCCATTGTGGACACTGGCACCGAGCCGCAGGTCGCGGAACGCCCGACCGAACCACTTGCCGTACGGGGCCCACTCCCGCTCGATGAGGAACGCCAGCCGCATCAGGTCGCGCACGAGCCTGGTGGCGAGGATCCGCGAGCCGAGGTCGTCGCCGCGGGCGCCGGTGCGGCCCACGAACGGCTCCTCCTGGTCGACCCGCCACCATCCGGCGGCCAACGCGTACCGCCACACGTCGTCGGGGTACCACCCCAGGGCCTCGCGCCGGCGGGCCAGGTCGCCCGCCGGGTCGTGGAAGACGGCGCCGGCGGTGAGCGTGCGCAGCACCTGCGTCGGTGCCAGCACCCAGTCGGCCACCGCCATGCCGCCGGCCGGGTCGGTGCCCAGGTGACGCCGGAAGAACCGCCCGGGTGTCGTCACCTCGACGTGGTGGTCGACCACCTCGGGCGTCCGGCTCAGGCCGTACCGGACGGGGAAACCGGCGAACTCGGCGGGCAGCGCGTCGAGCCGCCCGGCCACCGGACCGACCTCGTCGGGCGCGGCCACGAAGACCTGCACGCGGGGGCCGAAGTCGTGGTCGGTGGACACGTCGTCGTCGAACCCCAGCACCTCGGAGCCCGGGCCCAGCAGCGCCGCGGCGTGCGGTACCCCGTCGAGCAACGGCGCGACGGCCTCCCGGTAGAACGCCTCCGCCAATCCCAACCCGCGCATGCGGCCTGTCTACCGGTCGCCGCCCGGTGCCGCACCCGGGTTTCAGCAGGTTGATACGCAAAGCTGAGCTACACGGTGGTCCGCGGCAGGTACCCTCGCCAGCGTGAGACGGGTACACCCGCCCGGCGGCGACGCGGAACTGCCGCCCGGGGTCGAGGTCTACTCGTTCCCGGCCGACGGCGCGGCGATTCGCCGCACTCGTGCCGGCGTGGCCGAACCCGACGGCTTTCTCCCGTTCATCGACTCGGGGCAGCGGGCCCGGTACTTCGTCGGCGACGCCTCCACCTCACCGGAGCGGCCGAGCAACGCCACGTACAAGCTCGGTGTCGTGCGGCCGCACAGCGCCTTCACCCCGCACGCCCACGGCGGCGAGCACTTCGTGCTGAGCCTCGGCTACGCCTCGTGCGGCCTGTACGACCAGCACGCCGAGCGCGCCGTACGGGTGTCCCTGACGCCCGGCACGCTGATCCGGATCCCGGCGCTGATGCCGCACTCGTTCGGCAACCGCGCCGGCAGCCCGCTGCTGATCCTCGCCGCCAACACCGGGTTCGGCATCGACCACGAGGACTACGCGATCACCGCGTCCGACGCCGAGGCGCGCGGCGCCGAACCCCGTGACGCCGGCGCTCCGGTCGACGACTTCCCCCGGCTGGCCAAGGCGCTGCGGGCACTGGAGTCGGCCAACGACCCGGGCGCGATGACGTTGCGTGAGCGGCTTGCGAGCCGGCTGCGCCGGGCCGCGCACCGGTTGGAGGCACCACGATGATCTGTCCACACTGCCAACAGAACCTGAAGTACAAGGAACGCGGCGGGCAGACCTGCGGTTCCTGCCGCAAGCGGTTCGCCCTCGAGCCGCGGGACAACAAGATGCGCCTGCACGACGTCAAGCTGATGCGGTTGTCGCAGCAGCTCGGCGGCAACGGCGCCTACCGGTACACGGTCGGCCAGCTCCACTACAACGCGTCCCGCAAGAACGTCCGGAGCAAGGGCGAGTTCCCGCTGGGCTTCCTGATACTCAACGTGCTCGTCGCCATCGTGCTCGCCGTCGTCGCCGTGATCGGCGACATCCCGTTCCTGCTGATTCCGGCGGGGGTGTCGGTTCTGGGGTGGACGCTCTACATCGTGTACCGCGTCACCACGCGCCGAAGCCGGCGGATCGACCCGCCGCTGACCCGCGACCAGTTCCGGCAGCTCGCGGTCGACGGCTGGCGGAAGACGTACGGACAGGACCTGCCCGGGCTGGTCCGCGACCACGAGCTGTCGAACCTGCCCGAGCACTCCTCGACGCCGGTGCTCGCGGTGCTCGCGCCCGACCGGGGAGCGCTGGCCGCGCTGCGGGTGAACGACGTCGTGAACCGCGACCGGGTGACGCTCGTCCACTCGTTCGACCAGGTGCCGCCCGGTGTGCCGATCGCCCTGCTGCACGACATCAGCGTGGCCGGGTACGTCTACGCCGGCCGGGCCCGCGCGGAGTTCGGGTCGCGCGTGGTGGCCGACCTGACGCCGCGTCCCAAGGCCGCCCGCGGCGCGAAGGCCGCGCTGCGCCTGCTGCAGCCGTGGCCGCCGGACGAACAGGTTGCCTGGCTGCGGGCCAGCCGGCTGCTCGACGACGACGAGGTCGACTGGCTGTCCAAGGGCTGGTGGACGCCGATCGAGTCGGTGCGGTCCTCGAACGTGGTCGGCCGCCTGCGCGCGGTCCTGCGCCGCAACGCCGACCCCGACGAGCGTGCCGCCAGCGCGGTCGGGTTCATGAGCTGGCCGTCGTGATGCTCGAGAAAGCGTTGGGACGCGCGGTGCGCCGGGCCGGCGCGCCGGGCGGGATCCTGTTCACCGAGCGGCAGCTCTACTTCGAGCTGTGCCGCGGCCTGCAGCCGCTGACCCGCGTGCCACGCCGGCCGAGGTTCACCGTGCCGGCCCCGATCGGGTACGCCCGGTTCGAGCGCCTGCTGGGCCGCTGGAACGGCGAGGTGCCCGGCCTGCTCACCGCACCGCGCCGGCCGGCACCGGCGCCGTCGCCGGAGGTGTTCGGGTACGGCCTGCCCCGGGTGCTCGTGTGCCAGCACCGCGACATCGCCGACATGCTGCTCGCCAACGGCCTGCACATGGAGTCGGTCTGCCCCGTGTTCGCGGTCGACGACCTGCCGCTCGACCCGCGGCTGCGCGCCGCGGTGGAGGCCGCCGCCGGCCGGGTGTACGTGCTGCACGACACCGGCCCGGCCGAGGCCGCCACCGTCGACGCCGTCACGGCGTGGGCCGACGGGGTTCCCGTGGTGCCGCTCGGCCTGCGCCCGGTGCACGCGCGGGCGCTGCACCTGCCCCGGGTCGGCGCCACGGCGGAGGTCGCCGCGGTCAACCCGGCCCGCCTGCTGCGCACCGTCCACCGGCTCGTCCGGGAGCAGTACCGTCCGCGCCGGTCGCTGACCCGGCTGCCCCGGTTGCGCAGCCTCGCCGCCACCGGTTACCTCAGCTGGCCCGATCCCGGAGCGCTCTAAATGTCCTATCGCGACGTGACGTTCACCGACGAACTGCTGTCCGACGGCAGCGTGCACCGCCGGTTCTCCGACGGCCGCGAGGAGTGGCGGTGGCGCGGCCAGAACCGGCAGGTGCTCTGGCGTGACAACACCGGAGCCACCGGTGCCGACGAACTGCTGGGCGCCCGCATCATCAAGCGCACCTTCGCCGACGGGCGGGTGCTCTACGGCCGCGACCAGGGCTACGGCCGCACGGCCTGGGGCGACCGGACCCTCACGGTGAACCGCACCTCGTTCGGCGGCCGCGCCGGGCGGCTGCTCGCGGCGGCCGGCGTCGGCTTCGCGCTGGGCGCGATCGTCGCGCCGCCGCTGGCGATGTCGTTCGCGGAGGAGGAGGAACTGCGCCAGCAGGCGCAGCAGGCCAGCCAGTCGAGCGGCGACAGCGGTGGCGGCGACGACGGCGATTCGTGGAGCGACGACGGCGGCGGCTCCGACGACGACTTCGGGTGAGGGGCTGACGATGCCACGGTTGTGGGCCGACGGGTCGGGGCTGCGGTTGCTGGAGGGCGTGCCGGGCAACGCCCACGGGCCGGTGCGCGTCGGCGGGCTGACGGCCGTCGGCGAGGTCACCCTCCACAATGGACGCACGTTGCGCGCGGCCCTCGGCGCCGACGTGCCCGACGGCTGTTCCGACACCGAACTCCTCCTCCGGGTGTGGGCGACGCTCGGCACCGCCGGCCTGAGGCTGGCCGACGGCATGTTCGTGCTCGCGATCGCCGACGGCGAGGACCTCGTGCTGATCCGCGACCACGTGGGCGCCCGCACGCTGTTCTACGGGCACGGCACGGCGGGCTGGTGCGTGTCCACCAGCCTGCTGGCGCTGCGACGCGCGCCGAACCTGCGCACGGGCCTGAACCTCGACGCGGTCCGCTCGTTCCTCACGTTCGCCTACCTCCCCGGCGACGAGACCCTCGTCGCCGGGGTGCGCGAGGTGCTGCCGGGACGCGTGCTGCGCCTGCGACCCGACGGCGCGGAGGCCGACGAGGTGTTCTGGGAGCCCGAGGAGCGCATCGTCGACGCCGACGACCATCCGCGGCGGCTGCGGGCGCTGCTGGAGGAGGCGACCGCGGCGCGGCTGCCCGCCGGCGAGCAGGTGGGGGTGCTGCTGTCCGG
The DNA here is from genome assembly GCF_016863655.1 of Virgisporangium ochraceum. Taxonomy (GTDB): domain Bacteria; phylum Actinomycetota; class Actinomycetes; order Mycobacteriales; family Micromonosporaceae; genus Virgisporangium; species Virgisporangium ochraceum. The sequence continues at coordinate 7,846 of NZ_BOPH01000006.1, forward strand.
CGGCATCGACAGCAGCCTCGTCACCGCGCTGGCCGCCAAGCTGCACGACCAGACCGTGCGGACCTACTCGATCAGCTTCGGCTCCGACCTGCCCAACGAGCTGGCCTACTCGGGCCTGGTGGCGACGCACTGCCACACGACCCACTCGGTGCTGAACGTACCGGGCGAGACGATCGCGGCCCGGCTCGCCGAGACGGTCGCGCTGCTCGACAGCCCGGTCGGCGACCCGCTCACCGTGCCCAACCTCCTGCTCGCCGAGGCCGCCGCGGCCGACGGGCTCAGCGTCGTGCTGAACGGCGAGGGCGGCGACCCGGTCTTCGGCGGCCCGAAGAACCTGCCGATGCTCATCTTCGAACTGCACCGGGAGGACAGCGCGCCGCTCGCCCGCGCGACGGCGTACCTGCGCTCGTACCGCAAGTGCTACGAGGACCTGCCGGTGCTCCTCACCCCGGCCGCCCGCGAGGCGTCGGCGCCACTGGAACGGTTCGTGCAGCCCTACCTCGACGGCCCGATGGACTCGCTGCTGAACCGGTTGCTGCACTGCAACCTGCGCACCAAGGGCGCACACCACATCCTCACCAAGGTCGAGCGGCTCACCGCCGCCCGCGGGCTGCGGGGCCTGGCACCGCTGTTCGCGCCGGCGGTGATCGACCACGCGTTCGCGGTTCCGCCGCGCCTGAAGCTCGCCGGCACCTCCGAGAAGTGGGTGCTCAAGGAGGCGGTGCGCGACCTGCTCCCCCGCACGATCGTCGACCGGCCGAAGAGCGGGATGCGGGTGCCGGTGCAGCAGTGGCTCAGCGGTCCACTTCGGACACTCACGCAGGAGGTACTGCTCGACCGGCGGTCGCACCCGCTCTTCGACGTGCGCACGGTGCGGTCGTGGCTGCGCGGCGAGGGCGCGTTGCTGCCGCGCCAGGGCGGGAAGCTGTGGCTGGTCCTCACCCTCGAGCTGTGGCTGCGGGCCTACGACCTGGTCTGAACGAGCGCCTCCACGCCGTCCAACAGCCTTTCCAACCCGAACGCGAACGTGCGTTGCGGCGCCGACGCGGCCTGGAACTCCTCGCCGGCCGCCGCACCGACGCGGCTGGCGGTCGGGAACCGTTCGGCGTCGAACACCTTGGCGAGCAGCGGCTGGAACTTCTCCCACCACTCGAGCTCGCTCATGCCGGTGTGCTCCTGGGCCTGCGCCTGGTTGAGCGCCGCCCGCACCGACCCGTGCACGAAGTCGCCGAGGAGCGCGACCACCATGTCCATCTCGACGTCGGTGAGCCCGAGCCCGTCGACCGCCCGCAGCTCGTAGTCGTACTTGGCGATCAGGTTCGGGCCGAGCACCGGACGGTTGGTCGCCACCTGGAGCAGCCACGGGTGGCGCCGGTAGAGCTCCCAGTTCTCGCGGGCGATGCCGGTGAGCCGCTCGCGCCACGACCGCCCGTCGTGCTCCGGCCGGGCGGTCTCCGCGCAGACCGCGTCGGTCATCAGGTCGAGCAGCTCGCCCTTGCCCGGCACGTAGGTGTACAGCGACATCGCGGTGACCCCGAGCTCCTCGGCCAGCCGCCGCATCGACAGCGCGGCCAGCCCGTCGCGGTCGGCGAGCGCGACCGCCGTCCGGACGACGTCGGGCATGCGCAGCTTCGGCCGGGGGCCGCGCCTGACGGTCTCGTCGGCGGTGCCCCACAGCAGCTCCATGCTGCGGATGGGGTCGCCGGTGCCGGTGTACTCGGTTGCCACGGGGTCATTCTCCTTGGCATCAACTCCATACACTGTATAAAGTACATCGTATGGAGATCCTGGTGGCCGACGGCCTGCGCAAGCGGTACGGGGACACCCACGCGCTGGACGGGTTCGACCTCACGGTCACCGCCGGCACCGTGTGCGCGCTGCTCGGTCCGAACGGCGCCGGCAAGACCACGGCGGTGCGCATCCTGTCGACGCTGCTGCGCCTCGACGGCGGCCGGGCCGTCGTCGCCGGATACGACGTCGCCCGCCAGCCGGCCGAGGTGCGGCGGCGCATCGGTCTGGTCGGCCAGCACGCGGCCGTCGACGAGGTGCTCAGCGGGCGCCAGAACCTGGTGATGTTCGGCCGCCTGTACCACCTCGGCAGAGCCGCCGCGCGGGCCCGCGCCGACGAGCTGCTCACCCGGTTCGGCCTCGCCGACACCGGCACCAGAGCGGTCCGGACGTACTCCGGCGGCATGCGCCGGCGCCTCGACCTCGCCGCGGGCCTCGTCCTCGCCCCGTCGGTGCTGTTCCTCGACGAGCCGACCACGGGGCTCGACCCGAGGGGACGGGCGGAGGTATGGGACGCGGTGCGCGACCTCGTCGCGGCCGGTACCACGGTGCTGCTCACCACCCAGTACCTCGACGAGGCCGACCAGCTGGCCGACTCCGTCTGCCTCGTCGACGCCGGCCGCGTCGTCACCACCGGCACGCCCGACGCGCTGAAGGCGGCCCTCGGCGGCGACCGCGTCGACGTCGTCCTGCGCCGGCCCGACGACGTCGACCGGGCGGCCGAGGTGCTCGGCACCGCGCTCGGTGCCCCGGCCCGGGTCGAGCCGGAGCTGCGCCGCGTGAGCGTGGCGGTGGACGACCGTATGGCGGCGCTCGTCGAGACGCTGCGGGTCCTCGGCGACGCGCGGCTGGAGGCCGCCGACATCAACCTGCGCCGGCCGACGCTCGACGAGGTGTTCCTGGAGGTGCTGAAGGCATGACCACGCTGAGATGGGCCGTCGCCGACGGCTGGACCGTCACCCTGCGCAGCCTGAACCGCTGGGCGCGCGAGCCCGGGGTGCTCCTGCTCGGGCTGTTCTTCCCGGTGCTCATGATGGTGATGTTCGGGTACCTGCTCGGCGGCGCGATGGCGGTGCCGGGCGGCGACTACTTCGACTTCCTCATGCCGGGGATGTTCGCGTTGGCGATGCTGTTCGGCATCGAGTCCACGACGATCGCGGTCGCCACCGACGCCGCGCGCGGCATCACCGACCGCTTCCGCTCGATGCCGATGGCGCCGTCGGCGGTGGTGGTCGGTCGCAGCGTCGCCGACATGCTCAACTCGGCCGCCGGGCTCGGCGTGCTGATCGTCGGCGGTCTGCTGGTCGGCTGGCGGGCACACGGGTCGGCGGTGGAGACGCTGCTGGCCATCGGCCTGCTCCTGCTGCTGCGCTTCGCGTTCCTGTGGATAGGTGTGTACCTCGGGCTGGTGATCGGAAGGCCGGAGGGCGCGGTCGCGGTGCAGATCCTGGTGTGGCCGTTCGCGTTCGTCTCCAGCACGTTCGCGGCCCCCGACACCATGCCGGGCTGGCTGGGTGCCATCGCCGAGTGGAACCCCATGTCGGCCACCGCGGCCGCGTGCCGGGACCTGTTCGGCAACCCGGCGTGGGGCGAACCGACCTGGGCCACCGAGCACGCGCTGCTCCTCGCGCTCGCGTGGCCGGCCGCGCTGGTGGCGGTGTTCGCGCCGCTGTCGGTGCGCCGGTTCCAGCGGCTCAGCCGCTGACCTCCAGCGACTCGCGGGGCGCCAGGTAGCGGTAGCCGTGGTCGGTGTGGGCGGCGAGGTGGTGGTTCAGGGCGTCGAGGCCGCGCTCGTTCACCTGCGCCTCGTGGATCGGCACCGTGCGGCGCGGGTCGACGGCGTGCACGAAGTCGATCGCCTCCGCGGCCTTCAGCCACGACGCCTGCAGCGGCACGAACAACGTGTCGAGGTCGGCGTCGGGCACGTGCAGCGAGTCACCCGGGTGGTAGACGGACCCGTCGACCACGTAGCCCAGGTTGGCGCAGTCGGGCCGGCCGGCGTACACGGTCGCGTGCCGTCCGCCCACGGCCCGTACGGAGAACCCGGCGACGTCGACCGCGTCGCCGGGTTCGAGGCGGGCGAGGTCGAACGCGCGCACCCGGTCGAGCCCGGGCAGGTCGGCACCCGCCGGCGCGAACACCGGTGCGCCGATGCCGGCCAGCCGCACCGGGTCGACGTGGTCGACGTGCTCGTGGGTCACGAGAACCGCGTCGGCGCCCAGCAGCGCGCCCGCTTCGCTCCACGTTCCCGGATCGATCACGAGCACCCGGCCCGCCTTTTCCAGGCGCACGCACGAATGGGTGAACTTGGTGATCAGCACAGGTCGATCGTAGACGGCCGCCGAGGTGAGCTGATTGAGTGATTGTCAACTCGCGCGATCACATTCCGGAGTAGCACTATCTGCGATATGGCAGATTGGGTTCTAGCCATCCGAGTGGTCGCATCGCATACTGGCGGCAGCCCCCACACCACCGGTCACAAAACGTGAACGGAGGCACCACCATGACCGTCTTCTACCGAAGCAGGGATCTGGTGATCAGCGAGAGCGAGTTCGTGGCGCTTCTCGCAACAGAACGATTCGCGCTGGAGGACCTGCGCGGAATTCACATCGTGCGCGGGAACCCCGATCCGCGGCGTCGCAGTATCACCCACACCTTTGCGGGAGCGTTGATTCTGGCCGTGGCGATCGGCCCCATTCTCGACTCACCGGCGGCCTGGGCAGTGGCGGCCCTGGCGCTCGTCGGATCGGCCGGGTTCGGCGGCGCGTCCATCGTCGCCAGGAGGCCGCGTTGGCAGCTCAACGCCGAGCACCTCGGCTCGGCGATCTGCCTGTACTCGACCACCGACGAACTCACGTTCGGCCAGGTCAGGCGGGGACTGCTGCGCGCGCTCGAAGCCGGCGGCCACGTTCACGCGGTCGCCCGGTAGGCGAATCCGGGTCACGTCTGGGGCATCGCCGGCCGGCTCGCGCGAGTAACCTACGTTCACCCGCTCGGTCAGGCATACTCCGGAGAGCGAACTCGCTGTCTGCACGTCACGCAAGGCCGTCCGTCACGGTTGAGAGGGCTATGACCTCGCAGGAGTCCCCCGCAGGCGCGCGTAGACGCGTCCGGTTGGCATTGCGCGAGGCGCGTGAACGGCTGGGATTCACGCAGGCCCAGGTGGCCGAGGAAATGGAGTGGTCCACCAGCAAGGTCATCCGGATCGAAAGTGGCGAGGTCACAATCTCGCCGAACGACCTGCGACCATTGCTCGCGTATTTGAAGATCACCGAAAAGGACGAGGTCGACCGGCATCTCCAGGACGCGCGAATCTCGCGCCGGCGGCAGATGTGGTGGGACGAGCCGACCGTGCGGAACCACCTGACCGGGCCGTCGCGACAGCTGATCCAGTACGAGCACGAATCGACGGCGATCAGGCACTTCACCAGCTTCATCATCCCGGGCCCGCTGCAGACACCCGCCTATGCCAGAGCCACCCTGAACGGCCACATCGGCGAGCTGGCCGACGAGGACATCGAGGTGCGGCTGCAGACCCGCATGCGCCGGCGTACCGAGCTGTTCGCCCGGCGCGACTTCCCCCAGATCCTCCTGCTGCTCGACGAGTCGGTGCTCAAGCGGCGTGCGGGCGACGCGCGCACCACCGGCGAGCAGCTGCTCGACCTGTTGCGCGTGGCCCGGGAGCGGCCCGAGATCCTGGTGCGCGTCCTGCCCTACACGGCCGACGCGCCGCTGCCGATGTTCGGCCAGTACGACATCCTCACGCTTCCCGGCGACAGGCCGGGCGAGAACGCGGTCCTGTACCGCGAGAGCTACCTCAACGACGAACTGGTCGAGGACCCGTGGAACATCTCCCGCCACCGCGAGATCTTCGACAAGTACTGGGAGGCATCGCTGAACGAGCCGGCCTCCGCCGGGCTGATCACGGAGAGCGCAGCGGACCTTCTTGATTCGGCGCCACCCGCGGCCACACCGCCGGCGGGGGCGAGCAGGACGTCGGCACCGTCACGGCCCCGACGGCGGCGGACGTCCTAGGTGATGCCCCTCACCTCGAGCCCGAGGTGAGACCCAGAGGGAGAAGAGGAAATCGACAGTGGAACGAGACGAAGCGCAGGGGCAGTGGCGGCGTAGCAGCTTCTGCTCCACGGGGGCCTGCGTCGAGGTGGCGGAAGGGAGTGATGCCGTTCTGGTCCGCGATTCGAAGAAGCCCGAAGGGGGCAGTCTCCGGATCAGCCACGTCGCCTGGATGGCCTTCATCGCCGCGGTCGCCGTCGGCGAGATCGGCAACAGTTAGGACGGGTCCTGTACCCGGGGGCATCTGACAGACGTCGACGGGCATCGTGAAAGGTGCCCCCACCCAGAAGATAGCCGGTTTCGCATTTATCCTCCTTTATGTATCCGAAAGTGCCCGCTTGACGGTTTGTTCTCCCTCCGATGTCGCTTACTGTGGGCGAACGACTTCGGTAGGGAGGGCATCCATGTGCGAAAAACGCCCACATGTCGTGTGGCAACGAAGTACCCGATGTTCCAGCGCCCAGTGCGTCGAGGTGGCCCGTGTCGAGGCGGCCAGGGTCGGCACCACGAGAACCGTGAGCGAGGTTCGCGTGCGCGACTCGAAGGATCCACGCAGCCCCGAGCTCGCGTTCGGCCCGGCGGCCTGGCACACGTTCATCGAAGGGGTCAAGCACGGCGATCTTGACCACCGCCGGTAAACGGCAGAAGAACAGACATTCCCCCCAGCCACCGGTTCGAGTCGGTGGAAGTGTCACCCCTCCTGGGTACGGTCGAATGCAGGACCGACCCCAGGGAGGGATCGATGACCATCACGGTCGACGGCACCGCCGTCGTCAACTCGGTGGCCGACGCGGAGGGCTACATAGCCCGGGTCTGTTTCAAGACGGGCCCTCCGGAGAGCACCGGCGTCGAACTGGAGTGGACCGTCCACCATCGCGACGACCCGGCCCGGCCACTCGACATCTCCGCACTGCGGGCCGCACTCGGCCCACACGCACCACTCAGCATTGACAGAGACAGCCCGGCAGCACCCCTTCCCGGGGGCAGCCCCGTCACCGTCGAGCCCGGCGGTCAGGTGGAGATCTCCACCCCGCCCGCGGCGTCACCGGCCACCCTGTACCAGCGGGTCGAAGCCGACATCGCCGCCCTGCAAGGGCTCCTCGCCAGGCACGGCCTGGTACTCGGCCGCAACGGCATCGACCCGCACCGGCCACCGGCAATCGTCGTACAGACCCCGCGCTACGCGGCGATGACGCACGCGTTCCAGCCCTACCGGCCGTACGGCGACGCCATGATGCGCAGCACCGCCGGCCTGCAGGTCTGCGTCGACGCGGGCGTCGACCCCACCGAACGGTGGCGGGCGCTGCACACGCTCGGTCCGGCGCTGCTGGCCGCGTTCGCCACCTCGCGTCGTCACGCCGGACACGACACCGGGTGGGCGTCGGCGCGGATGCGCGCGTGGCTGCGGCTCGACCCGAGGCGCACCGCGCCCGTGTACGCACAAGGCGGATCCGTGACGGCCGACGCCTGGGTGCGGTACGCGATGTCGGCGCCGCTGCTGTGCGTGCGGCGCGACGGCGACCGCTGGAAGGCACCGCCGGATTCCACGTTCGCCGACTGGATCGGCGGCGCGCTCGACACCCCGCCGACGCACGACGACCTGTCCTACCACCTCACGACGCTGTTCCCGCCGGTCCGTCCGCGGGGCTACCTGGAGGTGCGCTACCTCGACACCCAGCCACCGGGCGAGTGGATCGCTCCGGTCGCCGTCGTCATGTCCCTGCTGTCCAGCTCCGACACCATCGCCGAGGCCGAGAGACGCGCGGCTCCGGCGATCGACCGGTGGGAGGCCGCCGCCCGTCACGGCACGGCCGACCCGGCGATCGCCGACGCGGCCCGCGGGCTGCTCGCGCTCGCGCTGGAGAACCTGCCGGTCGACACGCCCGGCCAGGCCAGCGACCTCATCCGGCGACGTCTCGACAGCGCAAGAGGAACGGCAGGGGAAACGGCATGACCATCGACACCGAACGGCTGCGCTCGCGCGTCGCCGAGGAACTGATCCGCACCCGTGACCGCACCACGTACCTCACCGACGCCGTCGACGACGACGACCTGGTCCGGCAGCACTCGCCGCTGATGTCGCCGCTGGTCTGGGACCTGGCCCACGTCGGCAACCAGGAGGAGCTGTGGCTGGTGCGTGACGTCGGCGGTCGCGACCCGGTGCGCGCCGACATCGACGAGCTGTACGACGCGTTCAAGCACGCCCGGGTCAACCGTCCGGGCCTGCCTTTGCTGAGTCCGGCCGAGGCGCGGGGCTACGTCGGCCAGGTGCGGTCGAAGGTGCTCGACCTCGTCGACAGCGTGCCGCTGGAGGGCAGACGGCTCACCGAGAACGGCTTCGCGTTCGGCATGATCGTGCAGCACGAGCAGCAGCACGCCGAGACGATGCTCGCCACCCACCAGCTCCGGTCGGGTCCGGCGGTGCTCGCGGCGCCGCCACCTCCGGAGCCCGGCACCGCCGTGCGTGGCGAGGTGCTGGTAACCGGTGGCCCGTTCACGATGGGCACCTCCACCGACCCGTGGGCGCTCGACAACGAGGGCCCGGCACACGAGGTGCACCTGCCGCCGTACTTCATCGACGCGGCACCGGTCACCAACGCGGAGTACCGGGCCTTCGTCGACGCCGGCGGCTACGACGACGAGCGCTGGTGGACCGCGGAAGGCTGGCGGCACCGCCGCGACGCCGACCTGACAGCGCCGATGCACTGGAACAGGGACGGAACGTACACCCGGTTCGGCGTCACCGGGCCGGTGCGACCCGACGAGCCGGTGGTGCACGTCTGCTTCCACGAGGCGCAGGCGTACGCGCGCTGGGCCGGCAAGCGCCTGCCCACGGAGGCCGAGTGGGAGAAGGCGGCCCGGTACGACCCGGCCACCGGCCGCAGCCGGCGCAACCCGTGGGGCGACGACGACTGGACGCCCGAACGCGCCAACCTGGGGCAGCGCCACCTGGCACCGGCGCCCGTCGGCGCGTACCCGCGGGGTGCGTCGCCGCTCGGCGTCCACCAGCTGATCGGCGACGTGTGGGAGTGGTGCGACACCGCGTTCCACGGCTACCCCGGGTTCACCGCGTTCCCGTACCGGGAGTACTCCGAGGTGTTCTTCGGGCGCGACTACCGCATCCTGCGCGGCGGCTCGTTCGGAACCGACGCGGCGGCCTGCCGCGGCACGTTCCGCAACTGGGACTACCCGATCCGGCGCCAGATCTTCAGCGGCTTCCGCTGCGCCCGCGACGCCACGCCGGCCGAGGTCGCCTGACGGATGTGCCGGCACCTGGCCTACCTCGGGCCTCCGCTGCCGCTCGCCGCGCTGCTCCTCGACCCGCCCCACTCGCTCGCAAAGCAGAGCTGGGCGCCGAAGGACATGCGCCGCGGCGGTGTGGTCAACGCCGACGGGTTCGGCGTCGGGTGGTACCCGCCCGGCGCCGACGCGCCCGTCCGGTACCGCCGTGACTGTCCTATCTGGACAGATGCGGCGCTTCCGGCGCTCGCCCGTGCGACGAGCGCCGGCGCGGTGCTCGCCGCGCTGCGCAACGCCACCGTGGGCATGCCCGTCATGGAGACGGCCGCCGCGCCGTTCACCGAAGGGCCGTGGCTGTTCAGCCACAACGGCGCCGTCGCGGGCTGGCCCGACTCGGTGGTCGGGCTCGCGGAGACGCTTCCGGTCCGCGACCTGCTGACCCTCGACGCGCCCACCGACGCGGCGTTCCTGTGGGCACTGGTGCGCCACCGGCTCCGCGCGGGTACCGGCCTGGCGGAGTCCATTGTGGACACTCTCCACGAGATCGTGGCCGTGGCACCGGAGTCACGGCTCAACCTGCTGCTCACCGACGGCCGCACCGTCGTCGCCACCGCCTGGTGGCACGCGCTCTCGGTGCGGGTCGACCCCGGCACGAGCACCCTGATCAGTTCCGAACCGCTCGACGACGACCCCGCCTGGCGGGCCGTTCCCGACCGGCACGTGGTCACCGCCACCGCCGGCGACGTCGACGTTCGTCCTCTGACCGAAGGAACCTGATGACAGCCGAACCCCTGCTGTACCTCATTTCCGACGACGACATCACCCGGGCCCTGCGCGACGACGTGCGGTCCGGGCTCACCGCCAGTCCCAAGGTGCTGCCACCGCGCTGGTTCTACGACGCCCGCGGCAGCGAGCTCTTCGAGGAGATCACGCGCCTGCCGGAGTACTACCCGACCCGCGCCGAGCGGGCCATCCTCACCGAGCGGGCCGCCGAGATCGCCACGGTCACGCGCGCGAAGACGTTGGTGGAGCTGGGATCCGGCTCGTCCGACAAGACCCGGCTGCTCCTCGACGCGCTGAGCCGCATCGGCGAACTCGGCGCGTTCGTTCCGCTCGACGTGTCGGCGAGCGCGCTGGAACAGTCCACAGTGGACATCGCGGACGCCTATCAGGGCATCAGCGTGCGCGGCGTGGTCGGCGACTTCACGCGGCACCTGTCCGCGCTGCCGGCCGGGGGCAAGCGGCTCGTCGCGTTCCTCGGTGGCACCATCGGCAACCTGGTGCCCGACGAGCGGGCGTCGTTCCTGCACGCGCTGCGGGCCGAGCTCGACCCCGGCGAGTGGCTGCTCCTCGGCACCGACCTGGTGAAGTCGCCGCACGTGCTGGTGCCCGCCTACGACGACGCGCGAGGGGTCACGGCCGACTTCAACCGCAACGTGCTGCGGGTCATCAACCGCGAGCTCGGCGCCGACTTCGACCCCGACGGCTTCCAGCACGTGGCGATCTGGGACGCCCGCCGCGGCTGGGTCGAGATGCGGCTCCGGGCGTCGAAGGCCTACCGGGTGACGGTGCCGGCGCTCGACCTCACCGTCGACTTCGCCGAGGGCGAGGAGCTGCGCACCGAGATCTCGGCGAAGTTCCACCCCGACGGCGTCAAGGCGGAACTGGCCGCGGCCGGGTTCACCGCCACCCGGCGGTGGACCGACAGCTACGGCCGGTTCCTCGTCACGCTGGCACAGGCCAGCTGATCACCACGTGATCGTGACGGCCACGGCCAGGTGGTCGGAGGCGGTGCTGCGGGGCGCGGAGACGTCCCGGGCCTGCGCACCGGCCACGAACACGTGGTCGATCTCCTGCCGGGGCGCGTCGGCCGGGCTGGTGTTCACCGGCCGGCGCGCCGCGAAGGCGTCGGTGAACCCGTTCGCCAGCAGCGCCTCGAACGGCTCCTCGCCGGGCCTGGTGTTGAAGTCGCCGCCCACGATCACCGGCCGGCCGGGTGCCTTCAGCCCCGCGGCGAACCGGTTGACCAGGCGGGCCTGCTCCAGCGGCGGCCGGTCCGGCGGCGGCTGCAGGTGCGTCGAGACCACCGCCACCGTCCCCGGCCCGCGTCGCAGCACCGCGCCCAGCACCTGCGCACCCGTCACCGCGCCGTACGACGGCATCCGCTCGGCGTGCCACGACACCACCGGCAGGTTCGTCAGGATCGCGTCACCCCAGACGGCGTCGGCGGCCGGCGCGAACCCGTACCGCATCCCGAGGTCGCGGGCCAGCACCTGCACGTCGTCGTGGCCGCCGTTGAGCAGCCAGGCCCGGTCGACCTCGCTCAGGAACACGACGTCGGGCCGCTCGGCCCGGATGACATCGGCCAGCCGTTCGGCGGAGAACCGTCCGTCGAGGTCGAACGCCATGCGGATGTTGTAGGCGACGACCCGCAGCTCCGCCGGCCCACCACCGGACGCGGCGCGCGGCGGCACCCACCAGGCGCCCACCGACACCAGGAGCAGGACGGCGACCGGAACCGCGACGTACGCGGCACGCGGCAGGGCCACGGCCTCCGGTGCCCCGCCGGCCCGCACCGCGGCAACCGCCACCACCAGGGCGACCACCGGCGGCACCCACGCGTTCGGATAGCCGAGGTCGTAGGCGGCGTAGTAGGCGAACGCCGCGACCGAGAACACCAGCAGCCCCGCCGCGGCCGCGTACCCGCGCGGCGGGTCCGGGCGGTCGCCGGAGAAGGCCGCACCGGCGCAGCCGCCCAGCGCCGCGGCCATCACCGGCACCACCACCACGAACAACCAGCCGGGACCGTACGTGAACGCCGCCGCGCCCGCGACGAGCACCACGGCGCAGAGCACTCGCGCCCGGGCCGTGGCCGGCGGCCGCAGGACCAGGTACACGAAGACCAGCACCGCGACCGTCGTCAGGGCCACGGTGGCGGCCGCCGCACGAGGGCCACCGGACACCGCCACCTCGCCGCCGATGGCGTAGGAGACGCCCGTCGTCACCACCGCCGGGGACAGTCCGACCTGCAGGGCGAGGAACATGACCGGTCCCACCAGAAACCATCCGGTAGCAGGCCCGCGCTCACGTGCGTCACCCTGCTTGAGCAGCAGCAGGACGAACCCGGCCGCTGTCGCGACGGCCAGGAACCCACCGACCACGCCGCGCCATATGAGCGCGTGCTCGACCGCGGCGGCGGCCACACCGACCGCGACCCACCGCGGCGACGTGCCGCGCGTCGCGAGCGAGACCAGCCAGCACAGACCGGCCAGCAACCCGACGGACGCCACGTACAGGTGCACCTGGCCGGCCGTGAACAGCACCGCGACCCGGCAGCCCGCCATGACGAGGCCGGCCACCAGCGGGAACCGCGGCAGGCCGGCCACCAACGGCGCGCCGAGCGCGAGCACGAACCAGAACAGGGCGAACGCGCCCATCAGCTCCGCCGGCGTCGACGCCGCCTGGCCGAACACCGTGATGATCGTCGGCAGCCACGTGCGGACGATGTCGACGAACAGCACGACACCGAGCGCTACAAGCACCTTCCGCGTCACCGGAGCACCACCGCGGACGCGTCGATCGACGCGATCGTCGGGCGGCCGATCAGCGCCATCACCCGTTCCAGCTCCGTGCGGAGCAGCCCGAGGACCCGCGCGACCCCCTCCGCGCCACCGACCGCGAGGCCCCACAGCACCGGCCGGCCGACGAGCACCGCGTCGGCGCCCAGCGCCAGCGCGACCGCGACGTCGTGACCGGTACGCACCCCGCCGTCGAACAGCACCGGGCAGCGGCCGTCGACCGCGGCGACCACCTCGGCCAGCACGTCGAGCGCGCCGATCGGGTTGTCGAGCTGGCGCCCGCCGTGGTTCGACACCGCGATGGCCGCCACGCCGTAGTCGAGGGCGAGCCGCGCGTCCTCGGCGGTGACGATGCCCTTGAGGATCAACGGCAGCCGGGACCGCTCGCGCAGCCAGGCCAGGTCGTCCCAGGTGATCGACGCGTCGAAGGCCTGCACCGCCTGCGCCGACACGGCCGAGCTGTTCTCGGTGCGGGTGGTCAGCAGCGTCGGCGCGGCCGTCAGGTTGGCCGGGATGGTCTCCGGGTCGAGCGAGAGCGAGTTGCGCGCGTCACGCAGCCGGAGCCCGAGCACCGGGGTGTCGACGGTGAGCACCAGCGCCTCGTAGCCGGCGCCGGCCGCCCGCTCGACCACGTCGCCGAACAGCCCCCGGTCGTGCAGCCAGTACAGCTGGAGCCAGCGCGGCGCGTCCGGCGCCGCCGCCGAGATGTCCTCCATCGTGTGGTTGGAGAAGAAGCTGGTGATGTACAGGGCGCCGGCGTCCGCCGCGCCCCGGGCCGTGGCGAGCTCGCCGTCGGGATGCGACATCCGGTGGTAGGCCGTCGGCGCGATGGCGACGGGACCGGCGAGGTCGCGGCCCAGCAGCGTGGTCGCGGTGCTCACGGTCGAGACGTCGACCAGAATCCGGGGACGCAGGGCAGCCCGCTCGAACGCGGTTCGGTTGGCCGCGAGGGCCCGTTCGGAGCCGGCGCCGCCAGCGATGTAGTCCCAGTACTCGGCGCGGACCCTCGCATGGGCCAGCGCTTCGAAGTCATCGACGCAGAGGGGTTCGTCGGCCATGCCGACAGCTTGACCTACGCGACCCGCCTGCGGCAGGTCCGGGCACGGGCCAGCAGTTCGAGCATGCGGCTCGGTGCGTCCTCGACGGTTCGGACCGGCTGACCGAACGGGAGCCGGACATCGCGGTCGCGGCTCGGGAACTCCAGCCGCAGCACGATGCCGAACCGGTCGAGGTGCAGCGGATGCACCCGCGTGACCCCGTGCAGCCGCTCGACCGGCACCAGCCGGCTGAGCCAGCTGACCAGGTCGGCGTGGGCGTCGACGAGGTGGCAGAGCAGCGCCGCCTCGCGGGTCGCGAGCAGGTCGGGCGCGGCGGCGACGAACTCGGCCGGCGAGACGTGCGTCGTGACGCCGCGCTCGGTGAGGTCGGCCGCGGCGAGATCGAAGTGCGTCGTTGTTCCGGTGGTGGACCGGAGCCCGCCGGCGAAGGTCGCCCGGGCCCGGATCCGGTTACGCATCGCAACCGGCGACACGTCGGTGATCTCGACGATGGCCGGCAACGGACCCTCGGCGAGCTCCAGCGCCAGTGCGCTGTCGGCCGGCACCTCGATGGTCAGCCGGCCGTCGGCGTCGACGGCGTGACCGTCGAGCAGCGACACGCGCCGGCCGGCCGCGACGATGTCGAGCGAGGAGGCGGAGCAGAGCAGCGAGCGCAGCCGTTCCGCGGGCGAGGGTTCGTTCATGTCCACCTCCGTAGGTAAGGCTTACCTTAGTGCAGGCCCGGGATCCAGCAAAACGTTCACTCCCCGTCTCCTCGACGCTGGCTACCGGTAGTAATCGCACCGGAAGGGTGCAGCCCGGTCGTGATGTTGGCTAATCTGTCGCTCGGCTACTGCCAGGCGGCGCCCCCCGGTGCCGGTGGTGGCTGCCGCCTAATCGCTCATGAGCGAGCCGGGGACCCACGCACCATTGGGGTGAATCCGCGAAAGCGGTAGGGGCACCACTGTTCCGTCCCGAACCCGTCAGCTAACCCGGTCGGCGGCCGACGGAAGGAACAGTTCCACGCCCATGGTGACCGACAACCACAGTCGGCGATGGTGGCTGGTCGCGGTCCTGTCCGCGCTTCTCGCGATACTCGTCGCGAACCCCGCCGCCGCCGAACCCGGTGAAGACGGTGCAGCACCGAAGACCCTGAAGGACGAACTGGAAGCGGCCAACCGCGGGTTCCTCGAAGCGAAAGGGCTGCTCGACGCCTCCCGCGCGCGGCAGGCCGACCTCAACACGAAGATCGCCGACCTTCAGGCCCGGATCGACGCCACCAGGGAGGCCACCACCGGCCTCCTCCTGATGGCGTACCGCAACAACGGCCTCACCACCGCGGCCGCCCTGCTGGGCAGTGCCACGTCGGAGGACTTCGTCGACAAGGCCTCCACCGCGAACGGGATGGCGCTGCGCAACGACAAGAAGCTGAAGGAGTTCAACCAGCTCAACCGCGAACTCGCCGAGACCAAGAAGCAGATCGACGCCGAGGTCGCGGTACAGGAAGCGCAGTTCGCGGCGATGGAGAAGAAAAAGAAGGACGCCGAGAAGGCCGTGGCGAACGTCGGCGGCGTCAACTCGGCCGGCTTCGTCAGCGCCAACTCGCCGGCCGCTCAGCCGGCGCCGCGCAACTCCGACGGCTCCTGGCCGAAGGAGTCGTGCAACGTCGACGATCCGACGACCAGCGGCTGCCTGACCCCGCGCACCCTGCACGCGTACAACCAGACCAAGGCGGCGGGGTTCACCCGGTTCGTCGGGTGCTACCGGCCCGGCGAGGACGGTGGCGAACATCCCCGGGGACGCGCGTGCGACTGGGCCTCCGACGAGAAGACCTTCGGCGGGGTCGCCACGGGTGCGGCGCGGACGTACGGCAACAACCTGGCGGGCTTCTACATCGCCAACGCCGACCGCCTCGGTGTGCTGTACGTGATCTGGTTCAAGCAGATCTGGCAGACCGCCACCAGAAGCTGGAAGACCTACGGCGGCCAGTGCGGCAGCCCGGCGTGCGACCACACGAACCACGTGCACCTGTCGATCGTGTGACCGTCCTCTTCACGGGCGAATTCGAGCGGCCCCGGGATTCGACGCCCGGGGCCGCTTCGCGTTTTCGGTAGAGTTCGATGCGTGACGTGGTCGGACTACGCCCGGGCGGCTCAGGAACTGGCCGAGTTGCGCAGAGCCGAGGAGGCCGCCGCCGCCGACCGGGCCGCGGTCAGCCGGACGGCCGCCGACGACCTCGACAAGCTCACCAGGCATCTCGACGCGCAGCGTGAGCTGCTGAACAACCTCGCCACCACGCTCAAGCTGCCCGAGCCCTGGACGGGCAAGGCCGACCGCAGCTCCGTCACCGACGTGGCGCAGGCCCTGCACCTGGCCGCCGACGCCGCCAACGCCGCCGACGTGCAGGCGCGCCGGGCCGAGCAGATCGGCGCCAACCCGATCCTGCTTCCCGACGCCTCCCCCACGGCGCGCAACGCGCTCATCTACGGCGCCTGGGCGGCCGTCGGGTGGCTGGTGCAGTGCGGGCTGGTGACGGTCAGCCAGGAGACCGACTTCGGGGTGCTGGCGTGGTCGCTGTGCGGGCTGCCGGCGCTGGCCTTCTTCGCCGGCTACCTCACGGTGGCGACGGTGGGCCAGCCGCGGGTGGGCGCCGGACTGCCGAAGCAGGCCCGCCTCGGCGGGGCGATCTGTTTCGTGGGGATGCCGCTGGCCTGGATCGCCCTGATCGCCGCGTTCAGCTTCCTCCGCGGCTGACACGACCGGGGCCGCCCCTTCGCGAGGCGACCCCGGGTTGCGTGTGTGTGCTTACGCCGCGAAGCGGATGCGGCGCCGGCGGGCCAGGAAGAACAGGCCGCCGCCACCCGCGACCAGCACCAGGGCGGTACCGGCGAGCAGGCCGGCGTTCGCGCCGGTCACCGGCAGGCCGGGGTCGCAGCCGGCCGGCTTGGCCCAGGCGAAGTCCGTGGCCTTGCCGTCGACGGTCAGCTTGGCGACCAGGCCGTCGACGCCGTCGAGGGACAGGCTCCCCTCCTTGCCGGGCTGGATCTCCGTGGTCCTGGACGTGGAACCGACCGCAACCGTGGCCTTGATGGGCTTGGCGCCGGTGTTCTTCACCGTGATGACCAGGTCTTCACAGGTGGACTTCGAGGTGGCCTCGAAGCACGCGTCGGGCCTGACCCAGGAGAAGGACTTCTCGCTCCAGCCGCCGTCGGACTGGTCGCTGGCCCGCTTGGACCGGACCTTCACCTCGCCGGCGTGCTCCTGGGGGGCCATCACGACGTCCCAGACCTGTCCGGGCGCCAGGATCCTGCTCTGCGTGGTGCCGCCCTTGGGCACGACCTCGTACAGCTTCGGCTGGGCACCGACATTCTGGATCTTCACGGTGAGCAGGCCGTTGCAGTCGCTGACGGCCGCGCTCTCCTCGGGACCGCAGTCGAACCGGTTCCAGCGGGCGGTGTTCGCGACGCCCTTCTCCTGGGTGGTGCCGGGCCACTTGACCGTGGCGGTCAGCGTCTGCGCGCCGGCGTCGGTCGCGAACTCCCTGGACCCGACCAGCGTCGACTCCTTCGACGCCAGCTGGGCGCCGTTCTGGATCTGGCCGACCCCGCCCGGCGTCCTGTTGAGGACGACGTCGCTGACGTCGGCACGCTTGTCCATGTCGTGGGTGAGCTTCCACGTGACCTTGACGGTGTTCGGCTTGCCCTCGACACAGGCGACGGTCGAGGTGAGCGAGGCCGCGTGGGCGCTCGCCGGCGCGGTGGCGAAGGCGACGGCGCCGACGGCGCCGAGGAAGGTAGCGGCGGACAGGGCGAGGGTCCGGCGGGTAAGCCGGGTGATGCGACTCAAGACGAGCTCCCCAGGTCGATCGCCCGTCGATGGGCGCGCCGCAGCCGCCTCACCGGGCCGGGTCGGTCGAGGGAAACCCTTGCGCGGTAAGGCTCGTCGTAAGGCGGGCGCCATCGGGAACGGGCGTCTCAATCGATGACCGGAGGATCATAAAGGCTGATCAAAGCCGGCCGAAAGTCCACGACAAGCATAAATTCGGTTTATTTCACGGTATCGATGCATACAGCAGCCGGGGCCGGCCCTGGAGAGGGCCGACCCCGGCTGCGGGTGGTTCAGGTCAGATCAGGCAGCGAAGCGGACGCGCCGCCGGCGGGCCAGGAAGAACAGGCCGCCGCCACCGGACACGAGCACCAGCGCGACGCCGGCGAGCAGACCGGCGTTGGCACCGGTCACCGGCAGAGGGCCGCCGGAGCAGTCGGCGGGCTTGGCCCACGCGAAGTCCTTGGAGTAGTCACCGGTGACGACCAGCTTGGCCACCAGGCCGTCGACGGCGTCGATCGCGATCTCGGCGCTCTTGCCGGGCTCGATCTCCACCTGCTTCGCCTCGTCGCCGACGGTGACCTCGGCCTTGATCGCCATCTTCCCCGTGTTGGCGACGGCGATCGTCAGGTCCTCACAGGTCGACTTCGTGGTGACGTCGAAGCACGCCTCGGGCTGGGCCCAGTTGAACTTCTCGTCGCCTTCCCACCCGCCGTCGGTGTCGTCGTTCTCCTTGGCGGTCTTCCACTTGACCCTGACCGTTCCGGCGTGGGCCTTGGGCACCACGTGCTCCCACTTCTCACCGGGCTGGAGGTTCCTGCGCTCGTTGTACTCGCCCTCGCCGTTGATGGCGATCCGGCGCGCCTTGTCGTCGGCGTTCGTGACCACCACCGTCAGGGTGCCGTCGCAGTTGCTCGTGGCGGTGCGGGTCGGCTCCTTGGCCGGCTCGCAGTCGAGCTTGCTGAGATCGACGGTCGACGAGATCGGCTCCTCGAAGCCCTGCCACTTCATGATGAAGCTGAAGCTCGCGTCGGTCGCCGGAAGCGTGACCGTCTCCGACCCCTCGACGGAGCCCTTCGCGGGCACCGCGGTGTCGTTGCGGAGCCCGTCGATCGGCCGGGACGCCCGCCGGATGGTGGCCGCCTTGGTGTCGTGGGTGTTGGTGACCGTCCAGGTGACCACCGCGGTGCCGGGCCGCTCGCCGCAGACGACGTCGTGCGTCAGGGTCGCGTGATGAGCGCTGGCCGGTGCGGCGGAGAAGGCGACGGCGCCGACGGCACCGAGGAACGTGGCGGCGGATACGGCCAGGATCCGGCTGGGAAGCCGAGCGAAGCGGCGCAAACGAGCCCCCAAGGTCTCATTCACCCGTCCATGGGCACGCCGGAGCAGCCTCGCTCGGCAGGGGTTCTCGGGAACCGCTGCGAAGAAAGGCTTCTCGTCACTCTGGCGCCATCGGGAACGGGCGTCTCATTCGATGACCGGTGGAGCATAAAGGCCGATCAAAGGCTGCGAAAAGGCCGTGACGAGCGTGAATCTCAAACTGCAATCGAACGGTCACTCTGCATGAGCGGGAACGCCGACGTTTTCGTTCAAACCGGACCCGGTGGAGATCGAGTGTTACTGAGTCGTTATTGGTCGACACGCCGGGACACCCCACCGGACCGAATCTCAAGCACCCGTCGGGTGACCCCGAAAGGCCCACCTGACCAGGACGATCAGGTGAAGCGGTCCACCGGATCGGCGGCGCGCGGCGGCGGCTCGGCGCCGAGATGAAGCTGCCGGTCGCGCTCGTGCTGCCACTCGGCCCGGAGCGTCACACGTGCTCCATGACCAGCACCGCGGCCGTGCCGGCGACGAGCGCCTCGTACCGGTGGGAGACATCGCCGGCGAACATCACGTAGTCACCGGGGTCGAGGTCGACCAGGTGGTCGGGCAGCCCGGCGCGGAGCCGGCCGGAGATCACCACGACGTGCTCGATGCTGCCCGGCAGGTGCGCGTCGGCCTCGCGGGCCGGGCCGGGCTCGGCCGTGATCAGGTAGATGTCGCGCCTGGCACCCGGCGGGCAGGCCGACAGCAGCGTGCCGAAGTAGTTGGCCTCGCTGGCCGGCACCGTCGGCCCCTCGCCGGCCCGGATCACGATCATCGGCGCGGACCGCGGCTCGACGAGCCGGCTGAACGGGACGTCGAGCGCCACCCCGAGCGCCCAGAGCGTCTCCACGCTGGGGTTGCCGGTACCCGCCTCGAGCTGCGACAGCGTCGACTTGGCCACACCGGCCCGCTTCGCCAGCTCGCTCAGGGACAGCCCCACCCGCTCGCGCTCGCGCCGGATCGCGGCCGCGATGGTGTCGATGGGCGCGCGTCGCTGGTCCATGTTCGGTCTCCCGTACAGGAATTCGGTTTGACGAACGCAGGTTGAGCGGTTCATGGTAGAGAACATGCGTTCGTTTCTCCGAACACTACCGCCGGGGCTGGCCCGCGACGTCACCGCCCTCGCCGCCGCCGCGTTCGTGATCGGCATCTCCTTCGGCGCGATCGCGGTCGCATCCGGCCTGTCCGGGGCGAAAGCGGTCGCCATGTCGGTGTTCGTGTTCGCCGGCGGCGCCCAGTTCCTGGCCGTGGGTGTCGCCGGTGCCGGCGGCACCGCGGTGGCCGCGGTGCTCGGCGGCCTCGTACTGAACGCCCGTCACCTGCCATTCGGCCTGGCCATGGGCGACGCTCTCGGCCGGCACCGGCTCCTCGGAAGCCACCTGATCATCGACGAGGCGGTCGCGTTCACGCTCGCCCGCACCGGTGACAGAGCCCGTCGCCAGGCGTTCTGGCTCGCGGGCGGCGCGTTGTTCGTCGTGTGGAACGTCGGGACCGTCGTGGGCGTCGTCGCCGGCGGCGCGGTCGGCGACCCGGACGCGTTCGGCGTCGACGCCGCCTTCCCGGCCGGCATGCTGGCGCTGCTGCTGCCCTCGCTCAAGGAGCGGCCGGCGTTGCGGGTGGCGCTCGGCGCGGCCGCGGTGGCCCTGGTCGCCACGCCGTTCCTGCCGCCCGGCCTGCCCGTGCTCGTCGCGCTGCTCGGACTCGTGTTCGCGCTCCCGGTCCCGACGCAGGAAAAGAGCGACCACCGATGACCTGGCTGGCAATCGCGGCCCTGGCCGCCGGAACCTACGCCCTGCGGCTCGCCGGGCCGCTGTTGCGCAGGCGCCTGCGCCTTCCGGCGGCGGTACAGACCTACCTCGCGCACTCCGCGGTGGCGCTGCTCGCCGCGCTGATCGCGACCGCGGCACTGTTCGCCGGCTCCGAGTTCGCCGGGTGGGCGCGGCCCGCGGGCGTCGTCGCGGGTGCCGTCGCCGCGTGGCGGAAGCTGCCGTTCGTGGTCGTCGTGATCGTCGCGGCGGGGACCACCGCGCTGCTCAGGCTCGCCGGGGTGCGCTGATCGGCCGGGGGTGCGAGGGTCCTGTCAGGCGGCCTGGGCGTCGCCCACCAGGCCGGGGTTGCGGGCGAGCCAGTCGGCGTAGCGGGTGGTGCGCCGGACCGCCTCCGCGTGGCCCTGGTTGGCGTTCCACGCCAGTTCCGGACCCAGGGCGGCGACCCGCCCATCCTGATGCCAGCCGAGGAGGTGACGCCAGCGCAGCGGCCCGTGGGCCAGCGGGACCACCTCCACACCGGCCGGCGTGCGGATCGTCGGCTTGCAGAGCGCGACAGCGCGACCGGCGGCCACCAGGTCGACCGCGCCGAAGTGGTCGACCTCCTGCATCGGCCGCGGCGTGAACCCGACCCGGGCACACGCCTTCGCGAAGCACTCGGCGAAGCACCCGTCGCCGGGCAGGGCGATCCAGTCGGCGTCGGCGAGCTCCGCCAGCTCCACCTCGCACAGCGACGCGCACGGATGGGTGACCGGCAGCAGCACCGCCACCGCCTCGACCGCGACCTCACGCCAGACCATCCCGGGCGCGACCGGTGGACCCGCGTTGCCGCAGACCCCGACCAGGGCGAGGTCGAGCCGACCGGCGAGCACCATCGAGGTCAGCTCGTCGGCGTAGTGCGAGGTGTAGGTGGTGAGCTGCACGTCCGGGCGTTCGACGGCGAGCCGGTCGACCAGCCCGCCGAGGATCGGCCCGCCGACCGTTCCGATCTTGAACCGCAGCTCCGACGTGCCGGCGCCGGCCATACGGGCCGCCTCGTCGCGTAATCCGTCGACCGCCGGCAGCACCACCCGGGCCCGGTTGAGCACCAGCTCACCGAGAGCCGTCGGACGGGCACCCCGCCGGTCACGTTCGAAGAGCGCCCCGCCGAGAGTGCGCTCGATCCGCTGCAACTGGGCCGTCAGCGCCGGTTGGGCGAGACCCAGCGCGGAGGCAGCCTTCGTGACGCTGCCAAGCTCCGCTATCGCGCACACCACTTTGAGGTGGCGCAACTCCAGTTCCATATTGCCGACGGTAGGCCGAACGGAGGATGCAAGGAAGCCCTACGTCCCTCCATCGTTCCCTCGAACGTTCAGTCGTCGGCGGTCAGACCGACCCGGAGACGGGCCAGCGTGCGGGTCAAAAGCCGGGATACGTGCATCTGGGATATTCCGATGCGCTCGGCGATCTGGGCCTGCGTCAGGTTGCCGAAGAACCGCATCGCCAGGATGTCCTTCTCGCGCTCCGGCAGCGCCGCGAGCAACGGCTTGAGCGACTCGTGCGCGTCGACCGCCGCGATCGAGGAGTCCTCGGAGCCCAGCAGGTCGATCAAGGTGCTGCCCTCGTCGCCGCCCACCGGGGTGAACAGCGAGGTGGCCCGGTACCCGCCGGCCGCGGTCATCGCCTCGATGATCTGTTCCTCGTCGACCTCGAGCCGGCGGGCGAGGTCGGCGACCGTGGGCGACCGGTTCAGCTCCTGGGTGAGGTCGTTGCGCACCCGGTTGATGTCGAGCCGCAGTTCCTGCAGGCGGCGCGGGACGCGCACGGCCCAGCCACGGTCGCGGAAGTGCCGCTTCAGCTCCCCGACGATCGTGGGGGTGGCGTACGCGGCGAAGTCGGTACCCATGCCCGGGTCGTACCGGTCGACGGCCTTGAGCAGGCCGAGCGCGGCGACCTGGCCGAGGTCGGCGGAGGCCTCGCCGAGCCCGGAGAACCGCCGGGCGAGCCGTTCGGCGAATGGCAGGCACAGCGTGATCACCTGTTCCCGGAGCGACGCCCGGGCCGCCGAACCCTCCGGCTCGGCGCACATGCGGCCGATCTTCTCGTTGACCTGATCGCCCCACTGCCCGTGCCGGCTGCCGGCGGGCGCGGCGACCGCGGTGTCGGCCGACGGGTCGGAGAGCCGCTCGGGCAATGGGTCGTAGGCGCCCAGCTGCTTCGCCACACCGGCGATCTCCAGCACCTGGAGCACCAGGCCGGAGGCTCCCCGGGCCATCAGCGACCCGTCCTCCTCGGCGAGCCGCTCGCGCACGCGGAGCAGAACGTTGACCGTGCTGGCGTCGATCAGCCGGACCCGCGACAGGTCGACGGCGATGTGCCGGGCACCCGCGTCGAGCCGGCCGAACAGGGTGAGCCGTAAACGTACGGTGGCCACCAGATCGAGTACGCCCTCGACCCGAACCACATCGACGTCATCGACCCGCCAGATGTCGAACGTGGTCTCGTCCACGCCACCTCCAAGGGGCTAGGACTGTCGTCGTACCACGAGGCACAGTGACCAAACGAGCTGCGTCGTTTCTCATCGTGCCGGTGCGACGGGAAATGTCACACGACGGGCTCCACCGACTCCATGATCAGGATGACGCCGGGGGTGCCATCGCCGTCGCGCCGGAGAGGCGTCCCCATCACCTTAACCTCGATCTGCCGGCCGCGCCTGTTGACCGAGGCCAGGCGGATCTCCTGGCTGCCGTCGTCGGAGCCGAGCAGCTTGCGGATCATCGGCCGCAGCTGGTCGGTGGGCAGCCCGATGTCGAGGTTCAGGAAGTGCCGCCCCACCGCCTCCTCGGCGCGCAGACCCCACAGGTCCTCGCAGCGGCGGTTCCACACCCGCACCTGGAGATCCTGGTTGATCACCACGACGCCGGCCTTCAGGCTCACGAACACCGTCTCCAGGAACGCGTTCACCGAGTCCCGCTCCGCCGTGCGGTCCCGCAGCTCGTCGTTGATGGCCTGGAGCTCGTCGTTGGCCGACTGGAGCTCCTCGTTCATCGTCTCGAGTTCCTCGTTGGTCGACTGGAGCTCCTCGTTGGTGGTCTCCAGCTCCTCGACCGTCGACTGGAGCTCCTCGTTGGTGGTCTCCAGCTCCTCGTTGGTGGACTGCAGTTCCTCGTACGCCGTCTCGAGCTGGCGGTTGGCGTGTTCCAGCTCGTCCCGGAGCCGCCGGCCGGCCGTGACGTCGAGGAACACGAGCACCACGCCGAGCAGCCGGGACTCGCTGTCCACCAACGGGTTCACCTGAACCTCCAGGTGCAGCACGTCGTCAGGACCGCGCCCGTACTCGATCCCGGTCACCCGCTGCGGACGTCGCTCGACCTGTGCCTGCTCGATGTAGCCGCGCAGCTCGACCGGCCGGTACGACAGCTCGAGGTCACGGAACGGCCGGCCCACGTCGCGGGCCGACACCCCGAACATCATCTCGGCCTGCCGGTTGGTGAGCGCGACGAGGCCGTCACCGGTGACCACGACCTGCGCCACGGGGCTGGCGAGGAACGCCTCCGTCCGAACCCGGTCGAGCCCCGACAGTTCCTCGGCCGGCCGGCTCGGCACCGGCTGGATGTGGAACGGCCCGTTCGCGGGAAGGTGCCGCGGGACCTTCCGGAAGATGCGCCGCTTCAGATCGGCCGGCACGAACAGATCGCCGTGACTGAGCAGCATCTCCGCCTTGCCGAGGAAGAGCACCCCGTTGTCGGACAGCGCGAAGTGGAACCGGGCCAGGATGCGCGACTGCGCCTCGGCGTTGAAGTACATGAGTGCGTTTCGGCACACCAGCAGGTCGATGCGGGAGATCGGCGCGTCCTGGATGAGGTCGTTCCGTCCGAAGATGACCGATCGGCGCAGGTCGCTGCGGAACGTGAAGCGACTGCGGTTGGTGTCGAAGTACCGCTCGACGATGTCCTGCGGCAGGCCGGCCATCTCCCGCTCGGTGTACGAGGCCTGGCGGGCCTGGGTGAGCCCGTCCTCGTCGACGTCGGTGGCGTAGATCTTCACCCGCTGGCGGAACGTCTCGACGCCGAGAGCCTCGGCGAACGCGATCGCGAGGGTGTACGCCTCCTGGCCGCTGGCGCAGCCGGCGCTCCACACCCGGATCGGGCCGGACCCGCGGACCAACATCGGCAGGATCTCGGCGCGTAGGTGGTCCCAGGCCTCCGGGTCCCGGAAGAAGCCCGTGACATTGATCAGGATCGTATTGAACAGCGCCGTGAACTCGTCCGGATGGACCTGCAGGTAGTCGAGATACTCGGGGTACGTCTCGAACCCCGCCTGGCTCATCCGGCGGCCCACCCGGCGCATCAGGCTGGACCGTTTGTACCCCGTGAAGTCGAAGCCGCGCGATTCCTTCAGATAGATCAGCAGCGCCTCGAACTGCGGATCGGGCTGGGTCACGGCCTCACCGTAGCGCGCCGGTGACGCGGGTCACGCACCACACCGTCAGGCCAGGCGTAGGGTCGCCCAGACCACCTTGCCGTCGGCCACGTCGGTGCAGCCCCACCCGTTGGTCAACGCGTCGACAAGCAGCAGCCCGCGGCCACCGTTGTGACCGATCCGGGCCGGCTCGAAGGACCGGTCCCGGACGGACAGGTGCAGGTAACGCTGCCGCAGGGCCACCGAGACCTCCACCCCGCCGCGAGCGTGCCGGACCGCGTTGCTGGCGAGCTCGGACATGACCAGCTCGGCGGTGTCGGCGATCTCCCGGTGGAGCCATCGCTCGCAGGCGTCACGGACGATCGAACGAGCCGTCGCCACGGCCTGCGGGCCGGTCGACAGAGCCTCGGTGATGCGACGCGGCGGGGTGCTGTCGACGGCACGGCAGGCCGCCACGACCGTCGAGATGACCGGGACGTACCGCATCACCGCTGTGCGTTCGAGCGCCGCCACGAGGTCCCTGCTCGGCGCGGCCAGCACCAGCGGGATCCCCGGCCAGGCCGCGGCGTGGCGCGCGATCGCGGGAAACAGGGTGAGCGAGACGTCGTCGGGCACCATCAGGTCCGTGACGTCGACCACCACCACGACCGGCTGGGCGGCCACCGCCTTCAACAGGCTGACCCGGGCATCCGGCGCGGTGTCGAACGTCAGCGCGCCGGCCAGCCGGACGACGGCCGCCCGACCGGCCGGCCCGTCGACCTCGGTGAGATCGGAGATCATCGGTCGTCGTCCGGATCGGGCGCCATCTGGTCGACGAGCCGCCTGATCAGCCGACTCGCCTGCAGGTTGTCGGCACCCGCCGCGTCGTACCGCTCGGCCGCGAGCCCGCTGCCCCGCTGGCGGGCCGCCTCGGCCATCTGGTGGCTGAGCGCCGCCTTCTCCTCGAGGCCGCGCAACGCCATCCACACCGCGCCCTCCATGGCGGCACCCTGCTCGTCGAGGAGGGTGCCACCCGTCCAGGCGTGACCGACACGGCACCGGAGCCGTGGAGCGGGCTCACCGGGGATCTCGAACAGGGCCCCATGGCAGTGCGGACAGCCGAAGCCCGCCGGCCGGGCATTCGACTCGTCGATGGTCACGTCAGCCATGATCGCGATCGCCGTCTCCCGTGCCAAGAGGTCGTCCCGCCCGTCCGCGCCACGGCAGCCGTGACGTGCTCCTCCACCGACCGCGGCATCGACGGGTGCAATGCCTCCCCGGAGTCCTGGACGAAGACGGTGCCGCCCGCGTCGGCGATCGCGATGGCTCCCGACGTCCCGTCGTTACGGCTGCCCGACAACACGATGCCGACCGCCCGGTCACGCCACGCGCGCGCGACCGACCGGAACAGCGGGTCGACGGCCGGCCGGTGGCCGTTCCCGGTCGGCCCGCGCGAGAGGCGGACGCGCCATCGGAGACGATCAGGTGATGGTCGGGCGGCGCGACGAGTACCCGCCCGAACATCAGGTGCTCACCGTCGACCGCGTGGCTCACCGGCAACGGTCCGCACCGGCTCAGGATCGCCGGCAACGCGCTCGAACTGTCACGGGGAACGTGCAGCACGATCAGCACGGCGGCGTCGAGATCTGCCGGAAGGCCGGCCACGAGCGCCCGCAACGGCTCGACCCCACCGGCTGATGCGCCCGCCACGACCACGACGGCCGGGCCGGTGGCTGTCATTTATCTCACCCGATTGTCAGATTGAAGGCCCGCCTGGACGACGGTCACCTGGTTCACGCTCGCTACCCGACCCTGGCGATGCTGAAACAGCCGCGTCGACCGAGTCGTGCACCACCAGGATGGTGGTGAGGTTCGTGATGTCAAGGACGCGCCGCACCAGAGACCGGGCGCGGGCCAGCCGGAACGCCCCGCCAGCCGCGGTGACCTGACGGTACGCGTCTACGAGCAACTGCAGCCCGCTGGAGTCGCACACGGTGACCTCGTGCAGATCCACGACGATCTTCGGCTGGTGCCCGGCCATCGCTTCCTTCAGCGCCCGGCTCAGCGGTTCGTGCGTGTCGAACAGGATCTTCCCGCGCACGACGAGAACCGTCCAACCCGGACGGGTGTCGATACCGACCCGCAGTTCCGTCACGGCGCCAGCCGCCCGACGGCGTCGCCTGCCCACTCCACAAGAAGTAGCGTAGCGTCGTCTGCCGGCGGACCGTCATATTGCGCGAGCACGTCGTGGTTCATTCGACGCAGGGTCTCCGGTGCCGGCAGCCCGTCGGCGGCGTGCCGGGCCGCCAGCTCCGTCAGCCGGTCGATGCCGAACGGGGCGCCGTCGCGGGCCAGCGCCTCGATCACGCCGTCGGAGTAGGCGAGCAGGCGGTCACCCGTCTCCAACCGCACCTCCGCCGGCTCCTCGGCGGCCGCGATGCCGCCGAGCCCGAGCGGCAGCCGCCGACCGCCGTCCAGGGTCGCCACGATCTCGTTCTTGCGGAGCACCAGCGGCGGCGGGTGGCCGGCGTTCACGTACCGCACCGCGCCGCTCGCCAGGTCGATGGTGGCCAGTACCGCCGTGGTGAACCGGGAGTCGCCGAACTCGCTGGCCAGGGCCTCGTCGGCGGCCCGCGCCTGTGCCATCAGGCCACCGCCGGCCCGACGGACGGCCCGGGTGGCCGAGAGCGTCACCGCAGTGGTGAGCCCGGCCCGGAGGTGGTGCCCGGTCGAGTCGAAGATGCCCAGGTGCAGCGTCGAGTCGAACACGCCGTAGTCGAAGGCGTCGCCGCCCATCGTGTACACCGGCTGCAGGATCGCGGAGATCACGAAGTTGTCGGCCCCGTAGGTCAGCGGCGGCAGCATCTGCCACACCAGTTCCGCGGCGGCCGACATCGGCTCGCTGCGCCTGATCCGCTCGAACGCGTCGCCGTACGCCGACATCACCGCGATCAGGTGCCCCACCAGCGCCACGAACCGGTCGACCTCGGCCCGCACGGCGGCATCGGATCGGTCGGCCGCCGCGGCCTCCAGCCTGAGCACCCCCAGCCGCTCCGTGCCGTCGAGCAGCGGGTACCACAGCCAGCCGCCCTCGCGCTCCGGGCTGGTGGTACGGAACGCCATACCGGCCGGCGAGGCGTCGATCCGGAACGGGTCGCCGACGGCGGGGAACGGGCGCAGCCGGCGCTGCTCGTGGTCGCCGAGATACATGCGCGTGGTGGTGCCGGCCTTTCCGGCCGCCTCCGCCACCGCCGCCGGCAGCCGGCTCGGCGTGATGAACCGGGTGCGCGCCAGCAGCTCCGTGGTCGCGGTCCGCCACGCCCAGGCCGAGTCACTGCTCGCTTCGGACATGAGGGTGACGCTACCGGCCCGCCGGCCCGATGGAACGGTTCAGGTCTCCCGAGGATCGGCCGACAACCCAGGGTGAAGAGACGAGCGGACGGGAGCTGGAGTTGAGCGCGCGCTGGTGGTCCCACCCGGGTAACCGGGTCGTCGCGCTGAGCACAGTTCTCGCCGCGGCGATCGTGGCCGCCCAGGGCCTGCACCTGCTGTGGGGCGGCCCGCCCGACGTGGCCGGCCAGGTGGCCGCCGCGGTCGTGCTCGCGACGATCTTCTTCGTCACCGAGGGGTTCGTGATCCACCTGCGGGTCCGCCGCGGCGGGCACGCGATGAGCGTCAGCGAGCTCCCGGTGGTGCTCGGGATCTTCGCCGTCGACCCGGTCGTGCTGCTGGTCGCCCGCGTGGTCGGCGGCGGCCTGGGCCTGGCGGTACTGCGCCGCCAGCGCGGCGGCAAGCTCGGGTTCAACGTCGCGTTGATCGGTCTGCAGGCGACCGTGACCGCGCTGGTCTTCGCCGCGCTGGTCGGTCGGCCCACCGACGTGGGTCCGCGCGAATGGCTCGCCACCTACGTGGCGGTGTTCGTCTCCGACGCCCTGGCCGCGGCGCTGATCACCGTGGTCATCGCCCTGCACGACGACCCGGGCGAGCTGCGTCGCCTCACCCAGGCCTTCCACGGGCTGCCGCTGGTGGCGGTCACCGCGACCATCGCGTTGATCGGTGCGGTGGCGATCCGGCACGACGCCCGGGCCCTCGCGCTCCTCGGCGTCGCAGGCGCGGTCACGTACATCGGCTACCGCGCCTACGTGCGGCAGAGCCAGGGGCACACCCAGGTCGAGGACCTGTACGCCTTCACCCGCGAGCTCGACGGCTCCCGCGACAGTTCGGAGGTGGCCCGGATCGTACTGACGCAGATCCGCGACCAGCTCCGGGCCGCGTCGGCCGAGCTGATCGTGCCCGACACCCACAATCGCGGTCTCCTGCACACCCGGCTGACCGGCGCCGACGATCTGACCAGCGTCTGGATACCGGCCGACGGGCCGGAGCGCTGGTGGACGCCGGCCGCCACGGGTACCCCGGTGCTCCTGTCCCCGCTGCCCGACCGCCAGCCGCACGACGGCATCGCGGTCCCGCTGCCCATGGGCGACGGGACCGGCGTGCTCACGGTGACCGACAGCCTCTCCGACCGCCCCACCTTCACCTCCGAGCACCTGAAGCTCTTCCAGGCGCTGGCGAACCACGCGAGCGTCGCGCTGACCAACGCGGCCCTGGTCGACCGGCTGCGCCACGAGGTCACCGAGAAGGAGCACCTGGCTCAGCACGACCCGCTGACCGGGCTGCCCAACCGCACGCGGTTCAACGAACTGGTGCAGGAGGCCGTCGACGGCGACCGGCCGGCCGCCGTGGTGCTGATGGACCTCGACCGGTTCAAGGAGGTCAACGACGCGCTCGGCCACGACATCGGCGACGCGTTGCTGTGCGAGATCGGCAACCGCCTCAAGAGCCAGCTCGACGGGCGCGGCGTGGTCGCCCGGCTCGGCGGCGACGAGTTCGCCGTGCTGCTGCCCGGCGCCGGCACCGAGGACGCGGCGGCGGCCGTCACGGCCGAGCTCACCGCCGCGCTGGAACGGCCGCTCCCGGTGGGCTCACTGCGTCTCACCACCCGCACCAGCGCCGGCATCGCGCTGGCACCCGGGCACGGCACCGACGCGCGCACGCTGCTCCAGCGCGCCGACGTCGCCATGTACTCGGCGAAGGACACCCGCTCCGGCGAGCGGGTCTACCACCCGTCGCAGGACCGGAACACACCGACGCGGCTGGCCCTGATCGGCGACCTCGGCCAGGCCATCGACCACCGCGACCTGCAGGTGGTGTTCCAGCCGAAGGTCGACCCGGCCACCGGCCACGTGACGGGCGCCGAAGCGCTGGCCCGCTGGCACCACCCGGAGCAGGGGTTCATCCCGCCCGACCAGTTCATCCCGCTGGCCGAGCAATCCGGGCTGATCCGTCCGCTGACCCTGCACGTGCTCGACGTCGCGTTGCGCCGGTGCGCGTCCTGGCGCCGCACCGGCCACGACCTGGGCGTCGCGGTGAACCTGTCACCGAACAGCCTGCTCGACACCGACCTGCCCGACGTCGTGGCCCGGCTGCTGCGCGAGACCGGCGTCCCGCCGCACGCGCTGACCCTGGAGATCACCGAGAGCAGCATCATGGCCGACCCGACCCGCAGCCTGCGGACCCTCGACCGGCTGCACACGCTCGGCGTCAAGCTGGCGATCGACGACTTCGGCACCGGCTACTCGTCGCTGGGCCGGCTCCGCGACCTGCCGATCGACGAGGTGAAGATCGACAAGTCGTTCGTGCAGCGCATGGCGGTCGACCGGCGCGACCGCGCGCTCGTCACGAGCGCCGTGCAGCTCGGCCACGCGCTCGACCTGGAGGTGGTGGCCGAGGGCGTGGAGGACCTCGACACCTACACCCACCTCACCCGTGAGGGCTGCAACCTGATCCAGGGCTACTACGTCTCCCGTCCCCTACCGGCCGACGCCTTCGCCACCTGGCTCCGCGACCACGAAGTCATACCGGCCAGTCGTGCACCGGAACGTTCTCGTGCATGAGTGACCGGTACTCCGTCAGCATCCCGGCCAGCGTCGCCCCCGGGCGGGAGGCCGCGTCGACCTGCCACGAGGCGCCGTTGCGCGCCACCACGCAGCGGCGCTCGATCACCCCGAGCAGCCGTTCGCGGTGACCCCGGTCGACCCCGCACTGCTCCAACCCCTGGTGGGCCAGCGGCAGGAGCCGGCGCAGCACCAGCTCGGTGGCCGGCACGGTGCCCATACCGGGCCAGAACAGGAACGCGTCGATGCCGTCGCGGGCGCCGGCGTGGAAGTTCTCCTCGGCCGCGTTGAAGGACATCTGCGTCCACACCGGACGGTCGGCCTCGGCCAGCATGCGCACCAGCCCGAAGTAGAACGCCGCGTTCGCCATGATGTCGACCACGGTCGGACCGGCCGGCAGCACCCGGTTCTCCACCCGCAGGTGCGGCCGCCCGTCCACCACCGCGTACACCGGCCGGTTCCAGCGGTAGATCGTGCCGTTGTGCAGCGTCAGCTCGCCGAGCTTCGGCACGCCGCCGGCGTCGAGCACCGCCAGCGGGTCCTCGTCCTCGCAGATCGGCAGCAGCGACGGGAAGTACCGGACGTTCTCCTCGAACAGGTCGAAGATCGAGGTGATCCAGCGCTCTCCGAACCACACGCGCGGCCGTACCCCCTGGATCTTCAGTTCATCGGACCGCGTGTCGGTGGCCTGTTCGAAGAGCGGGATCCGGGTCTCCCGCCACAGCTGCCGGCCGAACAGGTACGGCGAGTTGGCGCCCAGCGCCAGCTGGACGCCGGCGATGCACTGCGCGGCGTTCCAGTAGATCGCGAAGTTCGACGGCGCGACCTGCAGGTGCAGCTGGGCGCTGGTGCAGGCCGCCTCCGGCGCGATCGAGTCGGTGCGGGTCACCAGGCGTTCCACGCCGTCGATGTCGATGAGCATGTCCTCGCCGCGCGCGGTGAAGATCTGCTCGTTGAGCAGCTCGTACCGCGGGTTGTCGCTGAGCGCGCCCAGATGGAGGTGGTGCTCCTGCAGGGTCGGCAGGATCCCGATCATGAGGGTGTGCGTGCCGAGCGCGGCCGAGTGGCCCTCGGCGGCGTTGAGGCTGCCGCGGATGCGTTTCTCGAACCGGGCGAGCCCGTCGCCCTCCAGCACGTCGGGCGGCACGTTGATCTCGATGTTGAACTGGCCGAGCTCCGTGACGAAGTCCGGATCGGCGACCGCTTCCAACACCTCGGCGTTGCGCATGGCCGGCTCGGCCTGCTCGTCGACGAGGTTCAGCTCGATCTCCAGGCCGGTGAGCGGCCGGTCGCACTCGAACTGGGTCTCGGCGAGCATCCGGGTCAGGGCGTCGAGGTTCGTACGGACCTTCTCCCGGTACCGCATGCGGTCTTCGCGGCTGAACTCGCGGCGCTCCACATCCTTGCCCACGCCGTCACCGTGACACACCTGCAACCGCCCCGCCACCGTCCTCCCACACTCCGTTTCGGCGAGTTGCAGATCGGTGGATCAAAAAGTGCTTGGGAGTTGCTCCCTGGGTAAGGGGGTGCCATGCCCCCATACGGTCTTCACATGACGCACTCAGCCCGGGTTCTCACCGCCCACGCCGTCCTCGACCAGCTCATGGCCAGCGTCGGTGTCGACGGTCTCGTCGCCGCCCTGCGCAACCCCGGCCTGCAGGCCGCCGTCGACCAGCACGCCGCCGCCGTCCGCGAGACGCTGCGCGCCTCCGACCGCGCCGTCGACCTGGTGTCGCTGGCCGGGTACGCCCGCTCCGTGCTCGCTCTGCTCAACCGGCACGGCTACACCATCCCCGAGCCCGACGCCATCGACTGGAACACCGCCAACGGGCACGTGCTCCGCCTGGTCGCGATCTGTGCGCTCGCCGAGACCGCCGGCCTCCTCTAGCCCGGTACCCCGCCAGGCTGCCGTGCCCACCGGCGAGAACACCAGCCAGAGCACCGGCAGCCCCAGCCCGACGGCGACGATCCACATCGTCGTCCGGAGCCCCAGAGCGGTGCCCAGCACTCCACCCAGCAGGCCACCCACGGGCATCGGGCCCCACATCACGAACCGCATGGTCGCGTTCATCCGGCCGAGCAGACGGTCGGGGCATATCGTCTGCCGGTAGCTCAACTGCACGATGTTGAAGGCCACGATGAACCCCTGCATCACCATCGTGCCGACCACGAAGAACCCCAACCGCCAGCCGGTACCGGTCAACGGCGGAAGCAGCGCGCACGACGTCGCCACCAGGACGTAACCGATCATGGCGCGGGCCTGCCCGATCCGGCGGGTCAACGGGGCCGACAGAACGGCACCGGCCACCGCGCCGAGGCTGCCGAGCGAGAACAACACACCCATGGTGCCGGCGGTCAACCCGACCGTCCGCACCAGGAACGGCGGCAGCACCGCCTGCTGGGCACCGAGAAACAGCACCGCGGTCATGCCCTGCAGGGCGATCGCCCGCAGCACCGGCTGGCCGAACACAAACCGCAGGCCCTCGGCGATCTCCGCCCGCACTTCGTGGTCTCGAGCCGGCTGTTGCCCTCCACCAGGTGTTCGCGCCCGACCAGGGCCGGCACGTACGACAGGTGTGCCACGTCGAAGAACACCGTCGCCACGCCGTGCCCGACCACCACCAGGTACAGGTGCGGCAGCGTGAGGGAGTCGAGCAGTGCCGCCGCCGGAATCGTCAGCAGCAGCACCGCCCGCACGACGTCGGCCGTGACGAGCACCGGCCGGCGGCGCATCCGGTCACTCCAGGCCCCCGCCGGGAGCCCGATGACCAGAAACGCCGCCGACTGCAGTGCGACGAGCAGGCCGACCTGGAACGTGGTGGCGTGAAGCGTGGTGATCGCCACCAGCGGGATCGCGAGGACCCCGATCTGCGAGCCGAGTTGGCTCAGGGTGTCGCCGGCCCAGAGCCGGCGGAAGTCCCTGTGCTGCCAGAGGCTTTGCTTCAGCGCTTGTCCATCGCGACGAAGCTGCGTTCACCCGCCCCCGTGTAGACCTGCCGCGGGCGGCCGATCTTCGTGTCGGGGTCCTGGATCATCTCGCGCCACTGCGCGATCCACCCGGGCAGCCGGCCCAGGGCGAACAGCACGGTGAACATCTTCGTGGGGAAGCCCATCGCCTTGTAGATGAGCCCGGTGTAGAAGTCGACGTTCGGGTACAGCTTGCGCGATACGAAGAAGTCGTCGGCGAGCGCGATCTCCTCGAGTTTCATCGCCACGTCGAGCAGCGGATCGGGCTCCGGCATGCGGGCGATGACGTCCTGGGCGGCCTTCTTCACGATCGCCGCCCGCGGGTCGTAGTTCTTGTAGACCCGGTGGCCGAATCCCATCAGCCGGACGCCGGCCTCCTTGTTCTTCACCTTGTCGACGAAGGTGTCGACGTTGCCACCGTCGTCGCAGATCTGCTGGAGCATCTCCAGCACCGCCTGGTTCGCCCCGCCGTGGAGCGGACCGAACAGGGCGTTCACCCCGGCGGAGACCGACGCGAACAGGTTGGCCTGGCTCGAGCCGACCAGCCGCACCGTCGACGTGGAGCAGTTCTGCTCGTGGTCGGCGTGCAGCACGAACAGCATGTCGAGCACCTTGGCGATCACCGGGTCGACCTCGTACGGCATGGCCGGCACGCCGAACGTCATGCGCAGGAAGTTCTCGACGTATCCGAGCGAGTTGTCCGGGTACAGGAACGGCTGTCCGATCGACTTCTTGTACGCGTACGACGCGATCGTGGGCACCTTGGCCAGCAGGCGGACGGTGGAGATCTCCACCTGGTCACGGTCGAACGGGTTCAGGCTGTCCTGGTAGAACGTCGACAGCGCGCTCACCGCCGACGACAGCACCGGCATGGGGTGGGCGTCGCTCGGGAAACCGGCGAAGAACCCCTTCATCTCCTCGTGCAGCATCGTGTGCCGCCGCACCTTGTCGCTGAACGCCTCGAGCTCGGCCGCCGTCGGCAGCTCACCGTAGATGAGCAGGTAGGTGACCTCGAGGAACGACGCGTTCTCCGCCAACTGGTCGATCGGGTAGCCCCGGTAGCGCAGGATGCCGGCGTCACCGTCGATGTACGTGATGTCGGACCGGCACGACGCGGTGTTCACAAAGCCCGGGTCATATGTGACCGAACCGGTCTCTTTGAGCAGTTTGGTGATCTCGATACCGGCCGGGCCTTCTTCCGCCTCGTGGACGGAGAGAGCAAGCGTTCCGCCCGGGTGTTCCAGGCTGAAGTCGGTCATGAGAGGCGCTCCGTTCGGATGTAGCTGGCGGGCCTAACGTCCATTGTCACCCGCACGACTGATTGCCACACCGGCAGGCACCATGGGACGGGTGCACTTCCGCCCGATCACCCCCGCGGCCCTGTCCGAGGCGCTCGCCGACGACCTCGCCGCACGCGGTCCCGACGGGTACCTGAGCGTGGCCGTCGACGGACCGCCACCGGCGCGACCGGACCGGCTGGCGACGAGCCTCGTCGATCCGCTCCGGGCCCGCGGCAGGGCCGCTCTGACGGTCGCGACCAGCGGTTTCCTGCGTCCGGCGTCGATCCGGTTCGAGCGCGGACGCACGAACCCGGACTCGTTCTACGAGAACTGGTTCGACCTACCGGCGCTCGCCCGGGAGGTGCTCGGGGAACTGGGGACCACCGGCCGGGTGCTGCCGGACCTGTGGGACCCGGCGACCGACCGGGCCACCCGCAGCCCGTACGTCGACCTGCCGCCGGGCGGGGTGCTGCTGCTCCACGGTCCCCTCCTCCTCGGCACGGGGTTGGCCGTCGACTACACCGTCCACCTGCTCATGACCCCGGCGGCGCTGGAGCGGCGCACGGAGCCCGCCGACCGGTGGACGCTGCCCGCCTACGACCGGTACGCCGACGAGGTGAGCCCGGCCGACTGGGCCGACGTGGTGGTCAGGTCCGACGACCCGGACCATCCCGCGATTTCCATGATCGGGTCAATGCGTTCATGATGTCGCGGTGACGCGTACAACCGCGGTTTACGGGACCCGTCGCCGTGGGCCGCACGCCCTCGTTCTCGTCGCGCTGGCCGTGCTGCTCGTCGGCGTGCTGACCGGCATCGCGCTGGCGTTCCAGGCCATGAACGACGCCGAACCCGTCGGCTCGGCGCGGGCCGCCGCCAGCGCGCCACCCAGCGCCGCACCGGTGTCGAGCCGGCCGGTGCCGAGCAGCGCGCCGCCCAGCAGCGCACCACCGTCGAGCGCTCCCCCGCAGCCGCAGCAGTTCGGCGCGGTACGCAACCAGGCCACGAACCTCTGCCTGGACCTGCAGCCCGACCAACCGGGCGCCGGCGGACTGCTGCTGATGCTCCCGTGCGCGGCGGGCGCCCCGAACCAGCGGTGGCAGCGCACGCCCACCGGGATGATGGTCAACGGCGCCACCGGCCTGTGCCTCACCGTCGCCGGTGCCGCCGCGGAGGACCGCGCCCGGGTGCAGCAGGAGCCCTGCGGCGACGCGCCCCACCAGCACTGGACGATGTTCATGGACGCCGACGGCACGGTGACCTTCGGCGCGCAGCACAGCAGCCGCTGCCTCGACGTGCAGGACAACAACCCGGCACCCGGAACGCCGGTGCAGCAGTACGTCTGCAACGGCACCTCGGCCCAGCGCTGGGTCCTCCAGCCGGCCTGATGTGTCGCCCAGGCGACAGAGTATGCGCAGGTCACGTGGCACGAAGCCGTGATCAGTCGCCGCCGCGGAACCCATAACGTCTTTCGCAACGAGGAACAACGCGGAGGCGGAAATGAGCAAGGCGGTTCGGGTCGGCGCGGTGGCGCTGGGAGGTCTGGTCGCTGTCCTGTCGATGACGGGCTGCGATGTCTCCTTCGGGAACAAGAAGGCCGACGCCCCGTCGGTGCCGACTCCGGTGGCGGCATCCGCCTCGGCGTCGGAGTCGGCCGACGCCGGCAAGAAGGGTGGCCCGACCAAGAGCGCGAGCGCCAGCGCGCCGGGTAGCAAGACCGGCAACGGCAACGGCAACGGCGGCCACAACGGCGGCGGCGCGCAGATCGTCAGCTTCGAGATCGTGCAGCAGCCGCGCTGCGCCAGCGGCACCACGGCCTACGAGACCCCGGCCGTCCCGCTGAAGATCAAGTGGAAGGTCACCGGCGCCACCGGCGTCGCGCTGTCGGTCGACGACCCGCACCGGGTCGGCTCGTACGGCACGTACGGCCCCGAGGAGACGATGGAGTTCACGTTCAGCTGCGGCGGCGCCGTCGGCTCGACCGAGACCCACAAGTACACGATCTACACGACCGGCGGCTCGGGTGAGCCGAAGTCGAAGACCCTCACCGTCTCCACCAAGGTCCTGGAGAAGGGCACCAAGGTCTGAGGTACCGCTGAAGGCACCACGGTTGAGAGCACCACCACATAGAAGTGAGCAGGCCGGTCCCCCGTCAGGGACCGGCCTGCTCCGCTTGTTCGTCGAGCCGGCGGCCGTGCTCGACCAGCCACCGCGCCCGGTCGCCGTGCACCGTGTCGGCGGTGGCCTTGAGCACCCGCTCGACCGACCGCAGTTGCTCCACCAGCTCCTGCTCGGCGCTGCGGCCGGTGCCCGGCAGCTGGCGGCGGCCGGCGTACCAGCGCGGCAGGTTCAGGTACGCCTCGAACGAGGCCGGCAGGTCGGTGCGCACGGCCGAGTCGACGGCCAGCCACGCGTCGGGATGCGCGGCCAGTTCAGCGGGACGCGCGAGCAGCCCGTCGACCAGCACCTCGATGCGGCGCAGCCGCACCAGCACCAGCGTCGGCACCTTCTCCTTGCGCGCCCGGCGGACCAGCCGGTCGAACGCCGCCCTCAGGTCCTGCGGACCGGTGCCGACCAGCCGGACCCGCTGACCGGGCGTCACCACCACACCCAGCAGGTACAGCCCGACCATCACCAGCGGCCAGAACCGACCGGCGACCCCGACGAGGTGCAGCCCGAGCCCGACCAGCGCCAGCGCGCACCCGACGAGGTTCCGGTTCGAGACCAGATATCTACTGATAGCCACGGATCTCCTTGAACACGTCCTGCAGCGACCCGCTGCGACCGTCGAACACCCGCCCGCCGGTCATCCGCGCGACCTCGTCCATCTCCGCGACCACCGACTCGCCGAACAGCACGGGAAAGACCGGGATCGGCGACCCGCCCACCACCGACCGGAAGGCCTCCAGGTCGCGCCCCGTCGTACGGACCCCGTCGGTGAGCAGCACGATCGTGGTGAACCGCGACGGGTCGGCCGCGATCAGCTTCCGCGCCTCGGCGTAGGCGGTCGCCAGTCCCTCGTAGATGGCCGTGTCGCCGCCGACCTTCAGCGCCTCGACCGCGGCGCGGATCCGGGCGAGCTCCGCCTCCGGACCTTCCGCGGGCACGTCGTACCGCTGCACCGCCATCGGCCGGGTGCTGAACGGCACCAGCAGCACCTGCTCGCGGTTGGCGAACCGGGAGAACCGGCCGGAGAGGCTGGTGTCGGCGCCGGTCAGCGCGGTCATCGCGGCCTTCAGCTTCGCGATGCGCTCACCGGCCATCGATCCGGAGAGGTCGAGGACGTACAGCGTGCGGGGCGCCCGCCGGAGGTTGTTCAGGTACGCGGCGATCAGCGCGTCGGCGATGTCGAGCCGCACCGGGAACGGCAGTTCCACGAGGGGACCCACGAACCGGTCGGCCGGTGCCGCGGCGGCCACCACCGGCCGGCGGTTGGTGCGCTCGACGATCCCGCGCTGCACGTCGTCGGTGCGCAGGTAGTCGACGACCCGCTGGTACCGGTCGCGGACCTCGGTGGAAACGCCGGCCAGCAGCGTCAGCGGGTAGTCGGCGGTGACGACGCCGTCGCTCGGGTGCACGAGCGTGATGTCGGCCCCCTTCGCCTTCATCGACAGCAGCACGGACTCGTAGTTGATCAGCCCGGAGACGTCGGTGCGTCGCGTGAACGCGTCGGCCAGCCACCCCGAGGAGCCGGCCGTGAGCGCCTGTCCCTTGAAGAACGCGGCCAGCCGCGGACCCACCTCGCGCACCTGGTCGCCGGTGATCGCCGAACCCGCGTCCGCCAAGGCGGAGGCCGCGGCCACCAGCGCCGAGAACCCCGAGTTGGACGCGGCGGGGTTGGTCATCCCGTACGTGAACCGGCCCGCGGCACCCGCCTCGGCGATCTCCTTCCAGGTCGGGCGGCGCGTGTCCCAGCCCAGCTCGGCCGCCTGCGCCGTACGCACCCCGAGCACCACCGGTGACGCCATCACCTTGGTCTGCGTGGAGGTCCTGCCGACGGCGTCGCCGTGCAGCTCCAGGTACCGGTTCGACGAGAACCAGATCGCGTCGGCCTCCTTGGCCGCGGCTCCCGTGTAGACGCGCTCGACGCCGTCGAGGGTGCCGGTGTAGGTCAGCTCCAGCGACACCCCGGTGGCCCGCTGGATCTCGCCGAGCATCGGTTCGAGGTCCTGCAGCTCACTGCCGGCGAGGACGCGCAGGGTGCCGGCCGGCCCCGCGGCCGCGCGTCCCGGGTCACCCTGCTTCGGAACCTCCGGCTCCGACGTGCACGCGCCGACGGCCAGGACCACGACGGCGGCCAGCGCTACCAGCTTCCTCATCACTTGTACCGCCTCGCGATCTCGTCGAGCATGGCCTCCTGCATCTCGAACGCCGGTGGATCGACGCTGTTGGGCACCGTGTCGGGCGCCTTCTCCCCCACCACGGCGCTGAACGCCGTCGTGCGGAACCCGTGCTTCGCGGCCAGCCGCTGCAGCTCCGGGTCCTCGGTGAGCAACCGGCCCAGCCGGTCGCCGCCGTCGGTGAGCGGCACGAGCGTGTGCTTCGACAGCACCGTCGGCGACGGGTAGATCAGCTCCGAGTCGGGCCGCACGCCGCCCTTGAGCAGGCGGCCCACGTACTGCGCCTCGTAGACCCACACCAGCGGCTTGAAGTTGAGCCCGGTGGCGAGGTAGCTCTCCCACGGGCCCTCGGTGCTCGTCTCCAGGTAGCCCTGCGCCAGGAACAGGCCCACGACCCGTTCCAGTACCCGTGCCAGCTGGGCCTGGTCGCGCACCACGTTCTGGTCGTTGAGGACGTACGAGACGACCGCCGCGAACATCGCCGCCGAGTTGGAGTCGCGCGGATGGGTGGTCGTGATCGCCACCACCTGGCTGGCCGGGTACGCCGTGTTGTTCGGGATCGCGTTCCAGCGCAGCTGGCGCCCGGCCGCCGCGACGAACGCCCGGACGTCCAGCACCCGGTAGGTGCCGTCGCGGCGGACCAGCCCCTGCGCCTCCAGCACGTCGGCGACCGGTGTGAACGTGGCGACCGCCATGGGCGAGTAGAACGGCGACCACGACTTCTGGATGTTCTTCGTACGCTGGATCTTCTCCGCCGACGGCAGGCTCGACGGGAACGCGAAGTCGACCCCGGCGAGGTCCAGTTCGGCGATGCGCCGGGACCCCGCCTGGTCGACCGTCACCGTGAGCCCGTGCTTCGCCAACGCGCGGGCGAACTCGGGGTCGTCGAAGAGCGTGCGCTTCTCCGACCCGATCACGCCGCGGAGCTCGGTGAGCCCGGTGCCCGTGTCGGCCCCGCTCTCCGACTCGCGGCCGAAGTAGATCGCGGCGGCCACTCCACCGAGGAGGGCCACCGCGAGAAGGATGCTCAATGCTCGTCGCACGGCCTCACGGTGGCGCCCCTGCGGGGCGCCCACGGAAGACGTATCGAGAAGCCTCGACGAACTCCGGGTTAACCCCCGGGGTGCGTTAACTTGATCTTGCTAGGGGTCCTCAGAACAGGTCGCCGAGCGTCTTGACGATGTCGACGTAGAAGTTGCCGTCGATGCGCCTGAAGAGCGCGAAGTCGCGGTCGGGGTCGCCGAAGAAGGGACGCAGCGTCCAGGCGAGCTGGGTTCCCACGAAGCCGAACAGCAGGATCCACACGTACAGCAGGCCCATGCTGGCCTGCTTCTCCGGCGGCGCCGGCGAGCCCCACTCCTCCTGGAACATCCTGAGCCCTTCGGCCGGCCGGCCGTTCGGAGCCGGCGGCGCCATCGTCGCGACTGCTCCGGCGGGCACGAGCGCGGTGCCCGGGACGCCGCCGACCGGCACCGGCGGGCCGACGACCGGCATCGGGGCGCCGGCGACCGGTACGGGGGCGCCACCGACCGGCGCGGGCGGCCCGTCGACCGGCACCAGGCCCCCGGTCTCGCCGCCCTTCTCCTCGGCGGGCTTGTCGAGGGCCTTCTCCGCCGACTCGATCGCCTTGCGCTCCGATTCCTGTGCGGCCTCCTGCGCCGCCCGCTCGGCCAGCGCGGCCGCCTTCGCCGCCTCGGCCCGAGCCTTGTCGCGTGCCTCGTTGTGGCTGTTCAGCGACGCCATGCCCGCGGTGAGGAAGCGCAGGCCCACGATCGCCGCGAGCGTGAGGATCGCGACGTTCAGCAGCTTGTAGAACGAGTACTCGTTCGCCGTGATCAGGAAGAACAGGCTGATCGGCGCGAACGCGAACGCCAACATCGACATGACCGTGATCGCGACCATCACCAGCGCGAGCGCCTGCTTCACCTGCAGCCGGGCCCCGAAGACGAGGTTGAACAGGTAGAGCGTCGGCAGGCAGATCGCCAGCGTCACGAGGAACAGCAGC
Source organism: Virgisporangium ochraceum (assembly GCF_016863655.1). Taxonomy (GTDB): domain Bacteria; phylum Actinomycetota; class Actinomycetes; order Mycobacteriales; family Micromonosporaceae; genus Virgisporangium; species Virgisporangium ochraceum. The sequence continues at coordinate 49,445 of NZ_BOPH01000006.1, forward strand.
GGCAGCTTGATCGCGGAGATCGGCGCCTGCAGCAGCGCGGTGTCGCTGAACGAGCCGAGCACCGCCCCGTAGCAGGCGAGCGCGAGCGCGGAGCTGACGAGCATGTCGCGGATCAGCCGGCCGAGGTCACGCTCCTCGCCGATCTGGCGCCAGATGCTGTCACGGTCGCGGAGGATCCGTTCGATCACGAGCAGGCCCGAGGCCATGGGCACTCCCGGTCGGTAGGTGGCGAGGGTCACACATTAAACGCCGTGGCGACCCCGGAAAGTTCGCAGCTGTGCTCTTTGCGCCCGCCTTCGCGGGCGCGGGCTCCGGGCCCGTTGGGGCGCCGCCTTCCCTCGTCGCTCGGTCGCTTCGCTCCCTCGCTCCTCAGTCCAGGCGCCGCCGGCCCGGAGCCTACCTATGACCGACGTCGATCCGCGCGCCGCTCTCCTCGAAGAAGTGGAGGGCGTCGGTCCGCACGGCGACCGCGAGCGGGTGACCCGCGTTGACGCCCGGATACGGAGCCAGCCGCACGACCAGCTCGGCGGGCTTGCGGCTGTGCCGGCCCCCGCTGCCGGAACCGTCGAAGACGCTGCTGTCGCCGTTGTCGCGGTGTCCGTCGGGCATGGCGGGCGACCCGACCAGGCGGTCGATGAACCGCCGCAGCCCCCGCGTGGCCGGCGCCTTGCCGTTGGTCGGCGTCGACATCTCGTCGACCACCACGGCCGTCGCACCGACGTCGACGAACGCGAGCGACTCGTGCCCGTGGTGCTCCATGTGCCGGATCCGCCCGCGCAGCACGTCGCCGGGCGAGTCCATCGGTACCGGAAGCAGCGCCTCCGGCCGCACACCGACCACGATGCGCTCGCCGTGGTACCGCGCGACCGCCCGGGCCCGCAGGTCCTTCCACGGGATGTGCAGCTCCTGGTCGCCCAGCCGCAGCGCGACGTAGCGGTCGAGCACGACCTTGACGGTGGCCTCCATGAGGCTCATCCGCGGACTGCCGAGGAACGCCGCGACGTACAGGGTCGCCGGGCGCCCGTACACCTCGGTCGGGGTGCCGACGTCCTGGAGCACGCCGCGGCGCATGATCGCGACCCGGTCGGCCATCGTCAGGGCCTCGGCCTGGTCGTGCGTCACGTACACGCAGGTGACCCCGAGCTCGCGCACCAGCCCGGAGATCTCCGCCCGCAGCTCGCCACGGAGCTGGCTGTCGAGGTTCGACAGCGGCTCGTCCATGAGGAACAGGCGCGGCCGCCGCACGATCGCCCGGCCCATCGCCACCCGCTGCCGCTGGCCGCCGGACAGCTGACCGGGCCGCCGGGCCAGGACGTCGCCGATGCCGAGGGCGCCCGCGACCTCGGACACCTGGTCCTGCCGGTCGGTCTGGCCCGACACCTTGAGCGGGAAGCCGATGTTGTCGCCGACCGTCATATGGGGATACAGCGCGAAGTCCTGGAAGACCATCGCCACCCCCCGCTCGCGCGGGGTCAGCGTCGCCGCCGGCTCCCCGTCGAGCAGGACCTCGCCGCTGCTCGGATCCTCAAGGCCCGCAATCATGCGCAAAATGGTGGATTTACCGCAGCCGGATGGGCCGAGTAGCACCAGGAACTCGCCGTCGCCGATATCCAGGTTCACCCCGTCGACTGCGACAGTGCCGTCAGGAAAGACCTTGGACACGTCGCGCAGCCCGACCGTAGACACGTCGCCTCCGCATGTGTATCCGCTGCGATCTGTGACTGTGACGAACCCCACGGACCATGAGCCATCGGGTAAACGGCCCATGTACCGCGTGTGATCAGTGCACTACACGGCAGCGGGACCGCAGCACCGCGCCCCGGCCAAGGGGTGAGCCGGGGCGCGGAAGCTACGAATGGGAACTACGGCGCCTTGTAGGCGATGGTGATCACCTGGTAGCCGAGCGACCGCAGCAGCCCTTCCAACATCTTCTTCGTGTTCTCCTTGGCGCGCTCGCCCATCGTGCTGGCCTTCGCCGCCTCGCTGATCCGCTCCTCGGCCAGCTTGTAGACCTCGGCCATCCGGTTCGGGTCGTTCGAGAACGCGTCCTTGATCCGGTTCAGGAGGCCCCGCTGCTGCGAGAACACCCGCGAGTTCTCCGGGTCGAGGTTCGGCTTGCCCAGCTGCGGCTCGGGCAGCGTCACCTCGACCGTACGCCGGTCCTCCGACGCCTTGATCGCGCCCTCACCGATGTTGCTGAAGTCGACGTACGCCTCGACGGTGCCCGCCGCGACGAACAGCACCCGGTCGTTGACCAGGAAGTCCGGGACGTACTTCTGGTTCTCCTGCACGTCGATGATGACCTGGAAGTTGCCCTCGGCCGCGACGTAGCGGCTGAGGTCCTGGATCGAGTTGAGCAGCGGCGGCTGGCTGCGGTCCTCCCGCTGCGTGGCGAACGGGTTCTTGAACTCCGGCAACCACCCGACCGACTGGGCACCGACGATCATGGCCATGACCAGCCCGATCGACGCGATCACCCAGAACAGGCCGCGGAGGAAACGGTTGGAGCTGACACTCGTCGCGGGAGCCGGTTCCGACCGGTCCGGAATCCGCTCGGTCTGCCGCTCGCTGACCTCGGGATACTCGGCGGTCGGCGGGTCGCGCCTGACCTCGGCTTCAGTACTCTCGGCCATCCTGTCACCACCCTCGTGTGACTCCATTGTTCCCACGAGGCGTCAACGGCGAAACGCCCCCGGGGAATCCCCGGGGGCGTCACGGTTCAGCGGCGGTTACGGGCGGCCCAGCGCCCGGTACTCCCAGCCGGCCGCGCGCCAGCTCACCGGGTCGAGGGCGTGCCGGCCGTCGACGATGCGCTTCTGGTTGACGATCTCGCCCATCGCGGCCGGGTCGAGCTCGCGGAACTCGGCCCACTCGGTGAGCAGCACCACGACGTCGGCGTCGCGCGCCACGTCGATGGCGCTCTCGCCGTAGGACAGCTGCGGGTACGCCTTGCGGGCGTTGTCCATCGCGGCCGGGTCGAACACGTGCACCACCGCGCCCGCCTTCTGCAGCGTGGTGGCCACGTCGAGGGCCGGCGCGTCACGGATGTCGTCGGAGTTCGGCTTGAACGACGCGCCCAGCGCGGCCACGCGGACCCCGTTCAGGTCGCCACCGGCGAGCTCGCGCACCAGGTCGACGGTGCGGGCCCGGCGGCGGCGGTTGATGCCGTCGACCTCGCGCAGGAACGCCACGGCCTGCCCGACGCCCAGCTCACCGGCCCGGTGCGTGAACGCCCGGATGTCCTTCGGCAGGCAGCCGCCGCCGAAGCCGAGGCCCGGCTTCAGGAACTTGCCGCCGATGCGGTCGTCGTAGGCCAGCGCCTCGGCCAGGTCGTGCACATCGGCACCGGTGGCCTCACAGACCTCGGCCATCGCGTTGATGTAGGAGATCTTGGTGGCGAGGAACGAGTTCGCCGCGACCTTCACCAGCTCCGCGGTCTGCAGGTCGGTGACCTTCACCGGCGTGCCGCCGCCGATCACCGGCGCGAACGCGGCCCGCAGCTGCTGCTCGGCCCACTCCGACTGCACACCGAACACGAGCCGGTCGGGGTGCATCGTGTCGTCGACGGCGAAGCCCTCGCGCAGGAACTCGGGGTTCCAGGCCAGCTCCACCTCGTCGCCGGCCGGAGCGAGCTCCTTGACCAGCGCGGTGAGGCGCGCCGCGGTGCCCACCGGCACGGTCGACTTGCCCACCACGAGCGTCTTGCGGGTCAGGTGCTTCGCCAGCGTCGAGAACGCCGCGTCGACGTACGTCATGTCGGCCGCGTCGGACCCGGCCTGCTGCGGGGTGCCGACACACACGAAGTGCACGTCACCGAACTCGGCCGCCTCCTCGTAGGAGGTCGTGAACCGCAGCCGGCCCGACTCCAGTGCCTTGACCAGAAGCTCCGGCAGCCCTGGCTCGAAGAAGGGGACCTCGCCCGACGTGAGACTGGCCACCTTCCGCTCATCGATCTCGACACCGAGCACCTCGAAGCCCAGCGCGGCCATGCAGACCGCGTGGGTGGCTCCGAGGTAACCGGTGCCGATGACGGTGAGACGAGGGTTCTGCATCGATACCTCCAGTACTGCTGGGTCAGCCGCAGGGCACATTACTCGATCCCTTCGCGGCGCCTGTCACCTTGTTGTCGCATGTGGCCCGGTTGTCCGGACGGACACGCCACCCTCGGTCCGATCACAGGACCGCTGTCGCTCCGAACGTCGGCCCCGCGTGGTTCGGGCGGCCGATGCCCAGCGAATGATAGATCGCTTCGGGAGTCGATCAGGACGATGCGGGTTCGCGGGGCAGCACGAGCACCCGGGCATGGATCGAGGTGCGTTGCTGGAGCGCCCAGCGCAACGCGCGGTGCAGGCCGTCTTCCAGGTACATCGCGCCCTGCCACTCGACCACGTGCGGGAACAGGTCGCCGTAGAACGTCGAGTCCTCGGCGAGCAGCCGGTCGAGAGCAAGCTCACGCTTGGTGGTGATGAGCTGGTCGAGGCGCACCTGGCGGGGCGGGATCTGGGACCAGTCCTTGATCGTCGTTCCGTGATCCGGGTAGGGCCGGCCATCCCGGACAGCTTTGAAGATCAAGTTCCGGCACCTCCCTCTCGTGGACCAGCAGGCACTGTTACACAGGCGCGGTGATCAGCGTACCGACCGCGCCCGACATTTGACCGATTCGCAACGGTCAGTACGCCGTACCCCACCGTCCGCGATGGACGACCTCGTCCACCGGCTTCCGACCCCGGGCCAACGACGGCGACCGGCGGTCGGGCGCCGGGTACCCGATGGTGATCGCGCCGATCGGTGTGAACTCCGCCGGGACGCCGAACGCGCCGCGGTACGACCCGAACCGGTCGGGCGGGATGCCGAAGAAGCATGCCCCGAGCTCGGCGTCGACCACGCCGAGCAGGATGAGGAGACTGGCGAACCCGGCGTCGATGTCCCAGTACGGCACCGGCCAGCGGGCCTCGTCTCGGTCGGTCCAGCCCTTGTCCTTCTCCGCGTACCGGGACAGGTACGTGTCGCGGTTGGAGTGCGGCACCACGATCAGCGGCGCCCGGCGCATGCCGTCGATCCACGAGGTGGTGTCCTCCGGCGACGTGGCCGCCCAGAACCGCTCCCGGTCGGCCGGGGTGTCGAGGACCAGGAACCCCCAGCCCTGCGAGAACCCGGCCGACGGCGCGCGGATCGCGTAGTCGAGCAGGCGGTCGACGACCTCCGACGGCACCGGCCGGTCGGGGTCGTAGTCGCGGACCATCCGGCGGCGCCTGATGACGCGGTCGAGCTCCATCAGAGGGGTGTGACTCCCCACACCCCGCGCCAGGTCTCGCCCGGCTGGAGGGTGATGACGTCCTTGCCCGAGCGCAGGGCGTCGGGCGGACAGGTCATCGGCTCGACCGCGATCGACCGGCGGTGCCGCTCGCCGTGCAGCGTGTCGCCGGTGAACACCTGCCACCAGTGGAAGGCGTCGTCGGCCCAGACCGCGACGCCCCTGCCGTCGGGACCGCGCAACGTGACCACGCTGCGGCCGTTCTCGCTGTCGGTGAGCTCACCGAACGCGGTGTCGAGGACGGCCGGGCCGACCCGCCGGCCGGTGGTGAAGTCGTACTCGGTGCCGGCGACCTTCGCCGTGCCGATCGGAAGCAGCCGGCCGTCGACCAGCACACGGCTCTGGCACGGCAGCTCGAGCACGATGTCGTCGACAGCCACGCCCGGCACCTGCAGGTACGGGTGGGTCGCCAGCCCGAACGGCACCGGCTTCACACCCGTGTTGGTGGCCTCGTGGGTGGCTGTGAGCCCCTCGGAACCCACCTGCCACGTGGTGCGCAGCAGCAGCGGCCACGGGTACCCGGGCTGCGGCACCAGCTCGTGCTCCAGGGTCACCGAGTCGGGCGCGACCGCGGTGGCCGTCCAGCGGACCCAGTTCACCAGCCCGTGAATCGCGGTGTGCCGGGCCACCTCGGTGATCGGCAGCTGCAGGTTCGCCTCGTCGAACGTGTACCGGCCGTCGCGGATGCGGTTCGGCCACGGCGCCATCACCTTGCCCGCGGAACCGGGACACAGCTCACCGGGCTCGTACCCGTCGACGAGGTCGTCCGTGCCGTGCCGGTAGGCCCGCAGCCCACCGCCCACCTCGACCACGACGGCCTCATGGCCGTCGGACGAGATCACCCACTCGGTGCCGGACAGTGACGGGACGGTTTCAGCAGCGGCGTCCATGACACGGCACCCTACCGTTCGGTCTCGCGCACGGTGTAGCGGAGCAGCACCGGGTACGCCACAGCGAGCAGCACCGCGACGATCGCCGCGGCGATGCCGCCGCTCACCCAGGCCACGGTGGCGCCGGTGGCCGCCGCCATCGCGCCGACCCGCAGGTCACCCAGCCGCGGCCCACCCGCCACGACCGCGATGAACGCGCCCTGCATGCGGCCGCGCATCTCGTCGGGCGCGTGGGTGAGCAGGATCGTCTGCCGGAATGCGGCGCTGACGAGGTCGGCCGCACCCGCGACCGCGAGCCCGAGCACGGCCAGCCACAGCGCCGGCGCCAGACCGGCCACCGCCACCGCGAGGCCCCACCCGACCACCGCGGCCACGATCACCACGCCCTGGCGGCGCACCCGGCTCACCCAGCCCGAGCCCAGCCCGGCCACGACCGCGCCGATCGCGATCGCGCTGTAGAGCCAGCCCACCGCCCGGTCGCCGCCGAACTTCTCGGCCGCCACCTCGGGGAACACCGCGCGCGGCATCGCCAGCACCATCGCGGCGATGTCGATCGCGAACGTGAGCAGCAGCACCGGCTGGGCGCGCAGGTACCGCATGCTGTCGACCAGGTCACCGATCCGGCTGCGCGGCGCGTCGGCGGCGCGTTCGGCCGGCGGCATCGCCGGCAGCCGTAGCGCCGCCCACATCGCGACCGTGAACAGCGCCGCGTCGACGCCGTACGCCAGCGCGAAGTCGCCGTGGGCCAGGATCAGACCGGCGCCCAGCGGCCCGAGCACCTGCCCGATGTTGCCGAACGTGAAGCCCAGCGTCGCCGCCGCCGGCACCAGCTCCTCCGGCACCAGCCGGGGCATGATCGCCGACCGCGTGGGCGAGCTGACCGCGAACGCCGCCGACTGCACCCCCACCAGGCCGAGCAGCACGTGCGGGCTGTCGAGACCGCTGAGCGCGTGCGCCAGCAGGGCCAGCGTGGCGAACCACATCAACGCGGAGCTGGCCAGGAGCACGAGGCGGCGGTCGCGCACGTCGGCGACCGCACCGCCCCAGAGCGAGAAGATCAGCAGCGGGACGAGCCCCGCGACGCCGATCAGGCCGACCCACAGCGACGAGCGCGTGATGTCGTACATCTGCACCGGCACGGCCACGGCCGTGAACTGGAACCCGACGAACGACACGGAGTTGCCGATGAACAGGCGCCGGAACGCCGGAAAACGCAGTGCCCGGACGTCGATCGCGTGCTTTTTGACGAAGCCCAGAAGGCTCACGGTGCTAAGCGCTCCACTTTCTGCTGTGCGAGGTCGAACCTGATCCTGTCGTGCATCCGGTCCTGCCGGCCCTGCCAGAACTCCACCGCCTCCGGCACCAGCCGGTAGCCGCCCCAGTGCGGGGGCGGCGGCAGCTCGTCGGTCCCCTCGAACCTCTCCTCGACGGCCGCGACCGCCGCGTCGAGCTCGGCCCGCGACCCGACGACGGCCGACTGCGGACTGGCCCAGGCGCCGACCTGCGAGCCGCGCGGCCGCAGCGCGAAGTACGCGGCGGTCTCGGGCCGGCCGACCGGCGCGCAGGTTCCCTCGACGCGCACCTGCCGCGACAGCGGCAGCCACAGGAACACCGCGCTCGCGTACGGGTTGGCGGCCAGCTCGACGCCCTTGCGGGACCGGTAGTTGGTGTAGAACACGAACCCCCGCTCGTCGTAGCCCTTGAGCAGCACCGTACGCGCGCTCGGACGGCCATGACCATCAGCTGTGGCGAGCACCATCGCGTTCGGTTCGGGCAGGTCGGCGGCCACCGCGTCGGAGAGCCAGGTGGAGAACAGCGTCGACCAACCGACCGTCACATCGTCTTCGGTCAATGCGATGTCAGGCGTTGCCGGATACTCGCGACGCATCCGGGCGAGCGGATCTTCAGGTGTGCCATGTGTCACCCTCACATCCTTCCGTTACGTCGCCGAAATACGTGAAGATGTGCGGAACTACATAGCGCTCGCCATAGAGTTGTCTCCGCCGCGCCGCCTTCGGACCCGGGAGTTCACGATGTCGGATTTCAAGCCTGGCCTTGAAGGTGTGGTCGCCTTCGAAACCGAGATCGCCGAACCCGACAAGGAGGGCGGCGCGCTGCGGTACCGCGGCGTCGACATCGAGGACCTCATCGGGCAGGTGTCGTTCGGCAACGTCTGGGCGCTGCTGGTCGACGGGCGGTTCGGGCCCGGACTGCCGCCGGCCGAGCCGTTCCCTGTACCGGTGCACTCCGGCGACATCCGCGTCGACGTCCAGTCGGCCGTCGCGATGCTGGCGCCCTACTGGGGCCTCGGCCAGCTGCTCGACATCTCCGGCACCCAGGTCCGCGAGGATCTGGCCCGGGTGTCGGTCACGGCGCTGTCGTTCGTGGCGCAGTCGGCGCGCGGGCTGGGCCTGCCGGCCGTCCCGCAGAAGGAGATCGACAAGGCGAGCACGATCGTCGAGCGGTTCATGAAGCGCTGGCGCGGCGAGCCCGACCCGCGGCACGTCAAGGCGGTCGACGCGTACTTCATCTCCGCCGCCGAGCACGGCATGAACGCCTCGACGTTCACCACCCGGGTGGTCGCCTCCACCGGCGCCGACGCCGCCGCCTGCATCTCCAGCGCGATCGGCGCGCTGAGCGGCCCGCTGCACGGCGGCGCGCCGTCGCGGGTGCTCCACATGCTCGGCGAGGTGGAGCGCATCGGCGACGCGACGGCCTACGTGAAGGGCGCGCTCGACCGCGGCGAGCGGCTCATGGGCTTCGGTCACCGCGTCTACCGGGCCGAGGACCCGCGCGCCCGCGTCCTGCGCCGCACCGCGAAGGAGCTCGGCTCGCCGCGCTTCGAGGTCGCCGAGGCGCTGGAGAAGGCCGCACTCGAGGAACTGCAGGCCCGCAAGCCCGACCGGGTGCTGGCCACGAACGTCGAGTTCTGGTCGGCCGTGGTGCTCGACTTCGCCGAGGTGCCCGCGCACATGTTCACCTCGATGTTCACCTGCGCCCGCGTGGCCGGGTGGAGCGCGCACATCCTGGAGCAGCACGGCCTCGGCCGGCTCGTACGGCCGTCGGCCACGTACGTCGGTCCCGGGCCTCGCAAGCCGCAGGACGTCGAGGGCTGGGCCGAAATTCCCCACGGCGTGTGACGTCTACTGCTTTCGGGCCTTCTGGATTTCAGGTGACGGAACGAACGGTGGCAGGATCGCTCGAGTAACCGCCGCCCGAGAGGATTTCCCCGTGGCCGAGAGCATCCAGATTCCCGACGCACTCAAGCCGGCCGATGGTCGGTTCGGTTGCGGACCGAGCAAGGTCCGCCCCGAGGCGATCGAGGCGCTGGCCTCCGTGTCCACCACGTACCTCGGAACGTCGCACCGCCAGAAGACGGTGAAGAACGAGGTCGCGCGGCTGCGGCAGGGCATTGCCCAGCTGTTCGACGCCCCCGAGGGCTACGAGGTGATCATCAGCAACGGCGGCACGACCGCGTTCTGGGACGCCGCGACGTTCGGCCTCATCCGGCACCGCGCGCAGTTCGCGAACTTCGGCGAGTTCGGCGCGAAGTTCGCCAAGGCCGCCGACACCGCCCCGCACCTGGGCCCGGCCTCGGTGCGCAAGGCCGAGCCCGGTTCGGCGCCGTCGCTCGAGGCCGAGGACGGCATCGACGCCTACTGCATCCCGCACAACGAGACCTCCACGGGCGTGTCGGTCGAGGTCAAGCGCGTCGTCGGCGCCGACCCCGGTGCGCTGATGCTGCACGACGCCACCTCCGCCGCCGGCGGCCTCGACGTCGACCTCAGGGAGACCGACGTCTACTACTTCGCGCCGCAGAAGGCCTTCGGCAGCGACGGCGGTCTCTGGATCGCGCTCATGTCGCCCGCGGCACTCCGGCGGATCGAGGAGATCACCGCGACCAAGCGGTGGACGCCCGCGTTCCTCGACCTGGCGACCGCCGTCGAGCAGAGCCGGCTCGAGCAGACCTACAACACGCCCGCGCTGGCCACGATCTTCCTGGCGGCGGAGACCACCGACTGGCTCAACGCCAACGGGGGGCTCTCCTTCGGCGCCAAGCGCAGCGCGGAGAGCGCGGCGGCCCTGTACGGCTGGGCCGACAGGTCCCAGGCCGCCACGCCGTTCGTCACCGACCCGGCCCTGCGGTCGAACGTGGTCGGCACGATCGACTTCGTCGAGGGCGTCGACGCATCGGCGATCGCCAAGGTCCTGCGGGCCAACGGCATCGTCGACACCGAGCCGTACCGCAAGCTCGGCCGCAACCAGCTGCGCATCGCGATGTACCCGACCGTCGATCCCGCCGACATCGAGGCACTGACCACGTGCATCGATTACGTGGTGGAGCGCCTCTAGACGCCGCGGCGCCGCGTGTCGCACCGCCCGCACGCTGTTCGGCCCGTACTGTGGGGTCCTGAGACAGCAGCCGTGCGGGCGGTGCAAGCTGCAGGGGCAGGAGGAACGCGATGCGGCCGGTCCGGTTCGTCGCCCTCTCCGAGGACGGCCAGGCGTTCGTGCTCGCCGACGAGGTGGGCCGGCTCCTTGCCCTGCCCATCGACGACCGTGTGTCCACCGCCCTACGCCTCGAACGCACCCCGGGCTCGGGCCCCGCACCCGTGCCCACCTCCGAGACCGGCGCGTCCTCGCTCTCCCCGCGCGACATCCAGGCCCGCATCCGGGCCGGCGAGTCCGCCGACGACGTGGCCCGCGTGGCCGGCGTGCCGGTCGACCGGGTGCTCCGCTATGCCGGTCCCGTGCTGCAGGAGCGGGCGATGCTCGCCCAGCACGCCCGCCGCACGAAGCTCCGCTCGTCGCCCAAGGGCGCCTCGCTCGCCGAGGTCGTCGACTCCCGGCTCGGACAGCACGGCATCGACTCCGAGAAGATCTCCTGGGACGCGTACCGCCGCGACGACGGCACCTGGCGGGTGATCGCCCGCTGGCCCAGTGGGAAGGCCACCGCCCAGGCGGTGTGGGAGCTCGACAAGTCCCGGCAGCACGTCACCCCGCACGACGACATGGCCCAGTACCTGTGCGCCGAGCGGCCCGCACCCGGTTCCGCCGAGGCGGCGCCCGCGGTGCCCGGCCGGGGCGACCCCCGGTACGAGGCCACCCGCGGCGGCCACGACGTCATGCGCCCGTCGGCCGACACGGCCCGCCGCGACCGGCCCGGTCGTGGGCTCGGCCCGGCCGAGCCGGCCGCCCTCCGCCCCGACCGGCTGCGCCCGGACCCGCTGCGTCCCGACTCCCGCCGCCCCGACACGCTGCGCCCGGACCCGGCCCGTCCAGATTCGGGACGCCCAGACTCCGGACGCACAGACTCCGGACGCACAGACTCCGGACGCACAGATTCGGGCCGTCCGGACACGCTGCGCCCCGAGGGCCGGCCCGACCGCCTGCGCCCGGACCCGCTGCGCCCTGACGCCGCTCCCGACCGCCTGCGCCCTGACGCCCGCCCGGCCGCGGCTGGTCCCGGCGCGGAGCCGGCCACATCCGAGGAGCAGGCCGCCGGGCAGGGCCGCCCGCAGCTTCCCGCCGCCCTCGACCGGTCGCGGCCGGAGCGTCCCGACCCCATCCGCTCGGGGCGCGACGCGCTGCTCGCCTCGCTGGAGCGCCCGCTCGGCACGCCCCGCGACGCGGCGCCGGCCGAGCGTGCCGCGCCGCACGACCCGCCGCGCCGCGCCCGGGGTGCGGCCGCGCTGATCGGCGCTCCCGTACCCACGGCGTCGCCGTTCGAGGACGACCCCGACGGTCCGGTCGACGCGCCGTCGGTGCCGTCGCTGGCGGTGCTCCGCCCGCGGCTGAAGTCGCAGCCCGAGGGCCCCGCCCGCGGGGGCGACGACAAGCCCCGCAAGCGGCTCCCGAGCTGGGACGACGTCCTCTTCGGCAGCGCGCCCGCGCGCGAGTCCTCCTAGCAAGTGTCCTGAGTCGTTGACTCGTGTGCCGTCAGATCCGGTGGCGACTTTTTGTTGTTTCGCCCGCGCCAGCACCGCGAAAGTCGCCACCACTTTCGATCATGAACGTCGAACCGTGGCCAGCATGAACCCCTTGCAGGGGGCCAGCGCTACAGCGTCCGGATGTCGACCACGCGGTCGACCTGCACCGCCTCGGCGAGGCGGCGGTCGTGGGTCACGATGATCAGGGTGCCGGGGTAGTCGGCGAGAGCCAGTTCGAGCTGCTCGATCGCTTCCAGGTCGAGGTGGTTCGTCGGCTCGTCGAGCACGAGCGCGTTCACGCCCCGCGCCTGGAGCAGGGCCAGCGCCGCACGGGTCCGCTCTCCCGGTGACAGCCCGGCGGCCGGACGCAGCGCCGCGTCGCCGGCCAGGCGAAACTTCGCGAGCAGGGTGCGCGCGTCGGCGGCCTCCAGGCCGGGAACCTGTGCCCGCACGACGTCGACCAGCGGCTCGTCGGTGGCGAAGAGGCGCCGGCTCTGGTCGAGCTCGCCGAACACCACCGAGGGGCCGGCGTAACGGGTGCCGGCCCGCAGCGGTTCGCGTCCCATGATCGCGTCTACCAGGGTGGTCTTGCCGCTGCCGTTCGGGCCTGCCAGGCGGATGCGCTCGGCCCAGCCGACCGTCAGGTCGAACGGCCCGAGCGTCACGCTGCCGCGCGCGACCACGGCGGCCGTGAGGTCGACGACCACCGCGCCCGCACGCGGCGCGACCCCGATGCTGAGCTGCAGCTTCCACGGTTCGCGGACGTCCTCGGGGGCGTCGGCGTCGAGCCGCTCGATGGCCCGGTCGGCCTTCGCCGCGCCGGCGCCCGACCGCTGCGCACCCTGGATGTGGTGGTGCCGCACGTGCTTGTCGGGATCGGTCGCGCCCCGCGCGGCCCGTTGCGCACCCGACCGCGCCCACTCGCGCTTGGTGCGCGCCCGCTCGACCAGCGTGGCCCGCTCGGACTCGTACCCGGCGCGCGCCTCGACCGCCCGTACGCGGGCCGCCTCGCGCTCGGCGACGTAGGAGTCCCAGCCGCCGCTGTACTCGGCGATCTGTCCGGTGAACTCGTCGATCTCCACCACCGTCCGCACCGCGGCCGCGAGGAACGCCCGGTCGTGCGACACGACCACGAGCCCGGCGGGGATCGACAGCACCCGCTGTTCGAGCCGCTTCAGCCCGTCGTCGTCGAGGTCGTTGGTGGGCTCGTCGAGCAGCAGCAGGTCGGGCTGTGCGAGCAGCACCGCGGCCAGCGCCAGCCGCGCCTTCTGCCCGCCGGACAGCGCCGTGGCGCCGCGGTGGAGCAGGTCGTCGGGCAGCCCGAGGTCGGCGATCACGGCGGCGGCCCGCTCGTCGAAGTCGGCGCCGCCGAGCGCGAGCCAGTCGTCGAGCGCGGCGCCGTAGTCGGCTCCTTCGGGACGCGCGTCAGCCAACGCCTGCGCGGCCGCGTCCATGCGTTGCTGGGCCTGCGACACGCCGGTGCGGCGGGCCAGATGGTCGCGGAGCGACTCGGCGCCCTCGATGACCGGCTCCTGGGCCAGCCGCAGCACGGTGGCCGTGGCCGGCGCGCGCACCACCTCGCCCGACTCCGGCGGCAGGTCGCCGGCCAGCACCTTCAGCAGCGTCGACTTGCCCACCCCGTTGGGTGCGACGATGCCGATCCGGTCGCCCGCCGCGACGGTGAGCGTGACCTCGGACAGCACCCGGCGGGCACCGAACCCGACCGAGACCTTTTTGAGCATGATCTGGCCGGACATGGGCACAGTCTTACGCGACAGCAACATGATCAGCGACCGATTTAGGGTTGGGCCATGGAATACACGAATCTTGGTCGTACCGGGCTGAGCGTCTCCCGGCTGTGCCTCGGCACGATGAACTTCGGGCCGAAGACGACGGAGCCCGACAGCTTCCAGATCATGGACAAGGCGCTGGAGCTGGGCTTCAACTTCTACGACACCGCCAACGTCTACGGCTGGAAGACCGGCGAGGGCATCACCGAGAAGATCATCGGCAACTGGTTCGCCCAGGGCGACGGCCGACGCGACAAGGTCGTGCTGGCCACCAAGGTCTACGGGAAGATGGGCGACGGCCCGAACGACCAGGGCCTGTCGGCCCGGCACATCATCCAGGCGTGCGAGGCGTCGCTGCGCCGGCTGCAGACCGACCGGATCGACCTGTACCAGATGCACCACATCTCCCGTACCACGCCGTGGGAGGAGATCTGGCAGGCGATGGAGACCCTGGTCGCCCAGGGCAAGGTGATCTACGTCGGCTCGTCGAACTTCGCCGGCTGGCACCTGGTGCAGGCGCAGGAGGCGGCGGCCCGCCGCAACTTCCTCGGCCTGGTGTCGGAGCAGCCGATCTACAACCTGCTCACCCGGCACATCGAGCTGGAGGTGCTCCCGGCGGCCGAGCGGTACGGCATCGGGATCATCCCGTGGTCGCCGCTGCACGGCGGGCTGCTCAGCGGCGCGTTGAAGAAGATCGCCGAGGGAACAGGGTCCCGCTCGACCGAGGGCCGTGCCGGCGACTCGCTGGCCGCGCACCGCCCGGCGATCGAGGCGTTCGAGAAGCTCTGCGCCGACCTCGGCCACGACGCGTCCGACGTCGCGCTGGCGTGGGTGCTCAGCCGGCCCGGCGTGACCTCGCCGATCGTCGGCCCCCGCACGATGGAGCAGTTGGAGACGTCGGTGCGCGCCCTCGACGTGACGCTCGACGACGACACGCTGACCACGCTCGACGAGCTGTTCCCGCCGATCGGCAAGGGTGGACCCGGCCCGGAGGCCTGGGCCTGGTAACTACCGGAGCTGGTAGGAGGAGAGCCGGTCGTAGGTGATGCTCGGGCCCTGGTTGCTGCACACCAGGTCGATCGACTCGACCGGCCACTCCGGGCCCTCGTACGTGCTCAACGCCGCCAGATCGGCGGCCACCTGCTCCTCCGGGAGGCGGTCACCCGGCCGCGCCACGGTGACGTGCGGCCGGTAGGCCTTCACGTCGAACGGCACCCGGGCCGACCGCATCGCCCGCCGCAGGTCCGAGACCAGGTCGTTGAGCGCGGTGGTGTCGCCGCGCAGCCCGGCCCACATGACGGTGAACTTCCCCCGCCCGAACCGGCCGCCCCCGCCGATCCGCAGGCGGGGCACCTTGCGGGGCCCGGATCCCACGCCCGCCGCGACGGCCGCTTCGACCCGCGGCAACCGCTCGTCGGGCACCTCGCCGATGAAGGTCAACGTCAGGTGGACCCGGTCCGGCGGCACCAACCGCAGGGACTCACCCTCCGGGCGGGGTGCGCCGCAGGCCAGCGTCGAGACGTGCGAGACGAAGTCGTCGAGCACCGCCGGCGGCGGATAGGCCGCCACGAACAGCCGCACTACAGCACCCGCATCAGGGGGCCGCCGCCTCGTAGCCGTTCAGGGCGATGCCGGCCGCCTGCAGCTCGCCCTCCAACCGCACCCGCTCGATCTCCCGGTCGACGCCGGTGAGCTGCCCGAGGTGCTCGGTGATCCCCAGCCGCTTGCAGGCCAGGCACAACCGGTCGTCGTAGGCGTCTTCGACAGCGGCCCGCCAGATGGGCGAGCGCTGCGCGATGCCGGCCCGCTGCCGGCGCAGCCGCCGCAGGTCGGCGGCGACCTTCTCGATGGGCACCGTGTCGGTGCTGAGCTGGGGTACCGGCTCGGTACCGAAGCACTTGTCGAGCTTCGCCAGGCGGCGCCGGTCACGCCGGCTCAGCGTGGCGTCGGAGACCACCCGCCGACGACGGAGGAAGCGGAACCGGGGCCAGCCGACCGACAGCATCAACGCGATGAGGCAGGGCAGGGTGGCCAGCGCGGACACCGCCGCGAGGATGAGGAGTGCGCGGAGCACGGCCACCCTCTGAGGTTAGGCCGGCCGACGCGCCCAGCGCTACCTGTGCTACTGGGTTGCCGTGACAAGCAACCGCCGCAGCCGGCCGACGAGCTGCTCGTCGCCGTCGACCGTGACCCCGCCGTCGCCCCGTTTCCACAACCACCGCAGCATCGCGCCGGGCTCGCCACGCACGGCCGCGTCGGCAGCCACGGGACCCGACCCGATGCCCGCCTCGACGCTCACCCCCGACGGCGTGGCCCGCACCAGCCAGCCGGCGCCACCGGCGGAGACCAGCACCGGGCGGTCGTCGGCCTCGGCGAGGTCGGGACCGAAGTCCTCGCACCAGGTCTTCGACTGGTACCCGAGGAACACGGCCAGCACCTCGTCGATGCCGTCGACCGCGAGGTCGTCGGGCACCGGCTGGATGCCGGTGCGCAGCGCCAGCTCGGCGTCGATGCGGTGGATGACGGTCTCCTGCGCCATGCGGCGCAGCCAGAACCGGGTCGTCTGGTCGGGCTCATACCACGTGTAGGCGGCCGACTCGGGCGGCCGGGCCACCAGCTCGGCGCGCAGCGCCGGCCAGGCCCGGTCGAACAACGCGAACGGCTCGGCGGTGGCCGACTCGTCGGGCGGCCACGGCTCGGGCGCCCGGCCCTGCCGTAAGCACTCGACCTTGTGGAGGTAGACCACGGCCACGTGGCGGACGAGGTCGGCCACCGACCAGCCGGGGCAGCTGGGTACCGGGGCGTCGAGGTCCTTGGCCGACACCTCGCGGAAGCGGTCGGCGTCGGCGGTCAGGCACTCCAGGAACCGGCTCCACTCCATGTGGCCTAACTAACCACATGCCTCTGACATCACGACCGCGCGGTCGCCGGCAGCCTCGGCATCCGCAGGTCGACCGCCGGTGACCCGTCGTCGCCCGGCTCGGTGACGTGCAGGTGCGGCCGCGGCCGCAGGTGCACGAGCACCGTGGCGTGCGCCCGGCGCAGCTGCACCAGCGCCACCAGCAGCGTGCACGCGAGCGACACCAGCCCACCCAGCCAGATCGACGTCCGGGCGCCGTACTCCTCGGCGATCCAGCCGATCAGCGGCGAGCCGACCGGCGTGGTCCCGAAGAACACGAGTACGTGCAGCGCCATCACCCGGCCCCGGAACTGCGGGTCGACGCCGAGCTGGATCCGCTGGTTGGCGGCCTGCGCGAAGTAGATCATGAAGAAGCCGGTGGGCACGGCGAGCGCGATCGCCATCCAGAACGTCGGGGCGAACCCGAGCACCGTCTCGAACGTCGCGAACATGATCGCCGCGCCGAGCACCGCGTACACCGACGGCCGCGACCGCCGCAGCGCCGCCACCAGCGCCCCGCACAGGGCGCCGGCCGCCAGGGCCGACGTCAGCAGGCCGAACGCCTCGGCACCGGTGTGGAACACGGTCTTGGCGAGCACGGCCAGCGTCAGCTGGAAGTTGAACGCCATCATGCCGAGCACCAGCACGAGCACCATGACCAGGATCAGGTCGGGCCGGCCCCACACGTACTTCAGCCCGTCGATCACCCTCGCGTCGCGGGCGGCGACCTTTCCGGGCGGGTCGCGGTGCAGCTCGGCGGGGCGGATCCGCAGCTGCAGCAGCACCGCGAGGGCGGCCATCACGCCGGTCACCAGGATCACCGCGCCGGTGCCGATCACCGCGATCAGCACACCGGCCAGCGCCGGGCCCACCAGCCGGGCCACGTTGAACGTCGCCGAGCCCAGCGACAGGGCGTTGGGCAGCAGTTCCTGCTCGACCAGCTCCGACCAGAACGCCTGCCGGGTGGGCGTCTCGATGGCCGAGATGACGCCGGCACCGGCCGCGAACGCGTAGACGTGCCACAGCACCACGACGTCGGTGGCGACCAGGACGCCCAGCCCGGAGGCGAGCACCGCGAACACGACGTTGCACAGGATCAGGAGCCGCTGCTTGTCGAACCGGTCGGCGAGCTTGCCGCCGTAGAGGGTCAGCAGGAGGACGGGCGTGAACTGCAGCGCGGTCACCAGGCCGAGCGCCGTGGCGGAGTTGTCGGTGAGATCGAGGACGAGCCAGTCCTGCGCGATGAAAAGCATCCATACGCCGACCAGCTTCGTGACCTGGCCGGCGGTGTACAACCGCATGTTCCTGACGCGCAGAGACCGGAATACCGCCCGCACTCGGGATGCGCCTCCTCAGTTCAGTTCCGCCCGCCCTGGGACCGGGCGATCGTGTTCAGTAGCTCGGCAGCCCGCCGCAGCGTCTGCCGGTCCTCCGCGGACAGCTCGCCGATGGCCTCGGCGAGCCAGGCGTCGCCGGCACGGCGGTGCTCGACGACGGCCGCGCGGCCGACCTCGGTGGCGCTGAGCACCACCTGCCGCCCGTCGGTCGGGTGCGGGGTGCGCTGCACGAGGCCGCGCTCCTCCAGCTTCGCGACGATCTTCGTCATCGTCGGTGGCTGCACCCGCTCCTGTTCGGCCAGCTCACGCGGGCTCAGCGCGCCGGCGAACCCGAGCGTGGTGAGCGCGGAGATCTGCGACATCGTGAGATCGCCGACCGGCCTCGCCTGCCGCAATCGGCGGTTCAGCCGCATGATCGCGTCACGTAACGCGCTCGCGAGGGGAGCGGCAGACGAACTGCGCCGCGCCGCCTGCTTGATCATCATATCGTTAGCTTAACTAATAAGCTTGGCTAACGACCTGTGAGCGTGATCACCGATCCCACGATGCGGCCACCCGGCGGCGCTACGCTGGCGATCGTGTCGGGGACCGAAACCACCACGCCGGAGGAGCCCCGCACGCTCGTTCCGCTCGACCCGCCGATGGTGCCGTTCGCGCTGGGCGGCATGGCGGTATGGCTCGTGGCGCTACTGGTCACGATCCCGTTCCGCGACACCCACGAGAGCTGGTTCTGGATCTGCGTGGCCGGGCTCCTCTGGGGGATCCCCGGCCTGCTCACGATGCTCCGTCACGACGCCCGCCGTCGGAAGCGGCGAGCCGACCCTCAGCCGTGACCGTATGACTCGGCCGGCTCCTCGCCGTCGTCGACCGACCCGGCCGGCTTCGGCACGGTGACCTGGTCGACCTCGCTGTCGTCGTAGACCGTCGGCAGCTCCGTGACCACCGCGACCGGCTCGACGAGGATCTCCGAGTGCGCGCCGCACCCGTGGTCGACGCTCACCACGCGACCGTCGTCGGGCGCGTACGCGTTGGCGCACACCCCGAACACCTGCCGCATCGCGCCCGCGAGCTGCAGGTAGAACCCGCACCCCCCGCAGCGCGCCGTGGCCGGTGCGGCGGCCGAGATCGCCGACGCCGGGCCGTTGTCGCCCTCGTACCAGCGCTCCGCCGCGTCGGCCCGGCCCTGGCGCGACAGCACCCGCGGACGGCCGAGGCCCAGCTCCCAGGCGACCTCGTCGACCGCCGGGTCGTCGCTCTGGACGTACCCGGGCATCAGCCGGTCGTCGTCGGGGGCGGTGGGCAGGATGTCGCCGACGCCGAGGTCGCCCGGCTGCAGCCGGTCCTGCCACGGCACCCACGGCGGGGCGGCCAACGCGTCGGGACCGGGGATCAGCGCCGACTCGCACACCGTCACGTGCCGGCTACGGGGGATGCGGGCGACCGTGACCGCCCAGCGCCACCCCCGGTACCCCGGCTGCAGGCACTCGAAGAGATGGGTGACCACCCGCTCACCCTCGGCAACCACATCCAGGTGCTCGCCGATGTGGTCGGGATCGACCCCGTCGACACTGCCCCGGGCCAGCCCGACCGCGTCGGCGCACACCTGGTCAAGCTTCGGAGCCCGGCCGGTGCCCCGGGCCGCGCGAACGCTCGTCGTCAAGACACCCACCCTGTCCGTCGTCATGACCCCTCGTCAGACATCCCATTGTTCCCTACCGTTGGACGAACATCGGAGAGGATGCACCGTATGGCGCTGATGGACGTTCTGGCCGGCGTCCTGCGCGTGCTCGGGAACCTCGCGCGGGGGATTCTGGTCGGCATCGCGGCGGTCGGTCGCACGCTGGGTCGCGGGGTGGGTCGTGCCCGGAACGCGGGTGGCGCCAAGGAACCGGGCATGATCCGGCTGCTCGACCTGCACGCCGCCTCGATCGCGGGCGACGCGTTGATCGCGATCGGCCTGGCCGGCACGATCTTCTTCTCGGTGCCGGCCGGCGAGGCGCGCGGCCAGGTTGCCCTGTACCTGCTGGTCACGATGCTGCCGTTCGCGCTGCTGGCGCCCGTGGTGGGCCCGGTGCTCGACCGGTTCCGGCACGGCCGCCGGTACGCCCTGGCCACCACGTTCCTGGGCCGGGCGTTCCTGGCCTACCTGATCTCGGAGAACCTCGACGACATCGCGCTCTACCCGGCCGCGTTCGGGATCCTGCTGCTCTCCCGGGCGTACGGGGTGGCGCGCAGCGCCGCCGTGCCGCGCCTGCTGCCGGCCGGCCTGACCCTGAGCGCGGCGAATGCCCGGGCCAGCCTGTTCGGCACCGTGGCCGGCGCGATCGCGGCACCGGTCGGCATCCTCGCGGCCACGACGCTCGGCCAGCCGTGGCCGCTGCGGATCGCCACGTTCGTGTTCCTGTACGGCATGGTCACCGCGCTGCGGCTGCCACCGAAGGCCGACTCGGAGCCGCCGGAGTCGCTGCCCCGGCTGTTCCGGTTCCGGCGCCGCAACGGTGAGCGGATCCTCTCCGCCCCGTTGATCATCGCCTCGATCGCCGGCACCGCGACCCTCCGCGCGCTCTACGGCTTCCTGGCCCTCTACCTGGCGTTCAGCATCCGCGAGGGCAAGCTCGACCTGGGGTTCCTCGGCGTCGACGTGCGTGAGACGGCCGCGCTCGGCCTGCTCGTGGCCGCGCTGGGCGTCGGCACGTTCCTGTCGACGGCGGTCGGCTCGGTACTGCGGATCAAGCGGCCGGCCGTGCTGCAGGCCGTGGGCATCCTGCTCACGCTGGCCGCTGCCGGCCTCGCGGCCTGGTCGTTCACGCTGCCGTGGGTGGCGCTGCTGTGCCTGGTGACGGCGCTGTCGAGCGGGCTGGCCAAGCTGGCCGTCGACGCGGTGGTGCAGGAGCGCACCGACGACCGCACCCGCGCCAGCGCGTTCGCGCACTCCGAGACCATCCTCATGATCGCCTGGGTCGCCGGCGGCGCGCTCGGCCTGATCCCGTTCCCCGGCAGTTGGGGAATGGTGGCGATGTTCGTCGTGCTCGCGCTGGGTGCCGCCCGCGCGGTCTGGTCGGCGGGCAGGCTCCGCAGGGACAAGCTGACCGGGACCGCGGAAGCGCCCGAACCGGTCGACCCGACCACGAAGAAACTGGTACCGGACGTACCCACCCAGAAGGCACCCGTGAAGCCGGAACCCGACCGGGAGCCCGACACCACCCGGCCCGAGCCGGCCACCCGCGCCCTGCCGCACCGCGATCCGGGCCGCACCCGCACGTTGCCGATGCCCGTCGAGGTCGACGGCACGGTCGACGACGACCCCGACGACGACGAGCCGCCGAGCTTCCACCTGTACCGGCCGTCGGGTCGCTCATGATCCTCGTGGTCACCGCCGTGGAGGTGGAGCGCGCCGCGGTGCTGCGCGGGATCCCCGCCGGCGCGCGGGTCGAGGTGCTCGCGGTCGGCGTGGGTCCGGCTGCCGCGGCCGCCGGTACGGCGTGGTACCTGGCCCGCAACCCGGGGGTCACCACGGTCGTCAGTGCCGGAATCGGCGGTGGCGTGCTCACGCGGGTCCCGTTGGGTGAGCTCGCGGTCGCCACCCGCAGCATCGCCGCGGACCTCGGCGCCGACTCCCCCGACGGGTTCATCACCCTCGACGACCTCGGCTTCGGCGCGACCAGCCTGCCCGCTACGGACCTTGCCCTTCCCGGCGCCGTGCGGGGCGCGGTGCTGACCGTGTCGACCGTCACCGGAACCGCGGCACGGGCCGCCGACCTCGAGAAGCGGTACCCCGACGCGGTCGCCGAGGGCATGGAGGGGTTCGGCGTCGCCCAGGCGTGCGCGGTCGCCGGCGTGGCGTTCGGCGAGGTCCGCGCGATCTCGAACGCCGTCGGGCCGCGCGACCGGGCCGCGTGGAAGATCGGACCGGCGCTCGACGCCCTGGCCTCGTTCGGCGCCGCGGTCGCTACGTTGGACGGGTGAACCTCACGATCTCCCCGTGCCCCAACGACACGTTCACGTTCCACGCGCTGGCGCACGGACTGGTTCCCGGCGCGCCGGCGATGGAGGTGCGGTACGCCGACGTCGACGTCACCAACACGCTCGCCGTCTCCACCGACCTCGACCTCGTGAAGGTGTCGTACGCGGCGCTGCCGTGGCTGCTCGACCGGTACGAGCTGCTCCCCTGCGGCGGCGCGCTGGGCCGGGGGTGCGGTCCGCTGCTGCTGGCCCGGTCGCCGCTGGCGTCGGTGGACGGGCTGCGCGTGGCGGTGCCGGGCGACCGCACCACGGCCTACCTGCTGCTGCGACTGTGGATGGGTTCCGCTGAAACAGCCGGTTCGTCGCCGAGTGAGGCGACGGCCCCGGCCTCGATCGAGGTGGTGCCGTTCGCCGACATCATGCCGGGCGTGGCCGCGGGCCGGTACGACGCCGGGCTGGTGATCCACGAGGCGCGGTTCGTGTACCCGCGGTACGGGTTGACCTCGGTGGTCGACCTCGGCGAGTGGTGGGAGTCGACCACCGGGCTGCCGATCCCCCTCGGCGCGATCCTCGCCCGCCGCGGCGCGGTGGACCCGGTTGCCGCGGCGGAGTGGATCCGCGCGTCGGTGCGGCAGGCCTGGGCCGACCCGTCGCTGTCACGCGACTACGTGCTGGCGCACGCCCAGGAGATGGAGCAGGACGTGGTCGACCAGCACATCAAGCTCTACGTGAACGAGTTCACGGCCGACCTCGGCGCCGACGGCCTCGCCGCGGTACGCGCCCTGCTGACGCGCGCCGCCGACGCCGGCCTGGTGCCGGCGGTGTCAGACCTCTAGCTCCTTCGCGACCGCGTGGACCAGCTTGGCGACCATCTGGCCGGTCTTGCGGTCGGGGAACCGGCCCCGGCGAAGCTCGGGCTGCACCTTCGCCTCGAGCACCTTGATCATGTCTTCGATCAGGCCGTGCAGTTCCTCGGCGGGACGGCGCTGCGCCCGGGCCACCGACGGCAGCGCTTCCAGCACCTTGAGCTGCAGGGCCTGGTTGCCCTTGCTGCCCTCGACGACGCCGAACTCGACCCGCTGGCCCTTCTTGAGGTCGTCGACCCCGGCGGGCAGGGCGGCCTTGTGCACGAAGACGTCACCGCCGTCGTCACGGGTGAGAAAGCCAAAGCCCTTGTCGGTGTCGTACCACTTGACGCGACCCGTCGGCACAGTGAGTCCCTTGCTGCTGGTGGTGATGGATTGCCTGTCTGTACAAGGCTATCCATCACCACCGTGGACTCCAACTGAGTTGATTCCTACCGCTGGTAGTTCAGGGCTCCGGCGGGCAGCGGGAACTGCAGGTCGTCACCGAACGGCGAAGCCGCGCCGGCGCGGTTGTACAGCAGCTCGCTCACAGGCAGGCGGGTGCCCGGCTCGTGGGGCTCGACGAGGTCGGCCACCGACGGCCCCTCGTGCAGCGCGATCTCCCCGCTCGGGTCGGCCGTGAGCGCACCTGGAACCTGTGCCCGGCCCCGGGCGGTGCCGGTGGTCGGCCGCGGCTTGGGCCGAGCAGAAGGGCTTTGCGGGTTAGACATGCCGGACAGTTTCCCACAATCAGGGCGGTGGATCCTCCGTGCCACGCGCAACCGCGGGGGTGCACCGGGCGATCCGGCCGCCGGCCAGCCGGGCGCCCTGGAGCAGGCCGTACCGGCGCAGCACGGCGAGCCCGTAGTGCGAGCAGGTCGGCGAGTGCGGGCAGCAGGTCGGCAGCCGGTGCGAGAGCCAGCGCTGGTATCCGCGGATCGCGGTCGCGCCCGCCCGGGCGGGGACGGTGACCTTCCGCTTCGGAGCGCGGGTCGGGGTGGTGAGCAGGAGAACCTGGAAGACGGAGAGGTGGAAGAGGTCGCACCCGCAGCCGTCGCACCCGCAGCCGTCCTTACCGCCGCCACCGCCGCCACCGCCACCGCCGCCGTGACCGCCGCCTCCGCCGTGACCGCCGCCTCCGCCGCCGCCACCACCGAAGGGGCCGTCGCCGCCGCGACCGCCTCCGCCGCCGTGGCCGCCGCTACCGCCGCCGCTACCGCCGCCATGGCCGCCGCCGCTACCGCCGCCATGGCCGCCGCCGCTACCGCCGCCATGGCCGCCGCCGCTACCGCCGCCAT
>NZ_BOPH01000007.1 GCF_016863655.1 Virgisporangium ochraceum
CGCCGCCATGGCCGCCGCCGCTACCGCCGCCATGGCCGCCGCCGCTACCGCCGCCATGGCCGCCGCCGCTACCGCCGCCATGGCCGCCGCCGCTGCCTCCACCGCCGCCGAAGGGGCCTTCGCCGCCACCGTCGCCGCTGTCGTTCGAGCGGCGCGGGCGCGTCTGGTTGCGGATGTCGCGGGCGTTGCTGTACCGGTCGTACCAGGTCCGGGCCCGGCCGAACCACCCGCGACGCGGAGGTTGCCGCCGGGGGTTCTGCCGGCGGGGGTCCTGCTGGTTCGGATCCGGCCCGGGCGGATACGGACCCGGTGGGAACGGGTTCGGTTGGAACGGGTTCTGCTGGAACGGGTTCTGCTGGAAAGGGTTCGGCTGCTGGGGATTGTGAGGGGGTTGCTGGTGCGGATCGCCACCAGGGCCGAATGGGTTCACGCGAACATCATCCGCGATCGGCGCCAGCGGTACCTTGGAAGGTCGAGATGGCGACGCTAACTGATCATTTACGCGGGCTCAGTGACGAGCGACTGGCCGCGCTCGTCAGGCTGCGCCCTGACCTGGTGGTTCCGGTACCGGGCGACCTGACGGCGCTGGCCGTGCGGGCACAGTCACGGCTGTCGGTCGCGCGTGCGCTCGACTCGCTCGACCGGTTCACGTTGGAGGTCCTCGACGCGGTGCGGTTCCTGCCCGCCCCGGTGTCGGTGGAGGCGGTGCTCGCGATCGCGTCGCAGTGCGGCGCCGAGCCGGCCGTCACCAGGCCGGCGCTGGCGGCGCTGTGCGACCGCGCGCTGGTCTACGGCCCCGACCACGACCTCGCGGTGGTGCCCGCTGTCACCGAGGTCAGCCCGTACCCGGCCGGGCTCGGGCGCCCGGCCGCCGACCTCGACCCGTCGGCCGCGGCGCTGGCCGCCGATCCGGCCGGGCTGCGCCGCACGCTGCTGAGCGCGCCGCAGCCGGCGCGGGCCGCGCTCGACCGGCTCACCGACGGGCCGCCGCTCGGCGTGATCGTGCCACCGCTGGCCGCCGACTCGCCCATCCGGTGGCTGCTCGACCACCACCTCCTGGTGCAGATCAACGACGACACCGTGGAGCTGCCCCGGGAGGTGGCGCTGCTGCTGCGTCGCGACGCCGGTCCGCTCGGCCGGCTGCACCCGGTGCCGCCCGTCGTGTCGCCGCGGCGTGCTTCGGGCGCCGACCGGGCCGGTGCCGGACAGGCGCTGGAGGTCGTGCGGTGGGCGGAGGCGGTGCTGGAGGCGCTGTCGGCCGAGCCGGCCGCGGTACTGCGGGCGGGCGGGTTCGGGGTCCGCGACCTGAAGCGGGTCGCCCGCGTGGCCGGGGTCAGCGAGGCCGACGCGGCGCTGCTGCTCGAGGTCGCGTACGCGGCCGGCCTGCTCGGCGACGACGACGCCGGGTTCCTGCCGACGGCCGCCTACGACGGCTGGCAGGTCTCGCCGCTGGCGCAGCGCTGGCGCACCCTGGCCGCCGCCTGGCTGACGATGCCACGCAGTGCGGCGCTGGTCGGCCAGCGCGACGACCGCGACCGTCCCATCGCCGCCCTGTCCGCGGAGGCCGAACGGCTGGGCGCGCCGGCGGGCCGCCGGGCGGTGCTCGACGTGCTGGCCGGGCTGCCGAAGAACGCCGCGCCGAAGGTCGACGACGTCGCCGAGATCCTGGCCTGGCAGGCGCCCCGTCGCACCACCCGCAGCCGCGCGGTGCCGGCCGAGACGGTGCTGGCCGAGGCCGCCACGCTCGGTCTCACCGGCCTGGGCGCGCTGACCGGCTACGCGCGCGCCCTGCTGCGCGAGCTCGACGGTCCGCTCGACTCCGACGACCCGCTCGGCGTGCGCGGCGACCGGCCGGTCCCCGACGCGGCGGCGGCGCTGGCCGCGCTGCTGCCCGCACCCGTCGACACCGTGGTGCTGCAGGGCGACCTGTCGGTGATCGTCCCCGGTCCCGCCGAGCCGACGCTCGCCGCGGAGCTGGCCCTGGTCGCCGACGCCGAGTCGGCGTCGATGCTGCGGGTGACGCCGGCGTCCGTGCGGCGCGCC
The DNA here is from genome assembly GCF_016863655.1 of Virgisporangium ochraceum. Classification (GTDB taxonomy): domain Bacteria; phylum Actinomycetota; class Actinomycetes; order Mycobacteriales; family Micromonosporaceae; genus Virgisporangium; species Virgisporangium ochraceum. Next base: position 2,044 of record NZ_BOPH01000007.1, read on the forward strand.
CTCGACACCGGCTACTCGGCCAGCGACCTGCACACGCTGTTCAAGCGCCGGTCGAGCACCGCGGTGCCGCAGGCGCTCACCTACCTGATCGACGACGTCGCCCGCAAGCACGGCGGCCTGCGTGCCGGCACGGCCGGCGCCTACCTGCGCAGCGAGGACGAGGCACTGGTGACCGAGGTCCACGCCGACAAGCGGCTGGCGACGCTCGGGTTCCGCCGGCTCGCCTCCACGGTGCTGGTGACCCCGGCCGCACCCGGCCGGCTGCTCGACGTCCTCCGGGCCGCGGGCTACGCCCCGGTCCGCGAGGACGCCACGGGTGCGGCGGTGCTGTCCCGCCCCCGCTCGCGGCGGGCGCCCGGCCGCCCCGTCCCGCCGGCGCGACGCGACGACCCGCTGGCGATGCCGGAGCTCCGGCCGGCGCAGCTGGCCGGGGTGGTCGAGCAGATCCGGCGCGGCGACGCGGCGGCCCGGGCGCTGCGCCGGGCACCCGAGAGCGTGCGTACCGCCCCGGGCACCGGCGCTGCCGGCAACGGCGCCCACGCCACGGCGATGCAGGTTCTGCAGCAGGCGCTGCGCGACAGGTCACTGGTCTGGGTCGGGTACGTCGACGCCCACGGCTCCCCGACGAGCCGGCTGGTCCGTCCGGTGTCGATGGCCGCCGGTTACCTGCGGGCCGAGGACGAGCGCACCGAGACCCTGCACACGCTGGCCCTGTACCGGATCACCGCCGCGGAGCTGGCCACCTCGACGTGAGGTCCAAGATCGACCCTCGACGGCGCGTTGAGTAGCCAATGGTCGATGTATCGGTCATTGTGGGCTTGTGCGTCTCGTGGTCGGTGTTCTCGCTTTGGTTCTGGTTGCCGGGTGTACGCCGATCGACGGGGAGCAGCCCGGTGCCGGCAGCAGTGGCGGGGGTCCCGCCGGCAACGCGGCACCGCCGCCGGGCGACGTCAACGCCCAGCTGGCCGCGCTCACCGTCGCCTCGTCGAAGTCGATGAGCGGCTACTCGCGCGAGAAGTTCCCGCACTGGCGCCGCGTCGACGAGAACTGCGACGTTCGCGACACCGTGCTCAAGCGCGACGGCACCGGGGTCGAGGCCACCGCCACCTGCAAGATCACAAAGGGGACGTGGAAGAGCGTCTACGACGGCAAGTCGTTCACCGATCCGCAGGACGTCGACATCGACCACATGGTGCCGCTGGCGAACGCGTGGCGGTCCGGCGCCGGCAAGTGGACCGAGGAGCAGCGCACCGAGTTCGCCAACGACCTCACGCGTCCGCAGCTGATGGCGGTGTCGGCCGCGTCGAACCGGTCGAAGGGCGACCAGGACCCGTCGCAGTGGAAGCCGCCGCAGAGGGACTACTGGTGCGAGTACGCCCGCCGGTGGATCGCGGTGAAGAGCTTCTACGCGCTCACCATCACCGAGCGCGAGAAGTCGGCCCTGCAGGACATGCTGGGCTCATGCTGACCGCCGACATCGTCGCCGGACCGGGCGGCGTCATGACCGACGAGGTGGGCGTCGTCACCGGCGACCTCACCTTGCGCAGCGACGTCGTCGACGGCTCCTACGTGCTGAAGGTGCGGTACAAGGACGCCGAGGAGTGGTACACCGTCACCGGTGCCACGACCAGGGCGCGCAGGGACGCGCTCGACGCCCTGCACACCCTGGCCGTGGCGCTGCTCAACCGACCTGACGGTTGACCGCGCTGGCGATCGCGCGCAGCGACGCGGTCACGATGTTCTCGTCGACGCCCACGCCCCAGCGGGCGTCGCCGCCGCCGACCGAGCACTCCACGTAGGCCGCGGCCCGCGCGTTCTCACCCGAGGTCAGGGCGTGCTCGGCGTAGTCGAGCACCCGCACGTCGACGTCCACCGTGGACAGCGCGTTCACGAACGCGTCGATCGGGCCGTTGCCGATGCCGGTCAGCGACCGCTCCACGCCGTCGACGGTGACGTCGACCGCGAGCGACACGCCGGCCGCGCCCGTCGAGGCGGTGTACCCGCGCAGCGCCAGGCGCCGCTCGGTGAGGTACTCGCCGGCGAAGATGTCCCACATGCGTCCGGGAGCGACCTCGCCGCCCTCGTCGTCGGTGTGCCGCTGTACGACGCCGGAGAACTCGATCTGCAGACGGCGCGGCAGGTCGAGGTGGTGCTCGGACTTCATGATGTAGGCGACGCCGCCCTTGCCGCTCTGCGAGTTCACGCGGATCACGGCCTCGTACGACCGGCCCACGTCGCGCGGGTCGATCGGCAGGTACGGCACGCCCCACGCGAAGTCGTCGACCTCGACGCCCGCGGCGTCGGCATCCTTCGCCAGGAACTCGAAGCCCTTCTTGATCGCGTCCTGATGCGAACCGGAGAACGCGGTGTACACCAGGTCGCCGGCGTACGGGTGGCGCTCATGCACCGGCAGCTGGTTGCAGTACTCGACGGTCCGCTTGATCTCGTCGATGTCGCTGAAGTCGATCTGCGGATCGACGCCCTGGCTGAACAGGTTCAGGCCCAGCGTCACCAGGTCGACGTTGCCGGTGCGCTCGCCGTTGCCGAACAGGCACCCCTCGACCCGGTCGGCGCCGGCCAGCATGCCCAGCTCGGCGGCGGCCACGGCCGTCCCCCGGTCGTTGTGCGGGTGCAGGCTCAGGATCACCGACTGGCGCCGCGGCAGGTTGCGGTGCATCCACTCGATCGAGTCGGCGTACACGTTCGGCGTGGCCATCTCGACGGTCGCCGGCAGGTTGATGATCAGGGGCCGGTCGGGCGTCGGGTCGATCACGTCGATCACCGCCGAGCAGACCTCCAGCGCGTACTCCAGCTCCGTGCCGGTGTACGACTCGGGCGAGTACTCGTAGAAGATCTCGGTGTCCGGGGTGATCGCCGAGGCGTTCTTCAGGCACAGCCGCGCGGCGCTCGTCGCGATGTCGGTGATGCCGTCCTTGTCCAGGCCGAACACGACCCGGCGCTGCAGCGTCGAGGTCGAGTTGTAGAAGTGGACGATCGCCCGCTTGGCCCCGCGCAGCGACTCGAACGTCCGCTCGATCAGGTGGTCGCGGCACTGCGTGAGGACCTGGATCGTCACGTCATCGGGGATCATGTCGTGCTCGATCAGCGTGCGGACGAAGTCGAAGTCGGTCTGGCTCGCGCTCGGGAAGCCGACCTCGATCTCCTTGTAGCCCATCTGCACCAGCAACTGGAACATCCGCCGCTTGCGTTCGACCGACATCGGGTCGATCAGGGCCTGGTTGCCGTCACGCAGGTCGACCGCGCACCAGCGCGGCGCTTTTCCGATCGTGCGCGACGGCCATTGCCGGTCGGGCAGGGATACGGAATAGGGCGCCGCGTACGCGGCGTAACGATGGACGGGCATCCGGCTGGCGTTCTGCCGGGCGATGGGATCTGCGGTGGCTGCCGACATATCGGTCATGGTGGTCAAACTCCAACGGCTAGGAAGGCAAATCAGGAGATTGACCGGCGAGCGCCGAGCGACAGCAGGCGCCTACTCCGCGACGAGGTGCCGGCCGGATGGGGCCTCGTCGCGGCAGCCAAGAAGGAGTAGCGCCGTCCACATGACCCGTAGGACGCTACGTGATCCACAACAGATCTTCAACCGCGACGAGAGGATGACGCCGACGGGCGACCGGTGTTCGACGGCACCGGCGGCGCCGACGTGTTGAGCGGCGTCCCGTTCGACACCGGGCCGGCCAGGTCGGCGGTCGGCGGTGCCGGACCGGGCGCGCCGGCCAGCGTCAGCGTGCCGAACTTCGTCTTGAAGCCGGTCGGCATGCCGTCGTCGCCGTAGCAGAAGATGCCGGGCTCGATCGGCGGCGCGATCGACACCGTGGTCGGCTCCACCGAGAAGCAGGCGCCCGAGACTCCCGGCAGCGCCTGGGCGTTGGCGACCGACAGGGCCGAGTTCGGGTCGGCCAGCGCGGCCGCCCAGTCGGTGAACGGGTGGTGGACCTTCGGGTCGACGGCCGCCGGGACGGTGCCCGCCGCCCGGGCCACCCGGACGCAGCCGCCACCCGCCGAGCACTGGTAGACGCCCTCGGCGCGCCCGACCATCGACACGCTCGTCCGGCCGCTCTGCGCACCCCCGGGCACGTCGACCCGCCACGTCCCGTCGGCCGCCAGCGTCACGGTCACCGTGCGTTGCGCGCCTGCGCCGGTCCACGTGTACGCCGCCGTGAAACGGCGGTCCTTCGACGCGGCGACGCGGCGGGTGAGGTCGCCGCGCGGCCCGACCGCGGCGGCGACCGCCGACGCCTGCGAGGCGTCGGGATCGGGCGGCGGCGCCCCATCGGAACCGCAGCCGGCCAGGCCAAAGGCCGTGATGAGCGCCACGACGGGCACAGTTTTCACGGGAAACCGCGCACGCGACGCGAGAAACCACGCGCCAAACCGGACGAGACGGGCGTTCACCCGGCAATTGTCGGGCACGAGCGGGTCGGATCGTGGGACCGCCACTCCCTGCTCGTCCCGACCGCCGGTACGCTCGGTGCCGCGCTCCGGGACGGTCAGCGATATCTAGTGAGGTGACATGGCGCTCATCGTGCAGAAGTACGGCGGGTCTTCCGTTGCTGACGCCGAACGCATCAAGCGGGTCGCCGAGCGGATCGTCACCGCGCGGAAGGCCGGCCACGAGGTGGTCGTCGTCGTGTCGGCGATGGGCGACACCACCGACGAGCTGCTCGACCTCGCCTCGCAAGTGAGCCCGGTGCCGCCCGGTCGCGAGCTCGACATGCTGCTCACGAGCGGTGAACGCATCTCGATGGCGCTGCTGGCGATCGCGATCCACAACCTCGGCTACGAGGCCCGGTCCTACACCGGCTCGCAGGCCGGCGTGATCACCACGTCGGTGCACGGCAAGGCGCGGATCATCGACGTCACGCCGGGTCGGCTGCGCAACGCGCTCGACGAGGGCGCCATCGCGATCGTCGCCGGGTTCCAGGGCGTCGCGCAGGACACCAAGGACATCACCACGCTCGGACGCGGCGGCTCCGACACCACGGCCGTGGCGTTGGCGGCCGCGCTGCACGCCGACGTCTGCGAGATCTACACCGACGTCGACGGCGTTTTCACCGCCGACCCGCGCATCGTGCCGAACGCGCGGCACATCAAGAACGTGACCTACGAGGAGATGTTGGAGCTCGCGGCGTGCGGGGCGAAGGTCCTCATGCTTCGATGCGTCGAGTACGCCCGGCGGTTCTCGTTGCCGATCCACGTGCGTTCGTCGTACACCAACAAAGAGGGCACGATCGTCACCGGAGCGATGGAGGATCTTCCGTTGGAGCAGGCACTCATTACCGGGGTCGCGCACGACCGCAGCGAAGCGAAGATCACGATCGTCGGCGTTCCCGACGAGCCGGGCATCGCGGCGCAGATCTTCGGCACCGTCGCCAACGCCGAGGTCAACATCGACATGATCGTGCAGAACGTGTCGACCGAGGGCACCGGCGCCACCGACATCTCCTTCACGCTGCCGAAGGACGATGGCCCCAACGCGATGGCCGCGCTCAACAAGATCCGCGAGGACATCAAGTTCAAGACGCTGCTGTACGACGACCACATCGGCAAGGTGTCCCTGATCGGCGCCGGCATGCGGTCGCACCCCGGTGTCGCGGCAAAGTTCTTCGCCGCGCTCGGCGCCGCCGGCCTCAACATCGAGATGATCTCCACCTCGGAGATCCGGGTTTCGGTGATCTGCCGCGACACCGATCTCGACGCCGCCGTGCGCGCGGTGCACGACGCGTTCGACCTGGGCGGTGACGAGGAAGCGGTCGTCTACGCGGGAACAGGGCGGTGACCACCCTGCCGTCGCTCGCCGTGGTTGGGGCGACGGGCGCGGTCGGCACGGTCCTCTGCGACCTGCTGTCGTCACGGCGCAATGTCTGGGGTGACGTGCGGCTGGTCGCGTCGCGGCGGTCGGCGGGACGCCGGTGCGTGGTGCGCGGCGAGGAACTGACCGTCCAGGAGCTCAGCCCGGGCGTGTTCGACGGCGTCGACGTGGCGATGTTCGATGTGCCCGACGAGGTCGCGGCCGACTGGGCGCCGATCGCGGTCAAGCACGGCGCCGTGGCCGTCGACAACTCCACCGCGTTCCGGCTCGACCGCGACGTGCCGCTCGTGGTGCCCGAGATCAACCCCGAGCAGGTGCGCAACCGGCCGCGTGGCATCATCGCCAGCGCCAACTGCACCACGGTCGCCATGATCGTGGCGATCGCGCCGCTGCACTACGAGTACGGGCTGCGTGAGCTGGTCCTCGCCAGCTACCAGTCGGTGTCGGGCACCGGCAAGGCCGGCGTCGACACGCTGCTCGACCAGCTCGGCCGGGTCACGGGCGACCGCGACCTCGGCTCGCGCAGCGGGAACGTCCGTCGCGCGGTCGGCGACGACCTCGGCCCGTTCCCGGCGCCGATGGCGCTCAACGTGGTGCCGTGGGCGGGCGGCCTGCGCGATGCCGGGTGGTCGTCGGAGGAGCTGAAGCTGCGCAACGAGACCCGCAAGATCCTCGGCCTGCCCGACCTGAAGGTCTCGGCGACGTGCGTGCGCGTGCCCGTGATCACCGGGCACTCGGTGGCCGTGCACGCCGTGTTCGGCACCGAGGTCGACGCCGAGGGCGCCCGTGAAGTGCTGCGGGGCGCTCCGGGGGTCATCCTGGTCGACGACCCGGCGAACGCCGAGTTCCCGATGCCGATCGACGCGGTGGGCACCGACCCGTCGTGGGTCGGCCGCATCCGCCGGTCGCTCGACGACCCGCGCGCGCTCGACTTCTTCGTGACCGGCGACAACCTACGCAAGGGCGCCGCGCTGAACACCGCGCAGATCGCGGAACTGCTGGCCGAGGAGCTCAGCTAAAACCGGTCGCACCACGGCGGGTGATCACCCCATCCTGGTGCGTGTGACCATCCTGGATCTCACCGCTCGTAGGGAAGCGGCTCTGAGGCCTGCCGTTCCCCCGATGTCGCGGAACATTGACGGCACCGACTCGCCGGTCAGCGTCATCGACCTGCTCTTCCTCGACGAGTTCACCCGGGGCACCCAGCCGTACGCGCGGCACCGGCACCTGTCGCGTCCCAAGCCGAAGGCGCCGCTGTGCCCCGAGGGCGCGAACCTGGTCCGCATGGCCACGTGGGGCCGGCGCACCGTGTGGCTCTACACCGGCGACGGCTGGACGCTGCGCGTCTCGCGCTGGCGCGCCAGCACCGCCGAGCTGACGGTCACCGCCGCCACCGCCGACCTGGCGAAGGCCGTCCTCAAGGACGCCACCCGCGACGCCGAGCTTCCGGAGCCGCCCAAGGACGACGCGGTGAAGATCGGCTTCTGGCACTTCAACGAGGGCTACACCCGCCGCGAGCGGTTCATCACCGCCCAGCCGTGGAAGGCGGTGCGGCCCAACTACGCCGACGAAGCCGCCACCGCGCTCGACCGGTTGATGGACCTCACCGCCGACGAGATCAAGGGCCGGCTCCTGCTGCTCTACGGGCCTCCGGGCACCGGGAAGACCACCGCGCTGCGCACCCTCGCCGCGCGCTGGCGCTCATGGTGCCAGGTCGAGGTCGTCCTCGACCCGGAGCGGCTGTTCTCCGACCCCGGCTACCTGGTCGAGGTCGCCGTCGGCGAGGACGTCGACGACCGCCGCTGGCGCCTGCTCCTGCTGGAGGACTGCGACGAGCTGATCGGCGGCGGGGCCCGGCACGCGTCCGGGCAGGCCCTGTCGCGGCTGCTCAACCTCACCGACGGCATGCTCGGACAGGGCCGCGACGTGCTCGTGGCGATCACCACCAACGAGGACGTGTCGCGGCTGCACCCGGCGGTCGTGCGGCCGGGCCGCTGCCTGGCCCGCATCGAGCTGGGCGCCCTGCCCTACGCGCAGGCGACGGAGTGGCTGGGCCGCACCGACGGCGTGCAGCCCGAGGGCGCCACGCTGGCCGAGCTGTACGCGCTGCATGACGGCACCGAGCCGGTCACCGCCGAGGCACCGCGACCGGTGAGCGGGCAGTACCTGTAACCATCGGCGCCAGGGCCGCGAGCAGGAGCAGGCCGGCGACCGGCAGCAGGTCGAGCGTGGCCAGGATCGTGCCGAACCCGGCGAGCGCGACCACCGGGCTCCACCACGGCAGGCGCCCGCCGGCCGCCAGCACGACCAGCAGCACGACGAGGCCGAGCGGGAACAGGATCCCGCCGGCCTCGTCGAGCACGTCGCTACCGGGGAACTCGTACGTCGCGTAGTTACGGTCCATCTCGGCCCGGTCGGCGGCCCCCCGGGCGACGAGGATGTCGACGGCCACCACCCGGGCCATCGCCACCGCTCCGAACACGCCGCCGACCGTCGCCACGGTGGTCAGCCAGGTCCGGCGCTCGGCGCGGAGGCCCACCATGGCGACCGCCAGCAGCACCAGCGCGCCGAGGAAGAACAGGTGCCCGACGGTCCAGGCGGGTCCGGGTCCCTTGCTGCCGTCGATGCCGTCGAGCAGCCGGGTGAGGCCGTAGGCCGTCACCAGCAGCGGCCCGCCGAGGTACGCGAGTCTCATGGGGGAATCGTCGGGCGGCCAGGCCGGAAGCGGATCCGGCGCGGGAGCGACCTTAGTTGATCTTCTCCCCCTCGCGGGGGACCTCGCGTGGTACCACGAGACCGGTCTCGTACGCGGCGATGACCGCCTGCACCCGGTCCCGGAGATGCAGTTTCCCCAGCACGTTGCTCACGTGGGTCTTGACGGTGTGCTCGCTCACCACCAACGCGGCGGCGATCTCCGCGTTCGACAGCCCCCGCCCGAGCAGCCGCAGCACGTCGCGTTCGCGGGCGGTCAGCCCGTCGAGCCGCTCCGGGGGCCCACCGCGGGGCCGCGAGCGCACGAGCTCGTCGATGACCCGCCGCGTCGCCGTGGGAGCGAGCAGCGACGAGCCGGCCGCGACCACGCGTACGGCGTGCACCAGGTCGTCGCGCCGCACGCTCTTCAGCAGGAAGCCGCTGGCGCCCGCGTACAGCGCGTCGTAGAGGTAGTCGTCGCGGTCGTAGGTGGTGAGCATGACGACCCGGCAGTCGGTCTCGGCGCAGATGACGCGGGCGGCGGCCAGTCCGTCCAGTTCGGGCATCCGGACGTCGAGCAGCGCGACGTCCGGACGGTGCTCGCGCACCAACGCGACCGCGGCGAGACCGTCGGCGGCCTCGCCCACGACGGCGATGTCGGGCTGCGCGCCGAGGATCATGGCGAACCCGCTGCGCACCAGCTCCTGGTCGTCGGCCAGCACCACGCGGATGGTCACGGGATCGGCAGCCTGGCGTGCACCCGGAACCCGTCCGGGGTCGGACCGGCGTTGGCGCGGCCACCGCAGGCGGCGGCGCGCTCCCGGATCCCGATGAGCCCCCGGCCGGTGCCGGACCCTGGGCTGAGTCCCCGAGAGGTCACCGTGATCGCCAGGTCGTCGCCCCAGTCCAGCGACACCGACGCCGGTCCCGACGCGTGCTTCAACGAGTTCGTCAGTGCCTCCTGCACGATCCGGAACGCCGCGACGTCGGCGTCGACCGGCAGCGCCCGGGCGGCACCGGAGACCCGCAGGTCGACCGCCAGGCCCGCCCGCCGCACCCGGTCGACCAGGGACGGGATCGCCCCGGCCGTGGGAGGCGGGTCCCCTTTCAACACCCCCAGAACGCCGGACAGCTGGACCTCGGCCAACCGCCCCGTGTCGGCGATGGTGTCGAACGCGCGGGTGGCCGCGGCCGGATCGCGACCCACCACCGCCGCGCCCGCCTCGGCCTGCACGATCATGACGCTCACCGCGTGTGCGAGCACGTCGTGCATGTCACGCGCGATGCGGTTGCGCTCCTCGGCGGCCGCGCGCGACGCGTCGGCGAGCGCGCGCGACCGGTTCGACCGCGCCAGCGTCCCGAGCAGGTACGCCGCCAGCGGCAGCCCGACCGTGAACATGAACTCGGCCGCGTCGTTCTTCTTGAGGATCAGCGACGCCGGCGGGAACGTCAGGATGATCGCCCACAGGAACGCCAGCCGCTGCCACCGCTTGCCGAGGTCGGCCACGGTGTAGATCGCCACCAGCGCGCTGTACTGCAGCATCTGTCCCGGCCGGTGGTGCAGCGACACGAGCGTGGCGAACAGCGCCACGGTCACCGCGACGCCGAACGGCCACCGGCGCCGCCAGATCAGCGGCACCACCGCGCCGACGTTGAACAGGCAGCCCCACACCGTGACGTGGCCGGGCGGTGACGTGAAGAACGGCACCGACATCGGCACGGCCACCGCGAGGGTGATCGCGACGTCGCGCCTAGCTGAGGACGTCGTCAGCATCGACGATCGTGTACGCGTAGCCCTGTTCGGCGAGGAACCGCTGGCGGTGCGCCGCGTAGTCGGCGTCGATCGTGTCGCGCGAGACGACGGTGTAGAAGTGCGCCTGGCGTCCGTCGGCCTTCGGCCGCAGCACCCGGCCGAGCCGCTGCGCCTCCTCCTGCCGCGAGCCGAACGTCCCCGACACCTGGATCGCCACGGCCGCCTCGGGCAGGTCGATCGAGAAGTTGCCGACCCGCGAGATCACCAGGGTCTTCAGTTCGCCGGTGCGGAACGCGTCGAACAGGCGCTCCCGCTCCTTGTTCGTCGTCGACCCCTGCACGATCGGCGCGTCGAGGAACTCGCCGATCTCGTGCAGCTGGTCGAGGTACGCGCCGATCACCAGGATCTGCTCGCCGGGGTGCTTCTCGACGAGCGCCTTCACCACCGGCAGCTTCGACGGCACCGTGGCCGCGGCCCGGTACTTCTCCTCCTGCTCGGTCACCGCGATCGCCATCCGCTCCTCCTCGCTGAGCGTGACGCGCACCTCGATGCACTCGGCCGGCGCGATCCAGCCCTGCGACTCGATGTCCTTCCAGGGCGCGTCGTACCGCTTCGGTCCGATGAGCGAGAACACGTCGCCCTCACGCCCGTCCTCACGCACCAGCGTGGCGGTGAGGCCGAGCCGGCGGCGGGCCTGGAGATCGGCGGTGAACCGGAAGATCGGCGCCGGGAGCAGGTGCACCTCGTCGTAGATGATCAGGCCCCAGTCGCGGGCGCCGAACAGGTCGAGGTGGGTGAACACGCCGTTGCGCCGCGTGGTGAGCACCTGGTACGTGGCGATCGTGACCGGACGGATCTCCTTGCGCTCGCCGGAGTACTCGCCGATCTCGTCCTCGGTGAGGCTCGTGCGGGCGACGAGTTCGCGCTTCCACTGCCGGCCGGCGACGGTGTTGGTCACGAGGATGAGCGTCGTCGCTTTCGCCACACCCATCGCCGCGGCGCCGACCAGCGTCTTCCCGGCGCCGCAGGGCAGCACCACGACCCCGCTGCCGCCGGCCCAGAAGCCGTCGACCGCCTCCTGCTGGTAGGTGCGCAGCGTCCAGCCGTCCTGGGCCAGTTCGATCGGGTGCTTCTCGCCGTCGACGTAGCCGGCCAGGTCCTCGGCGGGCCAGCCGACCTTGAGCAGCGCCTGCTTGAGCCGTCCGCGCTCGGACGGATGCACCGCGATCAGGTCGTCCTCGACCCGGTCGCCGAGCATGCCGGCGAGCTTCTTGTTCTTGGCGACCTCGACCAGCACGGCCTTGTCGAGCCCGCGGAGCGCGAGCCCGTGCGTGGGGTGCTTGACGAGCTGCAGCCGGCCGTACCGGTCCATCGTCTCCGCGACGTCGACCAGCAGGGAATGCGGCACCGGATACTTCGAAAACCGCAGCAGCGCATCGACTACGCTCTCTGCATCGTGGCCGGCCGCACGTGCGTTCCACAGCCCGAGCGGGGTCAGCCGGTACATGTGCACGTGCTCGGGCGACCGCTCCAACTCGGCGAACGGCGCGATCGCCATCCGGCAGGCGAGCGCGTCCGGGTGGTTCACCTCGAGGAACAGGGACTTGTCGGACTGCACGATCAGGGGGCCGTCGTTCACCGGACAAGTGTGCCGCACCGCGGAACCTTGTACGGGGTGTCACACGTCCTAACGGGTGAGGAGGTGCGTCGATGCGTCGTTGGTTGATCGCCGCCGCCGTCGCGGCGGCCGTTCTGTCCGGAGGCGCGGCCTACGCCGTGGCCGGGCCCGGCGGCGCCCCGCAGGGCCGTGTCATGTCGTATGAGACGCCCACCGCCGCGTCCGTGGCAACCACAGCTTCGCCCTCTGGCGCGCCGCCTCCTTCATCTGCTCCCCCGGTGGTGGTGGCCGCGTCGTCCGCTTCCACGAAGCCCGCGGCCGGCTGTCCGGTGGGCGAAAAGCAGCGCGAGGTCGAGGTCTCGCTCGCCGCGATCGGCAAGTACGGGCCCGTGGTGGTCGACGGCCAGCAGACCCCGGCCGACTGCGCGACGATCGTGGCGTTCCAGAAGCGCTTCGGTATCAGCCCGTCCAACGGCCGCGCCGGTCCCACCACGTCCGACGTGGCAAGGCGGATCGCCGCCAGCCTGACCCCGGCCGAGCGCGCGAAGTGCCAGCCGGCCGCCAGCGGCCTGACCGCCTGCGTCAACCTGACCCTCCAGACCACCTGGGTGATCAGGTCCGACGGCACGGTCGCCTGGGGTCCGACGGTCGTCCGCACCGGCTACAAGGGCTACGCCACCAGGGTCGGCCGGTACACAATCAACGAGCGCACCCTGAAGGAGTGGTCGATCCCGTACAAGGTGTGGCTCCCGTACTGGCAGCACTTCACCGCCGGCCAGGGCTTCCACGAGACCACCACATACCTGCACAACATGGGCAACGGCTCCCACGGTTGCGTCAACCTCTTGAGGTCCGACGCCAAGGAACTGTGGAACCTCCTCCAGTACAACTCCACCGTCCACACCTTCGGCCGCCGCGCCGGCACCTGACCCCGCCCGCGCCCCCTGACGCCCGGCCACCCCGAACGTGTGGCCCGCTACGGCCGTGAATCCCTGGTGTCCGAACCCCTGCCGTGACCCCTCATTCCACCGGCCCACCCCGGAGCCGCCTCCTACCTCGCCGCCAGGCTCTCCCGCAGCGGCACCCGCCCGACCCCGGTCCACGGTGCCCGCCCGACACCCCGCGCCGCCCGCCCGCCCCTTCGCGTCGCCCGCCCGACCCCGTCGCGCCGCCCGCCCTGCCCCTTCGCGTCGATCTTGCAGGTATGGCCCCTGACAAACCACTCGATATACGGGCGTAAGGGCGGCCACAACTGCAAGATCGACGCGAAGGGGGTCGGGCGCGCGAGCAGCCCGGCGCGTGGCCGGCCCGGCGCGTGGCCGGCCCGGCACGCGGCCAGCCCGGCACGCGGCCAGCCCGACACGCGGCCAGCCCGACACGCGGCCAGCCCGACACGCGGCCAGCCCGACACGCGGCCAGCCCGGCACGCGGCCGGTCGGGTGGGCCTTGCGCGGTCGTGGACTCCCGTACGCGGCCGGGCGGGTGCGGGAGTCCACGGAGCGCTACGGGGTCAGCGGCCGCCGCGGTGGGGGCCGCCGAAGCCGGGACCGCCGCCGCCACCCGGCAGGGTGCCGTTCTCGGCGGCCTTGTAGATCGCGTCGGCTTCGGCCTGGGTCAGCTTGCCGTCCTTGACGGCCTGGTCGAGGCGGGTCTTCAGGGCCGCCAGCCGGTCGGCCTTGTTGGCGGCCTGCTCCTCCGTCTGGATCTTCTCCAGCGCGGCCTTGACCTTGGCCTGGTCGACGCCCAGTTCCTTGGCGAGCTTCTCGGCCAGCTCGTTCTGACGGGCCTCTCGGTCGGCCTGGCCGCGGCCGGGCTTGCCTGCGTCCGCGGACGACGAGGCCGACGGAGAGGCCGAGCCGGACGGCGACGGATCGGCGAGAGCCGCGTTCGGGCCGGCCAGCGCGAACGCCAGCAGCGCACCGGCACCGGCGACGCCGAGACCGGCGAACGTGACCTTGCGGCGGATGGAACGGGTCATGGTGAATGCCTCCCAACAGGTGATCCGCACTGGACTATCCGGTGCGAACCTGTCGGGAGGCTGTGCTGAGCTTATGAATGTGGCTACATGTGCGGGTCGAAGTTCGACAGGTCCAGTTTGTCCGGCATCACGATCTCGTCGTCGCCGGCCGGCCTGACCACGTCGGCGCGTACCTCGTGGGGCTTCAGCACGCCGCTGCGGATGTCCTCCGCCCAGTGGCACGCGACCCGGTGGGTACCGACGTCGCCGATCGCACGCAGCGCCGGACGCTCGTCGGCGCACCTGGTGGGCTGGGCCCACGGGCAGCGGGTGTGGAAGCGGCAGCCCTTCGGCGGGTTCGCCGGCGAGGGCAGGTCGCCGGCCAGCAGGATGCGTTCCCGCTGGTCTTCGACGTCGGGATCCGGCACCGGCACAGCCGACATCAGCGCCCGGGTGTACGGGTGCAGCGGCTCGGCGTACAGCTCGTCGCTCGACGCCTCCTCGACCAGCGCACCCAGGTACATCACGCCCACCACGTCGGCGATATGCCGCACGACGGCCAGGTCGTGGGCGATCACCAGGTAGGTGAGGTTCAGCTGGTCCTGCAGGTCCTCCAGCAGGTTGATGACCTGGGCCTGGATCGACACGTCCAGCGCCGAGACGGGCTCGTCGGCCACGATCAGGTCGGGACCGAGCACCAGCGCCCGGGCGATGCCGATGCGCTGCCGCTGTCCACCGGAGAACTCGTGCGGATACCGCGACAGCGCCCAGCGGGGCAGGCCCACGGCGTCGAGCGTCTCGGCGACGCGCTGCCGACGGTCGTCGCGGCCCTTTCCGATCCCGTGCGCGGCGAGCCCTTCGATCAGGATCGACTCGACGTTCTGGCGCGGGTCGAGGCTCGACAGCGGATCCTGGAAGATCATCTGCATCCGACGCCGCATCGCGCGGAGCTTGACCGGGCCGATCCCGGTGATCTGCGTCCCGTCGAACGTGACGGTGCCGCCGGTCGACGGGGTCAGCTGCAGCAGCGCCCGGCCCAGCGTCGACTTGCCGCAGCCGGACTCGCCGACCAGCCCGTAGGTCTTGCCGCGGGGAATGGACAGGTCGACGCCGTCGACGGCCTTGACGAAGCCGACCACCCTGTCGAAGATCACGCCGCGCGTGATCGGGAAGTGCACCTTGAGGTCCTTGACCTCCACCAGCGGGGTCTCAGGGGTCGTCGGGGCGTCGTCGGAGGCGTCCTTCGAGAGCGAGGTCACTTCGCTGCCACCTCCCGCTCGCGGACCGGGTTGACGCACCGGAACGCGTGCGTCGACGTCTCGTGGAGCAGCGCCGGCGGTTCGCCGACACACGCGTCGACCGCGTTGAAGCAGCGCGGCGTGAACGCGCACCCCTCCGACCACGGCAGCACGTCGCGCATCGAGCCGGTGATCGGGGTCAGCCGCTCGCCGCGGGGCGAGTCGAGCCGCGGGATCGAGCCGAGCAGCCCCACCGTGTACGGGTGCTTGTGCTCGCGGAACAGCACCCGGCGGGGCGCGGTCTCGACCACCCGGCCGGCGTAGAGGACGTTGATCGTCTCGCACATGCCCGCCACCACGCCGAGGTCGTGCGTGATCATCAGAAGCGCTGTCCCCGAGTCCCGGACAAGCTCTTTGAGCAGTTCGAGGATCTGCGCCTGAATGGTGACGTCGAGAGCGGTGGTGGGCTCGTCGGCGATCAGGAGCCGCGGCGCGCACGCCACCGCCATCGCGATCAGGGCGCGCTGGCGCATCCCGCCGGAGAGCTGGTGGGGGTACTCCTTGAGCCGCCGGTTCGGGTCGGGGATGCCCACGCGGTCCAGAAGCGAAGCGGCCTCCCGGCGCGCCAGTTCGCCCTTCATGCCGCGGTGCCGTTCGAGCACCTCGGTGACCTGGACCCCGATCGGAACCACCGGGTTCAGCGACGACAACGGGTCCTGGAAGATCATCGCGACGTCACGGCCGCGGATGTCGCGCAGGCTGGTCTGGTCGAGCTCCAGCAGGTTCATGCCGTCGAACTCGGCCCGGCCACCGATCCGCACGCCGCGCGGCGGTAGCAGCCCCATGATCGCGAGTGACGTGACGCTCTTGCCGCATCCCGACTCGCCCACCAGACCGACCACCTCACCGGCGTCGATCGAGAACGACACTCCGTCGACCGCGTTCACCGGCCGCTCGCCCTTGCGGGCGAACACGACCGACAGGTCGCTCACCTCCAACAACGCCACGCGGACTGCCTCACTTTCGCAGCTTGGGGTCGAGCGCCTCACGCATCGCCTCGCCGAGGAGCGTGAAGCCGAGAGCGGTGATGATGATGCCGAAGGCGGGATACAGGGCCAGGCCGATGCGGATGTCGAGGTACGGCTGGGCGTCGGCGAGCATCACGCCCCATTCGGGCGCGGCCGAGTCGGGGTTGCCGAGGCCGAGGAACGACAGCGCCGCCGCCTCGATGATCGCCGTCGCCAGGGTCAGCGTGCCCTGGACGAGCACCGGCGCCAGCGAGTTCGGCATCAGGTGCGAGATGGCGATCTTGTTGCGCTTCACACCCAGCGCCGTCGACGCGAGCACGTAGTCGCTGTTCGCCTGCGCGATCATCGACCCGCGCAGCAGCCGGGCGAAGATCGGCACCGAGATCGTGCCGACCGCGATCATCACGGTGAGCAGGCTCGGGCCGAGGATCGCCGCGATGGTGACCGCGAGCAGCAGGCTCGGCAGCGCCAGGAAGATGTCGACGACCCGCATGAGGAAGCCGTCGAGCCGCTTGCCCCACTTGCCGCCGAGGGCGAACGACGCGCCGGCCAACCCGCCGATGAGCGATCCGACCACGAGACCGAAGATCGTCGCGACCACGCCGACCCAGAGCGTCTGCCGGGCGCCGACGATCATCCGGCTGAACTCGTCGCGGCCCTGGTGGTCGTAGCCGAGCCAGTGCTCGGCCGACGGGCCGGGGATCACGCCACGCCCGCTGGACACCTCGCCGTTGGCGATGCCGATCGGGTCGGTGGGGCTGTACGGAACGAAGAACGGGCCGATCAGCGCGATGAGCACGAACAGCAGCAGGATCCCGGCGCCGATGAGCGCGGCCGGGTTGCGGCGCACCCGACGCAGCGCCTCCTGCCACAGGCTGCGGCCCTGCTCCTCGGGCGCGCCGGCGAGCTCGCTGAGCCGGTCGATGCGCTCCTTCTTGCGGCCTACCAGGGTCATCGCACCCTCACTCTCGGGTCGATGATCGTGTACGAGACGTCGACTATGAGGTTGATCAGGACGTACACCACCGCGATCAGCATGATGAAGCCCATGAGCACCGGATAGTCGCGCCGGTCGATCGCCTCCACGATGAACGAGCCGATGCCGCTGAACGCGAATACCGTCTCGGTGAGCACGGCGCCGGAGAGCAGGCTGCCGGTGAGAAGTCCGATCGTGGTCGCGACCGGCAGCATCGCGTTGCGCATGATGTGCCGGCCCCGGACCACCTTGCGGGTGAGGCCCTTGGCCTCGGCGGTGCGCACGAAGTCCTCCTGCAGCACCTCCAGGACACT
Source organism: Virgisporangium ochraceum (assembly GCF_016863655.1). Classification (GTDB taxonomy): domain Bacteria; phylum Actinomycetota; class Actinomycetes; order Mycobacteriales; family Micromonosporaceae; genus Virgisporangium; species Virgisporangium ochraceum. Next base: position 19,452 of record NZ_BOPH01000007.1, read on the forward strand.
GGCCCGGGTGATCCGCACGATCACCGCGAGCGGGATCGACGCGAGCGTCAGGGCGGGCAGGATCAGATGCATGAGGGCGTCGACGGAGGCGTCCCATTCACGGGTCAGGAGACCGTCGAGCACGAAGAACCCGGTGACGCGCGTGGCGTCGATCGTGACGTCCTGCCGGCCGGTGGTCGGGAACCAGCCGAGGTTGACGGCGAACACCTGCTTGAAGATGTAGCCGAGGAAGAACACCGGCGTGCAGATGCCGAGCAGGCCCACGCCGACGGTGACGCTGTCGAGCCATGATCCGCGGCGCCGGGCGGCGAGGTAGCCGAGCGGGATGCCCAACCCGATCGCGAAGATCAGCGCGACGATCGTGAGCTCGATCGTGCCCGGGAACCGCTCGAGGAACTCGGTGGTCACCGGCCGCTTCGTCGCGATCGACGTGCCCAGGTCGCCGGTGAGCAGACGCTTCATGAACCGGCCGTACTGCACCCACAGCGGCTGGTCGAGACCCATGTCGTGCCGGATCCTGGCGCGCAGCTCGGGAGTGCCGCGTTCGCCGAGGATCGCCGTCTCCGGGCCCCCGGGCAGCCGGTGCAGCCACAGGAACAGCAGCAGCGACAACCCGAACAACGTCGGTATCAGCTGCAACAGCCGCCGGACGATGAAGCGGAACATGTCACCTACTCACTGGGAACCGGGGCATTCGCGGAACTTGGGCTGCCGTCCCGAGGGACGACAGCCCAAGACCTATATGTGGTGTTGCCTACTTGACTTCGGCTCCGACGAACCGCTCGTCCGTCAGCGGACTCGGCTTGACGCCCGTGACGTTCTTCGCCATCACCAGCGACGGCGGACCGTGCGCGACCGGAACACCCGGAACGAAGTCCGAGATCTGCTTGTTCAGGTCCTTGTACATCCCGAACCGCTTCTGGGCGTCGGCTTCCTTGTCGGCCGCGGCGAATGCCTCGAACAGCGCCGGGTTGTTGAAGCCCCACTCCTGGGTGGCGTGGTCGAAGAACGTACCCAGGAAGTTGTAGGCGTCGCCGTAGTCACCGGTCCACCCGAGCAGGTGGATGTCGTGGTCGGTGGTCGCCTGCACGCCGTTGAGGTAGTCCGGGCTCCACTTGGCCGGAACCAGCTGCACCGTGATGCCCACCTTCTGCAGGTCGGCGGTGATCAGCTCCTGGATGCCCTTGGGGTCCGGCATGTACGGCCGGGTGACCTCGGTGGGGTACCAGAACTTCAGCGTCAGGTTCGGCACGCCGGCCTCGGCGAGCAGCTGCTTCGCCTTGTCGACGCTGTACTCGTACTTGGTGACGTTCTCGTTGTAGCCCTCGAGGCCCGGCGGCATGAACTGCGTCGCCGCGGTGGAGCCCTCCGGGTACTTCGCCTTGACCAGCGCCTCACGGTTGATCGCGTGGGTGATCGCCTGGCGGACCTTGACGTTCGCCAGCGCGCCCTTCTGCGGGCCGTTCTGGTTGATCGCCAGGTACAGGATGTTGAACGCCGGGCGGGTCAGGACGTTGAAGCCCTCGCTCTTCAGCGCGGCCACGTCGGCCGGAGCCACCAGGTCGTAGCCCTGGATCTCGTTGTTGCGCAGCGCCTGCTTGCGGGCGTTGAGGTCCGAGATCGTCTTGAAGATCAGGGTCTTGATCTTCGCCTTGTCGCCCCAGTAGTTCTCGTTGCGCTCCAGCGTGACCGTCTTGTTCGCGGTGTCCCACTTGACGAACTTGAACGGGCCGGTGCCGGTCGGGTGCTCCATCGCGTACGGCGGGTACTTGATGTCGTCGGCCGAACCGGTGATCTGGTTGGCGTTGTACTGCTGCAGCGCCTTCGGGCTGGAGATGGAGAACGCCGGCAGCGCGAGCGCCGACGGGAACTTGCTCGTGACCTTCGTCGTCTCGATGACCGCGGTGTCGTCACCCTGCGCGGTGCACGACTTGAAGAGGCTCGTGGTGAGGTCGGCGCTCTCGTTCTTCTCGTAGCCACCCATGATCGTCTGCCAGTAGTAGGTGACGTCGGGGTTCTGCATGAGACCGGTCGACTTGTACCAGCGGTCGAAGTTGTAGCAGACCGCGGCGGCGTTGAACGCCTCGCCATCCTGGAACTTGATGTTCTTGCGGAGCTTGAAGGTCCACTTCAGACCGGACGAGTCCGGCTCGAAGCTCTCCGCCAGGCCAGGCACGATCTTGGCGCCGCCCTCTTCCGGCCGCACCAGCGTCTCGTAGATCTGCCGGGTCACCCGGAACGACTCACCGTCGCTCGTCAGGGCCGGGTCGAGAGCCTTGGCGTCGCCCGCCACGCCGAAAACGAGCGTCTTGTCGCTGGAGCTGCTGCTGCCATCGTCCTCGCGGTCGCTTTCGGCGCACCCCGCGAGGACGAGGGTTACGGCCGCCGCGACCGCGATCCCCGCCCGCAGTCTTCGTGCACGCATCGAGTTTCACCTCTGCTATTCATCGTGACTGTCCCCGATGGGGGCACCTTAATCCGCGTTCGGTGCTGCGGAGAACGGCGCCCGGGCGCCTGGTATCAACTCGTGTCCTAAAGTGTGGGCTCCTCAGGCACACCCTCCGTAACGACCGTCTCCGCGAGCACTGCTGCACCGGCCAGGGTCGCCTCGGGCACCGGGCGCCGCGTCCAGTCGCCGCCGTCGGGCGGCGCCGGCCAGTCGCGGTACATCACGTCGGCGGCGGCTCCGCCGGTCACAAATACCTGTGGACGCGGTGCGCGCACCGCCGTGAGCAGCGGGACCCGGGCGGCGCTCGCCGCGGCCAGACCGTCGACGACGGCGGTGAGCAGGTGCTCGCGGGTGGTGGCGAGCGTCAACCCGGAGAACCCGCCGCGGGGCTGGTTCAACGTGGTGCGGTCACCGGCCAGGTACGGCCGGAAGCGGACCCCGCCAGTGTCACTCTCCGTGCCTAGTTGCTCAATCAAGGCGTGGAAGTCGGCCGATTCGAGGTCGGGGAACAGCGTGCGCTGCGCCCACGCGAACGTGGTGCCGACGCTGGCCAGCGTGGCGACCGCGACCCAGCGCCGGCCGACCCCGAGCGCCCGGGTGAGCAGGCGGGGCATCGGGCGCGGTTCGTCGATCAGCATCGCGAGGACGTCGGTCGAGCCGACGGAGTTGACCAGCAGCCCGGGCTCGTCGCTGTCGCACTCGGACATCGCCGCGAGCATCACAGCGCTGCCGTCGAGGCAGCCCGCCTGCATCGGGACGCCCGCCGGCAGCCCGAGTTCGGCCGCCGCCTCCGTGCGCAGCCGGCCGACGACCCGGTTCGCCTCGTGCACCTCGGGTAGCTGGCCCGCGTTTCCACCGGCGGCTTCGACCAGATCGGGCTCCCAGCCGTCGAGCGTGGTGGTGCGGTAGACGCCCATGAACGACGCCTGTGACGGGTCGATCACCCGCTCGCCGGTCATGCGCCGGTGCAGCCAGGTGGTGAGTGCTCCGACGAGGTCGGCCTCCTTGAGCCGCTCGGGCTCCCGGTCGGCGTACCAGCGCCAGGTCGTGGACGCGATGCCGCCCGGGTACGGACGGTTTCCGGTGACGTCGAGCAGCCGCTGCCGCCCGATCTCACGTTCGAGGTGGCGCGCCTGCTCGACGCTGCGCCGGTCGGCATGTGTCACCAGCGGGGTGAGCGGCTCTCCGGCCTTGTCCATCGCGATGAACGCGGGCCCGAGCGTGGTGAGCCCGATCAGGTCGAGGCTGTCGGGCGCCAGTTCCTTGACGGCCGCGACGATGCCACCCCAGACCGCCTCCGGGTCGATCTCGACCCGCACCCCGTCAAGGGTGGTCTCGTACTTGTGCCGCACCGGCCCGCCGGTGACGGCGCCGTCGGTGAGGACCGCCGCCTTCACCGACGACGACCCGACGTCGAGCGCGAGAACCTTCAGAGCGTGTCCAGGGTGGCCGGGTCGAGGGTGACGTCGACCCACGTGTCGGGCCCGACGGCGAGCGGGAACGTGTGCTCCGCGCCGGCGGCGCCCTCGACCATGCGCACGCTGCCGTCCTTCTCCAGCACCTGCACGATGATCAGCGGGAACGGGCCGTCGTGCCGGCGTGACCGCTTGAGCTCGACCCGCCAGTAGCACGGGATGCCGGCGTCGGCGTACAGGTCGGGCTTCGCACTCCGGTCGAGCAGCGCCGTCGACGGCGAGACGACCTCGATCGCGGTGAGGACCGCGGCGACCGGCACCGCCCCGGTGAGGCCGCGTAGCTCGGCGGCGTCGACGACGACGATGTCGGGCACCGGGCCGTCCTTGTCGGTGACGCGTACGGCGAGCGTGGCGAGCGCCCGCGCGCGGTGCGGCTCGACCAGTGGGTCGAGCACCTTCTGCAGCTCGTAGGCCACGATCTGGTGCAGTGGCGCCGGTGCCGGCGACATCACGAGAGAACCCCCGAAGACCTGGTAGCGGTTACCGTTCTCGGGGAGCGTGAAAAGGTCGTCGACCGTGTAGGACGGCATGGTTTCCGGTATCGGCTCGATCAGCTGTGCGGTCATGGTGAACCCTCCCCAGGGACTGGGGACTCGTCTCACGCATCAGATCTGGCGGCGGCCCTCGAAGGCCCGGCCGAGCGTGATCTCGTCGGCGTACTCCAGGTCGCCGCCGACCGGGAGACCGCTGGCCAGCCGGGTGACCTGAAGGCCCATCGGCTTGCACAGGATCGCCAGGTAGGTGGCGGTGGCCTCGCCCTCGGTGTTCGGGTCGGTGGCCAGGATCAGCTCCTTGACCTCGCCGGTCTGCAGGCGGGTCATCAGTTCCCGGATGCGCAGGTTGTCAGGGCCGATGCCCTCCAGCGGGTTGATCGCCCCGCCGAGCACGTGATAGCGGCCCCGGAACTCGCCGGTCTTCTCGATCGCGACGACGTCCTTGGACTCCTCGACCACGCAGATGGCCTCGTCGTGCCGGCGCGGGTCGCGGCAGATGCGGCACTGTTCACTCTCGGCCACGTTGAAGCACGTGGTGCAGAACCGCACCTGGTCCTTGACCCGCTGCAACGCCATCGCGAGCCGCTTGACGTCGACGGGGTCGGCCGACAGCACGTGGAACGCGATGCGTTGCGCGCTCTTCGGTCCGACCCCGGGCAGCCGCCCAAGCTCGTCGATCAGGTCCTGGATGGCGCCTTCGTACACTCCGCCCTACATCCCGGGCAGGCCGAGACCGCCCATACCCTGTGCGAGCGGACCCATCTTCTCCTCGGCCAGCTTGCGCATGTTCGCCGATGCCGCGCTGAACGCCGCCACGACGAGGTCCTCCAGCGACTCGAGGTCGTCGGTGTCGACCGCCTTCGGGTCGATGCTGACCGCGGTGACCTCGCCGCCACCGGTCATGGTGACGCTCACCAGGCCGCCGCCGGCCGTGCCGGTGACCACTGCCTCGGCAAGCGCCGCCTGTGCCTCGGCAAGCTGCTGCTGCATCTTCTGGGCCTGCTGCATGAGCTGCTGCAGGTTCGGTGCTCCACCGCCGGGTTGCACAGGGGGTCTCCTTCGATCAGCGCTTTCCGTCGAGGGTAGTTCAGTCGATGCGCTCGGCACCGAGGTGCTCCCGCAGGAGCCGCAACGCCTGCTCCTCGCTGGTTTCGCGCACCACCGGCCCGTCTTCGTCGACCGGCTCGTCGCCGGGGTCGAACCCGTAGTCGGACTCGTACACAGGCGGTTCCTCGCCCCAGGCCGCCGGCGCCGTCTGGCGCGCCCCGGGCGCGGGACGGCCGGGCGCCGGAGGCGCCTGGCGGGTCGCGGTGGCAACCGGTGCCGGCTGGGCCTGCGGCGCCTGCCGCTGCGGCGCCCGCGCCCGTGCCGCCTGCGCCGCGGACTGCGCGGCCGACTGGGCGGGTGACCGGGCGGCTTGGGCCGCCTGTGCCCCCGACTGGGTCGCCGATTGGGCCGGTGCTTCCTGCTGGGCGGGTGCCGTTCGGGTCGCGGTTGCGGGTGCCTGGGTCATCGCGGCAGTCGCGGCATGGCCGCCGCCGGGCACGGTCGCGGCATGGCCGCCGCCGGGCACGGCCGCCGTCGGCCAGCCGTCGTCGCCGGTGGGTGCGCCAGCGGTGGGACGTGGTGTGCCTGCCCGGTCAACGGGCGCCGCCTGGGCATGCGGCGGCCCGGACGGCTGGGACGGCGCCGGCCGGGCATACGAGGACTGGGCGTACGGGGACTGGCCCTCGGGCTGGGCGTGCATGGGTTGGCCGTGCGCGGCCTCGGATTGCGTGCCCTGGGTTGGCATCGGCTGGGCCTGCGCGGGCGGTGGGGCCTGCGCGGGCGGTGGGGCGGGCTGGGCCGGTTGCCCCGACAGGGCCGGGGACTGGCCGGCGATCTCGCACCGGATCGACCACCGTCCACCGATCATGTCCGCCACCGCGTCGGTGAGGGTTTTCGGGCTGCTCGACAGCATGTTGGCGTGGACCTGGTGCTGGAACAGCAGAACCAGCGTGCTGCCCTCGACGTCGCGGACGGTCGCCTCGCGGGCAACGGCCCACTCGCGGACGCTCTTGCGCCGGACGGCGGTGAGCACCTCGTCCCAGACGCGCCGGACGGCTGCGGCGTCGAGGCCGCCGCTCTCCGCCGGGGCGGGCTGTTCCTGGACCTGTGGGGGCTGCGCGTGGGTCTGGGGCTGGCCCTGGGGCGGCCCCTGCCGCGGGTCGGGCCGGGCTTGGGGCTGGGGTTGCGGCTGGGGTTCGGACTGCTGCTGCCACGGGTCCGGCTGGGTTCGCGGTTGGGCTTGCGGCTGGGCCGGGGTTTGGGGTGGCCGGGGCTGGGACCGGGTTTGCGGCTGGGGTGGGGACTGCGCCTGCCACGGGTCGGGCTGGGTTTGCGGCTGCACCTGCGTCTGCTGGGCCGGCGGTGGTGGAGTGGCCGGCTGGGCGGGCGGTGGTGCGCTCCGGGGAGACGCGTCAGCCGTGGACTGGCTCGGGTCCCCGTACGAGGACGTGGTGGTCGCTCGGGAATCGGCCGTCGCCCGTCTCATATCCTCCGCGACGGCGGCCGCAGCGGCCGGCGGACCGTCGCCATCGGCGCTGGCCGCGCCCAGGCGGCGTTCGAGGCGCTCCATGCGCTGGAGGAGGGCGCCCACGGAGTCGTCGGCGCCGGGGAGGAGCATGCGGGCGACGAGGATCTCGAGGAGGAGACGCGGGGCGGTGGTGCCGCGCATCTCGGTGAGACCGTCGTGGACGATGCCGGCGCACCGGGTGAGCGTGGCGAGGCCGAGGCGGCTGGCCTGCGCGGTGAGGCGCTCGAGCTGGTCGGCCGGGTAGTCGAGCAGGCCCTTGCTGGCGGCGTCGCGCACCTGCTGCAACACGATGAGGTCGCGGAGGCGTTCGAGCAGGTCGCTGGCGAAGCGGCGCGGGTCGTGGCCGGCCTCCATGACGCGGTCGATCGCGCAGTACGCCGCCGACCCGTCGGTGGCGGCGAGGGCGTCGCACATCTCGTCGAGCAGGGCGGCGTCGGTGACCCCGAGCAGCGCCACGGCGCGGCTGTAGGTGACACCCTCCGGACCGGCGCCGGCGATGAGCTGGTCGAGGACGCTGAGCGAGTCACGCGCGCTGCCGCCGCCGGCGCGTACCACCAGCGGGAACACCGGCGGTTCGATGCTGATGCCCTCTCTGCCCGCCAGCTCCTCGAGATAGGGGCGCAGCGTACCGGGGGGAATCAGCCGGAAGGGGTAATGGTGCGTGCGGGACTTGATCGTGCCGAGCACCTTCTCCGGCTCGGTGGTGGCGAAGACGAACTTCACGTATTCCGGCGGCTCCTCGACGAGCTTCAGCAGAGCATTGAAACCCGCCGACGAGACCATGTGCGCCTCGTCGATGACGTACACCTTGAACCGGCTGCTCACCGGCGCGAAGAACGCCTTCTCCCGCAGCTCGCGGGCATCGTCGACACCGCCGTGGCTGGCCGCGTCGATCTCGATGACGTCGATGGAGCCGGCCCCGTCGGGCGCGAGGGCCACGCAGCTGTCGCAGACCCCGCAGGGCTCCGGCGTGGGGCCCTTCTCGCAGTTCAGGCTGCGCGCGAGGATGCGGGCACTGGACGTCTTGCCGCAGCCGCGCGGTCCACTGAACAGGTAGGCGTGGTTGAGACGGCCGCTGCGCAGCGCCTGCATCAGCGGCTCGGTGACGTGCTCCTGCCCGATGACCTCGGCAAACGTCCGCGGCCGGTACTTGCGGTAGAGCGCCAGTGCCACCTCAGGCCCTCCTTCGCGCGCGGGATGCGGCAATGCCCGCCGGCTACGGTACCGCTCGGGTCGGACAGTCCTGAGGGGTGGCGGTGCGCCCCGGCCCGTGCCAACAGCCTGGGCCCGGCCCGGCCGCCCTGGGCGGCCTCGGGATGCCGCAGGCATGAAAAGGCCTCCCGTGCACCCGACAGAGCCCGGGTACCCTTGCTGCCTTCCGGCCCTGGGGGAGTTTGCGGGATGAACGTCGCACAGGAGGTTGGGTCGAAGTATACCCGCTTCGCACGACGGTCTGCCGACCGGTATCCTTCTCGACGGAGGATTCGCCTAGAGGCCTAGGGCGCACGCTTGGAAAGCGTGTTGGGTTCACACCCTCACGAGTTCGAATCTCGTATCCTCCGCCATTTCACCGCTCCCGGTGGGTTACCGGTGAGCTACCGGTAGACGGCGATCGTCAGGTCGCCGCGGTCCGGGTGGTACGAGTGGTCCAGCACCCAGGTTCCGGAGAGCGACGACGCCAGGTCGGCCGCCTGCCCCGGTGTCAGGTACAGCTCGTCCGGGTCGCGGGCCGACCCGTCCCGCAGGGCGCTGAGGAAGGTCACCGCCAGCGCCACCCGGCAGCGCTCGTACAGCGCTTCGGCCAGCCGGCGGTAGTAGAGCGGGTCGTCCGGGTCGGCGAACTGGAAGATGCCGCTGGCGAATACGTAGTCGGCCACCGGGAAGTCGACGGCGTCGGGGGCTATGACGCGGAACTCGTCGCCGGCGGGGAGAAGGTCCCCGTTCATGTCGAGGCCCAAATACGTGAAGGGCGGATCGAGCGAGGCCAGGAAATCGCGGAGCGCCCCCGTTCCGCAGCCGAAGTCGACAACCGAGCCACCCCGGTACCGGGACGAGCGCACCAGCGCCTCGAACCGGACGCGTTGGCCTTCGGCGCTGCCCCATCCGTCGCGCCAGTAGGGCTCCTGACCGGCCGACAGTTCACGGTGGAATGACGTGATGGCGCCGATCCGGGTCATGGCGGAAGTCTGCCCGACCCGCTCGTGCCGCGCCGGCACAGGGCGGCCCTATACTCGGCGACGCTTTCGCCGATCGCACCACCCCGCGGTCGAGCAGCGTCAATGCGCGACCCCGCACGGATCGGTCCGTGACCGGCCGCGTTCCAGCCACCACCACTTCATGGGGCGTCATTGCCATGTCCGGAAGACTTCTCCTCCTCATTCCTCTCATTGCCCTGCTGACCGCGTGTTCGTCGCCGGAAAAGACCGCGGGCCCCGCGAGTCCGACGACTTCCGGGAGCGCCGGGGTCGACAACAGGTCCGTGCCTCCGACGGCATCGGCCACCACAAAGCCGGCCACCACAAAGCCGGCCGGCACCTCGACGCCGACCGCGGTGGACGACGGTTGCCCGGTGTCGGCGAGCACCCTTCTCGCCGCTTTCACGAAGGTCAAGAACGAGTACGCGGCCACGACCGGGTTCACCGACCTGCGGTGCCACGGCGGTTTCGCCACCGCCCTGCAGAAACTGAAGACCGAGGGCGAGGCGGAACCGGCCACGTTTCTCTTCCGGTACACGCGGGCCACGAAGACGTGGGCCGTCGTCACGGCCGGATCGAGCGACATCTGCGACGGCGTCGAGATGCCCGCGGAGACCCGCAGAAAGTTCCCCATCTGCGACTCCGGCTCCTGAACCCACCCGCGATCTTGGGCGCACGTGCACGCTATAGCGTGTACGTGAGTCCAAGGTCCGAGATATCAGGGAGCCAGTGTGACCACCGTCGAACGAACCCTTGTCCTTCTCAAGCCCGACGCCGTGATGCGTGGGCTCGCGGGCCGGGTGCTCCAGCGTTTCGAGGATGCCGGATTCAAGATTGTCGGCGCCAAGATGAAGCAGATGGACGCCGACATGGCCCGCAAGCACTACTTCGACCTGGAGGAGCGCTTCGGCAAGTCGGTCTTCGACGTCACCGCGGGCTTCATGCAGCAGGGTCCGGTCATCGCGCTCGTGCTCGAGGGGGTCGAGGCGGTCGCCACGGTGCGCAAGCTGGTCGGCTCCACGTTCCCTAACCAGGCCCCGCCCGGCACCATCCGCGGCGACTTCGCCCACACGTCGAAGGGCTACACCGAGGCCCAGCACAAGGTGGCCGCGAACCTCATCCACGCCTCCGGCAACGTCGAGGAGGCCAAGTACGAGGTCGAGCTGTGGTTCAGCGCCGACGAGCTGCACGACTACCAGACCGTCGCGGAGAAGTACACGTTCTGAACGCGGGCCCACCGGTACGTCGGCCCGGAGGACATCCCGGCCGGGTCCACCGCGCGCCCGCCGGGAGCCACTTCCGACCAATTGGAGCGTGTGGCAGGTCCTTAACGGACGCTAAGGTGGGCTCGGCTCCTCGATCAGGCAGCCGCCGTGAATGCGCCAGCGCCAGACCCCGCGCGCGCTGAAAAGCCGAAACACCGCGCCTGATGGAGTTGTGCCATGTTGTCCGCCCCGGCCCGTCCCGCTCAGCGTCTGCAGGGTGTCGCCAGTTCGCCGGTCCGCGACCTGCTCGCGCTCATCAACCGGCCCGAGGTGATCTCGTTCGCCGGTGGCCTGCCCGCACCCGAGCTGTTCGACGTCGACGGGATGCGGGCGGCGTTCGACCGGGTGCTGTCGGGTCCGCACGCCCGCCGCCACCTGCAGTACGCGCCGACGGAGGGCAACCCCGACCTGCGCGCGCTGGTCGCCGCCCGGATGTCGGCCCGCGGCCTTCCCACCGAGGCCCGCGATCTGCTCGTCACCACGGGCTCGCAGCAGGCGCTCACCCTGATCGCGACGGCGTTGTTGGACCCGGGTGCGACGGTCGCGGTGGAGCAGCCGACCTACCTGGCCGCGCTGCAGTGCTTCCAGCTGGCCGGTGCGCGCATCGTGCCCGTGCCCAGCGACGAGCATGGGATCGACCCGGAGGCGCTGGCCCGGGTGCTGGCGGCTGAGCGTCCCCAACTGCTCTACCTGGTCCCGACGTTCGCGAACCCGACCGGGCGGACCTTGACCACCGACCGCCGCGCGGCTGTGGCCGCGCTGGCGGCCGGGCACGGCACCTGGGTGGTCGAGGACGACCCGTACGGCGAGCTCCGCTACCGCGGCGCGGCGGTGCCGGCGTTGGCGGCGGAACCGGCCGCCGCCGACCGGGTGCTGCACCTGGGCAGCTTCTCCAAGGTGGCGGCGCCGGGTCTCCGCCTGGGGTGGGTGCGCGCGCCGGAGGCGTTGCTGCCGTCGCTGACCGTCGCCAAGCAGGCCGCCGACCTGCACACCTCGACGATCGACCAGGCCGCCGCGGCGGCCTATCTCGCCGACACCGACCTCGACGCCCACATCCGCACGCTGCGCGACGCCTACCGCGCCCGCCGCGACGCGATGATCGCCGCGATGCCCGCCACCGCCCCGGCCGGCAGCACCTGGACCGACCCGGACGGCGGCATGTTCACCTGGCTCCGCCTCCCCACCGGCGCCGACGCGACCGCGCTGCTCCCGGGTGCGCTGGCCGCCGACGTCGCGTTCGTGCCCGGCACCCCGTTCTACGCGGCCGGCCCCGACCCGGCGACGCTGCGGCTCTCGTTCACCACCCACACGCCCGAGGAGATCGCCGAGGGCATGCGGCGGCTGGCTACGGTGCTGCGCGGGTGAACTCCATGACCCAGTTCGACTCCCAGGTCTCTCCGCCGTCGGCGGAGAACTCCTGTTCCCAGCGCGGCGAGCCGGTGGTCACGCCGGTCCAGATGTAGTGGACCCGCACCGGCGTGCCCTCGTGTACGTCGTCGCCGTAGAAGTCGCCGCGGTCGCCGTCGAAGGTGCCGGTCACCGGGGGTTCGAGGGTGCCGCGCTGGCTGTTGGACCAGTACAGCGACCACTCCTTGCGCTCCGTGTCGAACAGGCGCAGCGTCATCCCGCGGGTGCCCCTGGTGGGGAACACGATCTCGTCGAAGTTCCCGCCGCCGTCGAAGACGCTGTGGCACGTCGCGGTCGCCGGGAAGGTCTCCCACTCCTCGTCGCCGGCGAGGCGGGTGCGCAGGCGGCGGTTGACGACGGTCCAGGAGCCGATGAGGAAGTCGAAGTCGTTCATGCCGGGATCCTGCGGCCCTATCCCTGACATCTTCTGTCAGCGGGACGCGGCAGGATGTGCGCGTGCGGGCCAGCCGGTTGTTGTCGTTGCTGTTGCTGCTGCAGAACCGCGGCCGCACCAGCGCGGCCCAGCTCGCCGCCGAACTGGGTGTCAGCGCGCGCACCGTCTACCGCGACGTCGAGGCGCTGGCCGCCGCCGGTGTGCCGGTCTACGCCGAGCACGGCCCCACCGGCGGCTACTCGCTGCTCGACGGCTACCGCACCCGCCTGACCGGTCTCACGGCCGACGAGGCCGGGTCGCTGTTCCTCACCGGCCTGCCGCGTCCCGCGGCCGAGCTGGGCCTGGGTGCCCAGGTGGCCGCCGCCGAGCTCAAGCTCACCGCCGCGCTGCCGACGCCGTACCAGGAGGCGGCGGGCCGCATCAGGGAACGCTTCCACCTCGACGCGCCCGGCTGGTACCGGCGCCGGGACGATGTGCCGCACCTGCTCACCGTGGCCGACGCGCTGTGGCGCGACCGGGTCGTCGAGGTCCGCTACCGCCGCTGGTCGCCGTCGCCGAAGGTGGTGAGCCGCCGGCTGCACCCGTTGGGGCTCGTCCTCAAGGCCGGTGTCTGGTACCTGGTCGCCGGGAGCGGGTCGCCGCGCACGTACCGGGTCTCGTCGATCGTCGAGGCCACCGTCCTCGACGACGGGGCGACCCGGCCGCCCGGTTTCGACCTGGCCGGTTGGTGGCAGCGGCACGTCGAGGAGTACGAGCGTGCCGCGACGGCGCCGACCGCCGTGGTACGCGTGTCACCCGACGCCCTCCGCGTTCTGCCGGAGATCTTCGGCGACCGTCCGGTGACACCACCCGACGGGGACGGCTGGCACCGGGTCACGATTCCGCTCGACAACGTGGCCCACATGGCGGCCGGCCTGCTCCGGCTGGGCGCGGAGGCACAGGTGGTGGCGCCACCGGAGCTGGTGGAGCACATGGTGGCGACCATCGAGGCGATGGCGCGCCTCTACCCGCGCTCCGCGCGGGACTGAGAGAACGCGCTCCGCGCGGGACCGGGAGAGAAAGAGCGGTGGCGGCGGGATTTGAACCCGCGGAGGGCTTGCACCCTCACACGCTTTCGAGTTCTGCCCGTCAGCGTTCAGGGCCGTCCGGCACGGTGTCGCCCCAGGTCAGTTGCGCGCTCCTGGATCGCGACGGACAGAGTCGAACGAGCATGAACGAGACGGAAACTGAGACGGAGAGAGGGCCTCTCTAGGCGCCTGGCGCCTGCGCTTCCAGCGATTGGTTATCGCCGTTTCCGGGGGTTATCTCTGCTCGATTCTCGGCATTCGAGCGCCGCCATCTCGCGGAGGGGGCCGCTGGTGTCCGTCGCGGCGCATCTGTTAGGTCGCGATCCGCAATTTGGAGAATCCGATCGAAGATCCAAACCAGTCGAACAAACCGGACGACAGCGAAGACCATTGCCCACTCGAAGACAAAGCGGATACTGATTGGATCCTTCTCCTGATCTAATGCCATGCAGAGGTAGCATAGAAGCGATGAGAGTCCCGCCATTACCAGCAAGCCACGCCAATTCCTGCGCAGCTCGTTGCCGTAAAGCACACGAATCGCTTTCGATCGGTCGCCGCTGGCTGATTGATAGATCGCCAGACCGATGGCCGAAAGCCCGCCGAGCGTAGCAATGACCGCCCCCGATCCGGAATACACATCGGAGCGTCGGTCGGACTCGATCCATGAGAGGAAGTCGCCACTTCCGGATTGCCTGATGATCAATACGTGGCCGGCCACCACCACCCCGGCAAGGAGGTAGTCGAGGCTTGGCCGGTCGGACAGCACTCCGTTGAGATCAACCCGCGTGAGCCTCGACATCGGTCCCCCTGTCTCAGTCTGGCACGTCGGCTGCCAGCCTCAGCTCGTCCTCGAACTCGGCGGCAACCTCCATTATGACCAGGACGGCTGACAAAATTTTGATGGAGTGGCCGGCTTCATCAACGGCAGGAACGCGCCTTTTGGCCGTTATGTGATGTTCAACAAACTCACTGAGGCGGGAGTGCTCTGCTCCACCTGGATCACTGTAGATCAGCCGTGCCCTGGCGACGGCTGCGGCACCTGGCATGACGTCCTGAAGGTCCCTCAGGTCGTCCAGGAGTCGCGAGCGGTCCTCGTCCCTCGCATCGCCTCCGCCACGCGGAATACTGATGGTCATCGTCACTCGGATATCGCCGCCGTACTCCGCGCTTGCAGCCCTCAGGAATCGCGCGAGCCGACCAGTCTTCTGCTGAAGCACGGCAGCCCTATTCTGGCCGATCCGAATCTCGACCTTTGCTGCGCCGCTGGCCGTGGAGAGCTTGTCGACCTCGGCCTTTGAGAGGACTGGCCGCACCACGACTGGCTTAGTGAACAGTTTCAGTCCGTTAATCCACGTCTCTAACGACTTGTGCGTGGGTGACGACACCGACCCCTGCATGATTCCGACAAGGTTTCCGTACGGCAGAAAAGCGATTGCGGTAGTCTCCAGGTAACCCTCAGACGCCTTCGACTCAAGCTCGCGCCAGTGCCCTGTGGCCATATCCATTACGGAGAGCCATTCGCCCGGCTGCTTTACTCGGTGCAGTAAAAGGTAGTCCTCGTCCTCGTGGGTGTGGACGGTTCCAACCAAGATATTCCCTGCTTCGCAGGTCCGTTCATCGATCTTGGCGCGCGCGATCTCGCCCAAGATCTCAGCCCAGTTGCGCTGCCCTACGCGTACCTGCTGGCCAGAGTCCGCCTCTACGACCTCGTAGAACTGAACCGTTCGCTCTTTCATGTTCAGACGCGCCAAGCCAACCCTCCCCTTCGATCTCGCGGAGAATACCTTAGGCGCACGCCCCCATGCCTCAAGCCGGGATGCGTTTGCGCATTTGGTGCAATACATATTTGTGATCCGAATTCGCGTTCGATTCAAGATCGATATCCAGGGCCGTACTGCCGTCCATTAGGTGGCACCGGTTGCGAGGCGCTTGGAAACCCACGGTCGACATTCGAGCGCCCCGGTCGCCCGCTAACCCAGAGGGACCATAACTGGTACGTGCCAGTTCGACGCGTCAAGGTTAACCTTGGCGTTCATGGGCGAGGTGACCGAACGGGTTGAGGGTGCGCTTCGTAGCCGCATCGCGCAGGGCGACTACAAGCCGGGTGACAAGCTGCCCTCAGAGCGAACCCTGGTCGACGAACTAGGCGCTGGCCGGACCACCGTGCGCCTGGTGCTGTCTAAGCTCGCCGCACAGGGCCTCATCGAGGCACAGCACGGCCGTGGCTACTTCGTGTGCTCGCCTAAGGAGCCTGCTCAGTGACCGATGACCGACCGGACTCGATGCGGTGGACCGTCTACGGCGAGCGCCCGATCTACGAAAACCGCTGGGTGCGCCTGAACCTCGTTGACGTGCAGCCGCCCGGTGGCGGGGAACGCTTCGAGCATCACGTGGTGCGCCTGAACCCGGCGGTCATCGCCGTCGTGGTCGATGACGACGACCGGGTCCTCATGCTCTGGCGGCACCGGTTCGTGGGCGACCAATGGGGGTGGGAGCTGCCGGGCGGCATCCCCGAAGAGGGCGAGGACCGCGCCGCCGCAGCTGCGCGAGAGGTCGAAGAGGAGACCGGCTGGCGGCCTGGCCCGATGCACCGGATTGCGGCCTACCAGCCGATGAGTGGAATGGTCGACTCGCCACACGAGATCTACTGCGCGCGTGGCGCTACACGCGTCGGAGAACCGGCGCTGTCCGAGGAAGTTGGCCGCATCGACTGGGTTCCGCTGTCCTCGGTCCGACAGCTGGCCGACAAGGGCGAGCTACTCGGATCCGGCACGTTCGTCGGGCTGTTGCACGTGCTGGCGTTCGGAACGCCGACCGACTAGCGACCGTCCGGGAGCAGGCCCGCCAAACGGTCAAGGCGGCGCCGCTGACGCAGTGAGCCGGTTCGATTGACGATAAGCCGCGCCTGCTGTGCCTGGTGCTGTGCCTCGGCAATCTCGTCTCGCGCGAAGTGCGCTTGAGCGAGACCGATGCGTAGCCCAGCGGCGGCGCGGGTGAACGTGCCGTCCATGCGCTCCAGAGCGCCGTACAGGTCACCGATCGCGTTGCCGTCGCCCAACATCGCCAGCACGTTGCCGCGCCACCGGGCGAGGTGCGCCCCGTTGAGGAAAAGGCCGGACACGTCTTCGTCACGCTCGTCGCTGCCGTCCGGCAGCGCGGCGGCGGCGAGCTCCAACGCGGCCCGGCCGTCACGACCCGCGCCGGCTAGGGCGCAAAGCTCTGCCTCCGCAGCCCGTAGCCAGGCCGTCAGCCGCGCGGGCGACTTGCCGGCCGCCGTGTTGAGGGCCTCTCGGATCAGTTCGACCGCCAGCTCCGCGTGGCCCAGGTCGACCAACACGTAAGCCTGTTCGCCCATTGCGTGAGCGAGAAGCGGTGCGCTGCTGGCTTCCTCGGCGGCGCGGCGGGCCGTTTCGTAGTGACGCCAAGCTCTGTCGACCGCGCCAACGTCGAGCGCCTGCCACCCCGCGAGGGTAGATGCGCTCGACAGGACGCGGGCGACCGGGCGCCGGGCTCTTGGCAGCACCGCGTAGGCCAGCGCGTCATCGAGCGCCTTGAGATGAGCGCGCATCTGTTCGGCAATGGCAGGCGCACCAAGCTGTCTGTCCATCGTGCGCATCAGCTCCGTTTGCTGCGCAAGGGTTTCCGCCATTCGGTGGTCGATGGATTCGGCCAGCGCGATGCGCTGCGCCAGTTCCGTGTACGCGTCGGCCAGGTCGACGCCGGGCGCGTCGTCATCGAACAGTTCGGCGTCGGTCAAGCCGAAGATGCCGCGCAGAACGGCGCGGTAGTCCGCGCCGATCGAGCGCCGGCCGTTCTCCCACTCGGAGACGTAGACCTTGAGGCTCGCTGGCGTGACGCTCAGCGTGCCGGCCGCCCGTAGCCGCCGCTCGATCTCGCGGACCAACCGCAGCTGCGACCAGCCGCGGGCCTCTCTCGCACTTCGTAGCCGGCTCATCCGCCCTCGCTCGGAGTCATCGATCAACGACGCTGGGGACAACAATGCCGCACCGGCCAGTGCTTCGACAAAGGTTAACAGTCCTCAGTTAACCCCTGTGAGCTGTCACTTTGCCCATCGGCGCGGTTGAGTAGGTGGCACAAGACAAGCAGGCGAACCAAGACCATCCGGAACCTTCCATTGACAACTGGTGCGCACCAGTTACACACTCAACTGGTGCGCACCAGTTGGACGGAGCGCACCGCACGGCTCCAGCCGTGGCCAGTGCACGGCAGACACCAGGGAGACAGGCGCCACCTCGTGGCGCGGTTCCTTGCTGCCCTCGTTTGTTGACAACTCCACAGAGGCAGCGTTGACCGGGCTGCACAGCGAACGGTCAGGCGCCCTATCTGCCCCGCCGGAAGGCGGTGATGCGGGCGGCGCCAGCAAGACAGCGACAGGGCTACGCCGTGAGCGGTAGTTACCTCGCATTGAGCCGCATGGCGGCCGACGCCGGTAGGTCCCGGCCGAGCGAGGCGAGCAAGACCGGAAGCCCTTCGTTGCAAACAGAAATCCAGACCGCGAGGCGCTTGATGCGTTGCGGTGTAACGGCTTCCCGGCCTGCCGGTGCTGCGACTATCGCCGCCGGCAGGCCGGGCCTCAATCGACCTGGAGGTGTTGACCCGTGTTGCTGGCTTCCACCGTGCGGGTGACGGCCCGCAAGAGCGCCGTGTGGCGCACGTGCGGACGGTGTTCGGTCCTGTCCCCGCTGGCCCCTGATGAGACCCGCTGCCGGGCGTGCGCGCCCGGTGGCAAGACCTGTGGAAAGGCGAGCCGTGGCAAGCGGTAGCGAGGCGGACCCTACGGGTCCGAGTCCCGCTGACCTCGCCGCGATCGAGCGCGAATGGCCGCTGATCGCGGCCGAGCTGGCGTTGGTCGACGCCGAGATTCAGGTGTTGACCGCCACGCGCGGCCCGTCGCCGCTGGACTGGCGCCGGTTCCGCCGGGCCGAGCAGCGCGCGTTGCGCGAGGCGTTCGCGTTCGTAGCCGCAGAGCAGCGGCACTCCGACGACCCCCGTAGCCCGATCGAGAGCGAGGAAGCGGCATGAACACGATGACCCCGGCACAGGTGGCGGCCCGGTTGCGGATCCTGGCGGACCTGCTGGACGTGACCACCGGCCCGCCGGTCCCGCTTCGGCTGTACGTGAGCCTGGACGTGTCGAAGCACTCCACAACGCTCGACCAAGACAGCCGCGTTGCCGCGGTAACCGCGGTCGCTGACGCGCTCGGGATGACCGCCGAACCGGTCAAGGCCAACGGCGGCTGGTGGGAGCACATCGCGACGGAGCACGGCGATAGCTACACGGTGCGTGTGCACACCGACATCACCGGCCCGCAGGTGTGCGCGTGCGGCGTGGCCTGCACCCACGGCGGCGCGCTCGCCGCTGCCGCCTGATCCCGGCCCGACCCCTCGAAGAGAGACCTCCTGAACGGAGAAACCCCATGGGAAACCTGAAGAAGTTCGCGATCGCTGCGGTGGTCGTGTTCGTCATCGCCTACAACCCGTCCGGTGCCGCTGCCGTGCTGCAGATGCTCGGCGGGCTGTTCGTTGACCTCGTTGACGGCGCGGGCGCTGTCGCGGTCGACCTGAACGGCGGTCAGTGATGGCCGCCGCAACGGTCCGGATGACCGGCCGCGGATGGGCCTACATCGGCGCCACGCTCGGCGGCGCCGTGTCGGTCGCGGCGAACGTCGCGCACTCGTACGTGCCGCCGGCCGACGCCCGCCCCGGCTGGTCGCCCGAGACCGGCGCCGTCATCAGCGCCGTGTTCTGGCCGGTGGCGCTGTTCGCCGCGGTCGAGATCCTCGCCCGCGTGCCGTGGCCCGCTGGCGGACGCTGGCTCGCGGCCCGCTTCCTCGGCCTGCTCCCGGTCGCCTTGGTCGCCGCGTTCGTCTCCTATCGGCATCTGTCCGGTCTGCTCGCGCACTACGGGGAGGACCGGCTGACCGTCGCGGTCGGCCCGCTCGCGGTCGACGGTCTGATGGTCATGGCGACCGCCGCCCTGATCGCAACCGCAACCCGACGCGGCGCCGCCGCCGCGCTCGACACGCAAGCCGCAACGGTCATCGAATCGGCCGCGCCGGTCGAGGTGCCCTCGGTCGACCTCCCGGCGGCCGAGGACGCGCCGCCGACGCCGGCAACGAACGCCGCGCCGGCCGGCAGGTCGACCACGCGGACGGCCCGGCCGCGGACCTCGCGCCGGCCGCCCTCGGCGGTCAAGGTCGAGAAGGCCGCCGCGCGGATGCCCGGCGCCACCGTGGCGGCAATCGCGGCGAAAGCTGGCGTCAGCGAGACCACCGTCCGGCGGTACCTCCCGGACAACTTCTCGGCGCCGGTTGCCGCCACTCTGCCGCCAGCAAACGGCACCTCACCTGCGGTAACGCCCGTGCTCGCGGACGCCGCGTAGTTCCCTCGCTCGAACCCACCCCGACCGCGATGACGCGGTCCGAGCCCTGCCACATCTTCGCTGTTTGGAGGCCCGTCATGGGCAAGCACACCAAGTCGGACAACGCCCCGTCGCAGTTCATGACCTGCCCGATGTGCAGCGGCTCGCGCCGCCGCGACGGCAAGACCTGCACCTGGTGTCACGGCAACGGCAAGGTCCGTTCCCGCTAGCTCCGCCCGGCGGCGCGGCCCTGAGGCCTCGCAAACCACGTACCGCGCCGCCGGCCCCTTGTCCCGATCCACCCGAAGGGCTTCACGGAGGACCCTCATCATGACCAACGAGAACGGCGACCGCGACCCGATCGACTGGGAGCGGTACGAAGAGGAGATCGGCGGGCCGGGCGCCGCCGATGTGGTCGACCTGGACAAGGCGCGGCAGCGCCGCGACCACGGCGACCAGGTCGACGCGGACGCCGGGCCGGACGGCAGCGCCGGGCCGGTGCTGGTCGACAGCGTGGCCGCGCAGCGTCGACCGAGGTTCACCCTGTCCGGGCTCCGCGACGCCAAGCGCCGGCCGATCGTGCCGGGCTGGCTGCGGTCGCGGGCCGAGGCGACCGGCAACGCCCTGTGGGCGTTGGAGCTGGCCGGGCACACGCTGGCCTATCACGGCATCCGGATGCCGAAGTACGCCGCCAAGGTGACCTGGCGCGCGCCGCGCGGCGCCGTCCGGCTGGTGGTCACCTACGTGCGGTGGTGGTTCGACCGGGAGGGCGAGGTGTTCCGGCAGGCGTCCGCCCGCGAGGAGGACGCCGACCTGTACCTGAAGCTGGCCCGGCAGCGTGACCGGCGGGTGCGGTGGCGCGGCATCGTGACCGTGCCGGTCGCCCTCGCCGTGTTCCTCGCGCTCGTCTGGCTCGCGACGGCCGCGAGCACGCCGACCGTGTGGGCGGCGCTCGCCGCGCTCATCGTGGCGTGCGGCGTGGTCGGCACCCCGGCCGACAAGCCGTTGCTCGACACGGCGGTGGTCCGCACGGACGCTGCGCCGCTCACGTCGGCTGAGGTGGTCCGGGCGTTGTCGACGCTGCGGATCGTCGGCATCGACCGGGCGATCCGGGCCGGGGACACCGGCAAGCGGTGGTTCCCCGCACCGATCCAGCGCGACAACGGCGCCGGCTGGCGCGCCGAGGTCGAGCTACCGCGCGGCGTCACCGCGACCGAGGTCGTGGAGAAGCGCGAGGAGCTGGCGTCCGCGCTGGCCCGGCCGCTCGGGTGCGTGTGGCCGGAGGCGAACACGGACGTGCACCCCGGCCGGCTGGTGCTGTTCGTCGCCGACCGGGACATGTCCCGGGCCAAGCCGGTTCCGTGGCCGCTGCTCAAGACCGGCCTCGTGGACCTGTTCAAGTCGTTCCCGTTCGGCACCGACCCGCGCGGGCGCATGGTGCCGCTGACCCTCATGTTCGCCTCGATGATCATCGGGTCGATTCCCCGCATGGGCAAGACGTTCACGCTCCGGCTCGCCCTGCTCGGCGCGGCATTGGACCCGCGTGCGTGGCTGTACGCCTTTGACCTCAAGGGAACCGGTGACCTCGCGCCGCTGGAACCCGTCTGCCACAGGTACCGCGCCGGTGACGACGACGAAGACATCGAGTACGCCATCATTGCGATGCGCGAGGTGCGGGCCGAGCTGCGGCGCCGGACGAAGGTGATCCGGGAACTGCCGCGTGACCTGTGCCCGGAGAACAAGGTCACCCCGGAACTGGCCGACCGCAAGACGTTGGGCCTGCACCCGGTCGTCATCGGGGTGGACGAGTGCCAGGTGTGGTTCGAGCACCCCAAGTACGGCGACGAGTTCGAAGAGATCTGCACCGACCTCGTGAAGCGTGGCCCGGCCGCCGGGATCGTGCTCATCCTGGCAACGCAGCGACCGGACGCCAAGAGCCTGCCGACCGGCATCTCCGCCAACGCGGTGCTGCGGTTCTGCCTGAAGGTGATGGGCCACACCGAGAACGACATGGTGCTCGGCACGTCGATGCACAAGACCGGCATCCGGGCGACCATGTTCTCCCGGCGTGACAAGGGCATCGGCTACCTCGCCGGTGAAGGCGACGACCCGCAGATCGCACGGACCGCCTACATCGACGGGCCGACCGCCGACGCCATCGTGACCCGCGCTCGCGCCGCGCGGGAGCGCGCCGGCAACCTGACCGGCCACGCCGCCGGGCACACCGTCGACACCGTGGCGGTCCGGCGGGACACCCTGCTTGACGACCTGGCCGTCGTGCTCGGCACCGGCGAGGCCAAGGTGTGGACCGAGACCGTGTTGGAGCGGCTGGCCGGGCTCCGCCCGGACGCCTACGCGGGCATGACCCGCGACCAGTTGACGGCCGCGCTCAAGGTCCACGGGATCAAGACCAAGCAGGTCTGGGGCACCGACCCCACGACGGGCGAGGGCGCCAACCGGCGCGGCATCGACCGTGCCGACATCACGGCCGCGATCACCAAGCGTGACCGCGAGCAGGGCGGTCGGGCCGCGTCCTGACCCCTCCGGAGGCCGCTAGGTCTAGCACTGGCACCCGCTAGACCTAGCGGCACCGCTAGCGCCTCATTCATTCCCTGGCCAGCGCCCTAGCTTCTAGCGGCGCTGGCCGTCTACACCCCGAAATCGGCCCGTGGAGGCACTTCGTGAACCCCGCGCTCCTGCTAGCTAGCTTCATCCTCGCCGTCACAGGCGGTTACGCACTGTTGTGCGCCGCCGCGCCGTGGACGCACTGCCGCGCCTGCTCCGGCACCGGCCGCAAGCCCGGCCGCGCCGGCAAACTCCTGCGCTCGCCGTGCCGACGCTGCGACGGCACCGGCATCCGCGTCCGCATCGGACGCCGCGTCTTCACCTGGGTTGACCGGGAGTACCGGCGCGGCACCGCACCCGACCACACGAGCACCGGCCGCGCCCGGCCGTTCGACCGGGGAGGTGCCGAGCGGTGACCCGCATCCGCGCCTTGCTCCGTGCTCGCGTTGAGGCGGTTGCGGACCGCATCCACGCGCCCGGCGACGCCCGTGCCCGCGCTGCCGGGCTGACCGTCGAGCGGTTGCCCGGCGGGCGCCGGCGCATGTCCGACCCCCGCGTGCCGGTCTGGCTCGAACGGCGCCGGCAACGCCTCGCCCGCACCGGCGGCGACCCGCTCGATCGGGCGCTCGCCACCGGTGCACACCGGCCACGCGCCGAGGCCCACGCGGCGAACCGCGATGACGTTCCTCGACTGGCGTGACCACGCGGTCGGTCCGCTCGCGCCGTGCCGGTTGTGCGGCCGTCCGGCGCTGATGCGCGATGCGGACGGCCGTCCGTGTCACAAGATCTGCGCCGAGCACCGGCACGGCAGCGCGCTTACCGGCGAGCCGGGCGCGCTGCCGTTGCCGGACAACGCTTCTGCCGCTTCACAGGAGGTGAAACCCATGGACCACAACCCGTTGCTGACGGCTGCACTGACGTGCGCGGCGCGCGGCTGGCACGTGTTCCCGTTGCGTCCCAACGACAAGCGGCCCGCGTTCCCGGACCACGCCGAGGAAAACTGCGCCGGATCGGAGCGGCGCTGCGCCGCTGCCGGGCGGCATGTCGGGTGGGAGGAACGCGCCACCGTCGACCCCGACCGGATTCGCCGGGCGTGGACCGTTGCGCCGTACGGCATCGGGGTGGCCTGCGGACCGTCCGGGCTGGTGGTCGTGGACCTGGACATGCCCAAGCCGGGCGCCACCGTCCCGGAGCAGTGGCGGCTACCCGGCATCAACGACGGCACCGACGTGTTCGCCGAGATCTGCGACCGGGCCGCACAGCCCATCCCGCTGAACACGTACACCGTGACCACCGGCAACGGCGGTACCCACCTGTACTACCGGCACCCGACCGGCGAACCGTTGCTACGTAACACATCCGGTACGCGAGGCAACGGTCTGGGGTGGCTGGTCGACACCCGCGCGCACGGCGGGTACGTCGTCGCCGCGGGCAGTTCTGTCGACGGTCGCGCCTACACCGTCACCCACGATGCCGACGTGATGGCCCTGCCTGGCTGGCTCGCCGACCGGCTACGGCCGTCCGATCCGGCGTCGTCCGGACGGCCGGTCGTGGTCGACATCGGCACCGGCCGCCGCGCGGCCTACCTGCAAGCCGCGATCGACCGCCAGGTCGAACACCTACTGGCCGCGACCGGCAACCGCAACGACGCGCTGTACATCGCCGCGCAGAACCTCGGCCAGCTCGTGGCCGGTGGCGACCTGGACGCCGCGCACGTGACCGCGGTGCTGACCGATGCGGCCGAGCAGCTCGGGCTGCACCGCGACCCGCCCGCCGGGCAGATCGCGAAGACCATCGCGTCCGGGCTGCGGGCCGGTGCGCGCCGGCCACGCCGGGCGGCGGCATGACCCGCCCACAGGTGCAGGTCGGCACCGGTCCGGAGACCATCCGCGTGCTCAAGGCCGCGCTCGTAGATGGCATCCTGCCGCACACCTACGTGTCGGCCGGTGCGCTGGTGCACATGGAGACCGTCTCCGGTGACCTGGCCACCGGCGCCGCCGATGAGGACGCCCCGCTCCCTGTTTCAGCCAGTCCGCTCAACCCCGCCGCGCTCGCCGGTCTGCTGGCCGAGCACGCGCACGTGTTCCGCGTTCGCACCCGCAAGGGTGAGAACGGCCCGGAGATGTTCGAAGAGGAGGTGACCCCGCCCCGCGAGATCCTGTCTTCCGTGCTGGCCGGGAAGACCTGGCCGAACGTGCCGCCGCTGCGCGGCGTGATCGGCGCGCCGGTGCTCCGGCGCGACGGGACGCTGTTGCAGCGGCCCGGCTACGACCCCGCCACCGGTCTCTACCTCGCCGCACGGGTCGACCTGCCCGAGGTGCCCGAGCAACCGACCGCGGAGCAGGTGTGCAAGGCGCGCGAGTTCCTGTTGGGCCGGTTCCTGCGTGACTTCCCGTGGAGCAGCGCGGCCGACCGGGCGAACTACCTCGCACTACTGGCGACGCCGATCCTGCGGCACTACACCCGGTCGCTGACCCCGTTCGCGGTCATCGACGCCACCATGCCCGCGTCCGGTAAGACGATCCTCACCGGCGGCCCCGGCATGCTCTACGGCCAACGCGTGCTGCCGTGGACCTACAGCGAAGAGGAGTTGCGCAAGACCATCACGGCCGTACTCGCGCAACAGGTCGGATGCGTGGTGTTCGACAACCTGGCCGAGGGCACCGTCATCGACTCCGCGATCCTGGCCCAGCTCGTCACCGGCGGAGTCTGGTCGGACCGGCAGTTGGGATCGTCGCGCACCGTCGCGACCATCAACGACCGGCTCTGGATGGCCACCGGCAAC
Source organism: Virgisporangium ochraceum (assembly GCF_016863655.1). GTDB lineage: Bacteria > Actinomycetota > Actinomycetes > Mycobacteriales > Micromonosporaceae > Virgisporangium > Virgisporangium ochraceum. The sequence goes on from NZ_BOPH01000007.1 coordinate 44,504, forward strand.
AACCTGCAAGTAGGTGGCGACATGGCATCGCGGACCGTCCGCGTCCACCTCGACCCGAACATGCCGCGCCCGGAGCAGCGCGACCAGTCCGGGTTCGGCATCCCGCACCTCGACCAGTGGATCACCGTTCCGGCCAACCAACTCACCGTGCTCTGGCACCTCCTGGTGCTCGTGCTCGACTGGACCCGCAACGGCGCACCTCGCGCCGCCGGCATGTCGATGCGGCAGTTCACCCCGTGGGCGCAAGCCCTCGGCGGGTTCCTCGCCCACCACCACGTGCCCGGGTTCCTCGCCAACGCCGAGGAAGTACGCGGGGTAGACGAAGACGAAACGCGCTGGCGCGCGTTCCTGTCCTGCTGGCACGACCGGCACGCCGGCCGCGAGATGACCGCCGCGGACCTACGTCGCGACGGCGAGCCGGACCACACCGGCGGGGACACGTTCGATGCGTGGGACGGGCAGTTCATCACCACGCACACGGGCAAGCTGCCCAACCCGCTCGCGCTCGGCCGGCTGCTGACCGGGCAGGTCGGCCGGTGGCGCGGCCCGTACGTCATCCGCGCAGGGAAGAACGACCGGGGCGACCGCAACGTGTTCTGGGTCGAACGCCACGACGGCTGACCGGACGCGCTTCAAGAGCGGCTGAAACATCTCCGCATCTCCGCAACGCCGCACAACCCCTGAGCGACCAGCGGAACGACCCTGCGGAGATAGAACCGGTCGACGGTCGCCCATCTCCGCAACTCCGCACGATCACCGGACTTGCGGAGTTGGGCCAACCCGACTCCGCAAGATCTCCGCACCCACGTTCCGCAGCTCACCGGACGATCCTGCGGGGTTGCGGAGATGCGGAGATGTTTCAGCCCTTCCAGCCACAAGCAGCGCCGGCCGCCAAACCCTCTCAATCCGATCGGATCCATAGGAAGACACCAGCGACCCACAGATCTTGGCTACACGGGCCGTACAGCGGGCGCTCAGACCGTCTCTGACGCGTTGAGCGCTCGCTGACCCAGCAACCCGGCCCACGGACGGAAAGGCCCCACCGTGCGAATCAGGCTGCACGGCACCTCGGCAGAGATGACGGCCACCCTCGCCGCGCTCGCCGTGGCGCTCGACATATCCGAGATCAGCCGGCCGTACCCCGACCGGCACCCGTCCAACAGGACCCGCACCTACCTCACGGCCACCCCGCGAGGCGACCGAAAGGAACGCGACCAGTGACCACCCCGAACCTCCCGGCCAGCTCGCCGCGAATCCTGCTCAAGGTCGAAGAGGCCGCCCGCGTGCTCGGCATCGGCCGGACGCTGATGTACAGCCTCGTCATGAGCGGCGAAGTCGAGTCCGTTCCCATCGGCCGACTTCGCCGGATTCCGGCCGACTGCCTCACCGAGTACGTCGCGCGGCTGCGCGCCACCAACCAGGTTCAGCCCAACGCCGCATGAGGAGACCAACGGTGGGACGACGGCCCAACGGAGCATCGAGCATCTACCAGGGCGGCGACGGGAACTGGCACGGTCGGGTAACCGTTGGCGTCAAGGACGACGGCACGCCCGACCGGCGACACATCCAACGCAAGACCGAGGCCGAGGTCATCCGCGCCGTCCGGGAGTTGGAGAAGCAGCGAGACGCGGGCAAGGTCCGCAAGGCCGGTCAGCGTTGGACGGTCGCCAAGTGGCTCACCCACTGGGTCGAGAACATCGCGGTTAACGCCGTCCGCGAGAACACGATCTCCGGCTATCGCGTCGCGGTCAATCGGCACCTGGTGCCCGGCATCGGCGCGCACCGGCTGGAACGGCTGCAACCCGAGCACTTGGAACGCCTATACACGAAGATGCAGGCCAACGGCAGTTCGGCCGGTACAGCGCACCAGGTGCACCGAACCGTGCGGACCGCGCTTAATGAGGCGGTACGGCGAGGCCACATCACGAGCAACCCCGCGACGCTGGTCAAGGCCCCGCGACTCTCGGAGATGGAGGTCGAGCCGTACACGGTCAAGGAGGTCGGTCGACTGCTGGCCGAGGCCGGGCAGCGCCGGAATAGCGCGCGGTGGGCAATCGCGCTCGCGCTCGGCCTGCGCCAGGGCGAAGCGCTCGGCCTGAAGTGGTCCGATATCGACCTCGAAACCGGCACGCTGGTTGTCCGTCGCGCTCGACTACGGCCCCGTTGGCGGCATGGCTGCGACGGGAAATGCGGTCGCAAGATGGGCGGCCATTGCCCCGCGAGAATCGCCCTTCGGACCGAAACGGCCGACACGAAATCGCGCGCCGGCCGCCGCGCGATCGGTCTTCCGGGCCAAATCGTGAGCCTGCTCCGCAAACACCAGGAAATCCAGAACGGCGAGCGGGAGACCGCCGGCCAGCTCTGGCGAGAGGGAGGGTGGGTCTTCACGACGCCGACCGGCGAGCCGCTGAACCCGCGGACCGACTACACGGAGTGGAAGAGGCTGCTCAAGGCCGCCGGCATCCGCGACGGGCGCCTACACGACGCCCGGCACACGGCGGCGACAGTGCTGCTCATCCTCGGCGTCGCCGAACGGGCCGTGATGGGCATCATGGGCTGGTCGAACACCGCGATGGCCGTCCGTTACCAGCACCTCACGGCGAAGGTCCGGACGGACATCGCGAAGCAGGTCGACGGGCTGCTCTGGCGCCCGGACGACCTGGGCGACGACGGCCAGGGCGGCGCGCTCGTACCGGTCACGTAGCGCTCAACTGAGACGGAAACTGAGACGGCGACAGGAAACGGGCCGGTCCTCATGAGGACCGGCCCGGCATCGCTACTGCTCAGAGCGGTGGCGGCGGGATTTGAACCCGCGGAGGGCTTGCACCCTCACACGCTTTCGAGGCGTGCTCCTTAGGCCACTCGGACACACCACCGCCGAGTAGGTTACCGGACCCGGCCCGTGGGCCGCACCGGGGGCTGGCAGGATCCAGGGCATGAGTACGCATATCGGTGCCGCCCCTGGTGAGATCGCTCCCCGCGTCCTGATGCCGGGGGATCCGCTGCGCGCCAAGTGGATCGCGGAGACCTTCCTGACCGACGCGAAGTGCTACTCCACGGTGCGGAACATGTTCGGGTTCACCGGCACCTACAACGGCGTGCCGGTGTCGGTGCAGGGGTCGGGCATGGGTATGCCGTCGGCATCGATCTACGCGCACGAGCTGATCAACGAGTACGGGGTCACGACGCTGATCCGCGTGGGCACGTGCGGTGCCCTCACCGCCGACCTCAACCTGCGCGACGTCATCGCCGCCAGCGGGTCGAGCACCGACTCGAACATGAACCGGTTCCGGTTCGACGGGCTGATCGACTACGCGCCCGTGGCCGACTTCGGACTGCTCCGCACAGCCGTGGACAAGGCCGAGGCCAGGAACATCGCGATGACCGTCGGTCCCATCCTCGCCGCCGACGCGTTCTACACCGACCGGCCCGACCTGTACGACCGGCTGGCCGAGTACGGCGTGCTCGCCGTCGAGATGGAGTCGGCGGCCCTCTACACGATCGCCGCCCGGTACAAGGCGAAGGCTCTCACCCTGTTGACGGTCAGCGACAACCTGAAGACCGGCGAAGCGTCCAGCGCACAGGAGCGGCAGGAGACGTTCGCGCAGATGGTCGAGGTCGCGCTGGACACGGCGATCGCGTAGAGAACTAGACTGCCAGCGCCTCCGTCGGTGACAGCCGGGCCGCCCGCATCGCCGGGTAGAGCCCGGCCACGCCGCCGATCACGAGCGTCGCGAGGGCGCCACCGGCAGACGCCCACAGCGGCACCACGGTCGGCCACCCCTGCATGAGCGCGTACGTGCCCGTCACCAGCACACCGACGAACACCCCGCCGAGCCCGCCGAGCAGCGACAGCAGCAGCGACTCGGCCAGGAACTGCGTGCGGACCTGTCCCCGGGTGGCGCCGAGCGACCGGCGCAGCCCGATCTCGGCCCGCCGTTCCAGCACCGAGATCACCATCGTGTTCGCCACGCCGACGCCGCCGACGAGCAGCGCCACCGCCCCGAGGCCGAGCAGCAGCCCGGTGAACGCGTCGTCGGTCACCTTCGCCGCGGTCAGCGCGTCCGACGGCCGGGACACCTTCACCTCCGACGGCGCCGACGGGTTCGCGGTCGCGCCGAGCACCGCCTGCACGTCGGTCACGTAGGCGGGGTCGGTGCGGGTGTAGACGGTCGTCGGGTGGCCGTCGAAGCCCAGGAACTCCGACGCGCCGGTCCACCCGACGAGCACCGCGCTGTCGAGCTCGCGGGCCAGCGGCACCGGCGCCAGGACGCCGACGACGGTGCACCACACCCCACCGACCAGCACCTGCTGGTCGGGGCCGGCGGCGGCGACGCCGAGCCGCGCGGCGGCCGCCGATCCGAGCACCACCGCGGGGTACCGCGACGAGGCGGAGTTCAGCCAGGTGCCGTTGGCCACCGTGGCGCCGACCACGGACAGCAGGTCCAGCCGTGCCGCGTACACCGCGATCCCGTTCGTCTGTGCCGTCGGGATGCGGTCGTTGCGGTACGCGTTCGCGTCCGACAGCCGCCCGACGGCCGACACCGACTCGACCGGCCCGATGCGTCCGATCATGTCCACGGCTTCCAGGGGCAGCGCCGAGTCCTCGCCGAACATGGTCTGTCCGGGCGCCACCGTGAGCAGGTTCGTGCCCAGCGCGTCCAGTTGTCGTTGCACCTCGGCGCGTGACGACGACGAGATCCCGACCACCGACACCATCGCCGCGATCCCGATCGCGATGCCGAGCGCCGACAGGAACACGCGTAGCGGCCGGGTCCGCAGCCCGACCCCGCCGACGCGGAGCACGTCGGCGAACGACAGCCGGTTCACAGGACGCACCCGTCGCGCATCGACACCTGCCGCGGAAGGCTGTCGGCGATCTCGCGGTCGTGGGTGATGACCACCACCGTGGTTCCGGCGGCGTTCAGGTCGCGCAGCAGGTCCATCACGCCGCCGCCGGAGGCCGTGTCGAGGTTTCCGGTCGGCTCGTCGGCGAGCAGCAGCGCGGGGTCGCCGACGACCGCCCGCGCGATCGCCACCCGCTGCTTCTCGCCGCCCGACAGTTCGTGCGGCCGGTGCCGCAGCCGGTGTCCGAGGCCGACCCGTTCGAGCGCCGCCGTGGCACGGCGCCGTCGTTCGGTGCGGCGCACGCCGGCGTAGAGCAGGCCGTCGGCCACGTTGTCGAGAGCGTCGGTTCCGGCCGCGAGGTGGAACTGTTGAAAGACAAAACCGATAGTGGACGCGCGGAGCGCCGACAGCCGACGGTCGATCATTCGGCCGACGTCGTGACCGGCGATGAGCACGGTGCCGCCGGTGGGCCGGTCGAGCGTCCCGATGACGTGCAGCATCGTCGACTTGCCCGACCCCGACGGTCCGACGATCGCGACCAGCTCGCCCGCGTCGACGGTCAGTGAGACGCCGCGCAGCGCCTCGACTCCGCCCGGGTAGACCTTCGTGACGTCCTTCAGCTCGATCACGATGGCATCCCCACGGTCATGCCCTCGGCGATACCGTCGCCGGTGATCTCGACCTTGCCGCCGGAGAACAGCCCGGTCTCGACCCGCACGATGCGCGTGCTGCCGTCGGCCTCGATCACCTGGACGCCGTAGCCGCCCTCGGCGAGCGCGAGCAGTGCGGCGACCGGCACGGCGAGCACGTTCTTCCGTTCGGACACCGTGAACGTGACGTCGACGGTGGCCCGGTCGAAGCCGGCGATGGACTTCTGGTCGGCTTCGGCCAGCGCGACGGTCACCTCGATGTCGGTGCTCGCCTCGTTGTTGCCCGACGCCGGCGTGATCACCGTGGCGACGGCGCTGATGGTGCCGTTCGCGGTCTTGCCGTCGGGCAGTTCGACCGTCACCGCCGCGCCTTTGACCGCGAGCCGCTGGTCGGCGACGTCGAGCGTCACGGTGACGACGCGGCTGGTGCCGCTGATGGTGAGCAGGTTCCCCTGCGCGCTGCCACCGACGGCCGCCTCGACGCCGCTGACCCGCACCACCGTGGAGGCGAACACGACCCGGCCGAGCTCGACGGTGCCGGTCTCCTCGAGCCCGAGGTCCTCCTGCCATTCCCGCACGGCGGCGGCCGTCGACGAGGTGTACTCCTCGTCGACGGTGAACCCGTCGTATCCGAGGGCGGCGAGTTCCGACTCGAACTGTTTGACGTCGGCGCCTTCGAGGCCCGACCGCAGTTCCCGGTAGGCGGGCAGGGTGCCGTACAGGAGGACGACCGGCGTGTTGTCGACCCGGTAGACGGTGTGGCCCCGCTGCAGCACCGTGCCGGTCTCGGGCAGCCAGGTGACGGTGCCGTTGATCCGTCCGGCGACGGCGTAGTCGGTGCCGTGGCCGAGGGTCCCGTCGACCTCTTTCCGGTCGTAGAGCGTGGTGCGGCCGATCGTCGCCGTTCCGGGCGGCTTTGCCGCGCTCTTCGGGGTCCCCTCGTTTCCACCCCCGAACCCGAACGCGGCCGCGGACGCCGCCCCCACGACGGCGACCGCCGCCACGACCGCGACCGCCACGCGCCCGAGCCTCACGAGCCACCGCCCGTCTGCTTCTGGCCGCCGTCGCCGGGCCGCGTGGGCATGTACTGCTCACACTTGGCGTGGGCGTCCTTCCACTTCTGGCTCTCCGGGTCCATGTCCCCGTTCTGGTCGCCCTCGATGCGGATGCCGCCTTCGGGCTGCGGGTCGGGGAAGTCGGGGTAGCCGTTCTCCCGCATGCACTGGGAGAACTTGCGCATCTTCTCGAGGTCTTCGTCGCTGAGCTTCGGCGGTTCACCGCCGTTGGGGAGGTGCTGCTTGCACTTCTCGTGTGCGGCCTGCATCTTCTCCCGGTCGACGGGTTCGGCGTCGCCCTTCGGCATGCCGAAGCTGACCCTGCCCTCGCCGTCGACCTGTGGATCGGGCATGTCGATGCCGTTGTCGCGCATGCACTGGGCGAACTTCGCGGTCTGCGCGGCGAGGTCGCCTTCGGACTGCGTTCCGGTGGTGGCCGAGGCCTTGCCGTCGCCGGCGGAAGCTACGCCTTCACCGTTGTTGTTCTCGCCGGCGCAGCCGGTGAGAAGCAGGAGGATGGCGGCGAGCGCCAATAGCGGTCGTCTCATGGTGGCGATTCCACGCGCCCGGCCATAAGACGGCCGTCAGCATCCGCTGGATGCAGGTGGCGCCGGCGGGCCATCCGACACGATTGAGCCGAGCCATCCCCGGGGCGACCCACCCCACGAACAACCCGGCCCGACTTCCGGCGTACTACGAGGTGAACCGGTCCTTCCTGATGGCGTCTGTGAATGTGCTCCAGGACGCTGCCGTGAACCTCAGAACCGGCCCTTCGGGGGTCTTCGAATCTCTAACCAGTACCGCTCCTTTCCCGTCCAGAGCCGCCTCCACGCACGACCCCGACTCGCACCGCGAACTTCGACGCCACTCCGGCTCAGATAAAGACGTCACGTGCGAACTCCTCACCCTGGTCCCCACCCAGCTGTCACGACCTCCGATGCCCGACCGACAGATTGTTTTCAGCGCCGGCAACCCGCCCTGCCGTACCGCTATCAGCGGTACGGCGGTTGCCGACGTTAAAAACGGTAGCAAGTCCGATGAGTTTGTGGTTATCACTTCTGCACCACGCGCCCCATCGGTCCTGAACATGGCGCATGCCTAGTCAAATCAGACAGGCCAACCGCCAGGTATCACATCGACATACGTCGCCGTCGGCATCTAATTGCCGCAATCTGCGGTACCGCAGATCGAAGTATGGCGATCACGCAAAGTGGCCGTCACACTACGCAGAAAGGGAGCCACATCCATTGGCGATCTTAGCTCTTTCCCTGCTGATCCCTGGGAGCCATCATGCGAACTCTCTACCGAGACGAGTCGGTCCACGTCACGGATCGAACGTTCAGCACCAGTGGTCGCGTTTCATCGTGCACGGAGATCACGAAATTGGATCATGTATATGTGGTCCGGGTACGGACCGCGTCCGGCATGCCGGTTCTCAGGCAGGTGTGGCCAGCCGCGGTCGCCGCCGGCGCCCTGATCGCGAGTGGAGCGTACGGCATGCACCACGGCGCACCGCCCCCGTTGTTCACCCTGCTCACGGCCCTGCTTACGGCAAATGTGGTGCTGACCATCTGCCGGCGGCGTGTCCGGCCGACGAACGAACTCTGGGCAGTGGTGGGCGACAAGCACGTTTGCATGTACCGGACAACCAACATTCAGGTGTTCGGGCAGGTCCGTCGAGCGGTCATTCGCGCGAGGGAAGCACAGCGACCCTGATTTAACAAGATGGACCGCGCGGCGACCCAGCGGTAACCTTTCATTGCAGCCGTACCTCAGTTAGCCGAACAGCTACCGGAGGGCTACATGTCGATCCAAGCACCGGCGGTAGCGCGACGTCGGCTCCGCTTGGCTCTTCGAAGACTCCGGGAAACGAAGGGCATGACGCAGGGTGAGGTCGCCAGCAAACTGGAATGGTCGCTGTCCAAGGTGAACCGGATCGAGATCGGCGACGTGACGGTCTCCAACACCGATCTCCAGGCTCTGCTCCGCCTCTTCGAGGTCGACGATCAAAACGCGATAGAAACGCTCTCGGGTCACTGCCGGAGTGCCCGCCAACGCGGGTGGTGGGACGAGCCGGCGTACCGGAGTCTGCTCCGCCCCACGACCATCGAACTCATGCAGTTCCAGAGTCAGGCTGCGACCATCTTCTCGTTTCACTCGGCGATCTTTCCCGGTGTGATTCAAACCCGGGCCTACGCCGAACACGTTCTCGCTTTCTGGGCCGGCGAGCTCTCCGACGAGGAGCGCGCCGCCAGGTTGGACGTGCGAATGAAGTGGCGGACGCATGTCTTCTCGCAGCCGCGCCCACCGCGCCACGTCCTCGTGGTCGACGAGTCGATCGTGGGCCGCGAGGTGGGCGGGCCGCACGTGATGATCGGCCAACTGCGGGAACTGCTGCCGAGTGGTCACGATCCCAACATCGACGTGCGGGTCCTTCCGTTGCGCGAGACCGCTTTCCTCGCGGCCGCCGCGCCTTTCATGCTGGTCGAGATGGGCGACGGCGACGCGATCCTGTACCGCGAGTCGTACCTGTCCGACGAGCTCGTCGACCATCCCGCGGTCATCAAGCGGTACCGGGAGGTCGTGGAACAGGTCCTCGACACGGCCCTCAGCGTCGAGGCGTCGGCTCGGCTCATCGAGGCGTGCGTCGCCGCTCTCGTCTCCTCGCTGGACCGGCGCTGAGCTTTACCCCGTTCTTACGGCTCGGGAGGGCAGTATTGGGCCGTGCGGGTGCTGGTGGTGGAGGACGAACGCCTCTTGGCCGACGCGATCGCGGAGGGCCTTCGTCGGGAGTCCCTCGCCGTCGACGTCGCGTATGACGGGGATGCGGCCCTCGAACGCATCGGGGTGAACGACTACGACGTCGTCGTGCTCGATCGGGATCTTCCGCACGTGCACGGTGACGACGTCTGTCGCGCCGTCGTCGACGCGGGTGCCACGGCGCGGGTGCTCATGCTCACGGCCGCGAGCGGGATCCGGGACCGCGTCGACGGGCTGGGCATCGGGGCCGACGACTACCTCGGCAAGCCGTTCGCGTTCGCCGAGCTCGTGGCGCGCGTGCGCGCCCTGGGACGGCGGGCCCGCCCGGCGGCGCCGCCCGTGCTCACCAGGGCCGGCGTGCGGCTCGATCCCGCCCGGCGGGAGGTGCGGCGCGACGACCGGCCGGTCGCGTTGTCACGCAAGGAGTTCGGCGTGCTGGAAGAACTGCTGCGGGCCGATGGCGCGGTGGTGAGCGCGGAGCATCTGTTGGAGAAGGTGTGGGACGAGAACATCGATCCGTTCACGAACGTCGTCCGGGTCACGATGATGACGCTGCGCCGCAAGCTCGGAGAACCCGGGTTGATCGACACCGTGCCCGGGTCGGGTTACCGGCTCCGGTAAGGCGCACGCGGCTCACCATCCGCACCCGGCTCACGCTCCTGTGGGGCGGCCTGTTCCTGGTCGCCGGCACGATCCTGCTCGGCCTCACCTACCTGCTGGTGCGCAACAGCCTGAAGGGTCCCGGCAGCGTCGCCTTCAAGGACACCCTCTCCGGACCGACGCAGACCGCCCCGCCGCCCGGCGCCGTCGGCAGTGCCGGTGTCACCGGTGTCGCCCCGAGCAACCAGCTGCTCCCCGACGAGTTCCGCAAGGTCGTCGTCCAGGGGCAGTTCGACGCGCTGAACAGCATGCTCCTGTGGGGTGCGGTCGCCCTGGCGATCGTGGCCCTCATCGGCATGGTGTTCGGCTGGCTCATGGCGGAACGCGCACTCCGTCCCCTCGCACGCATCACCGAGACGGCCCGGCGCGTCGCCGGCCGGAGCCTGCACGAACGCATCGCGCTCGACGGGCCGCGCGACGAGATCAAGGAGCTGGCCGACACGTTCGACTCGATGCTCGAACGGCTCGACCGGGCCTTCGACAGCCAGCGCCTGTTCGTCGGCAACGCCTCGCACGAGCTGCGCACCCCGCTGGCGATCAACCGGACGCTGATCGAGGTGGCCCTCGGCCGCGCCGACACGCCCGCGGAGGTGCGGGTGCTCGGCGACGCGCTGCTGACCGTCAACGCCCGGCAGGAGCGGCTCCTCGACGGTCTCCTCACGCTGGCGCAGTCGGAGCAGGAGCTCACCGTGTACGAGCCGGTCGACCTGGCCGACGTCGCCGACCACGTGCTCGACCAGACCCCGCTGAACAATCTGACGCTGCACCGGAACCTGGCGCCGGCGCCCACGATGGGCGATCCGGTGCTGCTCGAACGCGTGGTGCAGAACCTGGTGCAGAACGCGGTCGCCTACAACGTGCCCGACGGCTGGGTCGAGGTCGCCACCGACGCGGGCGGGATCACCGTGACGAACACCGGGCCGGTCGTGCCGGCGTACGACGTCCCGGCGCTGTTCGAACCGTTCCGGCGCCTGCGCGACCGGGTGGGGTCGGCGAAGGGAACGGGGCTCGGACTGTCGATCGTGCGGTCGGTGGCCCGGGCGCACGGCGGTTCGGTCACGGCGGTGCCGCGCGACGGCGGTGGGCTCGTGGTGCGCGTCACGCTCGAAAACTAACGACCGGTCGGTCGTAAATCGGTTAGGCTCCCCGCGTGGCGATCACCCAGCGGGGCGAACGGGCGCGGACCGCGATCCTCGAGACCGCGATGCTGCGCTCGACCATCGACGGCCTCGACGGGCTGAGCCTCGGAACCCTGGCCGCCGAGCTCAAGGTGAGCAAGGCCGGCCTGTTCGCCCACTTCCCGAACAAGGAGGCCCTCCAGCTCGCGGTGATCGACTACGCGGCCGGACACTTCCGCGCCGAGGTCGTGCTGCCCGCGCTGGCCGAGGAGAGCCGGCTGCTCCGGCTGTGGCGGGCGCACGAGCGGAACCTCGCCTGGAAGGGCATGAACCTGCCGGGCGGCTGCTTCTTCACCAACGCTCAGGTGGAGTTCGACGCGCGTCCCGGCCGGGTGCGCGACAGCCTCGTCACGTCGCTGGCCGACTGGATGGAGTTCCTCGTCCGGCTCGCCACCTCGGCCCGCGGCCACGGCGACCTGCTCCCCGACACCGACCCGGAACGGCTCGCGTTCGAGCTGCACGCGTTCGCCGCGGCCACGGCGTACCAGTCCCGGATGCTGCCCGACCGGTGCGGCATCGACCGCGCCCGCGCGGCCGGGCTGGGCCGCCTGCGGGCGGTGGCCACCGATCCGTCCCGACTTCCCGCGGAGGCATGAGTGATCGAGTACGTCGACGTCCACTTCGACGACCTTGACCTGATGGGCATCGTCCACAACGCCCGCTACGCGGTGATCATCGAGCGGGCGATCAGCGCGTTCTGGATCAGGCGCGGCTTCCCGTTCGACAGCTCGAAGGGCCTGCTCGCGGTCGCCGAGTTCACGATCAACTACCGGGTGCCGGTCACCCGGGTCGGCCCGGTCGGCGTGGAGTTCTGGATCGACCACCTCGGCACGTCGAGCGCCGTCTACGGCTACCGCGTGGTGTCCGACGGCGTCGTCCACGCCGACGGCAAGCGCGTCATGATCCAGCTCGACCCGACGACGCGCCGCCCGGCACCGTGGCCGGCCGAGACCCGGGCCGTCGCCGAGGAGCTAACGAAAGAACCCGCGCACCAGGGCTGAGCACTCCTCTTCCAGCACGCCGGCGTACACCTCGGGCCGGTGGTTCAACCGACGGTCGCGCACGACGTCCCATAAAGATCCGACCGCGCCCGTCTTCGGCTCCCACGCCCCGAACACGAGCGTGTCGATCCGTGCCAGCACCAGCGCGCCGGCGCACATCGTGCACGGTTCGAGCGTCACCACGAGGGTGCAGCCGCTCAGCCGCCACTCTCCGCGCCGCGCCGCCGCCTCGCGCAACGCCAGGACCTCGGCGTGCGCCGTCGGGTCGGCGTCGGCTTCGCGCCGGTTGCGCGCCGCGGCCAGCTCACGGCCGTCTTCGTCCAGAACAAGAGCGGCGACCGGTACGTCCTGCTCCCCGTCGGTCGGGTCAGGTGGCTGGGAAGCTATCTGCAACGCGCGGCGCATCCACTGCTCGTGGCGCGCCGCTCGCGTCATGCGTCTCTCAGCTCCTCGATCTCGTCGCCGCAGCCGACCAGTTGGCAGACCTCGGCGGTGACGTCCGAGGGCAGCATGCCCTCCCGGCCGCACAGGGCGAGCAGCCGGGGTGCCGGTACGCCGAGGTCGGAGAGCAGGTCGGCGTCGCCGACCGGGTCGGCGAGCTGCGGCCTGTCGTCGTCGGCGGGCGCCGCGTCGGCTTCGGGCAGGTCGATGTCGGCCAGCAGCACCGACCCGAGCCGCGACTCGCTGACGAACGCCGAGTCGCTGCCGAAGACCCGCAGGTCGTCGCCCTCGTCGAGGCGCACGATCGCCAGGAACGTGTCGTCGGACTCGACGAACAGCAGCGACACCTTCGCGTCCGGGTCGACGTCCCGGAGACGCTCGGCAACGTCGTCGACGTCGGCGGCGCCGGTGATGTCGAGCTCCGCGGCGGTCCAGCCATTCACATCACGAACAACAGCGGCGGCGAAATGAGACACGGGATACCTCGATGGGCGATTTGTCGGATCAGCGGGCTCCATTATGCGGGTGTTCCACCCCATCGAACCCAGCCAACGCGCCGACAACCCCGAGCCGCCTACCGGTGCCGGAACACCCGCTTGCCACCGCAGCGGCACCCGCCTGCCCGTGCGGCAGCACCTACCCGGGCTCCGCGGAGCGCCCCAGCGTGCGACTCGCCGCTACCAGAGCATCCATTCGCCGGCGAACGTGCCCAGCGCCACCACGAGGCCGGCAATGGCCAGCCCGAACCCGGTCGACACGGCCGCGCCGACGGCCACCGCCCGGTCACCGAACCGGGTGAGCACGGCGAGCACCGGCCACGCGAGCAGGGCGGCGATGATCGTCCACCAGAGGTAGCCCCGCGCCGAGGTGGCCAGCAGCCCGAAGAGCCCCATCCACAAGGTGCCGGCGAGCACCCCGATGGCGCCCTTCCCCGCCGTGACCGGCAGCAGCTCCCGGTAGACCGGCCGGGGCGCCTGTCCCCCGCCGAACGCGGAGGCCGCCTGCGGCGACCTGGCCGGAAACAACCCGGACGGCGGATGCCCTGGATACGCCCCGACAGGCATCGGCCGCGCCGGCGGCGGTGGCGCGGCGACCGTGGCACCGGGCCCGCCCCCGACCACCGGCCGGGATCCCGGATACCCGGCGGGCCGAGGCTGGACGGGCTGACCCGGTCGCCCAGGCTGGCCGAGGTACCCAGGCTGGCCGACGTGCCCAGGCTGACCCGGGTGCCCAGGCTGGCCCGGCCGGCCGAGGGCAGGCTGCGTCGCCGTGTGCTGAACGGCCGGCCCACCCACCGGCGGCCCCACCTGCGGACCGGGCATCGGCGGCTGCCCCGGCCGCATCGGCGGCCCGCCCGGACCCGGCGCCCGGAACTGCCCGGTCGGCGGCTCCCCACCCGGCGCCCGGAACTGACCCGTGTGCGGTGGCGGCCCGCCAGCCGGGAACTGCCCGGTCGGCGCGGGCGCACCCGGGCCCCGGAACTGCCCCGTCGGCGCGGGCGAACCCGGGCCCCGGAACTGCCCCGTCGGCGGCGGCGCGCCCGGACCGCGGAACTGCCCGGTGGGCGGCGGCCCGACGGTGGGGAACTGCCCGGTGGCACCCGGCCGCACCGGGTGGCCGGGAGGCGGCGATCCGTATCCGGCCGGCCGCCCGGGAGCAGGCGCCGGCCCACCCGGAGGTACCGGTGGACGCCCACCCGGGGGTGCCGGCGGACGCGGGCCAGCGGGCCAGCCCGGCTGGGCCGGCAACGGTCCCATTGGTCGGCGCCACTGCGGGGGCTGGGGCGGCGGACGTGTCTGGCCGGTCGACGGCTCGCCCGCGGGCGCCGTGCCGGCAGCGGCAGGGGTGGCGGACGGGCCGGGCCCGTCGGGCGTGGCCCACGTACCCGTTTCCGCCGTGCGGTCAGGCGTGCGGTCAGGCACGGAGTCAGATGGAGAGTCAGATGGGGGATCAGAGTTCGCGGGACCGCTCTGGCCGCCCGGCCGGATCGGCCGGTCCTGGCCCGCCACGTCCACTCCGTCCACCTGTCGAGCCTACCCGCAACACCACGCGTCGCACCGGGCATAGCATGGGCCGGGTGTTTCGCCGCCTGCTCGTCACCGTCGCGGTTGTGGGGGTCCTCGCCGGATGCTCCGACGGCGGTCCCACCGAACGGCCGCGCGCCGACGAAAGCGCGACGAACGCCGCGGCCGCCGCGGAAAAGAGCGCGCCGCCGAGCGCCAGCCGGAGCATGCCGCCCAGCGCGAGTGCGCCGGCCGCGGCCCCGCGGTACGTCTTTCCCGTCGACGGGCGCAACAGCTACGCACGCGAGCATCACGACTACCCGGCGTCGGACATCATCGCGGCCTGCGGGACGGTCGTGCGGGCGGTCACCGACGGGGTGGTGCTCGAGGTCAGCCGCGTCGACACGTTCGACAAGGCGACGTCCGGTGGTGGCGACCGCGGTGGACTGTCGGTCTCGATGGTCGGCGACGACGGGGTGCGGTACTACGGCTCGCACTTCTCCGTGATCGATCCGGTGGTGCAGCCGGGGGTGCGGGTCGCGGCGGGTTCGCGGCTCGGCCTCGTCGGCAAGACGGGCAACGCCAACAACACCTGCCACCTGCACCTCGGCATCTCGCCGGCCTGCGCCCGCACCGCCGACTGGTGGGTCCGGCGCGGCGTGGTCTGGCCGTGGCCGTACCTCGACGCGTGGAAGGCCGGCCAGCCGCGGTCGCCCGTCGCCGAGGTGTCGGCGTGGCAGGCGGGCCACGGCTGCCCGTCCCAGGCCCCCGACAACTGAGAACTAACGGAACACCGCGATCCGCTTCTGCGACCGGCCGTCGAGCATCGTGAACTCGCCGGCGGCCACGACGCCGACCTGCGCGTTCGCCACCAGCGCCAGCACGCCGCGGATGCCGTTGCCCTGCGGTGACCACGGCAGCAGCTTCCCGTCGACGTCCGTCGCGGCCAGCTTCACCCGGGAGACCGAGCCGTCCAGGCATACGCCGTGGTCGCCGTTGCGTGCCGTGCGGCAGACGTGATCGAAGTGCCCACCGATGTAGACGGTGTTGCCGAGGGCGGCGATCGCCTGCGCGTCTCCGTCTGTGGTGATGGCCCATTTCGCCACGCCGTTCAGCGTGTACGACACGGCACGGCCGCCACGCCCACCCAACGCGGCGTATACGCGGTCACCACTGACCGTCACACCCCACACGATGGAGTCGGGACGCGGACGGAAGCCCATGTCGACCGCGCCACCGTCGCGCTTGACGGCGATCAGCCGCGCCGTCGAACCGACGTCGTTCACGCGGTGGAACGCACCACCGAGATACACCCGGTCGCCACCGACAGCGAGCGCGTTCACGACGTCGTCGGTGCGCGCGGACCAGCCGGAGAGCGTGCGCGTCGCGAGGTCGATCGCCGCGACGTTGCCGCGCTTGACGCCGTTGACCGCGTTGAACACACCGGCCACGTACAACCGCCCGTGCCCTACCGCCAGCGCACGGGGCGATCCGCCGGAGACGCGGAACGACACGGGATCCAGCGCACCGGCGGCCGAGATGCGGGCCAGGCTGTCGCGTGGCTGTCCGTCGACGGTCTGGAAGTCACCACCGGCCCAGACCGACCCGTCGGGGTCGACGGCGACCGCGCGCACGGTGCGGTCGGCGGCGGGTGCCCAGTTCAGCAATGCACCGGTGGTGGCGTCGAAGGCGGCGAGCCGGGTGCGGACCGCCTGTTTACCTCTGACCACCGCGGAGTTGAACTCACCACCGACGTACACGACGTTGCCGGCGGTCGCGACCGCGTACACGGGACCGTTGAAGACCGGTGTCACCACCGGGTTCTCGGACACGGCGGCGTTCGCCGCTCCGGAGGCGACGACGCCGACGAGCGCGGCAACCGCCAAACCGGATAAACCGACCAAACGACTACGAACAGTCATGGGCACGACGCTATCCCCTCGAATCACCGTCAACGCCGACTCAACGAACGAGACCCCGTTCTGCTGTGCGGTGTGTCCGGACGGTGGACAACCCCTCACCCATCCGTCGGCGCGCTCGTTGGAGGCGGTGACCCGATCAGGGGTCGGGCTCCTCCCAGGAGCGGAAACATGGCACAGTTCGCAACGTGCGGGAGCGGGTCAGCGTTATCGGGTTGGGACTCATCGGCGGTTCGTTGGTTCGCGGACTGGCCGCGGCGGGTCACCACGCGCTCGGTTTCGACAGCAACCCCACCACCCGCGCCACCGCGCGCACCGCGGCGGCGAAGGCGCCGGAGAACTCGCGCTGGCAGGTCACCGCGTCGATTTCCGACGCGGCCGCGAACTCCGATGTCGTTGTAGTAGCCGTTCCGCTACCCGCCGTGTCGGGTGTGTTCGACGCGCTCGCGGCGACCGGGTTCAGCGGACTGGTCACCGACGTCACGTCGGTGAAGGGTGCGGTGCTCGATCTCGCGGCGAAGCACCTGCACACGGTCGGGCAGGCGCTGGCCGGGTTCGTACCCGGCCATCCGATGGCGGGCCGGGAGACGTCGGGTTTCACGGCGTCGGATGCCGCGCTGTTCAAGGGATGCGCGTGGGTGCTGTGTCTCGAGGAGCAGACCTCGCTCGGTGACTGGGTACGGCTGGCACGACTGCTCACCGACGGCCTCGGCGTGCGCGTCGTGCCGTCGACGGCCGCGGAGCACGACCGCGCGGTGGCCGCGGTCTCGCACGTCCCGCATCTTCTGGCGTCGGCGCTGGCCGGTCACGCGGCGAACGACCCGCTGGCCCTGACGCTCGGCGCCGGCTCGTTCCGCGACGGCACCCGCGTCGCCGCGAGCCGTCCGGCGCTCACCGCCGCGATGTGCGGCGGCAACGCCACCGCCACGAAGACCGCGCTCGATGCGATGATCGCCGATCTGCAGGCGGCCAGCGCCGCGCTCGACGGCACCGACCCGATCGCCGCGCTCGAACCGTGGCTCACCCCCGGCGCCGAGGCCAGGCTCGCGTGGCCGCCGACCGCCGGCGAGCCGCAGCGGCTGCCGGTCGACGCCAAGGCCCTGCGCGACCTCGGCCGCGCCGGCGGTTGGATCACCGCCGTGGCCGAGGACCATCGATCGGTCACGGCCGTCTTTCCCCATTCGACGTGACGCGCGCGCACCGGTTCGGGTACGGGAAGCTTCGCGCTCAGCCGAAGCGCAGCACCCGACGGTCGGTGACCACCGCGGTGACCAACGCGTGCGGCGTCACGTCGAACGCGGGGTTCACCGCGGGCAACCCACCGGCCACCTCCACGCCGTCGCGGTCCTCGATCTCCACCGCAGCACCGGTTGGCGTGTCGTTGTCCACAGTGGACTCCGGAGCGACCACGACGAACGGGATGCCGGCCGCCTTCGCGCCCAACGCGTGCGCGTAGGTGCCTATCTTGTTCACCACGTCGCCGTTGGCACACACCCGGTCGGCACCCAGCACCACCGCGTCGACCTCACCGCGCGCCATCAGGTACGGGCCTGCCCCGTCGACCGCGACGCGGAACGGAACACCCGCCCGCGACAGCTCCCACGCCGTGAGCCGCGCGCCCTGCAGCAGCGGCCGCGTCTCGCTCGCGATGACCCCGCCGAGCGTGCCGCGCTGGTGCATCTCCATCACCACACCGAGCGCCGTCCCACCGGTGACACACGCCAACCCGCCGGTGTTGCAGTGGGTCAGCAGCCGCGGCGACGCACCGCACAACTCGGCGAACAGGTCGGCTCCGCGCACGGCCATCGCCATCGACGACGCGATCTCCTCGTCGCGCACCGCCAGCGCCTCCGCGAGCACCGCGTCGAACCCGTGCGGCAGTTGGGCCGCCGCCCGCCGGGCGCCCCGCGCGAGGTTCACCGCGGTCGGCCGGGCCGTCTCCACCGAGCGGACCAGCTGGGCGGTGCGCGCCACGCTTCCACCGGTGGCCGCGGCGAGGGCCACACCCATCGCACCGGCCACACCGAGCGCGGGCGCCCCACGTACCGCCAACCGCCGCACCGCGCCGACCAGCTCCTCCACTGTGGACAGCCGCAGCGTCCGCAGCTCCGCCGGCAGGGCCGTCTGGTCGATGATCTCTACGGCGCCGTCCACCCAGTCGATCGTCCGCATGGGCCAACACTAAGCGGTCGGTACTAAGGTCCGTAGGCATGGCCAACCGTGATCCCGTCGCCGACCTGCGCCGCATCGCGTTCCTGCTGGAGCGGGCCCACGAGGCGACCTACCGCGTCCGCGCGTTCCGGGGCGCGGCGACCGCGCTGGCGGGCGTGCCCCGGGAGGAGATCGCGGCGCGGGCCGCGAACGGGAAGCTCACCGAGATCTCCGGTGTCGGCGCCGTCACGGCGCGTTGCGTCGTCGAGTCGCTGGCCGGCGAGGAGCCGGTGTACCTGCGCCGGCTGGTGGACACCGCCGGCACCGACCTCGACGAGTCGACCGCCGCGATGCGGGCCGCGCTCAAGGGCGACTGCCACAGCCACTCCGACTGGTCCGACGGCGGCTCGCCGATCGAGGAGATGGTGGCCGCCGCGATCGAGCTCGGCCACGAGTACCTCGTGCTCACCGACCACTCACCGCGGCTCACCGTGGCCCGCGGCCTCGACGCCGACCGGCTGCGCAAGCAGCTCGACGTCGTGGCCGCCATCAACGAGGGCCTGGCCGGTGTGACCCTCGACCGGCCGTTCCGGCTGCTGACCGGCATCGAGGTGGACATCCTCGCCGACGGCGGCCTCGACCAGGAGGACGAGCTGCTGGCGCGGCTCGACGTGGTGGTCGGCTCGGTCCACAGTGGACTCAAGGACGACGCGGGCACGATGACCCGCCGCATGGTCCGGGCCCTGGAGAACCCGCACCTCGACATCCTCGGTCACTGCACCGGCCGGCTGCTGCCGCGCTCGGAGCAGCCCGCCACGTCGGCGGCGCCGCCCGAGCAGGAGTTGGAGAAGGGCGGCGGCCGGGGCGGCGAGCGGGGTCGCCGGGGTGGCGGGCGCGGACGCGCGGAGAGCACGTTCGACGCCGACGTGGTGTTCGCCACGGCCGCCGAGCACGACAAGGCGATCGAGATCAACAGCCGGCCGGAGCGGCTCGACCCGCCCAAGCGCCTCCTCCGCACGGCGCTGGAGGCCGGCTGCCGGTTCACCATCGACACCGACGCGCACGCACCCGGTCAGCTCGACTGGCAGCGGTTCGGGTGCGAGCGCGCGGTGGCGTGCGCGGTGCCACCGGAGCGGATCGTGAACACCTGGCCACTCGACGATCTGCTGGCCTGGACGCGCGGGCATGAGGGAGGGTGAAGTCCGAAGGCGGCCCCGCCGAACCTCGCGTATGGTCGCGGCGTGGGAGCAATTGACGACATCGCGGACGGATACGTCGACCAGTGGGCGGTGCTGGAGCCCATCGGGGCGACGTACATCGGGATCGCCGGGTACGACGACAAGCTGAGCGATCTCTCGCCCGACGGTTTCGCCGCCCGCGCCGAGCTCGACCGGAAGACGCTGGCCGAGCTGAACCGCACGCAGCCCACCGACGAACGTGAACGCGTGGCCAAGGAGGCCATGGAGGAGCGTCTCGGGCTGGCCCTCGAACTGAACGACGCCGGCATGACCACGAGCGAGCTGAACGTCATCTCCAGCCCGCTGCACGCGGTGCGAAGCATCTTCGACCTGATGCCGCTCGCCGGCGAGGAGGCGGCCGCCAACATCGCCGCCCGCATGTCGGCCACCCCCTCCGCGCTGGCCGAGTGGCGGAACACGCTGCTGCTGGCCGCGCAGGCCGGCCACGTGGTGGCCCGGCACCAGATGCTCGAGGTCGCCAACCAGTGCGACATCTGGACCGACACCGCCGGCGACAACTTCTACCCGCTGCTCGTCGAGCGGGTCACCGCGGCGAACCCGGGGCTGTCCGCCGGCCTGGTCTCCGACCTGGAGCGCGGCGCCGCCGCGGCCCGCGAGGCCACTTCCGACGTCGCCCGCTTCCTGCGCAAGGACCTCGCCCCGCACGGCAAGGAGAACCAGGCCGTCGGCGTCGACGCCTACCGGCTGGCCTCGCGGCACTTCCTCGGCGCGTCGATAGACCTGCACGAGACCTACGAGTGGGGCTTCGAGGAGCTGGCCCGGCTCGAGTCGGAGATGCGCACGGTCGCCGACAAGATCGTGCCCGGTGGCACGGTCGACGACGCCGTGGTCGCGCTCGACGCCGAGCCGGCCCGCAACATCGAGGGCAAGGACGCGTTCCGCCGCTGGATGCAGGAGCTCGCCGACCAGGCCATCGCCGACCTGCACGGCACCCACTTCGACGTACCCGAGCCGGTGCGGCGCATCGAGTGCTGCATCGCGCCGACGTCGGACGGCGCGATCTACTACACCGGCCCGAGCGAGGACTTCACCCGGCCGGGCCAGATGTGGTGGGCGGTGCCGCTGGGCGTCACCACGTTCTCGACGTGGCGTGAGGTCACCACCGTCTACCACGAGGGTGTTCCCGGCCACCACCTGCAGGTGGCGCAGACGGCGTACCGGTCGGAGCTGCTCAACCGGTGGCAGCGGCTGCTGTGCTGGGTGTCCGGGCACGGTGAGGGCTGGGCGCTGTACGCCGAGCGGCTCATGGACGAGCTCGGCTACCTCGCCGACCCGGGCGACAAGCTCGGCATGCTCGACAGCCAGGCGTTCCGGGCGGCGCGCGTGGTCGTCGACCTCGGCATGCACCTGGAGCTGGAGATCCCCCGCGACAACCCGTTCGGCTTCCACCCCGGCGAGCGCTGGACGCCGCAGCTCGGCTGGGAGTTCATGCGCGCACACTGCCGGGTGCCCGACGAGAACCTGCGGTTCGAGCTCAACCGGTACCTCGGTTGGCCGGGCCAGGCGCCGTCGTACAAGGTCGGCGAGCGCATCTGGCTCGCGGCGCGCGACGCGGCGAAGGCCCGCAAGGGCGCCGACTTCGACCTGAAGAGCTTCCACGGCGACGCGCTGAACCTGGGATCGGTCGGCCTCGACGTGCTGCAGGCGAGTATCGCGCGGCTGTAGCGAACCTTGAGCGGCTACGGTGAGCGGCATGTTCTTCAAGGTGCTGCTGATCGTGATCCTGGTGCTGATCGCCCTGGTGATGGTTCGCATGATGCTCCTGCGCCGCGAACGCGGCCGTGAGCTGTTCGTCACCGAGGCGACCGGGCGCGCCCTTCCGCGCGTGGAGACCACGAAGCCGCGCACCGGAATCGACTCGTCGCCGCTGGAGCTCGAGGTGATCCGGCTCCTGGAGCAGCGCAAGAAGATCCAGGCGGTCAAGGTCGTGCGCGACCACACCAAGCTGGGCCTCAAGGAGGCCAAGGACCTCGTCGAGGAGGTCGAGCGCACCGGCCGCCTGAGGTTGCCGCCGCTGCCGCCGGTCCCGCACCTCGACGAGGTCGACGTGATGGACCGGGCCCGCGAGCTCAAGCGCGACGGCAAGGCGATCGAGGCGATCAAGCTGATCCGCCAGCACTCCAAGCTGGGCCTGAAGGAGGCGAAGGACCTCTACGACCGGCTCTGAACCACGCCGTCGTCCAGCACGTCGACCCGCGCCTCGGCCAGGTCGAAGTACATGCCGACCAGCCGCAGCCGGTCGGCGGCCAGGGCCCGCTCGACGCTCGGATAGGTGCGCAGGTGGTCCAGCTGACGACGGATGTTGGCCAGGCAGTGCTGCTTCTCGCAGTCGGTGTCGGGTAGGGCGCCGGCGGCACCGGCGTGGCGTAGCCAGCGGCCGAGGGCCGCGTCCTCGGCGGCCGAGGCGGCCATGAGCGCGCGGACCGCGCCGCAGCCGGAGTGCCCGCACACGGTGATGGTCGCGACGCCGAGCACGTCGACGGCGTACTCCACGGCGGCGCCGACGGAGTGGTCACCGGCGCCGTGCGGCGGCACGATGTTGCCGATGTTGCGCACGCAGAACAGGTCGCCCGGCCCGCTCGCCGTGATCAGGTTCGGAACGACCCGGGAGTCGGCGCAGGTGATGAACAGCTGCTGCGGCTGCTGACCCTTCGCGGCCAGGTCGGCGAGGTGCGGTCGGACGAGCGGCGCGACGCTCCGCTGGAACTCGTCGATACCGTTGGCCATGGCGCTGTCGGCGTGCCCCGCACGCCCGGCCTGCCCAGCCTGCCCGGTCTGCGCTGCCTGCCACTGTGACCACGACGCGAGAAACCGGGGCACGTGGGTGCTCTTCCCGTCGCCGAGCCGACCCGCGACGGCCCGGTGCAGCCACCCGTGGTGGAGCTCGTGGACCCGCACCGCGCCGCCGTCGCGCTCGTAGGTCTGCCGCCAGTCCTCGATCGCCTCGTAGGCGCCGTGGTCGAGGTAGTCCAGGCGCAGCTCGACGTCGACGGTCTGCCCCGGTGGCACCGTGCCGAGCTCGCGGGTCAGCCGCCCGGCGGTGACGAACGCCAGCGTGCCGGTGACCGTCACCAGCCACCGGCCGGTGCCGGCACCGGGACCGGGCCCCGTGCACCGGACGTCGCACCGGGCCAGCCGGTACACGGTGAGCACCAGCGCGACGGCGATGCCGAGCGCGACTCCGACCATGAGGTCGACGAACACCACGCCACCCGCGGTCACCAGGTAGACCGGCAGCTCCCGGTGCCGCGCGAACGTGCGCAGGTGGGCCAGGTCGACCAGCCGCACGCCGACGACCACCAGCACCGCGGCCAACGCCGACAGCGGGATCAGCTCGATCACGTCGGTGAAGAGCAGGACGAAGACCGCCACCCACACGCCGTGCAGCACCGTGGAGACCCGCGTCCGCGCGCCGGCCGCCACGTTCGCCGAGCTGCGCACGATCACGCCGGTGACCGGCAGCCCGCCCAGGGCGCCCGAGACCAGGTTCGCCGTGCCCTGCGCCACCAGTTCCCGGTTGAGGTTCGCCCGCGGCCCGTCGTGCAGCTTGTCGACCGCCACCGCCGACAGCAGCGACTCCACGCTGGCGACGAGCGCGATCGTGACGACGGCGACCAGCACCTCGGCCACCGGCGCGTCGGGCCACCGCGGGAGCACCATCCGGGTCAGCGGCGCCTCGGAGAGCGCGACCCGGGGCAGGTCCAGGCCGGCGACGGTCGCAGTCACCGTCGCCGCGACCACGGCGATCAGCGCGGCCGGCAGCAGCGACACCTTCACCAGCCGCGGCCACAGCACGAGCACCGCCACGGTCAGCGCGCCGATCGCCACCGACCCGTCGTGGTGGCCCAGAACCTGGCCGGGAAGCTCGCGCAGGTTGTCCAGCGGCGAGCTGAGCGCCGCACCGCCGAGCACCACGTGCACCTGACCGATGACGATCACGATGCCGATGCCGGCCAGCATGCCGTGCACCACGGCCGGCGAGAGCGCCAACGCGGCCCGTCCGAGCCGCGACAGGCCGAGGCCGATCTGCACGGCGCCGGCCATCGCGACGATCGCCACGGTGCCCGCCCACCCGAACTCCAGCACCGTTCCGGCCACGATCACCGTGAGCCCCGCGGCCGGCCCGCTGACCTGCAGCGGCGCGCCGCTGATGGCCCCGGCCACGATCCCGCCGACCACGGCCGCGAGCAGCCCCGCGAACAGGGGCGCGCCGGAGGCCGCGGCGATACCCAGCGAGAGGGGAATCGCGATCAGGAACACCACCAGCGACGCCGGCAGGTCGTGGCGCAGCACGGATCGGAGAGACGACATCGCCACAGAATGCCTGCTTGATCCGCTTATATGCGGACAATTTACCTACTGGATCGCTGGCAGTTTCCTGCTGTAAATCCGGTCGCCCGGAGACCGCCCGACAGGCACGATCGTCCCGTGCCGCCACCACACGGATTCGACTACACGACGCGCGGCGACGGCGCGGTGGTCATCACCCACCACGGCCGCCCCGCCACCACGCTGCGCGGCCCGCGCGCCGCCGAGTTCCTCGCCGAGGTCGACAGCGGCCCCGGCGATGGCAGCGACCAGGAGGTCATGGCCCGCTGGACGGGCAACTACCGCCACGGCAACGAGCGCCAGGCCCGGAACCACCCGCGGAACCAGGGCCGCTAGACCAGGCCCGATCAGAGAAGACCCAGCTTGAACACCTCGAAGATGGCGCCGTACCTGGTGCCCAGCCGGGTGCCGGTCTGCCGGGCGAACCCTTCGAGGAACTCCTCCGCGTCGAAGTCGCCCGAGCCGAGGCCGCGCAGGTAGGCGGCGTGCGCCTCGAGCGACCGCACACCCAGGTCGAACGTGGCGGTGGTGTCGACGCCGTGCTTGGCCCGGAACGACCCGGAGGCCCACACCTGGGCGACCCCGCCCCAGCGCTCCAGGCCCTCCTCCTCGATCTGCTCGCGGAACACCCAGCGGTTGCCGGCGTCGCGGGCCGCGTCGAGCACCGCGCGGCCGGTGACGATGTGGTCGGACATGTTGAGGTTCTCGCCCTCGGGGTCCCAGCTGTCGCGGAAGCTGCCGGTGATGACGACCTCCGGCTTGTACTTCCGGATCACCCGCGTGATCTCGCGGCGCAGCGGCACCCCGTACTCGAGCACGCCGTCGGGCAGCCCGAGGAAGTCGACCTGGGACACCCCGACGATCCGGGCCGACTCGCGCTGCTCCTCCTCACGTAGCGGACCGGCCTCCGCCGGGTCCATGCCGTCGATGCCGGCCTCGCCGCTGGTGAGCAGGCAGTACACGATCTCCTTGCCCTGTGCGGTCCACCGGGCGATCGCGGCGGCGGCACCGAACTCCAGGTCGTCGGGGTGGGCCACCACGGCCAGGCCGCGCTGCCAGTTCTCGTCGAGCGGCTGCAACGGGTCGGGCACGGCGGGCGCGTCAGAAGTCATGCGTCCATCCTCATGCACGAGGGGACGTGCTCACGCACGTCCCCTCGGATTGGAAAGAGCGCGACCTACCGGCGGACGGCGACCACCGTGAACGTGGCCGTCTCCGGCGCCGGGATGCCGAAGCGGGCGTTCG
Organism: Virgisporangium ochraceum; assembly: GCF_016863655.1. Lineage (GTDB taxonomy): Bacteria > Actinomycetota > Actinomycetes > Mycobacteriales > Micromonosporaceae > Virgisporangium > Virgisporangium ochraceum. The sequence continues at coordinate 70,003 of NZ_BOPH01000007.1, forward strand.
GCAGGTAGAGCCGGTCACCGAACCTGGCGACAGTGGTCGGCACGTCGAAGCCCGGGTCGGTGATCGTGCCCGTGACCGTGCCGACGGTTCCGGACCGGTTGAGGGCGATCACGGTGATCCGGTTGAGCCGGTTCTGCACGACGTACAGCTTGCGGCCGTCGAGGAGCAGGCCATCGCCGTTGACCAGCGACTCCACCGGGATGTCGAGCTTCGTGGCGGCACCGGTGCGCGGGTCGATCCGCCACAGGGCACCGGGGTTCGACTGCACCACGAGGAGGGCGCGGCCGTCGGGCGTGCGGGCGATGCCGTTGGCGTTGTTGACCGTGGGGTCGATCGGCATACCGGTGACGGTCAGCGTCTCGAACGTGGCCGCCGGCCGGCCGTGGCGGATCGGCACCTTGTAGAGCACCGCGCGGCGCGAGTCGGTGAACCACGCGGCGTCGGGGGTGAGCACCACGTCGTTCACGAACGTGGGCGTCGCGGTGGTGAACTGGTAGGTCTGCTTCACCGCGCCCGTGCGGGCGTCGACGACACGGCCGTTGCCGCCGGAGCCGCCGGCCACGTAGAGCAGGCCGCGCTGGTCGCTCTTCAGGCCCACCGACGGCGCGGTCGGGCCGCCGCCCGCGCTGATCGTGCGGCCCTTGCCGGTGGCGAGGTCGACGCGGTAGATGGACCCGTCGGCGAGCGAGCCCAGGTACGCGACGGCACCGGGGCCGGTGGTGATGCCCTCGGGGCGGAAGCCGACTGGCAGGGTGATCGTCGTCGGGAACGAGCCGGGCTTCGAACCGTGTGCTGAGGCGGAGGTTGCCGGAACGAGGGCGATGCCAGCGACGATCGTCGCCGCGGCCATCACCCGGAGGGTACGTTTCATCGGCGTGCGTCCTTCCGAGATGTCGGATTTGTTCGGCTCTCGAGGAGGTACCACAGCCAGCATTACCGCGGTGATCGAACGCCAGCAACTTGACTAAGCAACGATCCGGCCACACATCTTCGATGAGTCGGTTGGGTGGTGTTCACACCGGGAGAAGGCGTACCGTCGAGATAAGACACGCACAGTCGAGTTGGTAACGCTCTCTCCATTGGGGTTTTGCCTTCCGGCGCCGGGGGTCGCACCCGCGCCCGCGGCAATACGGACAGCTACACGGACATCTGTCCCCCCAAAAGGGAGGCTCCGTTTCCATGAACAAGAATCTGGCCGAATGGCCGTATCTCCTCGTCCAGGTCGTCCAACGACCGGGCCGCGCGCTCTCGGTCACCGGGCACGGCGAGATCGACATGACGACCGTCGACGCCCTGACCCACACGCTCACCACGGCCCTGCGCCAGGAGCACCCGCTGCACATCGACGTGAACCTCGCCGAGGTCACGTTCATGGACTCCTCGGGCGTCAACGCGTTGATGGCGTGCCGGGCCGACGCCAGCCCACAGGGCTGCCGCATCACGATCAGCCACCCGCGGCCGATGGTGCGCCGCGTGCTCGCCGTGACCGGCGTGCACCACCTATTCGGTCTCTAGCTTCTCCTGTACGAACTGCGTCAGGCTGCCCAGCGTCTCGAAGACCTCCGCGGTGACGTCGTCGTCGTCGACCGTGATGCCGAACCGCTGCTCCAGCGCGGCCACCAGTTCCAGCACCGCCATCGAGTCGAGCTCGGGCAGGCTTCCCAGCAACGGGGTCGACGCGTCGATCGTGTCGGCCCGGTCCTCGACGCCGAGCGTCTTCACCAGGACGTCCTTCACGTCGTGCTCCACCTGGATGACCCCTTTCATACCAGCACCTCGGCGGGTGCCGGGTGGCTCAGGAACGCGGTCGGGCTCGCGGTGAGACCGTACGCGCCGGCCTGGAACAACACGACCAGATCACCGATCTCCGCGGCCGGCAGCGACACATTGTCACCCAGCAAGTCGAGGGGCGTGCAGAGGCATCCGACCACCGTGGCGGTCTCCACACCCGGCTCCATCCGGTTGCCGATCGCCAGCGGGTAGTTGCGCCGGATCACCTGGCCGAAGTTGCCGCTCGCGGCGAGCTGGTGGTGCATGCCGCCGTCGACCACCACGAACACCTTGCCGCGCGACTCCTTGCGGTCGACGACCCGCGTCACGTAGACGCCCGCCTCACCGACGAGGTAGCGGCCGAGCTCGACCTGCACGGTGGCGTCGGGCAGGTTCGGCCGGACGCGCTCGCTCATCAGGGTCTCGAGGTTCGCGGCGATCGGGTCGAGGTCGAGCGGGCTGTCCTTCTCGTGGTACGGGATGCCGAAGCCGCCACCGATGTTGAGGTACCGCACCGGTTCCGGCGCGTGCCCGGCCAGCCGCAGCGCCAGCTCGACGGTCTGCTGCTGTGCCTGGCACAGGATGTCGGCCTTGAGGTTCTGCGAACCGGCGAAGATGTGGAACCCGAGCACGTCGAGCCCGTCGAGCTCCTTCAGGAGCTGCGGGACGCGCTCGGCGTCGACGCCGAACTGCTGCGGCCCGCCGCCCATCCGCATGCCCGAGCCCTTGACGGCGAAGTCGGGGTTGACCCGCACCGCCACCCGCGGCCGGACACCGAGCCGCTCGCCGGCCTGGATGACCCGGCGCGCCTCGGTCTCCGACTCGAGCTCCACGGTGATCCCGGCGGCGACAGCCTGGCGCAGCTCCGCCTCGGTCTTGCCCGGACCGGCGAAGCTCACCTTCGTCGGCGGCATCGTCGTGTCGAGCGCGACCCGCATCTCCAGCGCGGACGCGACGTCGAACGCGTCGACGAGCCCGGCGAGGTGCTGCACGACGGCCGGCATCGGGTTCGCCTTGATGGCGTAGCCGAGGCTGATGTCGTGCGGCAGCGCCGCCTTGAGCGTGTGGACGCGCTCGGTGATGAGCGAGCGGTCGTAGGCGAAGAACGGCGTGGAACCGACCCGCTCGGCCAACCGGTCGAGCGGCACGCCGTTGACGGTCAGCATCGTCCCCTGGGTGCCGAAGCCGTTCACGCGCCCAGTTCCTGCCGCAGGAGGGTCCGGTCGAACTTGCCGTTGGGCGAGCGGGGGATCTCCGGCTTCACGACGACCTGCTTCGGCACCATGTAGAGCGGCAGCCGCTTGCGGAGGTCGGCGAGCAGCGCCTTTCCGTCGAGGTCGCCGCCTTCCGGCGGGCTCGCGACCACCACGATGTGCTGCCCGAGCCGCTCGTCGTCGACGCCGAGGGCCACGGCGTCACGCACCAGGCCCGTCTCGTAGACGACCTCCTCGATCTCGGTCGGGCTCACCCGGTAGCCGCTGGTCTTGATCATCTCGTCTTTGCGGCTGACGAAATACAGGAACCCGTCCTCGTCGCGCTTGACGACGTCGCCGGAGAACACGGCCAGCTCGGTGACCATGATGCCGGCCGGGCGTCCCGGCGCGGGGCGGAAGCGTTCGGCGGTGCGCTCGGGGTCGTTCCAGTAGCCGAGCGACACGAGCGCGCCGCGGTGCACCAGCTCACCGGGCTCGTGCGGGTCGCAGATCGAGCCGTCCTCCCGCACCACCAGGATCTCGGCGTCGGGAATGGCCTTGCCGATCGAGTCGGGCCGGCGGTCGACCTCGGCCGGGTCGAGGTAGGTCGACCGGAACGCCTCGGTGAGCCCGTACATCAGGAACGGACGGGCGTTGGTGAAGTGCGCGCGCAGCTTGTCCAATGTGGACTTCGGCATCCGGCCGCCGGTGTTGGCGAAGTACCGGAGCCTCCCCGCGGTCTCGGCCGGCCAGGTGAGGTCGGCGAGCTGGATCCACAGTGGAGGGACGCACGTGAGCCCCGTGACCCCGTGCTTCGCGCACTGGTTGAGCACGTCGGCCGGCGTCAGGTAGTTGACCAGTACCACGTGCGCACCCACGCTGAACGCGGTGGTCAGCTGGCTGAACCCGGCGTCGAAGCTGAGCGGCAGCACCGCCGCGACCACGTCGTCGGGAGTGTTGCCGATGTAGCCGCTCACGCTCTCGGCGCCGACGATGAGGTTGCGGTGCGAGAGCACCACGCCCTTCGGCTTGCCGGTGCTGCCGGAGGTGTAGAGGATCGCCGCCATCGACAGGTCGATCCCGTTCACCGGCGGCCGCTCCGGCCCGTCGACAAGATCGGCCCACGTCGATACCCGGTAGTGGGCGTCGACCTCGGGCGCCTCGCCGATCACCACGACGTGCTCCAGTGCCTTGCACTCCGCCAGTTCGGCGCGCAGCACCGCGAGGCGCTCGGGCGTGGTGACGAGCACCTTCACGTCGCAGTCGGCGAGGATGAACGCCACCTGCCGGGCGCGCAGCAACGGGTTCACGGGTACGAACACACCACCCCCGGCGGAGGTGCCGAAGATCGCGGTGACCGTCTCGACGCGCTTGTCGAGGTATACCGCCACGCGGTCCTCGGAGTTCAGGCCCAGCCCGCGTAACCCGGCACCCACCGCGACGGTCTCGGCCCACAACTGCGCGTAGGTGCGCGTGGTGTCTTTGACCGTGACCGCCGGCGCGTCACCACGGGTGACGGCGGCCTCGGCCACGAGGTGGTGCAGTTGGGTTCGCATCGCTGTCCTTACTGAAACTGGGTTACCAGGCAACACAGGCGAGTTCGCTGTAGAGGTAGTCGATCTGGTCGTGGGCCAGCTTGTCGCTACGGAACATCTTGCGGCGCGGAGACGCCAGCAGCCTCGACGGCCACGGACGGTGGCCGGTGACCCGCAGCTCCATGAGCGTCGCGGGAATGCCGTGCCGCACCAGGAGGTGGCGGGAGAACGCCCGGGCCGCCTTCCGGAACACCGCCGGGTTGCTCACGTGCAGCACCGACGCGAACAGCGGCAGGCCCTTGCGCCGGTCCTTGCGGAACACGACGTAGCAGTGCTCACCGCCGGCTCGCAGCAGTACGTGCTTCGCGGCGGCGGTGGCCCGGTGGTCGGTCCAGATCGCCCTGTCGCGGCCGGTGAGCGTGCGCCCGATCACGGCCGGGTCGCTCGTGACGCGCCAGGGCAGGCCCGGCCACGGCAGGTTCGGCACGAGCGCGGTGGTGGTGTCGAGGAACTCGAACTTGAGCCGGCTGTTGATCGGCACCACGTTGCCGCTGGGCGACAGGTCGGTGAAGTGGTACCCGTCCTGCGCGAGGAGCGCCTTCAGCAGGCGCAGGCTGTGGAAGCGGTGCTCCTCGCGAACGCACCAGGCGCCGAGGTTGCAGAAGCGTTCGGCGCGGCCGTCGATCTCACGCTCCGAGTAGAAGGCGAGGTACGCGCCGACGACCTCACCGTCGTCGGTGCGGAGCATGAACCCGTGGTTCGGCGGGTCGCCATCCGCCGAGACCTTCCATGGGACGCTCATCGCGCGGGCCCAGGCGTCGGCCGGTACCCGCTGGTTCAGCTCGGAATGCAGGAACCGGGCGACCGCGGAGACGTCGGCGCCGGTGATCGGGTGGACTCGAACGGCCATCGGTAGCGAATCTACCGGCGCCCGTGATGAATCTCTGCGCTACGTTCGGTCTGACCGTAACGCCCGTTAGTCGACAAGGACGGGCAGCTTTCCGACAGACGCCTTCCCAGGCCCCACGGAGAATGAACGGGCTACCGGAGAAGGTGGCGCAGTGAGAGAAGGGCGTCCTGTGACGGGTGAGCCGGAGACCATCGCCGTGGTGGTGGTCACGTACAACAGTGCTTCCCTCATCGAAGACCTGGTCGCCTCGCTCGCACCGGGGCTGCGCGGGTTGAACTGGCATCTCACGGTCGCCGACAACGACTCCCGCGACGGCACGGTCGAGGCGGTGCGCCGGTTCGCGCCGTTCGCACACGTGGTCGAAACCGGTCGCAACGCCGGATACGCGGCGGGCATCAACGCCGCCGTCGCCGCCGCGAAACCGTTCAGCGCGGTGCTGGTCCTCAACCCCGACATCCGGCTCGGCGGCGACTGCGTCCCCGAGCTCCTGAAGCTGCTGCGCGAGCGCGGCGCCGGCATCGCGGTCCCGAAGATCGTGCGCGCGAACGGTGACTTCAGCCCGAGCCTGCGCCGCGAACCGACGATCCTCCGGGCGTTCGGCGACGCCCTCGGTGCCACCCGGATGGGCCGCTACCGGCTCTTCGGCGAGTCGGTCACCAACCCGGCCAGCTACGCCGACGAGGTCACGGTCGACTGGGCCGAGGGCTCGATCATGCTCATCGACAAGCCGTGCTGGGACGCCTGCGGCGGCTGGGACGAGACGTTCTTCCTGTACGCCGAGGAGACCGAGTACGCCCTGCGGGCCCGCGACCACGGGTTCGCGATGATGTACACGCCGCACGCCAACGCGCGTCACCTCGAAGGCGACGCCGCGACCAACCCGCCGCTGTGGGCGCTGCTGACGCTCAACCGGATCCGGCTCTACCGGCGCCGGCACAACGCGGTCTCGACGGCCGTGTACTGGGCGATGGTGCTGCTGCGCGAGGCGAGCCGGGCGGCGCTGGGCAACCCGTCGAGCCGGCGGGCCACGAAGGCGCTGCTGAGTGCCCGCCGGTTACGCGAGCGTCCGGGTCCGCTGAGCATCGCGCCGGCCGCCTGATGGCACCCGACCCCAACGTCGTCGTGGGCGGCGGCATCGTCGGGCTGGCCACCGCGCGGGCGCTGCAGGAGCGCGACCCCGACCGGCCGGTGATCGTGCTGGAGAAGGAGACCGCGGTCGCGACCCACCAGACGGGACGCAACTCCGGCGTCATCCACTCCGGGCTGTACTACGCGCCGGGGTCGCTCAAGGCCGACCTCGCGGTGCGCGGTGCCGAGGAGATGAAGCGGTTCTGCGCCGAGCACGACATTCCGTTCGACGTGCCGGGAAAGCTCGTCGTCGCCACCCGGCCGGGCGAGTTGCCGGCGCTCGAGCGGCTGCTGGAGCGCGGCCGGGCCAACGGGGTGCCGGTGCGGCGGGCCGAGCCGGGCGAGGTCGAGGAGCGCGAGCCGTACCTGCGCGCGGTCGCCGCGCTCGTCGTCGACTCCACCGGGCGGGTCGACTACGGCCTGGTCGCCGCGGCGCTGCGCCGGCTGATCGAGGCCGACGGCGGCACCATCCGCCTCGGCGAGGCGGTCCGTGGCATCTACCAGCGCGACGGCGACGTGCTGCTGCGCACCACCCGCGACACGCTGCTGGCGCACCGGGCCGCGGTGTGCGCGGGCCTGCAGTCCGACCGCCTGGCGCGGCTGTCGGGGTCCGACCCGAAGGTGCGCATCGTGCCGTTCCGTGGCGAGTACCGCGAACTGGTCCCGTCGCGGTCCGACCTCGTCCGCGGGCTGGTGTACCCGGTGCCCGACCCGGAACTGCCGTTCCTCGGCGTCCACCTCACCCGCGGCATCGACGGGCATGTCCACATCGGACCGAACGCGGTGCCGGCACTGGCCCGCGAGGGCTACCGGTGGACGAACGTCTCCGTGCGCGACCTGGCCGACTCGATGGCGTTCCGCGGATCGTGGCGGCTGGCCCGCCGGTACGGCAAGGTCGGCGCGGGCGAGATGGTGCGGTCGCTGGTCGGCCGGTCGTTCGTCGCCGCGGTACGCCGGATGCTGCCCGACATCCAGGCCAGCGACATGCGCCGGGCGCCGGCCGGGGTGCGCGCGCAGGCCGTCGGCGCCGACGGCAAGCTGGTCGACGACTTCCTGCTGCGTCGCGAGGGGCCGGTGCTGCACGTGTTGAACGCACCGTCGCCGGCCGCCACCGCGTCCCTCCTGATCGGCCGCCGGATCGCGGCCGAACTCCTCGCCGATTAGCGAAACCCCCGCGGGCGCCGGCGGGTGTTAACCGTGTGACGTCCGATTTCGAGGAGTTCTACCAGGGCACCCGGCACCGCCTGGCCGCGTTCCTGTACGCCCTCACCGGAGACGTGGGCGAGGCGCAGGACGTGGCGCAGGAGGCGTACGCGCGGGCCTGGCAACACTGGTCGCGCGTCGCGTCGTACGAGGACCCCGAGGCGTGGGTGCGGATGGTCGGGTACCGCCTCGCGATGAACGTGTGGCGCAAGGCCACCAACCGGTTCCGCGCGTACCGCCGGCACGGCACGTCCCGCGACGTCGACCCGCCCGGTGAGACGACGGTGCTGGTGCGGGCGGCCCTGCGCGACCTGCCCGACAACGAACGCCTCGTCGTCGTGCTGCACTACCTGCTCGACCTCCCGGTCGCCGAGATCTCGCGGCAGACCGGCGCCCCGGTGAACACCGTGAAGACCCGGCTCGCCCGCGGCCGGCGGCGCCTCGCCTCCCTCATGAACCTCGACCTCGCGGAGGAGGAGAGCCGTGCCTGAGCAGACCTTCAGCGGGTTGTTCGACGAGACCGCGCACCTCGACTGGGCCCCGACCGACGGGCTGCGCCGGCGGGCCCGGCGGCGCCGGCTCCGTCAGCGGTTCGCGGCCGGAGCGGCGGCCGTCGCCGTGGTCGCGGTGGTCGCCGCCGGTACGGCGTTCGCGCTGGATCGGGGACCGGCACCGGAGCCCGTCCCGCCGGCGACCCCGGCGCCTTCGGTGTCTCCACCGGTCTCCCCGTCGGGGTCCGCGACCGGGTCGGCGAGCCCGGCCGGATCGGCCGCCATGGGATCGGCGTCGAGCCCGCCGACCCTCCTCACGCAGGTGCCGGCCGCCGCCATGCTCACGCCGGCCGACGTGGGGTCGAGCGGCTGGAGCCGGGACGACGGCGAGGACGGCGGAGACTGGCAGATCAGCTTCACGTTCACCATCTGCTCGACCGCTGACGGGACGCCACCGGGCGGAGACGTCCACCGCCGCTGGCAGACCATGTCCGGGCCGTCGGAGAAGTACGTGCTCCAGCGGGTGGACGCGTTCGCCTCGGCCGCCGCGGCGCGGGCCCACCTCGGCTGGGTGCGGAGCGAGGTCACCAACTGCCGCAACTTCGCCTACGAGGGCCACCGGTACTCGATGTCCATCGTGGACGAACCGCCGTCCGGCGACGAGGCGTTCATCGTGCGGACGGTCGGCTACAACAACCAGATCCGGATCCACGGCTTCGTGCGGGTCGGCAACCTGGTGACCGAGTTCGTGCACAGCGACGACACGACCGACCGGGCCTTCACGCTGAGCGTCAAGGCCGCCTCTCGGCTGTGCGCCGCGACCCGCACCTGCTAGTGGTGCTTCGTCAGGTCTGTCGACCGGCCACGCCGTGTCGAGGCCTGCGCCGATCTTGCAG